>DDVW01000051.1 GCA_002345545.1 Stenotrophomonas sp. UBA2302 | reverse complement strand
GCTTACCGCAGCCGCGACGGCGAGGCCGGGCTGGGGCAGCTGGCCGATCTGCAGGTGCCGCTGGAAGCCCGCTTCGCCGTCGGCGACGGCAAGCTCCAGGTCTCGGTGACGCCGACGGTGCTGGATGCCGGCCGCGCCGACGCCGCCTACGCCTCCAGCAGCCGTTTCGGCGCAGGTCCGCAACTGGCCCTGTCCGGCGCGCTCGCCGCCGACCGGGCCCCGGTCGACGACCTAGTCGGATCGTCGCTGTACCAGACCCTGCTGACCAACGGCGCCACCACCGCGACCCGCAACCTCATCTACGAGCGTGCGCTGGACAACGGCCGCTACCAGGAGCTGTTCAACCAGACCGACGCCACACTCACCGCGGCCGAGCGCCGTCAGGCCACGCTGGAACTGCTGTATGCCGATCCGCTGCCGGACTACATGCTCGGCCGCGACCTGGGCAATACGCCGATCGCCGACATCGCCCGGCAGGTACTCGGCAACAGCGCTCTGCTGCGTGGACTCAGCGCGGCCGAACAGGCCCAGTTGAAGGCCCTGGCTGGCGGCAGCAGCGCTTCGCAGACCCCGCTGGCCTTCCAGGACACGCTGTACGCGATGGTGGCCAATGCCGCCGGCGCGCGCCGCCTGGGATCGCAGGACGCCAGCGGCGCCGGCGTGTCGGTCGGGTTCCAGCAGGGCGGTTTCAGCGCCGATGTCGGCACCACGCCGCTGGGCTTTGGCGAATCCAACATCGTCGGCGGCCTCGGTTACCGCGGCCAGATCGGCGACACCCTGACCTGGTCGGGCGAAGCTTCGCGGCGTGCGGTCACCGACAGCCTGCTGTCCTTCGCCGGGGTGAGCGATCCGCGCAACGGCCTGCAATGGGGTGGCGTCACCGCGACCGGCGCACGCATGGCCGCGACCGTCGACAACGGCCTGCTCGGCGGCTACGCGAGCCTGGCGTGGCATCGCCTGCAGGGCACCCACGTGGCCGACAACGACCGCCAGGAACTGGGCGCCGGGATCTACGTGCATGCGCTGGAAACGGCGAACCAGTCGCTGACCGCGGGCCTGAACCTGACCGCGATGCAATACGACCGCAACCTCAGCGGCTTCACCTATGGCCACGGCGGCTACTTCAGTCCGCAGCGCTACGTGGACGTGAGCGTGCCGCTGCATTGGAACGGGCGCGACGCCGCGCAGCGCCTGGCCTGGCAGATCGATGCCAGCGTCGGCGTACAGAGCTTCAAGGAAGACCCGGCGGATTACTTCCCGCTGGACCCGGTGATGCAACAGGAGGCCTACGACGCTGCATCGCTGGCGGCGCTGCTGGGCCTGACCACGCGCTATGTCGCGCCGGTCTATGACGGCCAAACCAAGACCGGCGTGTCCTACAACCTGAGTGCAGCGGCCGAGTGGCAACTGTCCTCGCAGTTGTTCCTGGGCGGGCGCATGGAATTCAACAATGCCCGCGACTACCGCCAGCTCGGCACCAATCTCTACCTGCGTTTCCTGCTCGACCGTCTTGGCTCGGGCCTGGGCAAGCAGCCGCGGCCGCTGCGCTCGCCCTACGCTGGCGACGAATAAACGGCCATGCGCGCGTCCGGCCCGGGCCGGGCGCGTCCTGCACGCGGTGCGCAGGGGAGGGCGGCGCATAATGCGCCCATGATCATCCCGTCCCTGCTCGATACCGACCTCTACAAATTCACGATGATGCAGGCGGTGCTGCACCAGCATCCCGGCGCCCTCGTCCAGTACCGCTTCAAGTGCCGCACGCCCGGCATCGATCTGGCGCGTTACCTCGACCAGATCAACGCCGCTATCGACCACCTGTGCAGCCTGCGCTTCAGCGCCGAAGAGCTGGACTACCTGCGTCGGCTGCGTTTCGTGAAACCGGATTTCATCGATTTCCTCGGCCTGTTCCATCTGGACCGCAAGTACATCGACCTGCGCGCCTCACAAACCGTGCCCGGCGAGATCGAGCTGGATATCACCGGGCCGTGGCTGCACACGATCCTGTTCGAGGTGCCGTTGCTGGCGATCATCAACGAGGTCTGGTTCCGCAACACCACGACGCCGGATTTTGCTGAAGGCGAGCGCCGCCTGCAGGCCAAGGCGGCGCTGCTGCGCGATACGCCGGGCTTCGACAACTGCCGCATGGCCGATTACGGCAGCCGCCGCCGCTATTCGCGGCAGTGGCACGGCCACATGCTGCCGCTGCTGCGGGATGCGCTGGGGCCGCAGTTCGTCGGCACCAGCAATGTGCACTTCGCCCGCATCTACGGCATGACCCCGCACGGCACCATGGCGCACGAATATCTGCAGGCGTTCCAGGCGCTGGGGCCGCGTCTGCGTGACTCGCAGGTGGCGGCGCTGGAGTCGTGGGCGCGCGAGTATCGCGGCGATCTGGGCATCGCGTTGTCGGACGTGGTCGGAATAGATGCGTTCCTGCGCGATTTCGACATGTACTTCTGCAAGCTGTTCGACGGTGTACGGCATGACTCCGGCGACCCCTTCAGATGGGGCGACAGGATGTTGCAGCACTTCAAGGCTAATCGCACCGACCCGGCCAGCAAGATCCTGGTATTCAGCGATGGCCTGAACATCGAGAAGGTGATGCGCCTGTACAGCTATTTCCGCGACCGCTGCCAGCTGGCGTTCGGCGTCGGCACCCACCTGACCAACGACCTCGGCCCGACGCCGCTGAACATCGTGATCAAGATGGTCCGCTGCAATGGCCAGCCGGTGGCCAAGCTGAGCGATTCGCCGGGCAAGAGCATGTGTGACGACCCGGGATATCTGGCCTATCTACGGCAGGTATTCGGGTTGCCGCCAGCGCCCTGAACAAGGGCGGCTATGGTTACCCATTCATCACAAAAATGAATGTGACGTTCTACATGCGCTGTGGAAGTGTTCTGTGTCAATGTCGCGGTGAGCAACTGACATTAAGGCGCGCGCAGATGATGCTGGGCGACCTACAGGGGTTCATCGACGTGCTGGAGAAGAACGGACGCCGCGAGGTGGTGGTGCCCGAGCACAGTGCGGCCCTGCACGGCGACCGCATGCAGATCCCGCGCATGCGCGAAATCCCCAGCCCGTCCATCACCCACGTCCCGGTGGGGGTGAAGCTGGTCGGCATGGGCATCCCGGCTGCGGCCGGTCCGCGGCACGTGACCGCCCCGAGCAGCTACCTGGCGCTGTCCGAACTGGTGGCGCGGATCTATGCGCTCAACGCCCAGGCCAGCGCCGGCGAGCGCAATTGGGACGGCCTGCTGCAGGGGCTTCCGACGACCCCGTCGGTGTCGGAGAACGAAGGCGCCAAGGTGATGGAGTACGACGGCAAGCCGTGGCTGCAGCTCAAGGGCCAGGACTGGACGCCCTACCCGGAGGACAAACGGTGATGACGATCGGACCGGATATGAACCTGACTTCGGTACTGGATGACATCGACATCCTGCGCGAGCACCTGCAGATGCCGGAGCTGCCGTACCTGGACTTCTCCGCGCAGCGCGCGCGGTCGCAGGCGCTTGCGCGCTGGCCGCTGTTCGCCGAGCTGGCGGCGGAGCCGCGGCGATGAGTACCACGCTGTCCCTGCAGGGGGTGCGTGGTGGCGTCGGGGTGACGACGATGGTTGTCGCGCTCGGTCATGCCCTGCACGCGCAGGGGGAACGGGTGCTGCTGGTCGAATGCAGCCCGGACCACCTGCTTGGCCTGCATCTGGGCCTGCCCATGGCCGAAACACTGGGCTGGGCGCGGGCCTGGCTGGATGATGCCGACTGGCGTGATGCCGCCTTCGAGTCGATGCCGGGGCTGGCACTGTTGCCCTATGGGGCGCTCGCCGATGCGGAGGTCGAAGCGGTGGAGGAGCGCCTGCGGCAGGCACCGCGGCTCTGGAGCGAGCTGCAGGCCGCGCGGCGCATCGCGCCGAACGACGCCAACGTGATCCGCAAGCTGGTGCAGTTCTACGGGCGCACCGATCCGTCCCAGCTGGAAACCTATGTCGCCAGCCTGCCGGCGGCGCAGCGCGCGCTCTACGCCGACGAACTGCGCAACCTGCGCCTGGCGCGGCTGCTGCGCGCCGGCGATCCGCAACAGGCGCTGGACATGTACGCCCGCGCGATGGAGGAAGACGGGCTGATCGCGCCACAGCAGGCGCAGCCGCGCGACAACCGCGCGCTTACCTTCGCCAGCCGCGAGACCGCCGGCGACGAGTGGCTGCGCCGCAGCCTGCGCAGCGACGTGGAAACGCTGTACCAGCAGCAGAACCCGACGTTGACCGTGATGCAGGACTCGGGGCGGCGCAGCGACGGCACGCCGGGCATCTCCAGGCTCTCGCGCGACACCCGCATTGTCCACCTCGATGCGCCGTTCGCCGGCGGACTGGCCTGGGCGCGGCTGGAACAGGTGCGGCTGGATGCGCGCCGTTTTGAAACTGACGCCAACGGCTTCCACGACCAGGACTTCGGCAGCTGCGACCTTTCGCTGCTGCGCCCCGACGGCAGCTCTCTGCAGGCGCCGGGCTGCGACACCCGCCTGCGCCAGCGCATGAACTCCAGCGCCGGCTTCGCGGTGGGCTGGCGCACCCTCGACGACCGCTGGAACCTCGACATCGGCCATACGCCCGCCGGTTACGCGGTCGGCAATTGGCTCGGCGGCGTCACCGTCAACGGCGACCTCGGCCGGCTCGGCTGGGGCGCCACGCTCTCGCGGCGGCCCATGACCAACTCGCTGCTGTCGCAGGCCGGCGCCATCGACCCGCGCAGCGGCATCGTCTGGGGCGGCGTCACCGCCAACGGCGTCACCTTCAGCCTCGGCTACGACGAAGGCGGCCGCAACGGCATCTGGTCGAACTGGAGCTGGCACCGCCTGACCGGCCGCAACGTTATGGACAACGACCGCGCGCGCGCCATGGCCGGCGGGTACCACAAGCTGATCCAGCGCCCGGACCTGCGCCTGGACGTCGGCCTGACCGGCATGTACTGGCGTTACGCGCACGAGCTGGGCAGCTATTCGCTGGGGCAGGGCGGTTACTACAGCCCGCAGCGCTACGCCTCGCTGAGCGTGCCGGTGAGCCTGGCCTGGCGCAACGACGACTGGTCGCTGCGCGTGGATGCTTCGTTGAGTGTTTCCAATGCGCGCACCGCGTCGATCAGCCGCTTCCCCGAACAGTCGCTGATCGAGCGGGTGATCGAACAGCTGCAGCCGCTGTATGGCCCGCTCACGCTGGACCCGGCCGGCCTGTACACCGCCGACTCCAGCAGCACCGGTAGCGGCCATCGCCTGTACATGGCGGTCGAGCGCCGGCTTGGTGACCACCTGGTATTCGGTGCCGCCGGCACCGTGCAGCGCAGCCAGGACTATTCGCCGAACACGTTCCAGATCTATCTGCGCTCCACCCTGAAACCCTGGCAGGGCAATCTGCCGCTACCGGTATCACCGCTGGTGCCCTATGGCGAACTCCGCTGACCTCACACGCCGCGCGCTGCTGCAGGCGATGGCCGCCGTACCGTTTCTGGGCGTCTTGCCAGCCGCATGCGCGGACACCGGCTGGCCGGAATGGCGGGTGCTGGTGGACAGCAGCCTCAGCGCCGACGGGCGGATGATCGACCGCAGCCAGGACGACCTGCGCTCGACCTCGGAAGGCCAGTCGTACGCGCTGTTCTTCGCCCTGGTCGACAACGACCAGGCGCTGTTCGACCGCATCCTGGCCTGGACGGTGGACAACCTCGCCGCCGGCGACATGGGCAAACGCCTGCCGGCGTGGCTGTGGGGGCGCGACAGCAAGGGCGGCTGGGGCGTGCTGGACGACAACCCGGCCGCGGATTCGGACCTGTGGCTGGCCTACGGCCTGCTTGAAGGCGGCCGCCTGTGGCGCCGTCCCGCGCTGGAACGCATCGGCCAGGACATGCTGGCGCACGTGCGGCGCACCGAGATCGTCGATCTGCCCGGGCTCGGCCCAATGCTGCTGCCCGGCCCGCACGGGTTCGTCGAGGACGACGCGACCCGGGTCAATCCCTGCTACCTGCCTTTGCCGCTGCTGCGCCGTTTCGCCGCGGTCGATGGCGCGGGGCCGTGGGCTGCGCTGGCCGTCAACACCGTGGAACTGCTGCGGCAGACCGCGCCACACGGGTTCGCCCCGGACTGGGCGGCGTGGCGCGATGGCGCCTTCGTCGTCGATCCGGTCAGGGGCGCGACCGGCAGCTACGACGCGATCCGCTGCTATCTGTGGGCGGGCCTGCTCTCGCCCCGCGATCCGCTGTTCCGCGCGCAGATGCAGGCGCTGCAGGGCCCGCTGCGGCGGCTGCGCGACGGCGCGCCGATGTGGGAAAAGATCGACACCCGCAGCGGTGCGGGTGAAGGCGAGGGCGGTTACGGATTCCGCGCGGCGCTGGTGCCGTACCTGCTGGCGCAGGGCGAGCGCACGCTGGCGCAGACGCTGCAGTCCAGCCTGCCCACGCACGAGCAGCAGCGCCGCGACGCGCCGGCCTACTACGCGCAGATGCTGACCCTGTTCGGTCGCGGCTGGGCCGAAGGCCGCTACCGCTTCGCCGTGGATGGCCGGTTGCGGCCACGTTGGCATTGATCCCGCGGCGCAACTGTCACTGTGCAAACCGTGGATACAAAAAGGGAGCATGCGTACATGCTCCCTTTCCTGTCCCGTCACCCCGCGCGCAAGGTGACGGTTGCACAGCGTGTCGCTTACTGGGTGCTTTCCGGCAGCAGCTTGGCTTCGGCATCGTGGGTCAGCAGGCGGTTGATCTCCTGCACCTCGGCGATGTCGACACTGCCCACCGCCTGGCTCAACTGCAGTCGGCTGAGCAGGAAGCTGTAACGCGCCTGCGCGTAGTCCAGCTGCGCCTGGAACAGGGTGCGCTGGTTCTGCACCACATCCAGCACGGTGCGGGTGCCCACTTCCAGACCGACCTGCGAAGCGTCATAGGCGCTCTGCGCCGACACCACCGCCAGGCGGCGGGCTTCCACTTCGCTGATACCGGCCACGACCGTCTGCCAGGCATTGCGGGTGTTGCGGTCCAGCGCACGCTTCTGCTGTTCGTAGCCGTCCTGGGTCATGTCGCGCTGGGCCAGTGCCTGGCGCACGCGCGACTGGGTGGCACCGCCGGCGAAAATCGGCACGCTCAGGGTCAGGCCGATCGTGTTGCTGGTGTTGTCCGGAGTGCGCGAGGAACCGCCGATGCTGTCGCCCCAGCTGGCGTTCTTGCCCCAGCTGCCGCCCAGCGACAGCGTCGGGTAGTGGGCGCCACGGGCGGCCGAAACGCCGGACTCGGCGGCACTGACCTGCAGTTCCTGCGCCTTGAGTGCCGGATTCCGGCTGATGGCCTCGGCGACCAGCTGGTCGACATCGCCGCGGTTGGCCGGCAGTTCCGGACGGAAGTCCTCCGGCAGGCCGCGCAGGCCGCGCACCGGCTGGCCGGTGAGTTCGGTCAGCGCCTGATAGGCGTCTTCCAGTGCATTGCGCGCCAGGATGGTGTTGGCGCGGGCCTGGTCGTACTGGGCGCGGGCTTCGTGGACGTCGGTGATCGGCGCCAGGCCCACTTCCAGGCGCTTGTCGGCGTAGTCGAACTGCTTCTTGGCCGCCGCCTCGTTGGTCTGTGCCGCGCTCAGCGACTCGATCGCCACCAGTACGTTGAAGTAGGTGGTGGCCGAACGCACGATCAGCTCGTCATTGGCCGAATCCAGGGTGAAATCGGCAGCCTTGCTGATGTCGCGCTGCGCCCGCAGGTTGGCGAACTGGCTCCAGTTGAACAGGGTCTGGCTGCCGGTGACGCGGTAATCGCGGCTCTTGCTGGTGGTCGAGCCGCTGATGCCGTCCAGTTCAGTGCGGGTGCGACCCAGCGATGCATCGCCGTTGATCTGTGGCAGAAGTGCAGCCCGCGCCTGCACCTGTCCTTCCTTGGTGTACAGCCGTTCGGATTCGGCCGAGGACAGCTGCGGATCGCCGTTGCGGGCCATCTCGTAGACCTGCAGCAGATCGGTGGCGTGGGAAGTCAGGGGCGTAAGAACGACTGCCAGCGCAAGAGCGAGGGATCGGCGGGTCATTGCGGCTTCCTTGGATGTTTCAGAGTTGGAATTGGGGAGCAGGAGCGGCGCCCTGCAGATAGGCGATATCGGTTTCGAACAGCGACTCGATGCTGCCATCGGCCCTGACCAGCTGTGCTGCCATCACCGGCGAGCTGCCCTGGATGATGAACATGCGGCCACCCGGACGCAGCAGCTTGAGGAACTGCGGCGGGATCGTGTCCACCGCGGCAGTGATGCAGATCGCGTCGAAATGGCGCTGCGTCTGCCAGTCCAGCGCGTCGGCGACTTCGATGCGGACGTTGCTGCCGAGCTTGGTGGCATCCAGATTCTGGCGCGCACGCTCGGCCAGTTCCGGCTGGATCTCCAGGCTCAGCACTTCGCGGGCGAGGTCGGCCAGACAGGCGCTGATGAAACCGCTGCCGGTGCCGACTTCCAGCACTTCATCGCCCGGCTGCAGGTCCAGCGCCTGCAGCATGCGGCCTTCGATGACCGGCTTCATCATCTTCTGGCCATGGCCCAGCGGCAGTTCGACGTCGGCATAGGCCAGCGCACGATGGGTTTCCGCGACAAAGGCCTCGCGCGGCAGGCGGGCCAGGACCTCCAGCACGCGGGTGTCGAGCACGTCCCACGGACGTACCTGCTGTTCAACCATCATTTCACGGGCGTGGGCGTAATCGATCGTCATGGGAAAGCTCATCATTCCGGCGCAGTGGGCCGGCCATTTTACCGGTTAGGAGGCGCAGGTGCGGGGCAAGCATCGCTGCCGTCCCGCCCGGCCCGCAGTGCCGGAAGTCATCACGACCACCGGTTCGTTCAGGTTGTCAGCGCGGCGCATAGGCGGCCAGGAAGAAGTCGACGCTGGTGGTGATGTGGGCACGGGCATCGGGCGCGGTCGGCGCAGGACACAGGCCGCACATCATATGGGCATGCAACTCGCCCTTGACCAGGCAGAAGAACTGGCGCGCGGCCAGTTGCAGGTCGTCGATCAGCAACTCGCCGCGGGCGACGCGGGCGGCGAGAAAGTCGGCCAGCGCCGCCTCGGTACGGGCCGGGCCGGCCTGCCAGAACATCTGCCGGATCCGGTCGTCGGTTTCGGCGGTCATCATCGTCCGTTGCGTGGCAATGGCCGCATCACTGCTGACCAGGGTGAAAAACGCCTCCGCGATACCCAGCAGCTGGTCGCGCAACGGGCCCTCGCAGTCGGTGACGAACAGCTCGTCAGGCAGCATTTCCACGCACTTGGCCTGGATCGCCTCGGAGAACAGCGTCTCCTTGTCACCGAAATGGCTGTACACCGTGAGTTTGGAGACCCCGGCCGCGGCGGCGATGCCATCCATGCTGATGCCATTGAAGCCCTGTTCGATGAACAGCTCCTTGGCGGCCTCGAGGATGGCAGCGCGCTTGCCCAGATCCTTCGGGCGGCCGGGACCGGCACCGCGGGCGGTGGGCTTGGCGTGGGCAGGGGCGTGCGATCGCGAGGACATCAGGTAATACTAGACCAGCTGGTTTGATATTTATACCATACCAATCCGTACAGTAACGGCGGGCAACTGCCGTCACCTTCCCCCACACAATGCGACCTCTCATGCGACTCCTCCCCATGAAAAATGTTCAATGGATTGGCGGCACCCTGCTGGTGGCCATGCTTGCCGCCTGTGGCAACTCCGAACCCGCCGCGGTGGCCGCGGTGCCGGTGCTGGTGACGCAGCCGGATGCCGGACAAGGGGCGGCGGCGCTGGCGTTTCCCGGTGAAGTGCGCGCACGCGAGGAAGCCGCGCTGTCGTTCCGTGTCGGCGGCAAGCTGCTGCGGCGGCATGTCGATGCCGGCGCACAGGTGAAGAAAGACCAGCTGCTGGCGGAACTGGATGCGGCCGACTACGCGCTGCAGGCACGCGCGGCGCAGGCGCAATACGCGGCGGCCGAAGCCGATCTGGTGCGCGCGCGCGATGACCACAAGCGTTACGAGGCGCTGGCCGCACAGCAACTGGTGAGCCGCTCGGCGCTGGACGCGCAGACCGCCGCGTTCAAGGCGGCGCAGGCGCAGGCCAATGCCGCGCGCTCCGATCTGGAGGTGGCCCGCAACCAGGCCGCCTATGCGCAGCTGCGGGCGCCCGAGGACGGGGTGATCGCTACCCGCCAGGCCGAGGCCGGGCAGGTGCTGGCGGCGGGTCAGACCGTCTATACGCTCGCGGCTGACGGCGCCCGCGAGGTGGCGATCGCGCTGCCGGAAGGCGGCATCCGCGATTTCCGTGTCGGCCAGCCGGTGGAGGTCGAGTTGTGGAGCCAGCCGGGCCGGCGCTGGCCCGGCAGCATCCGCGAGATCGCGGCCGTGGCCGATCCGCAGGCGCGCACGTATGCGACGCGGGTGAGTCTGGCGCCGGAAGCGCTGGATGCGGTGGAACTGGGCCAGAGTGCACGGGTGTTCGCCACCGGTGGCAGGCAGGCGGCGTTGAGCGTGCCACTGGCGGCGGTGCAGCAGAACGGTCCGTCACAGCAGAGCAGTGTCTGGGTGGTGGAGCCGGCCAGCAGCACGCTGAAGGCGCGCACGGTGGTGCTGGGTCCCTATGGCGCGGAAAAGGTGCCGGTGCTGTCCGGCCTGAAAGCCGATGACTGGGTGGTCGCCGCCGGCGGCCATTTGCTGCGCGAAGGCCAGGCGGTGATCGCCGTGGACCGCAAGAACCAGCCGGTGCTCGCGCCGGCTGCTGCCACCCAGAAGGGGGAGTGAGGCGTGCGCCGCTTCAATCTTTCCGAGTGGGCGCTGGGCAACCGTCCGCTGGTGCTGTTCGTGATGATCGCCATGGCGGTCATCGGTGCCTGGTCGTACAAGCATCTGGGCCAGTCCGAAGACCCGCCGTTCACCTTCAAGGCGATGGTGGTGCAGACGCTGTGGCCGGGTGCCACCGCGGAGCAGGTGTCGCGGCAGGTGACCGAGCCGATCGAGAAGGCGCTGATGAACACCGGCCAGTACCAGTTCATCCAGTCGTATTCGCGGCCGGGGGAATCGCAGGTGATCTTCATGGCGCGCGATTCGATGCGCTCCAAGGACGTGCCCGAGCTGTTCTACCAGGTGCGCAAGAAGGTCGGTGACATCCGCTCGCAGCTGCCGGCCGAAACCGTGGGGCCGTTTTTCAACGACGAGTTCGGCGACACCTTCGGCAACATCTATGCTCTGACCGGCAAGGGCTTCGACTACGCGCTGATGCGCGACTACGCCGACCGCATCCAGCTGGAGCTGCAGCGGGTGGCCGATGTGGGCAAGGTGGATCTGCTCGGCCTGCAGGACGAGAAGATCTGGATCGAGCTGTCCAACACCAAGCTGGCCACGCTGGGCATCTCACTGCAGCAGGTGCAGCAGGCGCTGGCGCAGCAGAACGCCATCGCCCCGGCCAGTTTCTTCGAAACCCCCAGCGATCGCGTGCAGTTGCGCGTGTCCGGGCAGTTCGACTCGGTCGAGGCGATCGAACAGTTTCCGATCCGCGCTGGCGACCGCACCATCCATCTGGGCGATATCGCGCAGGTCAAACGCGGCTTTGCCGATCCGGCCTCGACGAAGATGCGTTTCATGGGCGAGGACGCGATCGGCATCGCGGTGGCGATGAAGCAGGGCGGTGACATCCTCAAGCTCGGCGCGACTCTGGATGCCGAGTTCGAACGGCTGCAGAAGACGCTGCCGGCCGGGATGCAGCTGCGCAAGGTCTCCGACCAGCCGCATGCGGTGGAGGAGTCGGTCGGCGAGTTCGTGCAGGTGTTGGCCGAGGCGGTGATCATCGTGCTGCTGGTCAGCTTCTTCTCGCTGGGCCTGCGCACCGGGCTGGTGGTCGGGGTGACGATCCCGCTGGTGCTGGCGATGACGTTCTTCGTCATGCATTACTTCGATATCGGCCTGCACAAGATCTCGCTGGGCGCGCTGGTGCTGGCGCTGGGCTTGCTGGTGGACGATGCGATCATCGCCGTGGAGATGATGGCCACCAAGATGGAGCAGGGCTATGACCGTCTGCGCGCGGCCAGCTTCGCCTGGACCAGCACCGCGTTTCCGATGCTGACCGGCACGCTGATCACCGCCGCCGGCTTTCTGCCGATCGCTACCGCCGCATCGAGCACCGGCGAATACACGCGCTCGTTGTTCCAGGTGGTGACCATCGCGCTGGTGGTGTCGTGGATCGCCGCGGTGCTGTTCATCCCGTACCTGGGCGACAAGATGCTGCCGGACCTGCACAACCCGCAGCCGCCGAAGCCGGGCACGCTTGCCGGGCGCTGGCACGCGCTGCGGCTGCGCTGGGCCGACCGCAATCCGGCACTGGCCAACCTGATCGCGCCCAAGCAGCTGGCGCACGACCACGACCCTTACAAAAGCGCGTTCTACCAGCGCTTCCGCCGCTTCCTGGATGCCAGCCTGCGCCGGCGCTGGCTGGTGATCTTCGCCACCATCGGCCTGTTCGTGTTCTCGCTGGTGATGTTCCGCTTCGTCCCGCAGCAGTTCTTCCCCGATTCCACCCGGCCGGAACTGATGGTGGATATTGAACTGGCCGAGGGCGCTTCGCTGACCGCCACGCAGGCGCAGGCGGAGAAGTTCGAGGCGTTGCTGAAGCAGCGCAGCGGCATCGCCAATTTCGTCGGCTATGTCGGCAGCGGGTCGCCGCGTTTCTACCTGCCGCTGGACCAGCAGCTGCCGGCGACCAATTTCGCCCAGTTCGTGGTACTGGCCGAGGACATCCACGCGCGCGAGGATGTGCGCCAGTGGCTGCTGGACGAGGTGGTGCCGCAGTTCTCCGACGTGCAGCTGCGCGTGACCCGGCTGGAGAACGGTCCGCCGGTGGGCTATCCCGTGCAGTTCCGTGTCTCCGGCGAGCACATCGACCGGGTGCAGGCCATCGCCCGCGAAGTGGCCGACAAGGTCCGCGAGAATCCGCACACCACCAACGTCAACCTCAACTGGTCCGAGCCGAGCAAGGTGGTGCGGCTGGTGGTTGACCAGGAGCGTGCCCGCGCATTGGGCGTGAGCAGTGCGCAGATTGCGCAGTTCCTTACCAGCTCGCTGTCGGGCATGGATGTGAGCACCTACCGCGAAGGCAACCGCCAGATCGGCATGTTGCTGCGCGGGCCAGAGGACGAACGCGCACAGCTGGAGATGCTCGCCAGCCTGGCCATACCCACGGCCAGCGGCGCGGCAATGCCGTTGTCGCAGGTGGCGACGCTGGAATCCACGTTCGAGAACGGCATCATCTGGCATCGCGACCGCCTGCCGACGGTGACGGTGCGGGCCGACATCGGCGATGACACCCTGCCGGTGGGCGTGGTCGAGCAGATCCTGCCGACACTGGCGCAGATCCGCGCCGCGCTGCCGGACGGCTACCTGCTGGAAACCGGCGGCACCGTCGAGGATTCGGCGCGCGGGCAGGACTCGATCAAGGCCGGCTTGCCGCTGTTCCTGGCGGTGGTGGCGACCT
This sequence comes from Stenotrophomonas sp. UBA2302, assembly GCA_002345545.1. Classification (GTDB taxonomy): domain Bacteria; phylum Pseudomonadota; class Gammaproteobacteria; order Xanthomonadales; family Xanthomonadaceae; genus Stenotrophomonas. The sequence goes on along the minus strand of DDVW01000051.1, from coordinate 80,952 downwards.
TGCTGATGCTGCAGCTGCGCAGTTTCTCGCGGGCGGCGATGGTGCTGGTGACCGCACCGCTGGGCATCATCGGCGCGACGCTGTTCCTGCTGCTGTTCCGGGTACCGTTCGGGTTCGTGGCGATGCTGGGCACGATCGCGCTGGCCGGCATGATCATGCGCAACTCGGTGATCCTGATCGACCAGATCCAGCAGGACATCGACGCCGGTCATGACCGCTGGCACGCGATCATCGATGCCACCGTGCGCCGTTTCCGGCCGATCGTGCTGACCGCGCTGGCGGCGGTGCTGGCGATGATTCCGCTCTCGCGCAGCGCGTTCTACGGCTCGATGGCGATATCGATCATGGGCGGGCTGATTGTCGGCACGGTGCTGACCCTGGTGTTCCTGCCGGCGCTGTACGCGGCCTGGTTCCGGGTACAGCCGGAAGAGGCTGGGCGCTGACACCCATCCCGGTGGCTGCCGACGGGTGCCGCCCCCATGCGGGGCGGCCGCCCCGGGCGATGGTAAATTGGCGCACAGGCGGGGGGACCGTTGTGAGTGGATGCGAACGTGCTGCCGATTTTCCCGTGTAACCGTTGCTTCCGCGCCCGGTGGGCACGCGGCGGGGCGCTGGTCGCGTTGATGCTGCTGCTTGCGGCGCTGATGCCCGTGACGGTGCAGGCCGGCGGGCGGCATACCGTGGTCGGCTGGGGCATGGAGGAAGGGCTGCCGCACAACCTGGTGCAGTCGTTGGCGCAGGGCAGTGATGGCTTCCTGTGGATCGGTACCTGGGAAGGTGTGGTGCGTTTCAACGGTCGCCATTTCACCGTGTTCGATCGCCAGAACACCCCGGGTGTGGAGCTGTCGGGAATCCTGAGCATCGTGGCCGAAGCCGATGGCGCGATGCTGTTCGGCACCTCCAGCAATGGCGTGTACCGCTATCACAAGGGCCAGTGGCAGCCGCTGGGCGGGGCGGACGCGCGCAGCCTCTCCGTGGTGGCGCTGCTGCCGGATGACGAAGGCGTGCTGTGGATCGCCACCCCCGGCCATCTGTACCGGCTGTTGCCCGGCGGTGAGCTGGAAGATGCCGGCAGCCGGCTGGGGTTGCCGCCGGCGCAAGTGACCGCGCTGCGCGCCGATCCGCAAGGTGGGGTTCTGATCGCCAGCGAGGCCGGTATCCATCGCGCGCTGCGGGGAAAGCTGCAGCCGTGGAAGGCGTCCTCCCGCTGGGTGGTGCGTGATCTCATCGACGATGGAAGTGGGGGCTGGATCGTCGCTGCCGATGACGGCATCCGCTGGCTGCATGTGGATGGCCGGATCGAGCAGCTGAAGGTCGGCGAGCGCGTGGATGCGGTCCGCCTTGATGCTACCGGCGCGCTGTGGATGTCCCTGTCGTCCGGACGGCTTGAACGGTATGTGGACGGGGTCGTCGAGCAACTGCCGGTGCCTGGCCATGTCAGCCAGGCCTTGTTGATCGACCGGGAGGGACTGGTGTGGTCGGGCAGCACCGATGGCCTGTTCCGCATCGACGAGGGGGCGGCCAGTGGACTGACGGTCGCCGATGGGCTGGGGTCGGACTATGTCCGCACGGTGATGCAGACGCCCGATGGCACGATCTGGATCGGCCACTCCGCAGGCCTGGACCGCCAACGTGACGGCGTGTTGTCGATGGTGCCGCTGGAGCCGGGAGCGCCACGCCAGGCCTCGGTGCTCGCTTTGGCGCAGCAGGCCGGAAAGCTATGGGCGGGGACTTACGACCGCGGGGTTTTCGAGCTGGACGGCGAGGGTCGGGTGCTGGGTCAGGTGCGCTTGCCGGGAGCGGTGCAGCCGCTGGTGCGGGCCCTGCTGGCCGAGGAGGACGGCACCTTGTGGATCGGCAGCAGTGATGGCCTCTACCGTCACCAGGGCGGCAACCTGCAGCATTACGGAGTCGAGCAGGGATTGCCGGCAGCGCTGGTCCATGCGTTGTACCGCGATCAGGCCGGCATGTTGTGGATCGGTACCGGCAACGGCATGGCGTCGCTGGACGCGGCCGGGCGCGTGGAGGCATGGCCCGGCCCCGGGCGGGATTTCCCGGCGCGCTATGTTTTCGATTTTCTCGGCGATGGCAATGGTGATCTGTGGATCGCCACCGACCGCGGTCTGTTGCGCCGCCGCGGGTTGTCGCTGCAGGTGTTCGATCACACCAGCGGATTGCCGCGCGACCGGGTATTCCGCATCCTCGATGACGGCGCCAATCACCTCTGGCTGTCCAGCAACCAGGGGGTGTTCCGGCTGGACCGGCACGACCTGATCGCGGTGGCCGCGGGCGCGCGCCCCAGGCTGGCGGTTCATGTGCTCGACCACAGCGACGGTATGCCCAGTTCCCAGGCCAATGGCGCCTCTTCACCGGCTGGCTGGAGGACTGCCGACGGGCAGTTGCTGTTCGCCACGTCCGCCGGCCTGGCGCTGATCGATCCGCGGCGGGTCGACCATCGGCGTGACCAGACCGCGCCGATGGCCATTGAAAGTGTCGGCATCGATGGCGCACAGCAGCCGCTGCGCAGCCATTACCTGCTGCCCCGCGACGTGGAACGCATCGCGGTCAGCTACAGCGGGCTCGGATTCCGGGCGCCGGACAAGCTGCGCTACCGCTATCGCCTGGAAGGGTTCGATACCGACTGGGTGGAGGCTGGCAGCCGCACCGAGCTGGTCTATACCGGCCTGCCGCCGGGCCGCTACCGGTTGCGCATCCAGTCGATGCCCTTGCCGCTGGACTGGACCGACAGCCGGCGCATCGGCGAGGCCACGCTGTCGCTGGAGGTGGCGATGCCCTACTGGCAGCGGCTCTGGATGCGGGCGTTGCTGCTGTTGGCCGCAGCCGGCCTGCTGGTGCTGTTCATCCGCTGGCGTACGGCCGCTTACCGGCGCCGGCAGCGGCAGCTGGCCCGGGAGATCGCCAGCCACACCCGCGAGCTGAGCGAGAAGAACCGGGCGCTTGAGCAGGCCGCTTCCGAACGTGACCGGCTGCTGGACCAGCTTGCCCACCAGGCCACCCACGATGCGCTGACCGGACTGCCCAACCGGCGTGCGGCCGATGCGCACCTGCAGTACCTGCTGGGCGAGGCCAGCGATGCGCCGCTGACCGTGGCGCTGGTGGATATCGACCACTTCAAGCACATCAACGATGTCCACGGCCACGCTGCCGGCGACCGGGTGTTGCGCGATGTGGCCAGCCTGCTGCAACTGCAGCTGGGCAGCAGCCAGTTCATTTCCCGCCATGGCGGCGAGGAATTCCTGATCGTGCTGCACGGCATGGGGCTGGCCGAGGCCGTGCCCCTGTTGCAGTCACTGTGCGCGCGGGTGGAGCGGCTGCGATTGCAGGATGTCGCTGTCGGCACCACGGTCACCGTCAGCATCGGGGCAGCGGAGCGCAAGCCGGGACAGGAGACGGTGCAGGCGCTGCTGGTGGCGGCTGATCGCCAGCTGTACCGTGCCAAGGACGAAGGCCGCAACCGCGTCCTGTCCTGAACCGGCAGGACAGGGCGTGGCCCGCGTGCTCAGTACAGGCCTTGGGCCAGCATCGCGTCGGCCACCTTGACGAAGCCGGCGATGTTGGCGCCATCGACATAGTTGACGCTGCCATCGGCGCGCACGCCGTGCTGCACGCAGTTGGCGTGGATCTCCTTCATGATCACGTGCAGGCGTTCGTCAACATCGGCATGGCGCCAGGACAGGCGCAAGGAGTTCTGCGACATCTCCAGACCCGAGGTGGCCACGCCGCCGGCATTGCTGGCCTTGCCGGGTGCGTACAGGGTGCCGGCCTGCAGGAACACATCCACCGCTTCCAGCGTGGACGGCATGTTGGCGCCCTCGGCCACGCACACGACGCCGTTGTGGACCAGGGTGCGCGCGTCGGTTTCGTCCAGTTCGTTCTGCGTCGCGCAGGGCAGGGCGATGTCGGCGGGGATATGCCAAGGCCGGCGGTCGGCGAGGAATTCGAAGCGCCGGTCGTCGGCCAGCTCGGAGAGGCGGCCACGGCGCTCGTTTTTCAGCACGATAACTTCCTGCAGCGCCTGCTCGTCGAAACCGTCGCGTGCGTACAGGGTGCCGCCGGAGTCGGAGAAGGTCAGCACCTTGCCGCCGAGGTCGGCCGCCTTGAGTGCGGCGAACTGCGCGACGTTGCCGGAGCCGGAAATCAGCACCCGGGCACCATGTGTCTGGCGGCGGGCGTGGTGCAGCATCTGCTCGACGAAATAGACGGTGCCGTAGCCGGTGGCCTCCGGACGCATCAGGCTGCCGCCATAGGCCAACCCCTTGCCGGTGAACACGCAGGCCGCGTCGTTGCTGAGCTTTTTCATCATGCCGGCCATGAAGCCGACCTCACGCGCGCCCACGCCGATGTCGCCGGCCGGCACGTCGGTGTTCGCCCCAAGGTGGCGGTACAGCTCCAGCATCAGCGCCTGGCAGAAGCGCATCACCTCGCCGTCGCTCTTGCCTTTCGGGTCGAAGTCCGAGCCGCCCTTGGCGCCGCCCATCGGCAGCGTGGTCAGGGCGTTCTTGAAGGTCTGCTCGAAGGCGAGGAACTTCAGGATCGACAGGTTCACCGAGGGATGGAAGCGCATGCCGCCCTTGAACGGGCCGATCGCCGAGCTGTGCTGCACGCGCCAGGCGCGGTTGACGTGGGTACGGCCGGCATCATCGGCCCAGGTGACGCGGAACTGGATCACGCGCTCGGGCTCGACCAGCCGTTCCAGCAGACCGTGCAGCAGGTATTTCGGGTTCTGTTGCAGGAAGGGCCACAGGCTGTGGGTCACCTCCTTCACGGCTTGCAGGAACTCGGACTGGGTCGGGTCGCGTCGGGCCACGTAGGCCAGGAAGTCGTCTGGAGTGCGGTAGTTCAAGGTCATTCCTTTCGGGATGCGGGCCTGAAAGAACAGGTCCAATGGGGGAGGTACGTGGTATCCACAGCGGGAACGGCCCGCAAACAAAGACGCGGCCAAGGGCCGCGTCGGGTACATCAATCCAGTTGTGCAAGCACCGCTTGCGCCGCCTGTTGGGTGGAGAGCGCCTGTCCCTGCGCGGCCAGGTCGGCGGTGAAGTGGCCGCCATCCAGCGCTGCCGCCACCGCCTGTTCGACGGCAGCGGCCTCGGCCTCCAGTCCCAGCGAGTGGCGCAGCAGCATCGCCGCGCTGAGGATGGTGGCGTAGGGGTTGGCGATGCCCCTGCCGGCGATGTCCGGTGCCGAGCCGTGGATCGGCTCGTACACGCCGATTCGACGGATCGGCGCTGCCGATCCATCAGGGCCGACCCTGCCTTCCTCGCCCAGCGAGGCCGACGGCAGCAGGCCGAGCGAACCGGCCAGCATCGAAGCCTCGTCGGTGAGGATGTCGCCGAACATGTTCTCGGTGACGATCACGTCGTAGGCGCGCGGCTTGGCGAGCAGGTGCATGGCCATCGAGTCGACCAGCTGGTGTTCCAGCTCCACATCCGGGAATTCCTCGCGGCCGATACGCGCGGCGGTGTCGCGCCACAGCCGTGAGGTTTCCAGCACGTTGGCCTTGTCCACCGAGGTCAGCTTGCCGCAGCGCTGCCGGGCTAGGCGGAAGGCGCTGCGCAGCACGCGCTCGATCTCCATCACGGTGTAGCGGCACAGGTCGCTGGCGCTGTCGGCGTCACGGGTCTTGTCGCCGAAGTAGATGCCGCCGGTCAGCTCGCGCACCACCACGAAGTCCACGTCCTTGAGCAGCTCGGCCTTGATCGGCGAAGCATGCAGCGCCGCCTCGTGGGTGCGTACCGGGCGCAGGTTGGCGAACAGCCCCAGCGCCTTGCGGATCGCCAGCAGGCCCTGTTCCGGGCGCACCTTGGCGTTGGGGTCGGACCACTTCGGGCCGCCGACCGCGCCCAGCAATACCGCGTCGGCCTTGCTGCAGGCCTCCAGCGTGGCCGCCGGCAGCGGCTCGCCGTGCTTGTCGATGGCGATGCCGCCAATGTCGTGTTCGCTGAAATGGAAGCTGTGGCCGAAACGCGTGGCCACGGCCTTGAGCACCTCGACGGCGGTGGCGGTGATTTCAGGGCCGATGCCGTCACCCGGCAGTACGACGATATTGGCTTGCATGCAGGTGTTTCCGTGTCTTCTTGGTTTCCGCGGGAGCGGAGCGGGTCAGCAGTTGCGCTGGCGTTCGTATCCGGTGATGGCGTCGGTGCGGCCCAGCAGCCAGCCCAGCTGGTCCACGCCTTCCAGCAGACAGGTCTGCGAGAAGCCGTCCAGCGGGAAGGAATACACCGTGCCCGACGCGGTGCGCAACTCGCGCGCGGCCACATCGATGGTCAACTCCTCATCCGGGTCCTGCATCAGCGCCTGTACGTCGGCTTCGTCCAGCACGATCGGCAGCAGCCCGTTCTTCAGCGAATTGCCACGGAAGATGTCGGCGATCTCGCTGCTGACGATCGCGCGCAGACCCAGGTCGGTCAGCGCCCACGGCGCATGTTCGCGCGAGGAGCCGCAGCCGAAATTGCGGCCCGCCAGCAGGATCGAGCGGCCTGCGTTCTGCGGCTGGTTGAAGGCGAAGTCCGGGTTCGGCGAACCATCGGCCTGCCAGCGCCAGTCGTTGAACGCGTTCTTGCCCAGGCCGGCACGTTCGGTGGTGGAAAGGAACCGCGCCGGGATGATCTGGTCGGTGTCGATATTGGTCTGGCGCAGCACCACGCTGGCCGAGGTCAGGCTACGGAAACCGGCCATCAGGCCACCTCCTTGGCGAACAGTTCACGCGGATCGGCGACCTTGCCGTTGACTGCGGCCCAGGCCGCGCTCAGCGGCGAGGCCAGCAGGGTGCGCGAGCCCGGGCCCTGGCGGCCTTCGAAATTGCGGTTGCTGGTGCTCACCGCCAACTGCCCCGGGGCGACCAGATCGCCATTCATCGCGATACACATCGAGCAGCCCGGCTCGCGCCATTCGGCGCCGGCGGCACGCACGATTTCGTGGATGCCTTCGGCCTCGGCATCGCGCTTGACGATCTCCGAACCCGGCACCACCAGCATGCGCACGCCCTCGGCGATGCGGCGGCCGCGCAGCACCTGCGCCACGTCGCGCATGTCGCTCAGGCGGCCGTTGGTGCAGGAACCGACGAACACCACGTCCACCGGCGTGCCGGCCAGCGCGTGGCCGGCTTCCAGCTGCATGTAGTCCAGGCCCTTCTGCGCAGCGGCATCGCTGGCGGCCGGGATCGGGGCATCCACCGCGATCGCCGTACCCGGGTGCGTGCCCCAGGTCAGGGTCGGGCGGATGTCGGCGGCATCGATCTGCACTTCGACATCGAAGCGTGCGCCGTCGTCCGTGTTCAAGGTCTTCCAGTAGGCCACGGCGGTGTCGAAGTCGGTGCCCTTGGGACCGCGCGGGGTCCTGGCGACCCAGTCGAAGGTGACCTGGTCCGGTGCCACCATGCCGGCGCGGGCGCCGGCTTCGATGGACATGTTGCACAGGGTCATGCGCTGTTCCATGTCCATCGCGCGGATCGCCGAGCCACGGAATTCCAGCACGTGGCCGGTGCCACCGTTGACGCCGATCACGCCGATGATGTGCAGGACCACGTCCTTGGCGCCGACGCCCGGCGCCAGTTCACCGTCGACGGTGATCGCCATGGTCCTGGCCTTGCGCTGCAGCAGGCACTGCGTGGCCAGCACGTGGCCGACTTCGCTGGTACCGATGCCGAAGGCCAGCGCGCCGAACGCACCGTGGGTGGAGGTGTGGCTGTCGCCGCAGACGATGGTCATGCCGGGCTGGGTGAAGCCCTGCTCGGGTGCGATGACATGGACGATGCCGCGGCTGCTGGATGCCATGTCGAACAGTTCGATGCCGTACTCGGCGCAGTTGCGCGCCAGCATCTCCACCTGCGCCTCCGAGGCCTTGCTCGCGTAGGGCAGCTTGCCGTCCGCATCGGCCGGCAGGGTCGGCGTGGAGTGGTCCATCGTCGCCTTGGTGCGGTCCGGGCGGCGTGGCCTCAGGCCACGCGTGCGCAGCTCGGTGAAGGCTTGCGGTGAGGTCACTTCGTGGATCAGGTGCAGGTCGATATACAGCACGGCCGGCGCGCTGTCGCTTTCGGGGACGACGACGTGCGCGTCCCACAGCTTGTCATACAGGGTTCTGGGTGCGGAGCTCATTGCTTGCGGATTCCGTTGCCGATGGGGCCGTCGCGCTCAGGCGCTGACGGCTTCCTGGTTCTTGACGCCTTCGCGCTGGCGCAGCAGGCGGTTGGTGACATCCAGCCAGGCCAGTGCGCTGGCTTCGATGATGTCGCGACTGGTGCCGGTGCCCTCCAGGATCTCGCCTTCATGGCGCACGCTCAGGTTGGCTTCACCGCGCGCATCGGCACCGATGCCGACGCTGTGGACATGGTAGCTGTCCAGGGTCAGCTGGATACCGGTGGCCGCCGACAATGCCGCGAACAGTGCGTCGACCGGGCCGTCGCCTTGTGCGGTCTCGGCCACGCGGTTGCCTTCCGGATCGGACAGCTCGACCAGCGCGTTGGCACGGCTGCCGACATCGCTGATGGTCATCGACGCCAGGCGGTAGCCGTCGCTGCTGGAGGTGCCCTGCATCAGCGTCTGCAGGTCGGCGTCGGTGACCACGCGCTGCTGCTCGCACAGCGCCTTGAACTGGTCGAACACCAGCTTCAGTTCCTCTTCCTCCAGCCAGTAGCCCAGTGCGCGCAGGCGTGCCTCGACCGCGGCGCGGCCACTGTGGCGGCCCAGCACCATCTGCGAAGACTCCCAGCCCACGTCTTCCGGACGCATGATCTCGTAGGTGTTGCGGTTGCGCAGCATGCCGTGCTGGTGGATGCCCGACTCGTGCGCGAACGCGTTGGCACCGACGATGGCCTTGTTGCGCTGGACTGGCATGCCGACCAGCCGCGACAGCAGCTGCGAGGTCGGCACGATGCGGCGGGTGTCAAAGCCGGTGTCGAAGTTGTTGTAGAACGCGTTGCGCACCTTCAGCACCATGGCCAGCTCTTCCAGCGCGCAGTTGCCGGCACGTTCGCCGATGCCGTTGATCGAGCCTTCCACCTGGCGTGCGCCACCTTCGATGGCGGCCAGCGAGTTGGCCACGGCCAGGCCCAGGTCGTTGTGGCAATGGGTGCTGAACACCACCTTGTCGGCACCGGCGGCGTTGGCGATCACGTGCTGGAACATCGCGCGGATCTCATCGGGCGTGGTGAAGCCGACGGTGTCGGGCAGGTTGATGGTGGTGGCACCGGCGGCGATGGCGACCTGCGTGACCTCGGTCAGGAAATCCAGCTCGGTGCGGGTGGCGTCTTCGGCGGAGAACTCGATGTCGTCCAGATAGCCGCGCGCCATGGTGACGTGCTTGTGCACCGACTCCAGCACCTGCTCCTTGTTCATGCGCAGCTTGTGCTCGCGGTGCAGCGGGCTGGTGGACAGGAACACGTGCAGGCGCGGGCGCGCGGCCGCTTCCAGCGCCTTCACCGAGGTTTCGATGTCACCGGGCAGGCAGCGCGACAACACCGCCAGCACCGGCTCGCGCACCTCGCGGCCTATCAGCGCCATCGCTTCGCGGTCGGACTGGGAGCTGGCCGGGAAGCCGGTTTCGATCACGTCCACGCCCAGTTCGGCCAGGGCGCGTGCCATCACCAGCTTCTGTGGTGCGGTCATGCTGCAGCCGGGGGATTGCTCGCCGTCACGCAGGGTGGTGTCGAAGATGGTAATTCGCGGGGTATTGATGGTTGGAGTATTCACCAGAGGGTCTCCTCGACAGCGGCGGTAACGGGAATTTGGGAAAGTTCGGCTTTGCTGGTGCGTTGTGCCGCCGGGACGGCGCGGTTTCTAAGTCGTTCGGCATTGCGCTGCCGGGGTTTGCGTGGCGGCCGGGGACGTACTTCCGACAGCAGCGTGGACAGTACGGTGGCATCGATGTTGCCGCCGGACACCACCGCGCATTTGCGCTTGCCGGCCACGCGGCGGCCGGCGGCCAGCGCCAGCGCGCCGGCGCCTTCGGCGATCAGGTGTTCTTCCAGCGCCAGCCGCACCAGCGTTTCACGCAGTTCGGCCTCGCGCACGATGACCACATCATCGAGCAGGCTGGCGCACAACCGGCGGGTGATGAAGCCGGGAATCTTGACCTTGACGCCATCGGCCAGGGTCGGCACCGGATCGATCTCGCGTACATCACCGCGGATCGCCCGCGCCATCGAATCCACGCCTTCGACCTGGGCACCGATGATGCGCACGCCCTGCGACTTCAGCGCCAGTGCCACGCCGGAGGCCAGCCCGCCACCGCCGATCGGCACGATCACCACGTCCGGCGCATGCGGCGCCAGCTCGATGCCCAGCGTGCCCTGGCCGGCGATCACGTCCGGATCATCGAAGGCGGACAGGAAACGGTAGCCGTTCTGTCCGGCCAGCTCGCGGGCGAAGGCGTAGGCCTCGTCGTAGCTGTTGCCATGCTGGCGCACGGTGGCGCCCCAGTGCTGCACGCCGGCGATCTTGGTGGCCGGTGCGCCGTGCGGCATCACGGTAATGGCCTGCACGCCCAGCCGGTGCGAGGCCCAGGCCACCCCCTGGGCGTGGTTGCCGGCCGAGGCGCAAATCACCGGGCGTTCGTCGCCACGCTCCAGTGCCGCCAGCATCGCATTGAGCGCGCCGCGGACCTTGTAGGAGCCGGTGCGCTGCAGGTTCTCCAGCTTCAACCAGGTGCCGAAGCGTTCGGCGTAATGCAGCGGGGTGGGTGGCAGGAAACGACGCAGGCGAGCCTGGGCGGCCAATACGTCGGCGACGCTGACGCTCAGGGTGTCAGCAGGGTTTGCAACGGCGTCGGGGCGGCCACGATCAGGCATGTACGTGGCCGTCACCGGATGCAAGCGGATTTCCTGCCGGATATTGGCGTTGAAGAAGACGCCTCCGTTGCTTGCGGCGGCGTACTGCCGGTACGCCACTTACATCGCTGTTCATGCGCTGGCACCTGCGACCGGCACGACCTGTACCGATTCGCACTCGTAGACCTTGCGCAGCTGGTGGCACAGGGTCTCCGGCGGGCGCGTGCCCTGGATCTGCATCTGCACGTGCCAGCGGCCGTCATCGTCGGCGTTGCGGTTGCCGGCGATGTTGCTGGGTGAAAAGCCACGGCGTTCGACCATGCCGATCACGCGCACCAGCGCGCCCTCGGCGGGCTTCAGCACCAGGTCAAGCCGGTATTGCATTGGAACTCTCCTGCGTTGCCTTGGCGTGGGCGGGGTTGCTGTCGAGCATGGTGCTGTTGGCGTTGTTGGGCGGAACCAGCGGCCACACGTTGGCGCGGGCGTCGATGGCCACGTGCAGCAGCGCCGGTCCGGGGGTGTCCAGCAGCGCGGCCAGCGCATCCTCCACTTCGGCACGCTGGGTGATGCGGGTGGCGGGAATGCCGAACACCTGCGCCAGCGCGGTGAAGTCGGGGTTGTCGGACAGGTCGATCTCGCTGTAGCGCTCGGCGAAGAACAGTTCCTGCCACTGGCGGACCATGCCCAGCGAGCTGTTGTCCAGCAGCACGATCTTCACCGGCAGGCGGCAGCGGGCGATGGTGACCAGCTCCTGCACGTTCATCATGAAACTGCCATCGCCGGAGACCAGCACCACGGTGCGGTCCGGGCAGGCGAACTGCGCGCCCATCGCCGCCGGCAGGCCGAAGCCCATCGTGCCCAGCGCGCCGGAGGTCAGGTGGTTGCGTGGATGGTTGAAGCGGCAGTGCTGCGCCACCCACATCTGGTGCTGGCCGACATCACAGGCGATGACGGTATCCGGCGGAGCCACTTCGCTCAGGCGCTTGAGCAGTGCCGGGGCGTAGATGTCCTGGCCGGGCGCGTCGTACCGGGCACCGAACTTCTCGCGGTTGGCGGCGCAGCGGGCGCGCCAGCTGTTGCAGTTGCCGCGGATGCGGGCCAGCGCCTGCAGACCGGTCCTGACGTTGCCGGGAATGGCGACATCGGCGCTGCGCAGCTTGGCGATCTCATAGGCGTCGGCATCCAGATGGATGACGCGGGCGAACGGCGCGAACTCGGCCAGCTTGCCGGTGGCGCGGTCGTCGAAGCGGGCGCCGACCACGATCAGCAGGTCCGCCTCCTGTACCGCCATGTTGGCGGCACGGGTGCCGTGCATGCCCAGCATGCCCAGATACTGCGGATGGTTGGCCGGCAGCGCGCCCAGGCCGCGCAGGGTCAGCACGGTGGGGATGCCGGAGGCCTCGACGAACTCGCGGAAGGTGTCGACCGCATCGGCCAAGCCGATGCCGCCGCCGCCGTAGATCACCGGCTTCTCGGCCGCGGCGATCAGTTCGACGGCTGCGGCCAGCCGCTCTTCGGCCGGTGCCGGCACCGGCTCCACGACCGCCGGTACATGCTCCGGCAAGTGCGAGGCGTCGGCCAGCTGCACGTCCTTGGGCAGGTCGATCAGCACCGGTCCGGGCCGCCCTTCACGGGCGACGCGGAAGGCCTCGGCCACCACTTCCGGCAACTCGTCGACACTGCGCACCAGCCAGCTGTGCTTGACGATCGGCATGGTCATGCCGAACACATCCAGTTCCTGGAACGCATCGGTCCCCAGCAGCGGGGTACCGACCTGGCCGGTCAGGCACACCATCGGTACCGAGTCGAGCATCGCATCGGCGATACCGGTGACCAGGTTGGACGCACCGGGGCCGGAGGTGGCCACGCAGACGCCGACCTTGCCGCTGGCGCGGGCGTAGCCGTTGGCGGCCAGCGCCGCGCCCTGTTCGTGGCGAACCAGGATGTGCTTGAGGCTGGAATCCACCAATGCGTCATAGAACGGCATGATGGTGCCGCCCGGGTAGCCGAACAGCGTTTGCACGCCTTCGGCTTCCAGGGCCTGCGTCAGCCAGCGTGCGCCGTTTCGGGGCGCACCGGAGGTGGGAGTGTTCATGCAGCGACCTTTGCGTTGTGCGGGTGGGGGACCGCGGGATAGAACCTGTTTGCGACGCTGTAGTGCTCGTCCCGTGCCGCGCGTGCGGTGCCCGCAATGGCGGCGTAGCGGCAACCACGCTGCGCTTGCGGTGCTGCATCGCGGGTCACGGGATTTTGCTCCTGGCGGTTCGCAAACACGTTCTTACGCGCTCTGTGCCTGCAGCCAGACCATCTTGGCGCGCAGCTCCCTGCCGACCTTCTCGATCGGGTGGTCCTTGTCGGCCTGCTGGAACTTCTTGTAGTTCGGCAGCCCGGCTTCGTACTCGGCTTCCCAGTTCCTGGTGAAGGTGCCGTTCTGGATGTCGGTCAGCACGTCCTTCATGCGCGCCTTCACCGAGGCGTCGATCACCCGCGGGCCGCTGACGAAATCGCCGTACTGGGCGGTCTCGGAGATGAACTCCAGCATGCGGGTGATGCCGCCTTCGTAGAACAGGTCCACGATCAGCTTCAGTTCGTGCAGTACTTCGTAGTAGGCGATTTCCGGCTGGTAGCCGGCTTCCACCAGCGTCTCGAAGCCGGCCTGCACCAGCGACGAGGCGCCACCGCACAGCACTGCCTGCTCGCCGAACAGGTCGGTCTCGGTCTCTTCCTTGAAGGTGGTCTTGATGATGTTGGCGCGGGCGCCGCCCAGGCCGGCGGCATAGGCCAGCGCGAACTGTTCGGCCTTGCCGCTCTTGTCCTGGTAGACCGCGTAGATGCACGGCACGCCGCGGCCGATTTCATATTCGCGGCGGACCAGCGCGCCCGGGCCCTTCGGTGCGACCAGCACCACGTCCAGGTCTTCGCGCGGTTCGATCATGCCGAAGTGCACGTTCAGACCGTGCGCGAACAGCAGGCAGGCCCCCTGTTTCATGTTCGGCGCCAGCACCTCGTTGTACAGCTTCTTCTGCACCATGTCCGGGGTCAGCACGGCAACCAGGTCGGCATTCTTGACCGCTTCGGCCGGGGTCTTGACGGTGAAGCCGTCGGCCTGGGCCTTGACTTCGGTGGGGCCACCGGCGCGCAGACCGACCACGACATCGAAGCCGGATTCACGCAGATTCATGGCATGGGCACGGCCCTGGCTGCCGTAACCGACGATGGCGATTTTGATCTGGGGCAGTTCGTTGGAGCTCATGGTGCTTGGATTCCTTGCGGTGAAGAGTAGAGGTGGGAAAGGGGACGGACAGGTGGTCTGCGTGTCAGCGCGAACTGATGACGGAGGCGGGCGGGGCGGCAGACGATGCGGACGTGCCGGCGGTGCGGGGGGCGTCGCCGATGCGGTGGAATTTCAGGCTGTCTGCGGTGGTGGACATGGTTTCAGGTGAAATAGAAGCGGGAAACGAAAAACCCCGCACCGGGGGCGGCGCGGGGTCTTTAGTCGAAATCTGGCAATTTTTCTTCTACGCGCCAGCTCGCCCCGCACTTGTTGGTCCGGTAATAAGTACGAGCACAAGGAGCGACGCCACGGCGCTGGCCGGGTTGGCGTGCAGGTGTCGGGCGGTGGTGTGGCGTTGCAGCATGGGGTCGAGATAACCACCCGGGCAGCGGGCCTGTCAACACCTGCAAGTGCGATTTCCCGATGAAACGCCGGCAAGCCCCGCCACAGAAGCTTGGTTTCTGTTGAAACAGGCTGCGCTCCTCCGGCGGGGGCCGCCCCGTTGCGCGAAATACGGGCCAGACGGCGGCTGCCATCAGGAATATGTGAAGACGATGATCGGATTCTTCCGCTTTTGCCGGTTTAACAGGTAGAGGCCGAATTCCGGCGCGAATCGGGGGATTCCATGGAAGTACATTTTCAGCACGTCAAGACACGCGGATCACGCGCCCAGGGCAGGGACGCGGAAACCGGGGCGGAGCCGCCGTGCCTGGTGCGGTTGATGGGCTCCGGGCAGGGTTTGCCGGCGCCGATCATCTATCGCAAGGGCTGGGCGCTGCTGGGCTATCTGGCGGTGGAATCCAACCGCATGCATTCGCGGGCGTCATTGGCCGAGCTGTTCTGGCCCAGCCTGGATGAAACCAGTGCGCTGACCAACCTGCGCCAGGTGCTGAGCAACCTCAACCGGTTCTGCAAGCCGGTGCTGGGGGAGGAAGTCCTGCGCATCGAGCGTACCGCCGTGGGCCTGATCCGTGGCGAGCAGCCGTTGTTTGATATCGACCTGCTGCAGGTGGCACCGTGCCGATCGCTGCACCTGCTGACCGAGCAGCGGGTTTTCATGGAAGGTCTGGAGGACATCGCCGGAATCGGCTTCCGTAGCTGGCTGGAAATCATCCGGCAGGAACTGGGCGAGCGGCTGGTCGCTGCCGCCGAGAAGTGCTGTGATGAACTGCTGGCAAGCCGGCAGTGGGAGCGGGCGGCGAAGATCGCGCATTCACTGGGCCAGCACGATCCCTGGAACGAAGCCAATGCGAGGCGGATGATGTTGATCCACGCCGGCAGTGGCAGGCGGGGTGCGGCAGTTGCGGCATACCGGCGCATCGAAAAAACACTGCACGCCGAGCTGGGAGTGGAGCCGGCGGCTGAAACCCGGCAACTGCTGGAAAGGATCTGCAGGCTTGACGCTTCTCCCGTCTCGAGCAGTTTGGCGAGCTGGATTCCAGCAGCCACGTTGAGGAAGACGGGGCTGGAGGAAGCGCTTCTCTGAAGCGCGGTACAACGCTGGGCCGGGTGAGCATCGGTGTGGCAGGAGAAGAGTACGCGCGATGGGTACCTCCGGATCCTGCTCCCAGCATTCCGTGTGTTGTGCCATGAACAGATCCGGTGCCTTCAAAAGCTAATTGTCTGGAGGCCCCCCTCGGGCTTGACCGAAGGCCGATCAAATGACGCCGGCCGGGTTACAGCCAGACCTAACACAGCGGGCCGGGCCGGTTGCGCGGTTGCCGGCTGGCTGCATTGAACTTCTATGCCCCGCTCATGAATCCATTGCATGACCGGTTCTGCTTTCCGGTTGATGGCCGGGACGGACGAGCCGGAGGGGTCGCCACCCGCCTGGCCGGCCGGCCCGGGGATCGGGCCGTACGCAGCAGTAAGGACGCGTTCAAGACGACTCAAGGCTCAGGGGCTGGCCGGTTTCCTGCCGAACGCATCCACCTCTTTGCGCTCCTGGGCGCCGGGTGCCAGGCCTAGCATGTTGGCCTTGATCGACGAGACCGCGCTGCTTTGTACCAGTTCCACCGCTTTGGATTTCAGCGGGTACGGGAGTCCGTCGGTACCCGCTTCTCCCTTGGAGAATGCTTTTTCCGCGCTCTTCGCCTTGTTGACGTTGGTCACAGACAGGCCCTTCATCGTGGCAGCGGCGACCGTTGCTCCCAGTGCGCTGCCCAGGCCGGCACCGGCGATGGCGATGCGCCAGGAAAACCCGCCCATCGTATTTGCCGCTTCCGAGGCGGTGTCGTAGAGGCCGGAGGTGGCGCTGAATATCTGCGCAACTGCAAGGGTCATGTCGGCGTCGGCGCTCAGATCGCCGGCTTCGGCCAACTCGACCATGATCGACAGCTGCTCGGCATAGTCGTTCATGGCGGGCACATTGATGTCCGCTGCGGCGGCTGCATTGGCATGGGCGTGGAGCGCGGAGGCGGAGGCCTCCGCACAGCGCAGACGCGACCAGAGCTGCTCGAAACCGACAGCGCGTGTTGTTTCCAGGTTCTCCGCGCTGTTGCCGGCACGCGGAGAAGGAAATTTCAGCGGTTCGATTTTTGCATCCGGATTGCCGGCGCTCAGGGCATAGGCGACGTTGGCAATGCGGGCACCGGTTATGGCTTTGTGTTCGACGTGCAAGTGCTGGCTGGAGGGCGGAATGTTCATCGCAGAACGGAGCGCGTAGCAGAAATCAAGACCGTTGATCCCCAGGTCCGGTGCACGCTCACACATTTCCGGGTGCTCAAAACAGGTGTCCGGGCGCCTGACCATGGCAATGATGCCGCCGCCCATCATCTCCAGGCGCGGTGCCCGGTCAAGCTTCTCGGCAAGATCAAGGTTGATGATGGGCATATCCACATCGGAAGAGGCCGCATCGGCGTTGCGATAGACCGCGTAGCGGATTGCCGAGGCCCTCCTGTCGGGCAGGCCTACGTCGCGATAGGGGAAATTGCCGTCGCTGAGCGAACAGTCGCCGATACCGTCGGCGTCCAGCGCCGGACAAGGCAGGCGGTGGTGCACGGAGATATAGGAAGTCAGCGCATCATCGGTACGTTGCAGCAGGCTTCTCTGCTGGCTGTCGCGCCGTTGCTCGTTGCTGGTCATTATCCAGCGTGCGACAAGCACGCCGATGATGCCCAGGACCACGATGGTCAGCGTCAGCTCGATCAGCGTCAGGCCACGCTGGTGGCGAGGGTTGTCCCTACCCTGTCTTTTCATCTGGAAATCCCCAGTGCGTCCAGCCGGTGCGCCTCGGCGATCGCCTGATCACGTACCGCAATGGCTGTCTGATGTTGCTGTTTGGCGCGATCGCGCGCGGCCTCGGCATCGGCCAGCGCTTCCTCTGCGCCGGCGACGTCATCCTCGGAGAGCTTGATTTGCCGAATGGCATAGATGATTGAAGCCGACGCCACTGCGTGTTCGCCAACACCCACTACGGCGCCGAGCGGGCTGGGAGGCCAGCCGGCGAAGGTGAGGAAGACAGCAATGGTCTCGTCGAAGATGGCAAACGCCAGTGATGTTCCCGCAGCGGCAAGACCGGTCTCCGCGGCGGTCAGCATGGCCTCGGAAGTACGGACATCGAAACCGCGGAAGGCGGAATTGAACTCCGCCAGATCCGCCACCGTGATGGCCGCATAGGCGGACTGGGCGGCGCCTTGTGCCCGGCCGAGGCGATCACTGCAGTTCAGCTGCGCGGCCAACTCGCCGATACCTGCCGCATAGGAAGTGCTGAAGTTGGGGGCCGCCGTTCCCGGCAGGGGCTGGGCGGTTGCCAGTGTGCCGATGCCCAGGCCATTGCCGGCCACCGGTTGGGCGATGACATAGGCTGAAGGCATGCCCAGTGCAGCAACCGGTGTCGCCAGCCGGGAGGTGTTGAACAGGTGGCGGCAGAGGTCAAGGCCATTGATCGAGGGAGCACCGGGAGTTGTGGCTTCACCGAGGTAGGGCGAAAACTCGTCACCGGGCGCGGCAAGCAACGACGGGTGTGCGTGGTAGGCAATCCGCAAAGGGTCCTCCAGGCCCAGCTGCTTGATCGGCAGCCAGCCCGCCGTTTCACCCGGGTCGGACTTGCCATCGCCATCAGCATCGGCATAGGGCAATGCCAGATTCGCCTGCAGGTAGCCCAGCAGGGCCTGGTTGGCCCGTTCCATCGTAGTGGCGGCGTGTTCCTGTTTCAGCGCCTGGCCGCCAAGGGGTACCAGTGAAATGGCGGCAACCGAGATCAGGGCCACGATGACCACCACCACGGCCAGCTCGACGAGGCTGAAACCCTGTTGCCTGGAACTGTGCATGGGCTTCATTGTCTGTCCTTGTTGCCAGGGCCGACCGCACCACGGCTGTCGGCCTTCCGCAGGATGGCGTCGGCACCCACGGCAAGTGTCTCCTCGGCGGCACCGCCCGGCGCTGCAGCCGCCTGCAGTTGTTCATATTCCTTTTTCAGCTTCTCGAACTGCGCCTCGAGTTCGATGCGACTGGCTTTCGCCTTGTCAGCGGCCTCATCCGCACGGATCCAGTCGAGATAGGCGCGGCTGTAGGGATATCGTGAACACTGGCTGGCAACCTGGAAGCTGCCATTGATGAATTTTCCGCAGGGCTTCCCGCCTTCCTTACCCACATCCTGCGCCAGGTGGTAGCCATTGCTGCCCTGCGTGCCGACCTGGAAATAGTGTGGCTGGCCGTCAGCCACCCATTCAAAGCTGGGCACGCTCGCGTCGGCCTTCACCATGCTGCTGGTCCATCCGGCTGGATAGGTGAGGTAAGGCGAAACCTGGTTTTCATAGGCGCGCTGCGCGTTGCCCAGATTGTCTTTGGTGGTGCGAAGCACTGCTTTCGCCTCAACGAGCACCATTTCCTTGACCGGTGTGCACTGCGCATCCATGTTGGGGCCGCCCCCCCCGGGAGGTGACAGTTCCGAATACAGATTGTTGTCCTTGTCGCGGTAGGTGCAGGTTTGCATGTACTGCACCTGGGCCAGCGAGTTGCGACAGATCTGCTGCCCGGCAGGATCGTTGGAGTTGGCCTTACGGCAGGTGGCTGCGGCATCGCCCTCGGCCAGTTTGACCAGGTCTTTCCAGCCATCCAGATCTTTCTGCTTCTGGTCGGCTGTATTTTCGGCATCCTCCACGTCGAGGAATGCCCGCGCCCAGCCCTCGGCCAAGTTGCGCTTGGCAATCGCATGAGTCCTGGCCAGATCGCTCTTGAATACGTTGACCCAGGCATAGCCACCGGTTTCGTTCTCGCCTGCGGAGCGGGAGCAACCCGCTATCAGGTTGCCACTTCCGGTATTGCGGCAGACCCTGTCGAAATAGCGCGAGTGGGAACGATCCTGATCCACGCGGTAGAGGATCCGGGAGTCGTTGAACCAGTCCAGTTTATTGACCTGATAAAGATTGGAGGCTGCGACAAGTTTGTCTTCCTGCTCCCTGGCCGACTCGACGTCCTTGTCCATCCCCGGAACAAACTCGGTGACATCGTCACACTCGTAGACAATACCGCCCTTTTCGTTCACGACCTGCTTGCCGTCCTCGTACTTGATGATTGGGGCGTTGGTTGCCGCGTCGTAGCGGGTTTTGCAATACGTCTGGTTGGAGCCATAGAGGGTCGCACGGATGGTCTCCAGGGCATCCTCGATCGACTTGACCGGCGGCTTGGCCGATTGCTCGGCGCGGTCACGTGCTTTGACGTTTGCATCAAGCGCCATCGAGACCGGAATCATCGAGGCGGAATTCAGCGCCAGGGCGACAATGCTGCTGCTGACGGCAAGGACGCTGCCGACCACACCGGCGGCTTTGAAGGGAACTTCAAAGCATGTGATACCCAGTGAGGCGATGCATGTGATCACCGATCGCACCGCGTCGATGCTGTTCCAGGTGGTGCTGATGATGATGTCGGCCAGTCCGCCGGCGTTGAGGGCGAGGCCGGCAATGGCAACAGACTGGGCAAAGGCGGCATCGTTGACCTGCGCTTCGCCGTTACCGGCATTGTTTTCCTGGAAGTCGGCCACGGTCACGTGGTTGGCCACCGACGCGGCGAGCATGTCCATGGCCAGCAGCGACACGCTGGCCGGCTCCACGTCCGGGGTCGGGCCTGCGTACTGGCGGCATCCGGCCGCCTGCGCCAGCGAGTCGAATGAACGGACGAGCGTCCTGTCGTCGTAGTCCAAGGCGGAATGATCCGCTGACAGCAGCTCGGTCGCGAGCCCGGTATCAAACCTGTCGCCGTCACCCACGGTGGGGCCGGCAGCGACCAGACCGTAGGCATAGTTGAAGCCGACACCGGTGCGGGTTTTGCTGCGGTGGCTGGAAAGCGATGCCAGCGGATGGGTATTGGCATGCAGCGAGGCACAGAAATCCAGACCGTTGCGGATCTGTGTGCTTTCATCATCCGCATCGACATAGTCTTCGACCGGCTCACCCAGCGGGTCGCGCGGCAGATACAGGTCTTCGAGCAGGGACAGCGGCCGTGCGGTGGTTCCATGGGTCGTGGTACCCGTGGCCACCGAATAGCGGATGGGGCCTTGGCCAAGATCCATCTCGCGGGCGCCCGGCAACAGCGCCAACGGCAGGTAGCCGACGCTGCGGGTGGCGCCGGTTGCGCCGCCGGTGCAGTCCTCGATCACGGAGGCGGGATCCTCGTCCCAGCGTGATGCAGGGCAGGGCAGGCGCGCGTGCGCGGCGGCGTAGGCCGCGAGGGCCTCGTCGGCCCAGCGCAGCTGCTCTTGCTGGGTGAGTACCTGGCGGACGGACTTCTTGCTGTGGATGACCAGTGTCGTTGCCGCCACCGTGCCGCCGACGAGCAGGGTCAGCAGCATGGCCTGCATGAGGCCGAAACCGCGTTGTCGCGGCAGGGTGATCGGGTGCCTTCCTGGCCGGTGGCAGCGCTTGCTGGCGGGGGGAAGTTTCATCTCACTGGCCCAGTTTGATGTAAGCGGTAACGGTCTCCACCCGTGCTTCGGGGTGGGACGCGTTTTCAGGGTGTTCGTTCCTGCTCCACTTGCCGGCATCGGCCGTGAGTGAAACCGACGTCGTGTTGTGGCGGGTGACCTCGCGTACGCGGCCAAAGCGTGCATCCACGCCACCATCGATACGCTGATCCAGCTGGTTGGCCAGCTCCGGGGTCAGGTTGCTTATCCGCATCACATTGCGGCTGCGCGGGATATACGAGGTGGTGCTGACCGGTTCGGCCCAGTCCTTGACAGCCATCAAACAGACTTGAAGCCGTTGTGTCAGGCCGTTGCGGTCCTGGTAGGCATAGGTGTCCTGTCTGCCCTCGAACGCCCCTGCGGGAAGTGCGACGCCGCGGGCCAGCATCTGGTTGAGCAGCTCATCGCCGCACAGGGGAGCCGCGCCCGTGGAGCCGCCGATCAGGCCGCTGTAGGCCGGGTCATTGGGTACGGTGCCGCTTTGTGCGAGATAACGGTCATAGGCGAGCAACCAGCCCTGGATGAAGTCACTGTTGATGCGCTCGGCCACCGCACTGCGGTAGACGTCGCGGCCGACGGTAACCGCGCCGAGAATGACGGCGATGATCACCAGCACCATGGACATTTCCATCAGGGTGAAGCCGCGCTGGCGGCGTACATGGGACATGACAGAGGGTTCCTTAAAGCGCGGGTGAGCTGATCGCCTTCTGCACCAGGTCATAGACCGGCAGAAGCAGGGCAACAATCAGGAAAATGAACATCCCGCCGCCAAACAGCACGACGACGGGCTTGATGATTTCCGAGAGGTTGGTGATCAGCCGCTGCAGGCGCAGGCTGTATTCCTCGGACAGCCGCGAGAACTGGCTGTCCAGGGTGCCGGTGTCTTCGCCGACGCTGATCATCCGCACCATCATCGAGGGGAAGCCGCCGACCTGGCGCATCGCCGAGGACACCCGGTCGCCGCGTTCAAGCACCTGGCGGATGGCGATGATGCGGTCGCGGTAATACTCGTCGCGCATCGCCCGTTCCATCACCTGCAGGCTGGACACCATGTCCACGCCGGCACGGATCAGCAGCGACATGTATTCGGTGAAGAACGCCAGTCCCGAAGAGAACATGATCGTCTTGGCGATCGGCAACTTGTGCAGGGTGTAGTGGATGGCGCGACGGAACTTCCGGCTGTAGCGCCAGGTCACCCAGAGCGTGAAGACCAGTGCGACCAGGCCAATGAAGATGTAGCCGAAATTCGAGATCAACCATTCCGAGCCGGCCATCACCGCCACCGTGAGCGGTGGCAGCTTGGCATTCATCTGCTTGAAGAGGTCGGCCAGATTGGGGACGACGTAGTAGATCCAGAAGCCGCCGGCGGCGATGATCGCCGAGAACACGAACACCGGATAGATCAACGCCTGCTTGGTATCGGCGGTCATCCGTGAAATACGCTCGATGTGCTCGGCGGCCTCCTTGAGCATCAGGTCCATGGAGCCGGTTTCGTCGCCGATCATGATCAGGTTGCGCACGGTCTCCGGGAACGCGTCCGGATAGCGGGCGAACGCCTCGCTCAGCGATGCGCCGGCATCCAGCTCTTCCAGCATGCGCCGTGCCAGCTTGGCCGCATTGGAAGTGCGGCCCTGGCCGACCTCATTGGCCACCGCGCGCAATGCCTCCATCACCGGAATGCCGCTGCTGGTCATTACCGCCAGGTCCTGCAGCATGCCGGACAGCTCGATCGGCTTGATGGTCGGCTTCACCAGGTGCGACAGCGACCGCTGCGTCTCCGCCAGCCAGCCGGGGAACCGGGTAAGGGTGATCACCACCGCATCGAAGTTCTTTTCCAGCCATATCCGGGCCGAAGCGTCATGCTCGACCGCCAGCTGGGTGATGCCGCTTTTCACCCGGCCGTTGGACAGCAGCAGCTTGTAGTAATAGACGTTCATGGCGTGGGCCCGATGCCGACCACGCGGAGGATCTCCTCGGTGGTGGTCTGGCCGGAGAGGATGCGACGGCGGGCGATACTTTCAATGCTGCGGAAGCCGGCCGACATGGCCAGGTTGCGCAGGCCTTCGCGGTTGATGTCATCGGCGATGCCGTTGGCCAGCTGCTCGTCGACGATCATGATGTCGTAGACCGGAAGACGGCCGTAGTAGCCGCTGCCACGACAGCGATCACAACCGGTGCCGCGGCGGCCGCTGGTTCCCAGGGGCACATCCAGCCATTGGCATTCGGATTCGGTGAAGGCGGATTCCGTGGCGCAGAACGGGCAGACCTGGCGGACCAGTCGCTGGTTGACCACTGCCAGCAGGTTGTCGGCGATCACCTGGGCTTCCAGACCCAGCGGACGCAGGCGCGGCACCACACCAAATACCGTGGTGACGTGCAGGGTGGACAGCACCAGATGACCGGTGGCAGCGGCCTCGACCGCCGCCTGGGCGGTTTCGGCATCGCGCATTTCGCCCAGCAGGATGACATCCGGGTCATGGCGCAGGAAGTGGCGCAGGGCCGAGCCGAATTCGTAACCGGCACGGCGGTTGACTTCGGTCTGACCGGCGCCGGGCACGC
Organism: Stenotrophomonas sp. UBA2302; assembly: GCA_002345545.1. Lineage (GTDB taxonomy): Bacteria > Pseudomonadota > Gammaproteobacteria > Xanthomonadales > Xanthomonadaceae > Stenotrophomonas. Next base: position 57,429 of record DDVW01000051.1, on the reverse strand, counting down.
GGTACTCGATCGGGTCTTCAACCGTGAGCACGTTGCGTTCGATCAGGGACTGCATGCGCAGGGCGGCATGCAGCGAGGAGCTCTTGCCCGAGCCGGTGGGGCCGGTGATCAGGATCAGCCCGGCGGGTTTGGCGAACAGGCGTTCCAGCAGGGTGACATCTTCCGGAAAGAAGCCCATTTCCTCGAGCCCGGCCAGATCGCTCTGCTCGGGCAGCAGGCGCATCACCATACGCTCGCCGGAATCGGTGATCAGGGTGGAAACACGCACCGTGAGCGGTGAATCAAGCACCGTGGCGCGGAAGCTGCCGTCCTGCGGGCGGCGCTGCTCGGAGATATCCATCTCCGCGGAGAGCTTGATGTAACCGAGCAGGCGGGCCAGCGAATTGGGCATGGCCCACATCGGCCGCAACACGCCGTCGACGCGGAACAGCACGTGCAGGCTGTGCTCGGACGGGGCGATATGGATATCGGTGGTGCGCTCGCGCACGGCAAGGTGGAGCAGATAGTCGAGCAGCTTCTCCGGGCTGTAGGCGTGGTCGTTGTCGACCGCCAGGCGGCGGATTTCCTTTTCCAGCAGCGTTTCGATCGGGTTCTGCGCGAAGTAGTAGGTCTGGCGGATCAGTCGCGCGACCTTGCCGTACTCGCCCTGGATGAAGTGGCAGCGCAGCCCGGAGCGCTGCAGGACCAGCTGCGCCACCGCGGCCTGGTCGGCATCGCCGAGCAGCACTTCCAGCATGTCCTCGTTGCGGCGCAGCGGCAGGAACTGCCGCATCTGGCACAGCTCGCGGTTGAACATCGCCAGGATGCGTGGATCGGGGATCGGCAGCGTCTCCACCGGCGCGAAGTCGATGCCCTGCATTTCGGCGTGGGTGCGGACGATGTCCGATTCGTTGGCAAGACCGTGGCGGATCAGCAGACGACCGAAGCTGGTCTGTTCGACCAGGTTTTTCTGCCGCGCGTAATGCAGCTGGATCGGGTCCAGCAACCCCTGTTCGTTGAGCAGCACGCCCAGCTTGGCCTGCTCCAGGCTCACCAGCCCTTGCGTGTTGTTTGCGGTCGCCGAGGGAATGCGTGTGTCAGCGGTCATGGGAGTGGACATCCGTGGTGTTCGTGGAGGCGGTGGTGAAAGGAGGCAGGGTGCTGATCAGGTGCTCGGTAAGGGCATCGACCTGTGCGGTGACGGGCAGCCCGTGGGCATGTTGCAAACGGGCGATGGCGCGTCGGGTCAGCGGGCCGAGTACGCCATCGGGCCGGCCGTCGTACTGGCCGACCTTCTGCAACGCCTGCTGCAGGGCCAGAACCGGGGCGTCGGCGGTGGAGGCACGCCCGGCGACCGGCTGCCAGCTCACCTGCCAGTAATCACCGTCGCGGTGGATGCAGCTCTGCGGAATGCTGGGGGGCTGTGCGGTGGTGGCCGGGATCGCGTAGGTGACCGTGTCAGCCGCACGGTTGCCGTCGCAGGCCGGATCCCGCGCGGGCAAGGTCGTGCCGGAGGTCGCAGGCAACACCTGTGCGGGTGTTGCCGGGCGCGAGGCGTGACTGTCGGGAAGCGCGCTGATCACTGCCCAGGTCAGGCCACTGGCCACGGCCAGTCCGAGCGAGGCGGCGATGGCCATGCGCGGTGGCAGTCGCCGCGGCGCAGGCGACCTGACCCCCGATTCGGCCGCAGCGGTGTGTACCAGCGCCGCGCCGATGCGTCGTGGCGTCTGCTGGCCGTACAGGCCATACAGACAGCGGTCCATGATCAGGTGGATGCGGCGCTGGTTGCCGGCGCTGTAGGCATGCAGCACGCGCGCGGCATCGTCGTCGATCACGATGCTGTCGCCGGCACCGGCTGCTGACAGGCGGAAGCGGACGTACTGGCCGATGGCGGCGGCATCCAGGCCTTGCAGCTGTACATGGGTGGTGATGCGGCTGGTCAGCTGGCGGATCTCGGGACGGGCCAGCAGGGTCAGCAGTTCCGGCTGCCCGGCAAGGACGATCTGCAGCAGCTTCTCCTGCTCGGACTCCAGGCAGGTGAGCAGCCGCAACAGCTCCAGCGAGGCGATATCCAGGTTCTGCGCATCGTCGATGATCAGCACGCAGGTCACCTGCTGCTGCCAGCGCTGTACCAGGAACCGGTTCAGGCTCTGGATGTCTTCGGCCGGGGTGCCACTGGGGGCGAGGCCGAAGTCGCGCAGCACCGCGGCCAGCAGGTCCGGCCCCTGCAGGAATGTGTTGAACACCAGCGAGACGGTGGTTCCGTCCTGCTCGAGATCCTTGATGAGCCGGCGCAGGAAGGTGGTCTTGCCGGTACCTATCTCGCCGGTCAACAACACGATTCCGGCGCGCGTGCGCAGACGGTGGCCGATCTCGACCTGGTCGCGCTCCAGCTGCGGCGAGGAAAAATAGCCGGTGCTGTCGGGCGTGGGTGGAAACGGCGAGCGGGACAGACCCAGCCGCTGCAGATGGGCGGTCATTTCCGTGTTCATGGGCGGCCGGTCCCGGAGAGCTGGTCCATGGCGCGCGCGATCAACGGCGAGTTGCCGTTGTGTGATGCCAGGCGGCGCAGTCGCGCCTGCGCGGCATCGCTGTCGCCGCGCGCCGCTTCCAGCAACGCCAGGTTGACCCCGGCCTGTTCGTCGTTGGGAACGCGTCGCAGGATCGTGCGGTAGTGCGTTTCAGCGGTATCGCCGTCGCCTTGCGAATGCGCGGCCCACGCCCGGGCACGCAGCAGGGTCAGGCTGTTGCCGGGCAACTGCCGGCTCAAAGTGGCCAGCAGTTGCGGGATGGCCTCGACATCATTGGCGGCCAGTGCGCTGTCCAGTGCTGCCAGCTGCTCGCCCACGTCATGCAGAGGGGCGGGAGAGGTCGCCGCGGCACGGGTCACGTTGATCTGCAGATGCGCGCTTTGTATATCGGTCAGCTCCTCACCTGCGGCCGGCGCAACCGGGGCGGATGGGGTGGTTGCCGATACCGTTGCCCGGGCGATGGCCGTCGTGGGATCGGGGGGTGACAACGGCGTGACAGGGCGGGCTGGGACTGTTGCGAACGCGGGCAGTGGCGCGGGCAGCGGCGGTGGTGCGGCGTGGTCTGTTGCCGCATCCACCGGAACAACGGCAGTAGTTGCCGCCACCGCGTTGTCGGCAGCCGTTGCTGGCGCTGGCAGGATGTCGACTGCGTCCGCTTGCGTCTCCGCCATCGTTGCGGGCGTGTTGTTGAGCTGGGCCAGCGCAAGCACCACGATGCCCGCGAAGGCCGCGCCCCCCAGACCGGAAACGATCCAGGCTGAGCGCGTGCGCGACCGCCGGGCAACGCCGACGGCCGCGACCGGACCAACGACGTTCGACGCGGGCGTCGAGTCGGCCTGCGCGTGCCTGAGGGCGTCGTAGATCATGCTCACAGCACTTTGACCCTCAGCACCAGCACCAGCTCGCGGGTGGTGTGGCGCTTGGCACGTGAGCCGAACATCCGGCCGAATACCGGCACATCGGACAGGCCGGGAATGCCCTTGTCATTCAGGCCGGAGTTCTGGTCGATGAGGCCACCCAGCATCACGGTGTCGCCATCGCGCATATTGAGCGTGGTGGTGATGCCCTTGACGTTGACTTGCGGCAGGGTCACCGCGTTGCCATTGGGGAACTCGCGCAGTTGCAGGCTGCTGGTATCGACCTCGGTCTGCATCGGATGCACCAGAAGCTCGACGTTGCCGTTGTCGTGGATCATCGGCGCCACGCCGATCACCACACCCGAGAACAGCGAGTCGGTCTGGATGTCCGATGACTGGTTGAAGGCACCACCACCACCGGCATTGGAGAAGTTGGTGGTGGACTTGGTGACGTAACGGATGCTGGTGCCGACGCTCAGGTAGGCCGGGCTGCCGTTGCGTACGCGCACGCTCGGATTGGACAGTACCTTGACGTTGCCGAAGCCGCGCAGCACGTTCACCGCGGCGGAGAACGTGTCGCTGGCATAGCTCAGCCCCATCGAGCGGCCCAGGTTGCTGCCCAGGGTCTGGTTGGGGAACATGATCGTGCGCGCCTGTGCGTTCAGGCGGGTCAGGCCGTCGTAGGCCAGCGTGCTGTCGGCTTGCGGCAGGATGGTGGCCACCGTGTCGCCATAGATGCCGGCCACGCGGTCACGCAACAGGTTCCAGTCGACACCGAAGTTGCTGTCATCGTTCAATGACACATCCAGGATCTGTGCCTCGACCAGCACCTGGCGGCGCAGCTTCTTCTTGTTGTGCTCGATCAGCTCCTCGACCGCGCGCATCTGCGAGGGGCGTGCCCGTACGAACAGCGTGCCGACGCCTGGATCCAGGTTGTAGCTGGCGGCCGCTGCCGGCCGGGGCTGGTTGGGATCGGTGACCGGTGCCGAGGCCTGCTTGGCTTTTTCCGCATCCAGAATGATGTCCAGTGCCGCAGCCAGCTGCTTGTAGGGATCGCTCTCCTTGCCCATGCTGCCGTTCATGGTCAGGGTGCCGCGCAGCGACTGCCCGCCGCCTTCGCCGGACATGCCCGCGCCGAACACGTCACCGCCGGCGGAGAGGTCCAGCGAGGTGACCGAGTTGAGCATGTCGACGTTGAAGATGCGCTCATGGGTCTGGTTGACCACCAGGGTTCCATTGCGCGTTTCCCCATGCAGGTCGAACGCATCGAGAATGTGGTTGAACACCTCGCGCGCGGAGACGTTGGACAGATGCAGGTTCGAACGCTGTTTCTGCTCCAGCACGCGCGGATCGACGATCAGGTTCATCTTCAATTCGCCGGCCAGCGCCCACAGCAGTTGGCCGACATCGGCGTCATACATGCTGATGCTGACCACGCTGTGCTCCAGCGGGTCGTAGGCCGGGGCCAGCGGTGTGGTGATCGTGGTGGTGGGGGCGTGTTGCTCCAGTGCCTGCTGGCGACGGTCCTGCGCGCCGAACAGCTTTGCCGACTCGTCGCGGATCGCATCACCGGTACGTTCGAGCGCCTTGTGCTCGACTTCCGGCAGATCCTGGATGCTGCGCGGCGGCATATTGACGCAGCCGGCCAGCAGCAGCGTGCCGATGGCGCCGGTCAGCAGGCGGGGCAGGGGGCGGTGCTGCTGTGGACGACGGGCGGTGCGGAGATGGCTGGTCATGATCGTGTTCCCGGAAAACGGTTGATAGAAGTTCAACGCTCGAGGCGGGTCAGCCAGCCGAGCAGCGCGATGGGGCTTTCCACAACGACGAGGTCGTCATAGCGGAAGCTGGAGGGGCGATTGGGGTGGGCGAAGCACAACGTGCTGCCTTGCTGGGAGACGAAGCGGCTGTTCTCATCGTCGAACTCCGGATGGATCGTGCCGATGCGGTCCAGGTCCTTTGCCGGGGCGATGATCACGTAGGCCGGGTTGATGGTTTCCCCCGCCGTCCCGCAATCGATGACCGCGGTCGCCGAGCTGTCCGGTGCGAGCGGTGCCGGATGCTTGTAATAGGGAAGTGCGGTGCTGGGCGACGCCTTGGCGAGCAGTTTCAGTGACTCGATCAGCGCGCTGGCACCATCCAGGCTGGCGAACTCTCCGGAAACGATTTCCTTCGGCTGGACAAGGTCGGCGGCGGTGGTGCGCTGCACTCCATAGAACAAGCGCATGCCTTCGCGCGGCATTTCCATGCCCACGGCGTGGTAGGGGAACCAGCCTCTGGTCAAGGCGACCGGACAGGCAGCCGGCAGCGGCGTACCGGCGGCGATCTGCGCGTTGCTGCGGCTGTCCGGGCAGGGCAGCCGCTTGTGCCGCGCGACATAGCTGCGGATCGCCTGGTTGGCCTCGATCAACCGGGAACTGTTGGCCGTCTGTGCGCGCGCTTGCGAAACCAGCTCGTAGGTACGGCTGCCGGCGCCGCTGAGCAGCGCCAGGATGACCAGCACCACCGACAGTTCGACCAGGTTGAATCCCCCTTGCAGCCGCCGGCACGTCATCGTTTCTCACCTGCACCCGCGGCAACCATCACGTCCTTGCGCAATTCGTGCTGCAGGGCGGTCATCTCGGCCGTGATCTGGGCGATGCGCCGCTGGCGCTCCGGTGTGCCGGGTTGCTGGGTCAAGGCGATCAGCTCACGCCCCAGCTTCTGTGCCTTCAGCGCGACCTTGAGGTTGGTACGTACCGCCTCCGGATTCAGGTCCGGTGGCAAGGTCCCCTGCGCCTCCGCCAGATCCAGCTGCTGCAGGATGGCGGTGGCTTGCGCTTCCTGCATCGCGATCTGCTGGTCCATCTGGGCGATGGAAAGCGCGGCATGCGCCTTTGGCAGACTGGCAGCCGGGAGGGATGCCGACGTGCGTGCCGATGTGGAGGTCGCATCCTCCTGCGCCGATTCCCACGGTGCCGGCTCGCCTGCCATGTCGCTGCGCACGGATTCCGGCGGCTGTGAGCCGGCCGGTGCCTGCACAACTGCCGGCGCTGCAGATGCAGTGCTTTGCCCGGGTGATTTTTTCAGCAGTGTCAGTCCACCGGCCAGCAGCACAGCGGCCAGCGCCAGTCCGATGAGGACTTTGTACGTGCGTGTCACTGCCGGGCTCCTGCCGACGCACCGCCGGCAATACCGGGCAGCTTCAATGTCTGTAGCGAACCGTCCACGTGGCGCAGGCGCAGCCATGTGTCGCCGATGGCAGCCACCCGGCCGCCGCTGGGCAGCCGGCTGCCGACCTGGACGCGGTTGCCGTCGACAATCGCGCTGGTCACGCCCCGGGCGCGGATGATCAGTGACAGGCGTGTGGGGCTGGCAGGCTCGCTATCGTTGTTCCCAAGCGTGTCCATCTCGCCTTCCAACACCGGTGAGCTTGGCGTCTGGCGGGGAAGGGCGATCAGGTCGGCACCGGTTGTTGCCGGCGCCGGGGCGCGCAGTTTGCCCGCGACCTCAAGCACGGCCTTGTTGCGCTGTACCGCGGCCCGCAGCTGGGCGGCCTCGGCGCTTTCGTCGAGGTTGTTGCCGAGGAACAGCACGGCGGGTTTGACGATGACCATCGAGGCCAGCCAGGCCGTGACGCCGATCCAGCCGGCGAGGGCGACCATCGCGATGTATTTCTTCTTCACGGGGTCGGCTCCACGGCGGATGAAGGGGTTCTGCTCAACAGGTAGGAGAAAATGCCGCCATTGCTGGTGCGGGTGCCGCCCCCCGATTGCGGGTCCAGCGGTACCGGGTTGAATCCCTGCCGGCGCAGGCGTTCGACGAAGTGCGCCACCTGCATGCCGGGGGTGCCGCGATCGATATCGACCATGCCGTCCACACGCAGGGTGCGGCTGTCGGCGGGGGGATTGGTCGCAGCCTGGCCGGCCGCATCGGCCGGCTGTTCCACACGCAGCCGCAGGATCCGCACCTCATCCTGTGCGGCTTCCTGGATCAGCTGCAGCCCGGATACCGGGTCCATGCCGGTGGACAGGCCCTTGGCTTTCTCGATGAACCCCAGTGCCGCATCGAAACCCTGCGGCAGGCGCACATCGCCAGCCAATGCCTGGGTCTGCTGTTCGAGTTGGACGATCTGCTGGTTGATCAGCGCGGCACGGTCGTCGGCTTCACCTGCGGCCAGCGCCCAGCGTGCACCCAGTGCGCCCAGTGCGATGGCAAACACCAGCGAGGCGCAGGAGGCCAGCGGCAGCGCCCATTCGGCAAGATGGGCGGCACGGCTCGGCAGCGGATTGACGGCGATGCGGGTGGAGCTCCGGGAACGCACCCACTCGATGGCCGACAGCCAGGTGCCGCCGTCGTTGTCCTTGTAGGTGCGGGTCGGTACCTGGCGTACCTGGCAGCCGGTGTTGGCTGAAAATATCTCGGCCAGCGTCTCGCTGCTCGTGGATTCGCCCGGCAGTGGTTGTGGCATCAGCAGCGGACACCACTGGAACACCATGGTCTCGCTGCCATCCTCGTTGTTGCGTGCCAGGTCGTCGGCTACCTGGCCGGCGAGGGCGCCAACGGTCATGGCCAGGTCCGTGGCGTCTTCGCTGTACGCCATCGACGTGCGGTGGATGATGTCGTGCTTGCGCAGCGCCAGCACCGAGAACTGCCGTCCATTCTGGACAATCAGGCCCTCGCCGGACTTGATCGCGTTCCACATCAGCGAGGTGATCGGCACCAGCAGGCAGTGGTCGGGCTGCGCCTCGGCCCAGGCGAAGGTCTGTTGCCAGACATCCAGCGGTACGGCGGTGAACAGGCTCTGGTAGCCGGCACCCATGGTGCGGCTCTTGTGGATGAGGATCTTGCCGTCGCCGTCGATCATGCCGTCGGCGCGCAGCCGTTTTTCGATCAGCGCCACCGCGTGTGCGGGGCTGCCTTCCAGCGAAACCACGCTGCTGACACCGCCTTCGAACTCGCAGAACAGCCATGCCGGCTGTTCCACGCGCGGACGTGTCGTGGAGAGGGTGACCGTGTCGTTGTCGAAGACGATCCAGCGTCCGGCCAGTTGGATGATGCTCTGCATGCTCATGGCTGGCTGGCTCCCGTGGTGCTGGTGCTGGCGATGCCGTTGTCGTCGGCCGGACCGGTGCGGAACAGCAGGCTGCCGCGCAAGGTCACCTGCAGGGGGGCCGGTATCCGTTCATCCACGAGTACGGGCAGGTGGAACAGGCCCTCGGCAGGATTGGTGACCGACAGCTCGAAGGCTTCAGCGCCGAACAGGCGGTCCGGCCCGGCGGCGATGCCGGCCAGCAGGGCGGCGGATTCGTCACGCGACAGCTGGGTGGAGCGCAGGTTGATCATGCGTTCGCCCCAGCCCTCGGGTTGCAGCCCGAGGGCGGACAGGCGGTCCATGACCTGTTGCGCGGAACGCGCGTTTTCCACTTTCAGTTGCGCCTCCTGTTGGGCCATCTGCGCCTGGGCAAGCAGCTGATTGCGGTTGCTGAGCTGGTCGTAGGACCTGGCAAGGCCCGTGCGTGCGGCGATGAACCACGTCGCGGCGATGACGAGGGCGATGAGCGAGCCCGCGAACAGCAGCAGTGATAGACGGCGTGACCGGCGCAGCCGGCCCAACAGAGAGGCGGTGGCCATAGTGGTTACTGGTTCATCTTGTAGTGGGCGACCATCGTCATCACCTGGATCGTGTCGTCACCACCACCCTGTGCGGTGGACGTGGTCGAGCCGGTGCTCTGGTCGGTGTTGTTGCCGGCCCATTCCACGCTGATCGTGTCGGCGTTGTCCGAGGCCGCACGTGCGGTGATGCCGGCCTGGCGGAACGCGCCACCCTGCGGATCGGGCTTGCCGTCGATCATCTGGTCCAGCGAGCGCGCCAGGTCCGGGGTCAGGCCGGAAATGACCATGACGTTGCCCGAGCCCGAGCCGGTGCCCGGCGGGTTCCACTGGAAACAGATCTGGATTTCCTGCGGGTTGCCGTTGGTGTCCAGGTAGGCGAAGCGGTCTTCAAAACCCTCACCACGACCCGGTGCCAGGCTGATGCCGGCGCCGCGCATGAAGTCGCGCAGCTTGGCGCCATCGGTCGGCACCAGCGTCACCGCCGGGGTGGTGTTGCGGGGAGCCGCCACGTTGCAGACCGCGCCCTTGCTGGCGGTATTGGCGGTCATGTCGATGTCGTAGTCGCGGCCGCCGACCATCAGGCGCGGTGCGGCCTGGTTGTCGCCGACCGGTGCACCGAAACGCTGGTGGTAGCTGTTGTAGCTCACCACCCACTGGTCGACGAACTTCTGCTTGATGCGGGTGTATTCGGCGTTGCGCTGCACATCACGGCCGATCATGACCGCGCCGATGATGACGCCGATGATGACCAGTACGACGGCCATTTCGACGAGGGTGAAACCGCCTTGCTGGCGCTTGGATCGTAATTTCATTGCAAAAAGCCCCTTGTGGTTGAAGCGAGATGGCGGTTCGATCCGACGAGGAAGGCGACCGGCCGTGTGTTCGCGCCAACTAGATAGGCCGGTGACGTAAGAGCGGCGTAAGACGCGGCGCAGGAGCGCCGAATCGGGCTATCGTGATGCCGGTCTTTTCCATGGGGTGCGCCATGTCACGTCTGTTGTCGCTGTTCTGCCTTTGCGGCCTTGCCACCTTCCCGGCACTGGCCGCCGACCGCATCACCGGCCCGGGCTTTGCCACGCGCTCGGAGGTGATCGCGCCACATGCGATGGCCGCCACCTCGCAGCCGTTGGCCACGCAGATCGCGCTGGAGGTGATGAAGTCCGGCGGTTCGGCGGTGGACGCGGCCATTGCCGTCAACGCCGCCCTCGGGCTGATGGAGCCGACCGGCAACGGTATCGGCGGCGACCTGTTCGCTATCGTCTGGGATCCGAAGACGCAGAAGCTGTACGGCTACAACGGCTCCGGGCGCTCGCCGCGCTCGCTGACGCTGGCCGAGTTCCAGCGCCGCGGACTGAAGGAGACCCCGGCCACCGGACCGCTGCCGGTATCGGTACCCGGTGCGGTGGATGGCTGGTTCGCACTGCACCAGCGCTTCGGCCGCAAACCGATGGCCGACAATCTGGCCCCGGCCATCGGCTATGCACGCGACGGCCACCCGGTGGCCGAGGTGATCGCCTACTACTGGGACCGCTCGGTGCCGAAGCTGTCGCAGTATCCCGGCTTCACCGAGCAGTTCACCATCGATGGCCGCGCCCCACGCAAGGGCGAGATGTGGCGCAATCCGAATCTGGCCGACACCCTGCAGAAGATTGCCGACGGCGGCCGTGATGCGTTCTACAAGGGCGAGATCGCCCGCACCATCGGCGATTTTTTCAAGGCCAACGGCGGTTTCCTCAGCTACGAGGACATGGCCGGCCATCAGGGCGAATGGGTCGAGCCGGTCAGCAGCAACTACCGCGGCTTTGATGTGTGGGAGCTGCCGCCCAACAGCCAGGGCATCGCCGCGCTGCAGATCCTCAACATCCTGGAAGGCTACGACTTTTCGAAGATCCCGTTCGGCTCGGCCGAGCATGTGCATCTGTTCGTCGAAGCCAAGAAGCTGGCCTTCGCCGACCGCGCCCGCTTCTATGCCGATCCGGCGTTTTCACCGCCACCCGTGCAGCGGCTGGTGTCCAAGGACTACGCGGCGCAGCGGCGCGCGCTGATCTCGATGGACAAGGCCTTGAAGGAAGCCCAGCCGGGCACGCCGAAACAGCTGGAGGAGGGGGACACCATCTACATGACCGTGGCCGATGCCGACGGCATGATGGTGTCGCTGATCCAGTCCAACTACCGCGGCATGGGCAGCGGCATGGCGCCGCCGGGGCTGGGCTTCATCCTGCAGGACCGCGGCGAGATGTTCGTGCTGCAGAAGGATCACCCGAATGGCTACGCGCCGGGCAAGCGGCCGTTCCAGACCATCATCCCGGCCTTCATCACCAAAGATGGCAAGCCGTTCGCCAGCTTCGGCGTGATGGGTGGGGCGATGCAGCCGCAGGGCCATGCGCAGATCGTGATGAACCTGGTCGATTTCGGCATGAACCTGCAGGAAGCCGGTGACGCGCCGCGCATCCAGCACGAAGGCTCGACCGAACCTACCGCGCAGGGGGTGGCGATGCGCGAGGGTGGCGAGGTCAATCTGGAAACCGGCTTCCCCTACGAAACCATCCGCGCGCTGATGCGCAAGGGCCACCGCGTGGTGTTCGCCGACGGCCCGTACGGCGGCTACCAGGCGATCATGCGCGACCCGGAAACCGGCGTGTACTACGGCGCCTCGGAAAGCCGCAAGGACGGTCAGGCGGCCGGCTACTGAGCGGGGACGGCTGCGCCGCATGCCGTCTTCTGCCGCGTCCGGGAATGTCGCTTGCGTTGCCGGACTCCAGCCCATCGTGATGATGCGCGCGGTGCAGCGTGCGATGGCTTTGTGCTCTAATCCCGGCCGAAGCGGGGGTACCAAGGCCAGCGGGCCGCGGTTGAGACAGTCCCTTCGAACCTGATCCGGCTGATACCGGCGTAGGGAAGCTTCGTGTGCCGCCAGTGCAGGTGCCTCATGGGCCATGTCGGGCGGCGTGCGCCTTCGCTTCGTTCCACCATGCGAATCCCTCGCATGGCCTCGCACCCCGGTGCGGATTGACCAGGACGAATGCCGATGAACGCCCAGCCCAGCCTGCAACAGCAGGCCCAGCAACTCTCCGGATCCGTGACCCAGCCGATTCCCGGCTCGCGCAAGATCTTCGTGTCCGGCTCGCGTGCCGACCTGCAGGTGCCGATGCGCGAGATCGTGCAGACACGCACGCCCACCCTGTTCGGTGGCGAGGAAAATCCGCCGGTCACCGTGTACGACACTTCCGGCCCGTACACCGATCCGCAGGCGCGCATCGATCTGGCTGCCGGTCTGGCACCGCTGCGCGCGGCCTGGATCGCCGAGCGTGGGGACACCGGGACGTTGTCGGGCCTGAGTTCGCAGTTCGGGCGTGAGCGCGAAACCAATGCAAAACTCGATGCGGTGCGATTCCCCAATCGCGTGCTGCCGCGTCGCGCGCATGGGAGCGCCAATGTCACGCAGATGCACTATGCGCGGCGCGGCATCATCACTCCGGAGATGGAGTTCGTCGCCATCCGCGAGAACCAGCGGCTGGAAGCGGTGCGTGATGCCGGCCTGCTGGCACAGCACCCGGGGCAGAGTTTCGGCGCCAGCATCCAGAACATTATCACCCCGGAATTCGTGCGCGATGAAATCGCCCGCGGCCGTGCGGTGCTGCCCAACAACATCAACCATCCGGAAAGCGAGCCGATGATCATCGGTCGCAACTTCCTGACCAAGATCAACGCCAACATCGGCAACTCGGCGGTGTCCTCGGGCATTGCCGAGGAAGTGGAAAAGCTGGTGTGGGCGATCCGCTGGGGCGCGGACACGGTGATGGACCTGTCCACCGGCAAGCACATCCATGAAACCCGCGAGTGGATCATCCGCAACTCGCCGGTGCCGATCGGCACCGTGCCGATCTACCAGGCGCTGGAGAAGGTGGATGGCCGCGCCGAGGAGCTGACCTGGGAGATCTTCCGCGACACCCTGATCGAACAGGCCGAGCAGGGTGTGGACTACTTCACCATCCATGCCGGCGTGCTGCTGCGGCATGTGCCGCTCACTGCAAAGCGCGTCACCGGCATCGTCTCGCGTGGCGGCTCGATCATGGCCAAGTGGTGCCTGGCGCATCACAGGGAGAACTTCCTCTACACGCACTTCGAAGACATCTGCGACATCATGAAGGCCTATGACGTGTCCTTCAGCCTCGGGGACGGCCTGCGCCCGGGCTGCATTGCCGATGCCAACGACGCGGCCCAGTTCGGCGAGCTGGAAGCACTGGGCGAGTTGACCAAAGTCGCATGGAAGCACGATGTGCAGACCATCATCGAAGGCCCCGGCCATGTGCCGATGCAGCTGATCAAGCAGAACATGGACAAGCAGCTGGCCGAATGCGGCGAAGCGCCGTTCTACACGCTGGGGCCGCTGACTACCGATATCGCTCCCGGCTACGACCACATCACCAGCGCCATCGGTGCGGCGATGATCGGCTGGTACGGCACGGCGATGCTCTGCTACGTCACGCCGAAGGAGCATCTGGGCCTGCCCAACCGGCAGGACGTGTGCGACGGCATCATGGCCTACAAGATCGCCGCACATGCGGCCGACCTGGCCAAGGGCCATCCCGGTGCGCAGGTGCGTGACAACGCGCTGAGCAAGGCGCGTTTCGAGTTCCGCTGGGAGGACCAGTTCAACCTCGGCCTGGACCCGGAGAAGGCCCGGGAATTCCATGACGAAACGTTGCCGAAGGACGCGCACAAGCTGGCCCACTTCTGCTCGATGTGCGGCCCGCATTTCTGCTCGATGAAAATCACCCAGGACGTGCGCGACCATGCCGCCGCGCAGGGCGTGGACGCTGCAGCCGCAGTGGAAGCGGGCATGGCTGAAAAATCGAAGGAGTTCCGTGCGCAGGGAGCCGAGGTCTACAGCGCCGGGTAACAGCCGGGGCAGGGGACATGTCGCGTGCTGCCCCCGGCCGCCGATCCATGGATGGGCGCGCCGGCAGTGTCATGACCCATGGCAACGCCGGCGCGTGTTAGCGTTTGATCCGTCCTCGATGGGAGAACCGCCATGCAATTCCGATCCGTACTCCGCCTGGTCGCACTGTCCTCCCTGCTGGCGTTGGCGGCTTGCGCCAGCGGGCCGAGGGTTGCCAGCCAGAGCGATCCGGGCGCCGACTTCTCGCGCTATCGCAGCTTCGCGTTCTACACACCGTTGGCACTGGAGCAGAACGGTTACACCACCATCACCAGCAACCGTATCCGTGCGGCGGTACGCGCGCAGATGGAAGCCCGCGGTTACGTGTTCGACGAGGCTGATCCGGACCTGTGGGTGAATCTCAATGCCTACCTGCAGGACAAGACCCGCGTCACCACGATGCCGGAAGTGGACTACGACTATTACTACAGCTACCGCGCCCGCGGTTACGTTGCGGTGCCGTACTGGCGTGACCGCACCGATGTGCGCCAGTACACCGAAGGCACGCTCAATGTGGACCTGGTGGATGCGCGGCGGAAGCAGCTGGTCTGGGAAGGCATCGCGGTCGGCACCGTCGGCCGTGCCGACGCGCAGCAGCGCGGTGAACAGATTGATGCCGCGGTCGCGGCGATATTCGCCGCCTATCCCCACCGGGTGGCGGCCACCCACTGAGGCGCAAGCGCGTGAAGCAGGCGCCCCGTTCTGACACCGGAGCACCGGAAGCAGTGGTGCGTGCCCGGCTGAAATGGATCGTGCTGGCACGCCGGCACCCGTCGGCATGGCTGCTGGCGGTGCAGTTGCTGGGCGTGCTGCTGTACCCGTCGATGGAAAACATGCCGGCTGGCCGCGTCGTATTCGGCGTGTTCGGCATGGCGGTGCTGGGGCTGGCGGTGTGGGTGGTGCGGCGCAGTCCGCTGGCGATCTGGATGGCCTTGCTGCTGGCGCTGCCGGCGGTGGTCTTCTCGGTCGCCGGCGTATTGCTGGAGCGGCACAACCTGATGATGGTGGCGCAGGTGTTCGAATGCCTGCTCTATTTCTATACGACCTGCAGCCTGATCGCCTACATGCTGCAGGATCACAAGGTCACCCGTGACGAGCTGTTCGCCGCCGGCGCCACCTTCACCTTGCTGGCGTGGGCATTCGCATTCGCGTATTCGGTCTGCCAGTACTGGTTGCCGGGCAGCTTCACGGCCAACAGCGTGGGCGAATTGCGTAGTTGGACCGAACTGCTTTATCTGAGCTTCAGTCTTCTCTCAGGGGTGGGACTGAGTGACGTGGTGCCGGTACATCCACAGGCGCGTGCGCTGGTCATGCTGGAGCAGTTTGCCGGCGTCATGTATGTGGCACTGGTGGTTTCCAGGCTGGTGGGACTGGCGATTCACAAAGCCGGAAGAATGAACGCCAGATAAAAATATCGCGCCCGGAGGCGCGAATATTGAAGCGGATTATGTGAATTCATCGGCGAGAGAGAGCCTGATGTCGTCCCGCGCGCATACGCAGGGAACCGGCCATAGGCTAATATCCGTCCGGTCAGATACTTTTGCTTTTCACGTTGACGCCGTTTGCGGAATTTGGCGGTTCACTGGTTGCGTCGCTTCCAGGGGGCGGGCACGGGAGTGTGCCCACCAGCGATTTTTTCCCTGAGTGGCATGGAAACTTCCAACATTGAAAAACAGGCAGCCGACCGGCTGCTGATCGGCGACTGTCTTGTAGTGGTGTCCTCGCGTGAGGTGCATCTTCCGGGCGTGCGCCGCGTGCGGCGGCTGACACCCAAGAGCGTGGCGGTGTTGCTGGTGCTGGCGCGCAACGCCGGGCAGGTTGTCACCCGCGACGAGCTGTTTGCCGAAGTCTGGCCGGACACCATGCCGACCAACGACGTGCTCACCCAGGCGGTCACGCAGCTGCGCAAGGCCTTCACCTGCAGCGAGAGCGGCAGTGATGGCGCGGCCTACATCGAGACCATCGCCCGGACCGGCTATCGCCTGCTGGTGCCGGTGTCGTGGCAGGACGTGGCGGTTGATGAAAGTGCTGGTGCGGTAGCAGCAGGTTCCTCTGCGCCGGACAGCACACCGGCTGCGGATAGGGACAAGCCGCTGCGTACGGCACGCCGCCGCGTGCGGCGCTACCTGCTGATCGCCGTGGGAGTGGTGTTGCTGGCCAGTTCCCTGATCATGTTCGGGTTGCTGTGGATGCGCCAGGAAGCGGCTGACACGAACGTACTGAGCAGCAGCGGCACCCGGGTGGTGGGCAGTCCCGAGCGCCCGTATCGGCTGATCACCTCCAGCGCCGACTTCGAGGCCTCTCCCGCGTTGTCGCCGGATGCATCGCTGGTGGTCTTTGCGCGTGAGAACGCGGGGCTGTCGAGCCTGTGGGTGCAAAGTACCGGTGCCACCACGGCGGTACAGCTGCTTGAACCACCCGCCGACGCGTCCGACCGCTTCCCGGCCTGGTCGCCGGATGGGCGCGAAATCGCCTTCGCCCGTTTCCTGCCGGAAGGGCGGTGCGACGTTCTGCTGGTGGCCGCCACCGGTGGCGGCGCGCGTCGGGTGGCCGGCTGTGACGGCACCGAGATGCTCAGCTTCGACTGGTCGCCGGATGGGCGTCGCCTGATCTTCGGCTCGATGACCGGCCGTTACGCCAGCCGTGGCATCCGCATGCTGGACTTGGACTCCGGCCGCTGGTCGGAACTGTCCTATGCGGTGGGGCCCGATGACTTCGACTATGCGCCACGCTATTCGGCCGATGGCAAGCGGATCGGCTTCATACGCAATCCGCAGGTGGGTGACCTGTGGGTGATGGATGCGGATGGCGGCAATGCCACGCGTTTGACCGAGGAAGCGGCGGAAATGCGCGGCTGGAGCTGGCTGGGCACCGATGCGATGGTGTTCGGCCGCAGGGTCGACAGCGAGTCGCGGCTCTATCGTCTGGAGGTGGACACGGGCGTGCTGCGCGATCTTGGCCTGGGTGATGCGGAAAGTCCGACGGTTTCCGGCAACGGCGCGCAGCTGGCGTTCAAGCGCAACCAGCCGCGGTTCGCCCTGGTCAGGTATCCGCTGGGTGATACCGGTGAAAAGCCGCAGCGGCTGTTCGCCTCATCCGGACGCGACGGACAGCCGATGGTGTCGCCCGATGGCGCGCATCTGGCATTCACCTCCGACCGCTCGGGTGTATTCGCGTTGTGGTGGGGGCGGCTGGAGGATCCCGACTCGCTGCGGGTGATCGAAGGATTCCGGCCCGAAGCGCGGCAGCCAATGGACTGGTCGGCCGATGGCCGCAGCCTGCTGGTCACCGGCCGCGATGACGACGGCGAACCCGGCATCTATGAGGTGATGCCCGAGCAGGGCTACTGGAAACGCCTGCCGGTACCGGTGCGCGAACCGTTGCAGGCGATCTACGGTTCGCAGGCCGGCACCGTGCTGGTGGTGGAGCGTGGCGAGGATGAACGGATGCAGCTGAGCCTGTTCGAGCGCTCCCCGGCACAGTGGCGCCGGCGGGGGTCGCTGGAGGGTGTTTCGCAGGCCCGGCTTGACCGTGCCGGCCAGCGTGTTCTCTACACACGGCTGGCCGATGCCGGCCTGTGGCAGGTGGACGCGATGCTGACACCGGGCAGCGTGCGCGAACTGAGCGGGCGGGCGCCAAGCCGCTGGCGTTACCGTACCTGGGCGGTGTCGGGCGATGGCCACGTGGCCTACCTGCACATGCGCCGCGACTGCCTCAGCCAGCTCACCGTCCTGGGGAGCCTGGAGCGCAGCCGGTGCCTTGATGCCGGGCGTTTCAGTTCGGGCAACGGCTTGAGCCTGGCACCGGATGGGCAGGCGGCTTTTGTCGCTCTGGCAGTTACCGACAGCTCGGATATCGGCCTGATGCCCGCCCCGCAACGGCATGCATGGACACCGATGGGCGTGGCCAAGTGGTTGCCGTGGTTGAGGAAAGCGCCTTCGTGATTCTTTCGGAAGCGGGTTCGGCAATATTTCGGAGCAATATCGCCGCACCGTCCTGACGCTTCGCGCCAGAGTTGGCAAAACCATCGGCCATTGATGGCAAAAGATGGTGTGTCACATGCGGCAGATGACCTGGGTCGATCGCGGCCAGTCGGTTACGTTCGACAAGCAGTTTGAAGAAGACGGGCGTCCCTACTGCGTGGGGGTGGCGCGGCTGGGCAGCCTGCAGACCTCCGGCGCGGTGTTCACGGCATGGATACAGCTGCGTGGCAGTGCCTGGGTGGAATCCAAGGAAGGCAAGTTCCGGTTGCACCAGCGCGAGTGGATCGCGTTCGAAAAAGAATCACGGCCGCTGATCCAGGCGGGCCGCGATGGCGTCTGCATCGGTGTGGCGCTGGACAACGATGCGCTGCGACTGCTGGGCACGCTGGCCGACTGCAGTGTCTACACCGGTCGCGGCCGCATGAGCCATGCCGAGGCTCGGCTGGCGCTGCGCCTGTGGCGTGAGGCGCAGGGCCCGGGCACCAGCATCCATCACCTGCGGCCGCTGTTGCTGCACATCGCCTCGTTGCAGCGCGAGCTGTCCGGCGGCGTGCAGCGTTGCCCCGGGCGGTCACGTCTGCGCAAGCGCCAGGTGTTCGGGCGCATGCAGCGGGCGCGCATGTACCTGGAAGGCAACAGCCACCGGGTGGTGCGTATCAGCGAACTGGCCGAGCTGACCAATTTCTCCAGCTGGTACCTGTCCAAGACCTTCCAGAGCCTGTACGAGGAGAGTCCGCAGGCATTGGCTGCACGCCTGCGGCTGGAGCGTGCGGCGATGCTGCTGCGCGATACCGACATGATGATCGGCGAGGTCGCCTCGGCCAGCGGCTTTGACAACTGCTGCAGCTTCGCCCGGGCTTTCCGTTCCCGCTATGGCACCTCGGCCAGCCGCTACCGCGAGGCCGCGGAAATACTCCCGCCACAGTCGGCAAAGTTTCCGGTGGCTTCGCGCAAATGAATCGATGCGGCGCAAACGTAACGTTCAGGGGTGTTTAACGCACCACTAACGTAATCGGAGAGATTGATGAATTTTCGTACTCCCGCTGTGCGGTTGGGCTTGCTCCCGGCCGGCATCGCCATTGCGCTGACCCCGGCATTTGCCTCGGCGCAGGACACCACCGCCGGCGCCACCACCCTGGACCGTCTGGAAGTCACCGGCTCGCGCATCCGCGGCGCCAACATGGAGACCCAGCAGCCGATCCTGACGCTGAGCCGTGAGAACCTGGAAAAGCAGGGCTTCACCTCGGTTGCCGACGTGCTGCAGAACATGACCTCGGCCGGTTCGCCGGCCATCTCGCGTTCGGAATCGCTGGCTTCGGGCGAGAACGTGGGTGGTTACTACATCGACATCCGCAACCTGGGCGCCAACCGCACCCTGGTGCTGATGAACGGCAAGCGCCTGGGCGCCACCTCGGGTGGCTACCAGGATCTGAGCCAGATCCCGATGTCGGCCATCGAGCGCATTGAAGTCCTGAAGGACGGCGCCTCGGCCATCTACGGTTCCGACGCCATTGCCGGCGTGGTCAACGTGATCACCCGCAAGAACTTCGACGGTGCCGAAGCCAACGTCTACATCGGCCAGTACGGCGAAGGCGATGGCGACCTGGAGCAGTACTCCTTCACCATGGGCGCCGCCGGTGAGCGTGGCAGCCTGACCCTGTCGGCCGAGTACTCCAAGCAGGACCCGGTGATGGCGAAGGACCGCTGGTTCTCGCGCGACGGTGGCAAGGGCCCGAACTCGACCCCGGGTGACTGGAGCGCGCTGACCAACAAGGGCAGCTGGCTCGGTCCGTGTGGTCCGGGCGGCGCCGATGCATGGTGCACCCTGAACGAAGGTGGCGACCCGAAGAACATCGCCGATTACCACCCGATCACCCAGGGCGAGTACACCAACGCCAACCAGGAAATGAGCCTGCAGACCGGTATCGAGCGCAAGTCGGTCTACATCAACGGCACCTACGATTTCACCGACAGCATCTCGTTCAACGCCGACATCCTGTACAACGAGCGCAATACGGACCAGCAGATCGCCGGCTATCCGTACCAGTCGCAGGCGTTCGATACTCCGATGTCCGCTGACTCGGCATTCAACCCGATCGGCGAAGAGCTCCACTTCCGTCGCCGTCTGTCCGAAGTGCCGCGTACCACCCAGAGCCAGCTGAAGACCCTGCGCTTCGCGCCGTCGGTCAGCGGCTTCTTCGATTTCGCCGGCAAGTCGTTCGACTGGAACGTCGGCGCGCTGTTCAACCGCAACGAGTCGATCAAGAGCAATCACGGCGACATGAGCCTGATCGCTGCGCGTCAGGCGCTGGGCGAGTCGTTCATCGACGACAACGGCATTGCCCGTTGCGGCACCAAGGATGACCCGATCGCCGGTTGCCTTGCCTGGAACCCGCTGCTGCCGATCGGCGTGGCTGGCCCGGGTTCGCTGGCCGACAAGGATCTGCAGGAATTCCTGTTCCCGACCTTCACCACCACCGGTGTGTCCAAGACCACCTCGTTCACCGCTGACTTGGCCGGTTCCATCGTGACCCTGCCGGCGGGTGATCTCGGCTTTGCCGTCGGTGTCGAGCACCGTGAGGAAGAAGCCCGTTATGTGCCGGACGCGTTCATGCAGTCGGGCGAATACACCGGTCTGGGCCAGAGCACCACCAACGGCAAATACGAGCTGGACGAGGTCTATCTCGAACTGAACATCCCGGTGCTGGCCGACATGGCCTTCGCCAAGGAACTGACCGTCAACGTTGCCGGCCGTTACTCGGACTACAGCAACTTCGGCGACACCGTGAACGGCAAGTTCGGCATCACCTGGCGTCCGCTGGATGAGCTGCTGGTCCGCGGCACCTACGCTGAAGGCTTCCGCGCGCCGTCGATCGACAACATGTACGGTGGCGTCGGTGCCAGCTTCGAGAAGTACACCGATCCGTGCTCGGTCGGCGTGGCAGGCAGTGTTGCCGGCAATGCCGCCTGCACCGCCGCGGGTGTGGCACCGGACTACGTGCAGCTGGGTCAGGGCCTGGAGCCGTGCACCACCTGGCCGTGCCAGACGCCGGACCAGTTCATTTCCGGTTCCAACCCGAACCTGAAGCCGGAAACCTCCACCAGCAAGACCGTCGGTCTGGTGTGGAGCCCGCGCTGGGTGCAGGGTCTGGACATCTCGCTTGACTGGTACAACTACCAGATCAAGGACATGATCATCTCCGACAGCGTCAACCGCATTCTGCGCGACTGCTACGTGCTGGGTGACAGCAGCCGTTGCGCGGGCGTCGTGCGTGCGGCCGACGGCCACATCACCGAGATGTTCTACGGCCTGACCAACCTCGGTCAGATGGAAACCGAAGGCTACGACCTGGGTGTGAAGTACCGCCTGCCGGAACTGGCCATCGGCCAGATCTCGCTGGATTGGCAGACCACCTACACCGCCAAGTACGATGAAGTCGGCCAGAACAATGCCGGCGAGAAGATCATCATCGGCAACGTCGGTGCACCGGGCATCTTCCGCGTACGTTCGAACCTCGGCGTGAACTGGGAGTACGGCGACTTCGGTGTGAACTACACCGCGCGCTACTACTCGGGCATGAAGGAAAGCTGCATCAGCCTGGCTGATGGCTGGTGTGATCTGGCCGACCGTTATGCCAACGGTGAGTGGGAGCCGCTGCGCAGCACTGGTTCCAACACCTTCCACGACCTGCAGGTCAGCTACAAGGCACCGTGGAATGCCACCGTTGCCATCGGTGCGAACAACGTGTTCAACCACCGCGGCGCGCTGCAGTACTCGGCACCGAACAGCGACTTCGCCTACTACGGTGGCTTCGATGTCGGTCGCTTCATCTATATGAAGTACACCCAGAAGTTCTGATCCATCGAACTGCTGTGATGCAAGACGAAGGGTGGGCCGCAAGGCCCACCCTTTTTTCATGCGCCCAGGTGTGTCTGCTGGAGGCGTGTAATCCGGGCGGCGGAGCCTTCACCTGTGTCTTCCAGAGCGGCTGTGCGTGCGGACGGTGCGGCGTTGCCGTATCCGCACGCAGGCAATGCGCCAGGAAGGTTTCCACCCGGTTGCCGGGAGAACAAAAAACCGCCCCGGTTTCCCGGGGCGGTTTTCTTCAGCAGGTCCAGTACCGGCTTACCACTTGTAGCTGATGCGGCCGTAGGCGTAGGCACCGTTGAAGCCGAACGGCGACAGGTTGCTGTACGGGAACTGGCCGTTGGTCGAGTTGGCGAAGCTGTTCTCGTCCGGGTACTCGTTGAGCAGGTTGTCCGCGCCCACGGTGAGGGTCCAGTTCTGCGAGGGCTTGTAGCTTGCCGAGGCATCCACCACCCACTTGGCGCCGTAGGTCTGGTCGTTGACCGGCGAGCTGGTGCGGGTGGTGACGCTGCCATAGCGGGTGGCGCCGAGCGAGAAGTCCCAGTGCGCGAAGTTCCAGGTGCCGGAGGCGAGGAACTTGCTGCGCGGGAAGCCTTCCTCAATGCGCCCACGTTCGGTGCGATCGATACGCTCCAGGTTCAGACCGTTGCTCTGCAGCGCGGCCGGGTTGGGGGCGATGCGCTGCACCTCGGTCTTGGAGTAGTTGTAGCCGGTGGTCAGGTTGAAGCTGCCGCTGTCCAGATCGAAGCGGTAGCTGCCGACCACATCCACGCCGCGGGTACGGGTGTCGATGGCGTTGGTGAAGTAGCGGCCGCCGTTGACGCCGTAGATGCCCTGGGCTTCGAGCAGGGCGCGCACGCCGTTGCCGGTGAGATTGGAGGACAGCACGATGCGGTCGTCCACGTCGATCTGGTAGGCATCGACGGTGACGTACAGCGCGTCCACCGGCTGCAGCACCAGGCCCAGGCTGTAGGACAGCGACTCTTCCGGCTTCAGGTCTTCGGCACCGAAGGCCTTGGCCACCGCGCTGGAGGCCGGGAAGGTGCGGATCTCAAACGGCGTGGAAATACCGGCCAGGTAGGTGGTGCTGATGGTCTGGAAATTCTGCTGGGCCAGCGACGGCGCGCGGAAACCACTGGACACCGTGCCGCGCAGTGCCACCGCGTCGGTGAAGGCGAAGCGGCCGGACAGCTTGCCCGACAGCTGGCTGCCGAAGTCGTCGTAATCCTCGTAGCGGGCGGCCGCGCCGGCGGACAGACGCTCGGTCAGGTCGGCTTCCAGGCCGAGGTGGGCGGCATAGCTGTCACGCGAGTAGTGGCCCGAGACACTGGGAGCGAAACCGCCGAACCCCTGCGCGCCGCCGGGCTTGCCGAGGTCGGGCTGGCTGTAGGAGCCTTCCACGCCGGGCGACTGGTTCCACTTCTCGTTGCGCGCTTCCACGCCCACCGACAGCGTCACCGGGTAGGCCAAGCCCCAGTCCAGCGACTTGCTGGCATCGAGGTTGACGATGTTCTGCGTGGTTTCCAGCGCACCGTCGTAGAACGAGGTCGGCGAGCTGGCGCCGATGCTGGCATTGAGGGTGTTGCGGGTATAGAACTCGAGGTGGTTGTAGCCGTAGTTGTAGCTCGCATCCCAGCGCCAGCCGTTGCCGGTTTCACCGCGCAGACCGGCCACCAGCGAGCGGTCCTTGGAGACGTTGTTGATCTGCGGCAGGAAGCCGTCCGGATAGATCGACGGGATGTTCTGGGTGGGATTGCCCGGTGCGCGGAAGAACGCGAACGAGGTGATGTCGCGGTTACTCAGTGCGCTGAACGCATAGGCGGTGATGCTGTCGCTCAGCGCCACTTCGCTGTTGAGCGAAATGGCCGAGAAGTCGGTGTCCGGCTCGCCGATCACGAAGGCCTTCTGGCCGAGCGCCGGCTGGGTCGGGCCCGGGGTGCCGGCGAACGGGCGCGCGCGGTTGGTCAGGTCCTGCTGGCTGAGCTGCCCGGCCACGTGCAGGAAGCCGCGTTCGCCCAGGGCAACACCGGTATCGCCGGATAGCTGGTGCTGCTTGCCGTCACCGGCCGAATACTGGCCGACGTTGGCAGCCAGGCTGCCCCCGTGCTCGGCACCCTTGAGCACCACGTTGACCACGCCGGCGATGGCGTCGGAACCGTACTGGGCCGAGGCGCCGTCACGCAGCACTTCCACGCGGGCGATGGCCGCCACCGGGATGGTGTTCAGATCCACCGGGGCCGAGCCGCGGCCGATGGAGCCATTGAGGTTGAGCAGCGAGGAGGCATGGCGGCGCTTGCCGTTGACCAGCACCAGCACCTGGTCCGGCGACAGGCCGCGCAGCTGCGCCGGACGGATCGCGCTGGTGCCGTCCACCAGCGCCGGGCGCGGGAAGTTCAGCGAGGGCAGGGCGCGCGCCAGCGCGGTGGCCAGCTCGGTGGTGCCGGTCGCGGTCAGTGCTTCCGGGGTGATGATGTCGATCGGCGACTGCGACTCGGCCACGGTGCGATCGGCCACGCGGGTGCCGGTGACGATCACGGTGTCCAGGGTGGTGGCGCTGGACTGGGCAAGGGCGGACCCGGCCGGGGCGGCCAAGGCGGCGGCAATGGCGAGAGCAAGGGTACTGGACGTGCGGTTCATCAGATTGCAGCTCCGGTAATGAAATGGCACACCGGTGACAGGTCGGTATTGATGCGGTGCGCCATTACGGATTAATGGAATTTTTACCTCGTGTCAAATCCGGGTCGTCCTCTAAATCGTTGCTTTTGAAAGCATTTTTCAATTCAACCGGTGTCCGGTGGCACGTGGCGATCTGCGTTGCTGGACGGAACGGTTTGACGTTTTGTGCAGCGGCAGAAGGTGAGTCCAGTATTGGTTGCCGTTAGAATCGCGTCGCAGGAATGCTGCTCACATGCACATTCCGTTTCGTTATAACGGACCTATTCATGATTTCCCTTCGTAATTTCGCCCTGCGCCGGGGCGAACGCCTGCTGCTGTCCAATGTCGACCTCACCCTGCATGCCGGCTACCGCGTTGGTGTGGTGGGCCGCAATGGCGCGGGCAAGTCCAGTCTGTTTGCCGCCGTGCGCGGCGAGCTGGAGGCGGACAAGGGAGATGTGTCGCTGCCCGGCAAGATCCGCATCGCCGACGTGGCCCAGGAAACCCCGGCGCTGCCCGATCGCGCCATCGACTACGTGCTCGGTGGCGATGATGTGGTGGCCGCGGTGCTGGCCGAAGAAGCTGCTGCGACCGCGCGCGAGGACTGGGAAGCGGTGGCCGACGCCCACCAGAAGATGGCCGAATTGGGCGCCTATGACGCCGAGGCGCGCGCCGGCAAGCTGCTGCACGGCCTGGGTTTCCCGGCCGATACCCACAGCCGGCCGGTGGCCGCGTTCTCCGGTGGCTGGCGCGCGCGCCTGAACCTGGCCCGCGCGCTGATGATGCCCAGCGACCTGCTGCTGCTGGACGAGCCGACCAACCACCTGGATCTGGACGCGGTGTACTGGCTGGAACAGTGGCTGCTCAAGTATCCGGGCACGCTGCTGTTGATCTCGCACGACCGCGAATTCCTGGACAACGTCGCCACCCACACCCTGCACCTGCACGGCGGCACCGCCAAGCTGTATCCGGGCGGCTACACCGATTTCGAGCGCCAGCGTGCCGAGCACCTGCGCCAGCAGCAGATCGCGCACGACAAGGAGCAGGCCGAGCGCGCGCATCTACAGAGCTTCATCGACCGCTTCAAGGCGCAGGCCTCCAAGGCCACCCAGGCGCAGAGCCGGATCAAGCGACTGGCCAAGATGAGCGGTACCGAGGCGGTGCGTGCCGAGCGCGAGTTCCGCATCGAATTTTCGCCACCGGCCAAGCTGCCGTTCTCGCTGATCCGCCTCAACGATGCGACCGCCGGTTACGGTGCCGATGCGGTGATCCTGGACAACGTGGGTTTCGGTCTGGAGGCGGGCCAGCGCGTGGGTCTGCTCGGCCCCAACGGTGCGGGCAAGACCACGCTGGTCAAATCGCTGGTCGGCGAGTTGCCGCTGCTGGCCGGTGAGCGCATGGCGCACCCGGACCTGCAGATCGGCTATTTCGCCCAGCACACGGTGGAGTCGCTGCGCGAAGGCGCCACGCCGATGGACCACTTCCGCGATCTGGACCCCAATGGCGTCAACCAGAGCTTCCGCGACTTCCTCGGCAAGTGGAATTTCCCGGGCGATCGCGCGTTCGAGCCGGTGGACGGCTTCTCCGGTGGCGAGCGCGCGCGTCTGGCGCTGTCGCTGATCGCCTGGCAGCAGCCCAACGTGCTGCTGCTGGACGAACCGACCAACCACCTCGACTTGGAAATGCGCGAGGCGCTGGCCGAGGCCTTGGCGCTGTTCGAAGGCGCCATCGTGATGGTCAGCCATGACCGCCACCTGATCGGTCTGGTCTGCGACACCTTCTGGCGTGTGGCCGATGGCGTGGTCGAGCCGTTTGATGGTGATCTGGACGAATACGCGCAGTGGCTGCGTACCCGTGCCAGCGCGCAGGGCGCGCGCAGCAAGGCCGACCGCGTCGAAAAACCCGAAGCCCCCGTGCCGGCGGCTCCGGTGGCCCCCGCCAAGCCGGCAACGACGAAGAAGCCGGTCAATCCACACAAACTGGAAGCGGCGGAAAAGAAAGTGGAACAGTTGGGCGTGGCGCTGGCTGACATCGATGGGCAACTGGCCGATCCGGCCAACTACGCCGACGCGGCCAAGATGACCCGGCTCGGTGGCGAGCGTGACGTGCTGGCGCAGCAGCTGGAACAGGCCGAAGCGGCGTGGATGGAGTTGCTGGACGATTGAGTCCGGGCAGCGGAGATGCTTTCTTCCGTTGTTACGGCGTGCTCGGGGTGGCGGTTGCTGCCGGTGCAATGGCCAGGCACCGGCAGTGGTGATGCGCGCGTATGGCTTGTCCTGCTTGAAGCCAGCGGCTAGGGTCGGCTGATGCAGATCAAATCACTCCAGGTTCTTCCGTGGGCGCTGCTGACCGCAGTCGCCTGTGTTTCCACCACCGTGCAGGCACAGGCGCCGGCCGACGGGTTCATGGCGGCGCTGGCCACGCATTGCGGGCAGGCCTTTGCCGGCCGCGTGGTGGCCAACCAGCCGGCCTCCGCCACGCCGGACGCCTTCGAGGGCAAGGCGCTGGTGATGCACGTGCGCGGCTGTGACAGGCCCACGCAGGAGCTGCGCGTTCCGTTTCACGTTGGCGATGACCATTCACGCACCTGGGTGCTGATCCGCACCGCCGCCGGATTGCGGCTCAAGCATGACCATCGCCATGAGGATGGAACGCCGGATGCCACCACCATGTACGGTGGCGACACCCGCGATGCCGGCAGCGTGCAGCGGCAGAGCTTCCCGGTGGATGTCGAGTCGGTGGCGCTGTTCCAGCGCGAGGGTCTGTCCGCTTCGCTGGACAACACCTGGGCGATGGAGCTGGAGGCGGGCAAGCGCTTCGTCTATGAACTCTCGCGTCCGGGCGGGCGCCTGTTCCAGGTGGAGTTCGATCTCACCACGCCGGTCGCGTTGCCGCCCGCGCCCTGGGGCAGCGAGCCCTGAACCACGTCTTTAGCCATGAGTGAAGAAGGGCGCCGATGGGCGCCCTTCCTTATTTCTCGACCTGCTGGCTGGCGCTTGCGTTCAGCGGCTGCCGAAGCGGGCACGGCAGCCGTTGTTGACCCACAGGCTGTTGCCGCTGTAGCCCCAATTGCGGCCTTCGACGCACTGGGCCTTGGACAGCTGCTGGATCAGCACCGGGCGGCCTGCACGCCGGTCCCAGGCACAGGAGCGCATGCGGTTGTCTTCGCTGCTGCAGGTGACGGTGTAGTTGTTGATCTGGCCCTGGTTGTTGCCCCAGCCATGGCCGCGGGCCTCGGTGAACTCGGCGCGACAGCCACTGTTGACCCACACCGAACCATTGCTGCTGCCCCAGTTGCGGCCTTCGATGCACTGGGCCTTGGACAGCTGCCGCACCAGCGTGGCGCGACGCCAGCCGGTGTTGCAGACACGGTGGCGCCGGTCATTGCTTTCGCAGCGGATCGTGCCGGCGTTGCCGTTCCAGTTGCCGTTCGAATTGCCACGACCTTCGGCGAACTCGGCGCGACAGCCGCTGTTGACCCACACCGAACCATTGCCGCTGCCCCAGTTGCGGCCTTCGATGCACTGGGTCCTGGACAGCTGCCGCACCAGCGTGGCGCGCCGCCAGCCGGTGTTGCAGACGCGTTGGCGGTTGTCGTTGCTCTCGCAGCGGATCGTGCCTGCGTTGCCGTTCCCGTTCCAGTTGCCGCCGCCATTGCCACGCAGCGAGGTGGCGATGTCCTGCTTGATGCGGGAGAAGCCCCAGCCGGAGTTGATCTGGTCCAGATAGAACTCCATCTGGTCGTCGGGGATGCGGCGCCCCCGCGACTGGTCGGCATATTCACGCTCGATCACCCGCGCACGGTCGGCGCGGTTGAGCTGGCGCAGGTCCTCCGGGGCGTAGGCGCGGGTCGCCTGCGCGTGTGCGGGCAATGGCAGGGAGGCCAGCGCGGCGGCGGGAAGCGCGGTGGCCAGAAGGGCGAGCAGGAGGTGGCGTTTCATCAAGGCATCCCCATTCAGTTCCAGAGGTGGCTGACTATAGGCCGCGGCCCGCTTAAGCGGGCGTGACTGGCCACCGGATTTGCTCCTGCACCGTCCGGGGCCCAAAATAACCGGCTTGACCGGCCGAGGCCGGTAAAACCTTTCCGGTGCCGTCGCGCACCGGCAGCCCCCTGCGGAGTTTTCCATGCGTACCCATTTCTGCGGCCTGGTCGATGAGACCCTGATCGGCCAAACCGTCACTCTCGCCGGCTGGACCGACGTCGCCCGTAACCAGGGCGGTGTCTGCTTCATCGATCTTCGCGACCACGAAGGCATCGTGCAGGTGACGGTGGAGATCGACAACGCAGAGGTGTTTGCCGTCGCCGCCAGCCTGGGCTACGAGGACGTGCTGCAGGTGGAAGGCGTGGTGCGCGCGCGCCATGCGGTCAACGACAAGATGAAGACCGGCAAGGTCGAGGTCATCGCCACCGCCATCACCGTGCTGAACAAGGCCGCGCCGCTGCCGTTCCACGCGCATGAGAACCCGGGCGAGGACACCCGCCTGAAGTACCGTTACCTGGACCTGCGCCGCCCGGAAATGCAGCGCATGCAGCGCACCCGCATCAAGCTGGTGCAGGCGCTGCGCCGCCATCTGGATGGCCGTGGCTTCCAGGACATCGAAACCCCGATCCTGACCAAGGCCACCCCGGAAGGCGCGCGCGACTTTCTGGTGCCGGCACGCATGCACCCGGGCGAGTTCTACGCCCTGCCGCAGAGCCCGCAGCTGTTCAAGCAGATCCTGATGGTGGCCGGCTTTGACCGCTACTACCAGATTGCCCGCTGCTTCCGCGATGAAGCGCTGCGCGCCGACCGCCAGCTCGAATTCACCCAGCTGGACATGGAGTTCGCCTTCGTCCGCGAGCGCGACATCCAGGATTTCGTCGAGAACATGATCCGCGCCACTTTCAAGGAAGTGGTGGACGTCGAGCTGGCGGCCGAGTTCCCGCGCATGACCTGGGCCGAGGCGATGCGTCGCTACGGCTCGGACAAGCCGGACCTGCGCATCGCGCTGGAGCTGGTCGACGTGGCCGAACTGGTCAAGGACAGCGAGTTCGCGGTGTTCACCGGCCCGGCCAATGACGCCGACGGCCGCGTGGCCGCGCTGCGCATCCCCGGTGGCGCGTCGCTGTCCCGCAAGCAGATCGACGAATACGCCGCCCACGCCGCCAAGTACGGCGCCAAGGGGCTGGCCTACATCAAGATCGCCGACAACGGCGAGATCAGCTCGCCGATCCAGAAGTTCTTTGCCGATGACGCCTTCGCCGCGCTGCTCAAGCACGTGGGTGCGGGCAATGGCGACATCGTGTTCTTCGGTGCCGGTGGCTACAACAAGGTCTCCGACTTCATGGGCGCGCTGCGCCTGAAGGCCGGCAAGGATTTCAACCTGGTCGCCGACGGCTGGGCACCGCTGTGGGTCACCGACTTCCCGATGTTCGAGTGGGACGAGGAAGAGCAGCGCTACGTCGCCCTGCATCACCCCTTCACCGCACCGGCGGTGGACGATGTTGCCGAGCTGCGCGCCAATGCCAAGACCGCCGTCTCGCGCGGCTACGACATGGTGCTCAACGGCAACGAGATCGGCGGCGGTTCGATCCGTATCCACCGTCCGGAAATGCAGAGCGCGGTGTTCGAGCTGCTCGGCATCGGTGCCGAAGAGGCGCGCGCCAAGTTTGGCTTCCTGCTGGATGCGCTGAACTACGGCGCACCGCCGCACGGTGGCATCGCCTTCGGTATCGACCGCATCGCCGCGCTGATGGCCGGTACCGAGTCGATCCGTGACGTGATCCCGTTCCCGAAGACCACCGGCGCACAGTGCCTGATGACCGACGCGCCGTCGCCGATCGCCGACGCGCAGCTGGCCGAGGTGCACGTGCAGGTACGGGAAAAGGCCGCCAAGGAATAAGCCGCGGCTGCATCTCAAGGATTGCCCGGTCGCGTCGATGAGCGCCGGGCGCCAGCGGCCGCCAATGCCTCCGGAGGGATGCGTTGGCGGTTCTGTTTGAGGGCGGCGTCTTCGAATAGATTGGACGCTGTTCCCGCATCCATCAGAAGTCAACGTGATCGACGATCGCTACACGCTCCGCCGCGCTACTGCCGACGATGCCGAAACGCTGTCGGCGCTGGCCACGCGCACGTTTGTCGAAACCTTCGGGCATCTGTACCCGCCGGAGGATCTGCAGGCGTTCCTGGACGAGGCCTATCCGGCCGAACGCCAGCGGGTGATCCTGGCGCATCCCGATTACGCGGTGTGGCTGCTCGAATGTGACGGCGTAGCCGTGGGTCATGCCGCGGCCGGGCCGTGTGGCCTGCCGCATCCGCAGGTGCGCCCCGGCGATGGCGAACTCAAGCGCCTGTATCTGCTCAAGGAACATCAGGGCAACGGCTGGGGTGGTCGCCTGTTCGAGGCCACGCTGGCCTGGCTGGAGCGGGACGGCCCGCGTACCTTGTGGATCGGGGTATGGTCGGAAAACTTCGGCGCACAGCGCTTCTATGGCCGGCATGGGTTCGAGAAGGCCGGCGAGTACGAGTTCCCGGTCGGGCGCGTCCGCGACCGGGAGTTCATCCTGCGCCGCACCCCTTGAAGCCATTGCCGATTGCCGGCTTCACCTGCGATTGGCGGTGTGGCGGTTATCACTTGCCTGTCGGTGACGGGCGCCGGGTGTGGCGCGGGGGGTATGGATGACATCGCGGATAGTGTTGCTGCACGGCATCTGGAACGCCCGCGCCTGGGTAGGGCCGCTGGCGTGGCGGCTGCGTGCGCAGGGATTCACGGTCGACACCTTCGGCTATCCCAGTGTGTTCGGCGGCCCGGAAGTGGCGGTGCCGCAGCTGGTGGAACGCTTGCGTGCTGCCGGCCCGGTCGCGCTGGTCGGCCACAGCCTGGGCGGGCTGGTGGCGCTGGAAGCGCTGCGGGTGGCGCCCGAGCTGGAGGTGCCGCGGGTGGTGTGCCTGGGCTCGCCGCTGTGTGGCAGTGAAACGGCGCGCGCGCTGGCCAGCCATGGCTGGTCGGCGGCGCTCGGGCGTAGTGGTGGCCTGCTGCTTCATGGGTTGCCGGAGTGGAAGGGACGGGCCGAGGTCGGGCTGGTGGCCGGTTCGGTGCCGCACGGGCTGGGCGCGCTGCTGGGCGCGGTGCATGCCGACTCCGACGGCACCGTGGCGCTGGCTGAGACCCGCTTGCCGGGCCTGGCCGATCATTGCGTGGTGGCGGCCAGCCACAGCGGGCTGGTGCTGTCACCGGAGGGGGCGCTGCAGACCGCGACGTTCCTGCGCGAGGGGCGCTTCCTGCAACGCCCGGTGCGACAGGTCGCCTGAGCGGCCGGAGCCGGGCGATCGGTTAGAATCCACGCCCTGTTCCTGACAGATGTACGGTATCGCCATGGGTAGAGGTCCTTCCATCGAAGGCCGCAAGAACGCGTCTGACGCGAAGCGCGGCAAGATTTTCACCAAGATCATCCGTGAGATCAGCGTGGCGGCACGCGGCGGTGGAGGAGACCCCAACAACAACCCGCGGCTGCGCACGGCGATGGACAAGGGCATGGCGGCGAACATGTCCAAGGACGTGATCGAGCGTGCGATCAAGAAGGCCACCGGTGAGCTGGAAGGCGTCGAGTACGAAGAAGTGCGCTACGAGGGCTATGCGCCGGGCGGCGTGGCGGTGATCGTCGACTGCCTGACCGACAACCGCGTGCGTACCGTGGCCGACGTGCGCCATGCCTTTTCGCGCAATGGCGGCAACATGGGCACCGAAGGTTCGGTGGCTTTCATGTTCAAGCGGCTGGGCGTGCTGGCCTATGCGCCCGGTGCGAGCGAGGAGGCGATCACCGAAGCGGCGATCGAGGCCGGTGCCGACGACATCGCGGTCTATCCGGAAGATGGCGCGATCGACGTGATCACCACGCCCGAATCGTTCCTGGCGGTGAAGGAGGCGATGGAGGCGGCGGCGCTGGCTCCGGACCATGCCGAAATCACGTTCCGTGCCGACAACGACATCGTCGTGGAAGGCGATGTCGCACTGCAGGTCAAGAAGCTGCTGGACATGCTGGAAGACCTCGATGACGTGCAGGGGGTGTATTCCAATGTCGACCAGGCCAGCATCGAAGGCCTCTGAGCCGCTGTCCCATGGGGTGAGACGGCGGTGCGGGACCATGGCCGCTGTTCCCGACCCTGCAAGGTATCCATGACACGCATCCTCGGCATTGACCCCGGCTCGCAGCGCACCGGTGTCGGCATCATCGACATCGACGCCAGCGGGCGGGCCAGCCCGGTCTATCACGGGCCGCTGGTGCTGCTGGGGGCGGACGGCTTCGCCCAGCGGCTGAAGCGGCTGGCCGATGGCCTGCATGCGCTGATCGAGGAATACCGGCCGCAGGAAGTGGCCATCGAAAAGGTGTTCATGGCCAAGAACGCCGATTCGGCGCTGAAGCTGGGGCAGGCGCGCGGTGCGGCGATCTGCGCGGTGGTGATGCGCGATCTGCCGGTCAGCGAATATGCGGCCACCGAGATCAAGCTGGCGGTGGTCGGGCGTGGCAGCGCGCAGAAGGAGCAGGTCCAGCATATGGTGGGCCTGATGTTGAATCTGAAGGGCAAGCTGCAGGCCGATGCCGCCGATGCGCTGGCCGTGGCCATCACCCATGCGCATGTGCGCGCCACCGCCAACCGGCTGGGCGTGGATGTGCGCCAGGCGTGGAGTCGCAAATGAGGAGCTGGAAATGATCGGACGCCTGCGTGGCATCCTCGCCTACAAGGCGCCGCCGTGGCTGGTGATCGACGTCAATGGCGTCGGTTACGAGCTGGAAGCGCCGATGAGCACCTTCTATGACCTGCCCGATGTCGGTCGCGAGGTCATCCTGTTCACCCATTACGCGCAGAAGGAGGACAGCGTCTCGCTGTACGGCTTCCTGCGCGAGGGCGAGCGCCGGCTGTTCCGCGATGTGCAGAAGGTGTCGGGCATCGGTGCGCGGATCGCGCTGGCGGTGCTGTCGGGTGCCAGTGTCGAGGAGTTCGCGCGGCTGATCCAGACCGGTGACATCACCGCGCTGACCCGGATTCCCGGGATCGGCAAGAAGACCGCCGAGCGCATGATCGTGGAGCTGCGCGACCGCGCGGCCAATTTCAGCGGTGGCGGCGCGCCGATTGCCGGACAACTGGGCAACGACCCGGTGTCGGAGGCGACGGTGGCGCTGCAGCAGCTCGGTTACAAGCCCGCCGAAGCGGCGAAGATGGCACGCGATGCGGTCGCCGACGGTGACGATGTCGCCACCGTCATCCGCAAGGCGTTGCAATCGGCGTTGCGCTGAGTCCACTCTTTTTCCGCCGGTACGTCGCCAATCGAGGCATCCATGTCCCACGCGTCGCCGCAGTCTGAGTCTTCCGGGCAGTCCAATGGTCACGGTACCGTCGGGGGGCTGGCGCTGGTCATCGGCGCCATCGGCGTGGTGTTCGGCGACATCGGCACCAGCCCGCTGTACACGCTGAAGGAGGCATTCTCGCCCCACTACGGCCTCAACAGCGATCACGACACCGTGCTGGGCGTGCTGTCGCTGGCGTTCTGGGCGCTGAACATGGTGGTCACGCTCAAGTACGTGACCATCATCATGCGTGCTGACAACAACGGCGAGGGCGGCATCATGGCGCTGATGGCGCTGGCCCAGCGCACCTTGCGCAACGGCTCGCGCTCGGCCTATGTGGTCGGCATCCTCGGCATCTTCGGCGCCTCGCTGTTCTTCGGCGATGGCGTGATCACGCCGGCCATTTCGGTGCTGGGTGCGGTCGAAGGGCTGGAAGTTGCCGCACCGGGACTCAAGCCCTTCGTGGTGCCGATCACGCTGGTGGTGCTGGCGGCGGTGTTCGCCGCGCAGCGCTTCGGCACCGCGAAGGTCGGCAAGGTGTTCGGCCCGGTGACGACGCTGTGGTTCCTGTCGCTGGCGGCGATCGGCATCTGGAACGTGATCAACGCGCCGGAAGTGCTCAAGGCCTTCAATCCGCTGTGGGGCGCACGCTTCTTCCTGGACCACGGCTGGCAGGGCATCTTCATCCTCGGTGCGGTGGTGCTGGCGGTGACCGGTGGCGAGGCGCTGTATGCGGACATGGGTCATTTCGGTGCGCCGCCGATCCGTCATGCCTGGTATTTCTTCGTGTTGCCGTGCCTGGTGCTGAACTACCTCGGCCAGGGCGCGCTGGTGCTGCAGCGGCCCGAAGCGGTGTCCAACCCGTTCTTCGAGGCGGTGCCGGGCTGGGCGCTGTATCCGATGATCATCCTGGCGACGATGGCGGCGGTGATCGCCAGCCAGTCGGTGATCACCGGCGCGTTCTCGGTGTCGCGCCAGGCCATGCAGCTGGGTTACATCCCGCGCATGCGCATCCTGCATACCTCGCACGACACCATCGGCCAGATCTACATCCCCGGCATCAACTGGGGACTGGCGGTGATGGTGTTCGGACTGGTGCTGGCGTTCCGCAGCTCCAGCAATCTGGCCGTGGCCTACGGCATCTCGGTGTCGGCGACGATGCTGATCGATACCCTGTTGCTGGCGCTGGTGGCACGCGCGCTGTGGCCGCGTGCATGGCGCGGCATCCTCGCCTTGTGCGTGGTGTTCCTCTTCATCGATGTGGGCTTTGTGATCGCCAACGGTGCCAAACTGCTGCAGGGTGCCTGGTTCCCGGTGGTGCTGGGGCTGGCGCTGTTCACGATGATGCGGACCTGGCGGCGTGGCCGCGAACTGCTGCGTGACGAGATCCGCAAGGACGGCATCCGCATCGACACCTTCCTGCCCGGGCTGATGCTGGCGCCGCCGGTGCGCGTGCCCGGCACGGCGGTGTTCCTCACCGCCGATCCCGGCGTGGTGCCGCACGCGCTGATGCACAACCTCAAGCACAACAAGGTGCTGCACGAGCGCAACGTGTTCCTGCATGTGGAGACCTGGCCGGTGCCCTATGCGCCGGAGGCGCAGCGCCTGAAGATCGAATCCATCGGCGACGATTTCCACCGCATCATCCTGCGCTTCGGCTTCATGGAAACCCCGGATGTACCGCTGGCGCTGATGCGTTCCTGCGATCATGGCGGCATCTATTTCGATCCGATGGACACCACCTTCTTCGCCAGCCGCGAAACCATCGTCTCCGGCGCGAACCGTGGCATGCCGATCTGGCGCGACAAGCTGTTCGCCTTCATGCACCGCAATGCGGCCCCGGCTACCGGTTTCTTCCGCATTCCGGGCAACCGGCTGGTGGAGCTGGGTGCGCAGGTGGAGATCTGAACGGCGATGGTCGTGACTTGCCGCGTGCTTGCCGCATAATTGCGTGATGACTGACGACCGCATCATCGGCGCTGGCGCCACCCGGGAAGACGAGGTCGCCGACGCCAGCATCCGCCCGCGCAGCCTGGCCGATTATCTGGGCCAGGCGCCGGTGCGCGAGCAACTGGACATCTACATCCAGGCCGCCAAATCACGCCGCGAGGCGCTGGACCATGTGCTCATTTTCGGCCCGCCGGGGCTGGGCAAGACCACGCTCAGCCACGTCATCGCCAACGAGCTGGGCGTGGCGCTGCGGGTGACTTCCGGGCCGGTGATCGAGAAGGCGGGTGATCTGGCCGCGCTGCTGACCAACCTGCAGCCGCATGACGTGCTGTTCATCGACGAGATCCATCGTCTTTCACCAGTGGTGGAGGAAGTGCTGTATCCGGCGATGGAGGATTTCCAGATCGACATCATGATCGGCGAGGGCCCGGCCGCACGCTCGATCAAGCTCGACCTGCCGCCGTTCACGTTGATCGGCGCCACCACCCGCGCCGGGCTGCTGACCGCGCCGCTGCGTGACCGCTTCGGCATCGTGCAGCGGCTGGAGTTCTATTCGGCCGAAGAGTTGACCCGCATCGTGCGGCGCTCGGCGCAGATTCTCGGTATCGACTGCAGTGCCGAGGGCGCCGGTGAGATCGCCCGGCGTTCGCGCGGCACCCCGCGTATCGCCAACCGTCTGCTGCGGCGTGTGCGCGACTATGCGCAGGTCAGGGCCGCCGGCCACATCGACCAGGCTGTCGCGCAGGCAGCGATGCAGATGCTCAAAGTCGATCCGGAAGGGTTCGACGAATTGGACCGGCGACTGCTGCGCACCATGGTCGACTACTTCGATGGCGGCCCGGTCGGCATCGAGTCGCTGGCGGCGGCGCTGTCGGAAGAGCGCGGCACGCTGGAGGACGTGGTCGAGCCCTACCTGATCCAGCAGGGGTTTCTGGTGCGTACCGCGCGCGGTCGCATGGCCACCCACAAGGCTTACCGGCACATGGGGCTGACGCCCAAGGCGGCACCGGTCGCAGCCGACCTGTTCGTGGAGCAGCGCGATGACGGTTGAGGCGCGGTTCAGTTGGCCGACACGCATTTACTGGGAAGATACCGACGCCGGTGGAGTGGTCTACCACGCACGCTACGTGGCCTTCATGGAACGGACGCGCACCGAGTGGATGCGCGCGCTGGGATATGGACAGGAAGCCATGCGCAGCGGTGGCGGGCAGGTGTTCGTGGTCCGTGCCATGAACCTGGATTTCCTCAAGCCGGCCAAGCTGGACGATGTGCTGACCACCACGGTGGAACTGGTGCAATGCCGGCGGGCCAGCCTGCTGATGGCGCAGGCGGTAATGCGCGGGGACCAGGTGCTGGTCAGTGCGCAGGTCCGGCTTGCCGCTGTCGGTGCTGCGGATTTCCGCCCGCAACCCATCGATGAAACGCTGTACGCAACACTTCAACCCCTTCAAACAAAAACCGCTTAGGCAACACTGAGGAAGATCGGATGATCGCTTTGCTTCTGGCCCTGCAGGCCACCGTGACCGAGGCCCTGCCGGCGGATGTCAGCGCCGCGGCCGCGCAGACTGTTGCGCAGGCCAGTCATGGCGGCATCAACTATCTGGAGCTGATGCTCAAGGCGAGCATCCCGGTCAAGCTGATCGTGCTGCTGCTGCTGGCCGGTTCGTTCATCAGCTGGGTGATCATTTTCCGCAAGTCGCGCGTGTTCAAGGCTGCCGACCGTGCCGCCGACGAGTTCGANNCTGGAGGCGATCTTCGAATCCGGCTTCCGCGAGTTCAGCCGTCTCAACGGCCGCCGTGGCCAGGACAGCCGCAGCCAGCTGGAAGGCGCGCAGCGCGCCATGCGCACCACCTTCGCACGCGAGGTCGACGGGCTGGAGCGCAACCTGGAGCTGCTGGCCAACATCGGCTCCAACGCCCCGTATGTGGGCCTGGTCGGTACCGTGTTCGGCATCATGGTGACCATGCACGACATGATCAGCAGCGGTGAACAGGCCGGTATCGCGTCGGTC
Organism: Stenotrophomonas sp. UBA2302; assembly: GCA_002345545.1. Lineage (GTDB taxonomy): Bacteria > Pseudomonadota > Gammaproteobacteria > Xanthomonadales > Xanthomonadaceae > Stenotrophomonas. The sequence continues at coordinate 19,732 of DDVW01000051.1, read as the reverse complement.
GCACCGGGTATTTCCGAGGCGCTGTTCGCCACCGCCATCGGCCTGTTCGTGGCCATTCCGGCCACCTGGGCCTACAACCGCTACACCACGCGCGTGGAGCGGCTGGCGGTGCGCTATGAAACCTTCGCCGAAGAGTTCAGCTCGATCCTGCAGCGCCAGCCCGGCGCCGACGAGTGATGCCAACCCCTCGCCAGTGCCCGCCGGTTTCCGTGCGGGGATCCAATAGGAACCGCTTTCCATGATTTCCGGCATCTCCCGGCGCAAGCGCCGCAAGCTCAAGTCCGAGATCAACGTCGTGCCGTACATCGACGTGATGCTGGTGCTGTTGATCATCTTCATGGTGACCGCGCCGCTGTTGACCCTGAGCTTTGAAGTCGACCTGCCCAGCTCCACCGCCAAGGCGCTGGAAAGCAAGCAGGACCCGGTGATCGTGTCGGTGCGCAATGACGGCCAACTGAGCCTGAAACTGCCCGAAGCCAAGGAGCCGCAGGCGATGGATGCGGGCACGCTGCAGGCGCAGCTGGGTGCGCTGGCATCGCAGGACCGCGAGCTGCGCGTGATCGTGGCCGCAGACAAGGCCGTGGCCTACGAAAAGGTTGTGGCCGCGATGGATGTGATCAAGGCGGCGAAGATCGAAAAGGTGGGTCTGGCGACCGATGCACGCTGACGCACTGCCACCGTCGCACGACCCCCGCAACGAATGGGGCCTGCCGGTCGTCCTCGCACTGCTGGTGCACCTGCTGGTGGCGGCGGTGTTCATCATCGCGTGGCTGTGGTCGCCGACCCGCAGCACCGAGGCCGCCGCAGGCGATCCGGTGGTGGAAGCGAGCCTGCAGGTGTCCTCGGCCGAGGCTGCCGCCGCACGGCGGGCGCTGCAGGCCTCGGAGAAACTGCCGGACCTGCCCGAGCCGGTGGAAGAGGTACCGCCCGAGCCGGTGCCGGAAGATACCGTCACCCCGCCACAGCCGCTTCCCGAGCCGCGTCCGCAGGATGCGATGACACCGCAGCAGCACAACGCGCAGGAGCGCATCGCCCAGCCGGATACGGTCGACCAGGAGCGCGTCAGTGCGCTGGCGATCTCGCAGGAGAAGGCCAGGCAGGAGCAGGAAGCCAAGCGCCGCCAGGAGCAGATCGACCTGACCGAGCGCAAGCGCGTGGAAGAGGCCGAGCAGAAGACGCGGCTGGCCAAGCAGCAGGAAGAGGCCGACCGGCAGAAGAAACTGGCCGAAGAGCAGCGCGTGGCCAATGAGACCAAGGCCGAACAGGACCGCCAGAACCGGATCGCCGAACTGCGGCGCAAGCGTGAGCAGGCCGAGCGCGAGGTCAAGCTGGCCGAGCAGCGTCAACGCCAGGTCGCCGATGCCCAGGCGCGGGCGCAGGCGGCATCGACCAACAGCGCTGCCAGCAGCGGCCCGAGTTCGCCAAGCCCGGGGCAGGGTGGCATGGATGATGGTTTGCTGGCGAAGTACCAAGCCGCAATTACGCAGGCCGTGCTCAACCAGTGGATCCGGCCGGACACGATTCCGCGCGGGCAGCGTTGCCGCCTGACCATCCGCCAGCTGCCCGGTGGCGAGGTGAGCAGTGTCGAGTTCGCCCCGAGCTGTCCCTATGACGAGGCGGGCCGGCGCTCGGTCGAAGCGGCGGTGCTGCGCGCCCAGCCGCTGCCCTACCGGGGATTCGAGTCGGTGTTCCAGCGCAACCTCAATTTCAATTTCGAGGCGCAGGACCGCTGATCGCCAGGACTCGGTTGCTGGATGCTTTGTCTTGTCGGCCCGGTTTCCGTAACGTTCCCGTGTTCATCCAGGGGAGTGGGTTTCACACGGCAGTTCGTTCACGATTGCGAAAATATTCATCCGCTTGCTGCTATCCCTCTCCAGTCCTCACCCCGTAACGTTGAGCGTCCCATGAAGAAACTGTCCCGTTGGCTGGTCGCCCTCGTTGTCCTGTTGCTGCCATTGGCGGCGATGGCACAACAGAAGGGTCTGGAAATCGACATCATCGGCGGCAACGCCTCGGCGCAGCCGATCACCGTCGTCCCCATGCCGTACCAGGGATCGGCCGCTGCGCCGCAGACCGACGTGGCGGCGGTGGTACGCGCTGATCTGGACCGCTCCGGCCAGTTCCGCACCCTGCCTGAAGCGCAGATCGTGGAGCGGCCCACGCGCGGCAGCGAGGTGCAGTACCCGACCTGGCGTGCGCTCAAGCAGGACTACCTGGTTGTCGGCCGCGTGCTCGATGCCGGTGCCGGCGCCTACCGCGTGGAATACGAACTGTTCGACGTGGCCAAGGGCGAACGCATGCTCGGCCTGGCGATGACCGCCCGTGCCAACGCGATGCGTGATGTCGCCCATCAGATGGCCGATGCCATCTACGAGAAGATCACCGGCGTGCGCGGCGCGTTCTGGACCCGCATCGCCTACATCACGGCCAGCGGCAAGGGGGCCAACATGCGCTACGCGCTGATGGTGGCCGATTCGGATGGCTTCAATCCGCAGACCATCGTGCGCTCGGCCGAACCGCTGCTGTCGCCCAACTGGAGCCCGGACGGCAGCAAGCTGGCCTACGTCAGCTTCGAGCGCGGCAACTCCTCGATCTATGTGCAGGACATCTCCACCGGCGCGCGCGAGCTGCTGACCAGCTTCCGCGGCATCAACAGCGCACCGTCGTTCTCCCCGGACGGGCGCAGGCTGGCCCTGTCGCTGTCGCGCAGTGGCAATCCGGAAATCTATGTGATGGACCTGGGCAGCAAGCAGTTGACCCAGCTGACCAACCACTTCGCCATCGATACCGAGCCGACCTGGGCGGCCGATGGCAGTTCGATCTATTTCACCTCCGACCGCGGTGGACGTCCGCAGATCTACCAGGTGTCCTCCAGCGGCGGCAGCGCCAACCGGGTGACCTTCCAGGGCAACTACAACGCCACCGCGAGCGTGTCCTTCGACGGCAAGAAAATGGCCGTGGCACAGGGCAGTGGCAATACGTATAAGATTGCGATGATGGACAGCAGTCTGGGGGCGCCGCGCTGGAGCACGCTGTCGACCGGTTCGCTGGACGAATCCCCCAGTTTCGCTCCCAACGCAAGCATGGTGCTGTACGCCGCCCGCGAAGGTGGCCGTGGGGTTTTGTATGCGGTATCCGCTGACGCCCGCGTGCGCCAGCGGCTGGTTCTGGCGGATGGGGATGTGCGGGAACCCGCATGGGGTCCCTACCGCGTTGTACGTTGATAAAATGTTAATATCGAAGCTCTATTCACCCATTCATCCTGCTTAGGAGCCTTTAGGTAACGCCATGAACAAGTCCACTCGCGTTTTGCTCGTTTCGCTGCTGTCCGTGGCCGCACTGGCCGGTTGCTCCAAGAAGGTCAAGGAACAGCCTGCCGCTCCGGTTGACACCACCCCGGCCACCCCGGCTCCGCCGCCGGCCTCTTCCGGCCTGTACGGCCCGGGCGATCTGGATACCGACGCCTGCCTGCGCCAGCGTGTGGTGTACTTCGACTTCGACCAGGATTCGGTCAAGCCGGAGTTCCAGGCCATCATGGCGTGCCACGCCAAGTACCTGCGTGACCGTCCGTCCTCGCGCATCACCCTGCAGGGCCACACCGACGAGCGTGGTTCGCGCGCCTACAACCAGGCACTGGGCGAGCGTCGTGGCAATGGCGTGAACTCGGCACTGCAGGCCAACGGCGGCTCGGCTTCGCAGCTGACCGTGGTGTCCTACGGTGAAGAGCGTCCGGTGTGCACCGAGACGAACGAGTCCTGCTGGTCGCAGAACCGTCGCGTAGAAATCGTCTACACCGCGCAGTAATCGATGCGTACTGGCATCAAATTGATGCTCGTGGTCGCGGCAGCCCTTGTGGCTGCCGCACCCGCGCAGGCACAGCGGCAGAGTCTGGCCGATCGTGTCGGCGCGCTGGAGCAGCAGGTCAACAACAGTCAGGTCAATGCCGATATGCTGCAGCAGCTGCAGCAGTTGCGCGACGAGATGCGTGCCCTGCAGGGCACGATCGAGCAGCTCCAGCATGAGAACGAGCAGCTGAAGCAGCGTGGCCGCGACCAGTATCTGGATCTTGATGGCCGCCTCAACCGCCTTGAAGGTGGTGTGCCCGAGTCGTCCACCACCACGGAAACGCCGGCTGCAGCCGCCAAGCAGCCGGCTGCCACGACCGCCGAGCGCCCGCCAACCGTGCGTGGCGATGCCGGCAGCCTGGCATCGGCCGGCAATGAACGTGCCGCCTACAACGCCGCTTTCGACGCCCTGAAAGCCGGCGACTATGCCGATTCCGCACAGCTGTTCCAGGGATTCCTGGAAATCTACCCCAATGCCGTATACACGCCCAATGCGCTGTACTGGCTGGGGGAAAGCTATTACGCGACCCGCAATTTCAAGATGGCCGAGGTGCAGTTCCGTGACCTCGTCGCCCGCTATCCGACCCATGACAAGGCCGCTGGTGGCCTGCTGAAGCTGGGTCTGTCGCAGCTCGGTGAAGGGGATGGCACCCTGGCCGAACAGACGCTGGAGGAGGTTGTGTCGCGCTTCCCCGGCAGTGATGCGGCCCGTACCGCACAGGACCGGCTGCAGTCGATCCGGCTCGGCCAGCAGTTGCGTTGAGGTTGATGCCGCGCCCGGCGCGGCCGATGTGATGATGAATACCCCTTCCGCCGCTGTTCCCAGCGAGATCGTGCAGTCGCCGTTGCCGCGGCTGAAGATCACCGAGATTTTCCTGTCCCTGCAGGGCGAAGCCGACAGCGTCGGCTGGCCGACGGTGTTCGTGCGGCTGACGGGTTGCCCGTTGCGCTGCCTGTACTGCGATACCGAGTACGCCTTCCACGGCGGCGACTGGTGGGATATCGACGACATCGTCGCCGAGGTGCTGAAGGCCGGCGTGCGCCATGTCTGCGTCACCGGCGGTGAGCCGCTGGCGCAGAAGCGTTGCCTGGTGCTGTTGCAGAAGCTGTGTGATGCCGGTCTGGATGTCTCGCTGGAGACCTCCGGTGCACTGGATATCGCCGCGGTTGATCCGCGCGTATCGCGGGTGGTCGACCTGAAGACACCGGATTCGGGCGAAATGGCACGCAACCGGCTGGAGAACATTCCGCTGCTGACCACGCATGACCAGCTCAAGTTCGTGATCTGCAGTCGCGCCGACTACGAGTGGGCCAAGGCGATGCTGCGTGAGCACGGCTTGCCGCAGCGCTGCATGGTGTTGTTCTCGCCGAGCAAGTCGCAGGTGAGCGCGCGCGAGCTGGCGGACTGGATCGTTGCCGATCGCCTGCCGGTGCGCTTCCAGATGCAATTGCACAAACTTCTCTGGGATGACGCGCCCGGGCACTGATGCCGGGCAGCATCTTCCATATGTCCCCTCTCGCAGTGGGGGCTTTGCAGAACTCCGGCGCGGGGCAGCGTGCTGGCTTTGACTCCCAACCGGATGAAATTCGATGAAGAAAGCAGTTGTGCTTCTTTCCGGCGGCATGGACTCGGCCGCCGTCGTCGCCATCGCCCAGGAACAGGGCTTCGAGGTGCATGCGCTGAGCGTGCGCTATGGCCAGCGGCATACCTCCGAGCTGGATGCCGCGGTGCGGGTTGCCGCCGCGCTGGGCGTGGCCGGCCACAAGGTGGTCGATGTCGATCTGCGCAGCATCGGCGGCTCGGCGCTTACCGATGACATCGACGTTCCCGAGGCCGGGCAGGCCGGTATCCCGGTGACGTATGTGCCGGCCCGCAACACCATCATGCTGTCGCTTGCACTGGGCTGGGCCGAGGTGCTGGGGGCCAACGACATCTTCTGCGGCGTGAACGCGGTGGACTACTCCGGTTACCCGGATTGCCGGCCCGAGTTCGTCGCCGCCTTCCAAGCCTTGGCCAACCTTGCCACCAAGGCCGGGGTCGAAGGCACCGGCATCCGCGTGCATGCACCGCTGCAGTACCTGAGCAAGGCGCAGATCGCCAGCGAGGGCCTGCGCCTGGGCGTGGACTTCGGCCTTACCGTGTCCTGCTACCAGGCCGATCCCCAGGGGAAGGCATGCGGCCATTGCGATGCCTGCCGGCTGCGGGCGGACGGCTTTGCCGCGGCTGGACTGGCCGATCCCACCCATTACGCCTGAGCGCACCGCGTCAGCGGCCACATGCGGTCCCGGCGTGACGGCCCAGGCCCTGTGCTGGGAGTCGGGCGGGAAGCGGGTTACACTGCCGGGCTCGCCAATAGGCCGTGATTTTTCCCATGCTGCAGAAACTCCGCGACAAGACCTCGGGCTGGATCGTCACTGTGATCCTGGGCCTGTTGATGATTCCGTTCCTGTTTGTAATCGACAGCAGCTACCTTGGCGGCGTCGGTGCGCAGAACGTGGCCAAGGTGTCCGCGCCCCCGGGATGGTGGAAGTCGGCACCGTCGTGGTGGCCGCTGTCGCTGTTCTGGAACCATCACGAGATCAGCACCGACGAGTTCCGCACGCGGTTCGAGCAGGCGCGCATGCAGGCCCGCGAGCAGGAAGGCGACAACTTCGATCCGCGCGAGTTCGAATCCCTGGAAAACAAGCGTGTGGTACTGGACCAGCTGATCGACGAGCAGGTGGTCCGCCTTGCCGCCGAGGATGCGCGCATTGTCATCGGCGATGCGGCCGTCCGTGACTACATCGCCAGCATCCCGGCGTTCCAGCGTGACGGCAAGTTCGATGCCGACCAGTACCGCTTGGTGCTGGCGCAAAGCATGCCGCCGCGTACACCGGCGATGTTCGAGGAGGTCGTACGCACCAGCCTGCAGCAGTCGATCATTCCCACCGCGCTGGCGCAGTCCGGCTTTGCCACCAAGGGCGAGAGCGAGCGTCTGCTGAAGCTGCTGGGCGAGACGCGTGATGTTGAATTCGCGCTGTTGCCGGAAGTGCCGGCCGATGCCGCCGCGGTCAGCGATGACGAGATCAAGCAGTGGTACGAAGGCCATCCGAAGGATTTCCTGCAGCCGGAAACCGTCTCCATCGAGTACGTCGAACTGGATGCGGCCAAGATGCCGGCGGTGGCGGCTGCCGACGAGGCGACCCTGCGCCAGCGCTATGAAGCAGAGAAAGCGCGTTTCGTTGCGCCGGAACAGCGGCTTGCGTCGCATATCCTGATCACCGCGGGTACGGATGCGGCTGCGCAGAAGGCCGCCGAGGAGAAGGCCGCCAAGCTGGCTGAAGAAGCGAAGCAGGGCGCCGATTTCGCCGCGCTGGCCAAGGCCAATTCGGATGATCCGGGCTCCAAGGGAGAGGGCGGTGACCTGGGCTGGGTCGAGCGCGATGTGATGGTCAAGCCGTTCGAGGATGCGCTGTACGCGATGCAGCCGGGCGAGATCCGTGGTCCGGTCAAGACCGATTTCGGCTATCACGTGCTGAAGCTGCGTGAGATCAAGGGCGGGGAAGGCCGCTCGTTCGAGGACGTGCGTGAGCAGCTGGCAGCCGAACAGCTGCAGGCCGACAGCGAGAAGGCCTTCAACGAACTCAGTGGACGCCTGGTCGACCTGGTCTACAAGAATCCGACCGCACTGGAGCCGGCCGCCAAGGAAGTGGGCCTGCAGGTGCAGCAGCTCGGTCCGTTCAGCCGTGCCACGGCCGCTGGTATTGCCGCCAATCCGGCGGTGCTGCGCGCCGCCTTCGCCGATGCGCTGATCGAGGATGGCACGGTCAGCGATCCGATCGAGATCACGCCCAACCACAGCGTGATGCTGCGCGTGACCGCCCACACTCCGGAACAGGCGATGCCCTTGGCGCAGGTGCGTGACCAGGTGATCGCGGCGATCCGTGCGCACCGCACCGCCGAGCAGTCTGCCAAGGCGGCCGATGCGTTGCTGGCCAAGCTCGAGGCGGGGCAGACCCTGCAGGCGCTGGCGGAGTCGGAAAAGCTGCAGCTGCTGCCGATGCCAGGCCTGCCGCGCACGGCGCCGATGCCGTCCGTCGAGGCCAACCAGGCCGTGTTCGCGGTCGCACCGCCGGCCGGCGACAAGCCGAGCCATGGCAAGGTCGCGATGGAAGGGCGCTATGCGGTGTTCGCGGTCACCAAGGTGACGCCGGGCGATATCAGCCAGGTGGATGCGCAGCAGCAGGCGATGCTCAAGCAACAGCTCAGCCAGATCGACGGCGCCGCCGCGGCCAAGGCCTATGTAGACGGCATGCGCAAGCGCTTCAAGGTGCAGATGCAGGAAGACCAGCTCTGAGCCTGCGCCCCGGCACCGCTTGAACCGGTGCCGGATAACCGCTCAACAAAACGGCGCTTCCCGATGAGGGAAAGCGCCGTTTTCATTGCTTATGACAGGCCGGTTCAGGCGGTGCGCGGATCTGCTCCAGCAGGGCCGGGGCTTTGCCGCTGCCGGGACATGCTCAGGAGCCTGATTCCTCGAATCGGAGCACCATGCCGGGTTTGAGTGCCGCCTTGGCATCGAGGTTGTTGCGGCTCAGCAGGGCCTTGAGCGGAATGCCATAGCGACGGGCGATGGACCAGGCCGATTCGCCGCTGCGGACAGTATGGCGACGGGCGCTGCGGGCGCCGCTGCTGGTGCTGGCCGTGGTGCTGGCCGTGGTGCGGGTGGGAGCGGCTGCAGCCGTGGTTGTGGCAGTGGCGTAGGTCGCGGTGCTGATTTCCTGCGGCCCGCTTCCGGCATGCGCCGGCGCCAGTACGCGTACGCCTGCACGCGGGACGGACACGGCGGGGTTGAGACGGGCGATATGCGCGGGGTCCAGCGCATTGCGCGTGGCCCAGCTGCCCAGCGAGGTATTGGCCGGCAACGTGTGGCTTTTGAGGACCGGCACCGGGCGATCCAGTGTGGCCATCAGGTCAGGATTCTGCTCGGCCTGCTCCAGCACGCAGGCCAGCGCGTGCAGTTTTTCCACATAGGCGTAGGTGATCGGCGACAGGCCGGGCAGTTCCGCCGGGCGTGCGTTCTGGGCGTTCATGCCGGCGCGTCGCAGCGACTGCAGGATGCGGTATTCACCGGCGTTGTAGCCCATGACCGCCAGCCGCCAGTCGCCGCCGAACATCCCGTGCAGGCTCTTCAGGTAGCGCACCGCGGCCTGGGTGGAATCCACTGCCGAAAGACGGCCGTCATAGCCGTTTTCCATCGGGATGCGGTGGTTGCGCGCGGTGGAGCCGATGAACTGCCACAGCCCGGTGGGTCCGCTGGGATTGCGGGCCGCCGGCCGGTAGCCGCTTTCGATGAAGGGAATCAGCGCGAACTCGGTGGGCAGGTGCGCGGCGCGCAATTGATCCACGACATAGCCGAACAGCGGCAGCGCGTCATCCTCGATATTGCCCAGTCGGGCCGGTGCATGGGCGAAATGCTTGCGCCAGCGCGGGTTGGTGGCATCGGCGTCGCATTGCGGGTCGGCCAGCCCTTCGCGGAAAGCGGTGAAGATGTCGTGGCCGTTGCGGACGCTAGGAGCCGGCAGTGTGGCCGGGTCAAGCGGAAAAGCGCCCAGTGCGGCAAGGTTCTGGCTGATGCCGGCACTGGCGGGCAGCGATTGTGCGTTGCTGGTGCCTGCGCCGATCCCGAGAGCCAGTGCCAGCGCCAGTGGCAACATCGGCCGCTTCATGCGCCGAACCCGTCTTTCCAGCGGCGCAGCTCGGCGAAGGTTTCCACCGCGTCAACCGGAGCCCGGCCGAGCCGGGTGGTCACTGCGGTGATGATGGCGGCATCGTTGCTCCGCAGGAACGGATTGCATTGCAGTTCATCGGCCAGTACGGCCGGAACAGTGGGAAGGCAGTGGCTGCGCATGTCTTGGGCTTCCTTCTGGCGGCGTTGCAATGCCGCGTTGTTGGGGTCGACATGCCGCGCGAACACGGCATTGGCCAGCGTGTACTCGTGCCCGCAACAGACCCGGGTCTGCGGGGGCAGGGCGGCCATACGCGTGAGCGAGGCCAGCATCTGGGCCGGCGTACCTTCGAACATGCGTCCACAGCCCAGGCTGAACAGCATGTCGCCACAGAACAGATACCCGTGGCCGACATAGGCGAGATGGCTCCGCGTGTGGCCGGGAACTTCCATCACGCTGAAATCAAAACCGGGCAATTGTACCCGCTGGTTGTCGCCTACCCGTTCACATTCCACGGTGATGCGTTCATCCACGGGGGCGAAAACCGGCAGCTGCGGCCAGCGCTGGCGCAACTCGGCGACGCCGCCGATGTGGTCGTTGTGGTGGTGGGTGAGCAGCAGGGCGGCGGGCTGCATGCCTTGGGCGACGGCATCGAACACCGGTGCCGATTGGCCCGGATCGACGAAAACCGCACGTCCATCCGTGGTTTGCAGCGCCCAGATGTAGTTGTCCTGGAATGCAGGCAGGGCTGTGAGTCGCATAGAATTGGACCATGCCTGCCGCCCCGTTCCCCCGTCAAGCTGCAGTCCCGGCCTGGTTCGCGATGGAAAGCGCCCTGGCAATGCGTGAGCTGGAGCACCGCAGCCTGTTTGAACGCCTGAACGAAGTGCCGGTGCAGCCGTGGCTGTGGCTGGCACCGAATGCTGACTGGCTGCCCGGCGAGTTGCCGCAAGGGCGGGGCCTGCGCCTGCATCCAAACGAGGGCGGCAGCGGTTATGACGGCGACCTGCGTTGCAGCCTGCCGTTGCCGCTGCCGGCCGAAGCGCTCAAGACCATCGTGCTGCAGCATGTCGCTGCCGACCAGATGCAGGCGCTTGTGGCTGAATGTGCGCGGGTGCTGATGCCGGGCGGACGCCTGTGGATGACGCTGCTCAACCGCTGCAGTCCTTACCGCGCCCACTGGCAATGGCATGATGCGCGACCGCCATCCGCCGGCCGCTGCCGAATGCAGCTGCGCGGCGAAGGGCTGCAATGCACCGCTGTGCATCACCTGGGCCCGCTGCTGGGACGCCCGGGTGTTGGCAACGGACGCTCATTGCCGGCCCTGCGCGCTGTCTGCCTGCTGGTCGCGGAGAAGCGGGCGGTTCCCCTTACCGGTGTCGGCCAATTGCGGTCGGCCGATTGGCGCAGGCCGCTGGCGACCTGATCCCCCTGACGGAATTACATGAAATCCATTGAAATACACACCGACGGCGCCTGCCTCGGCAATCCCGGGCCCGGCGGATGGGCCGCGCTGCTGCGTTACAAGGGCCACGAACGCGAGGTGACCGGCGGCGAAGCCCACACCACCAACAACCGCATGGAGCTGATGGCGGCGATCTCGGGGCTGGAAGCGTTGATCGAGCCTTGCGAAATCACCTTGCATACCGATTCGCAATACGTACGCCAGGGCATCACCGAGTGGATGCCCGGCTGGGTGCGGCGCAACTGGAGGACCGCCGGTGGCGATGCGGTCAAGAACCGTGACCTGTGGGAGCGGCTGCATGCGGCCACGCAGCGGCATCGCATCGACTGGCGCTGGGTGAAAGGCCATTCCGGCGATCCGGACAACGAGCGCGTGGACCAGTTGGCCCGCGATGAAGCCATCCGCGTGCGCGCAAGCGCCGACAGCAACTGAGGTAGGCCATGCGCCAGATCGTCCTTGATACCGAAACCACCGGCCTGGAATGGAAGAAGGGCAACCGCGTGGTCGAAATCGGCTGCGTGGAACTGCTGGAACGGCGTCCCAGCGGCAACAACTTCCACCGTTACCTCAAGCCCGACTGCGAGTTCGAGCAGGGCGCGCAGGAGGTCACCGGCCTGACCCTGGAGTTCCTCGCCGACAAGCCGCGCTTCGAGGAAGTCGTCGACGAGTTCCTGGCCTACGTGGATGGTGCCGAGTTGATCATCCACAACGCCTCGTTCGACATGGGCTTCCTTGAAAACGAGCTGTCACTGGTGGGCAAGGGGCGGCTGGCCGGGCGGGTGACGGTGACCGATACGCTGGCCATGGCGCGCGAGCGCTATCCGGGCCAGCGCAATTCGCTGGATGCGCTGTGCCGGCGGCTGGGTGTGGACAACTCGCACCGCCAGCTGCACGGCGCCCTGCTCGACGCGCAGATCCTCGCCGATGTGTTCATCGCGCTGACCTCGGGGCAGGAAGAAATCGGTTTCGGCCAGCCGGAAGCCGAACGCCGCGGTACCGATGTGGCGGTGCAGGCGTTTGATACTTCGGTCCTGCTGCCGCGCCCGCGGGTGCTGGTCACCGCCTCCGAGCAGGAGGCGCATGTGTCGCGGCTGGAGCGCCTTCGCAAGAAGGCCGGCCATGCCTGGTGGGATGGCGAGCGCGCGCCGGAACCGCAGGAAAACAGCTGACCGCGGCGCGCCGCTCAGTGGCAGCGGATCAGCACGACGCTGATGTTGTCCGAACCGCCACCGTCCAGCGCCGCACCGACCAGCGTATCCACGCACTCCTGCGCACTGCAGTCGGCATGCGCCAGCGTGCCGGCGATGGCGGCATCATCGATCTCTTCGGTCAGGCCGTCACTGCACAGCAGCAGTTGCATCCCGGGTCGCAGCTCGCCGGTCATCGAGGACACGTTGAGGTGCGTCGGATCGGTCACGCCCAGTGCCTGGGTGACCACGTTGCGGTGCGGATGGGCGCGCGCCTGTTCGGCGGTGAGCGTTCCCTGTGCGATCAGCTCCTGCACATAGCTGTGGTCCTGGCTGAGCTGGGCCAGCTTGCCGTCGCGCCACATGTAGGCGCGGCTGTCGCCGACCCAGGCCACTTCGAACTGGTTGTCCTGCACCCGCGCGGCCACCACGGTGGTGCCCATCGGCAGGCTGTCGTTGCGTCGCTGCGAGGTGCGGATGATCTCCTCGTCGGCGATACGGATGGCCTGTATCAGCGGCGTACCGCTGCGCACTTCGCGCACGATGGTTTCCCGTGCCAGCGCACTGGCCACCTCGCCACAGGCGTGCCCGCCCATGCCATCGGCCACCAGCCACAGCCCCAGCTCACTGTCACCGTAATAGGTGTCCTCATTGAGCTGGCGGCGCAGGCCGACATGGCTGAGATGTCCGAATTCGATCATGGGTGCCCGGGCAGGCCGTTCCATTGGAGGGGCAACGCATCATCGCGTTCATGGAGGTGGACGGCAAGCGCCCGTGCCGGTTTTTTCCGGCCCTGCAAATCAACGGGAAAGCGGGCTTGGAGCCGGCAACCGGAAAAACCGCTTGTCCGCACGCCCATTGCCCCTTATCATTTGCGGCCCGGTTCGCCGGGACCATCTGGAGAGGTGGCAGAGCGGTTGAATGTACCTGACTCGAAATCAGGCAGGCGTTTATAGCGCCTCGGGGGTTCGAATCCCCCCCTCTCCGCCAGATACACGAAAAAGCCGCCTCCGGGCGGCTTTTTCGTGGGGCATCGTTCGAGCCGTATCGGTGCTCGATCAAGATGCCCGACGAGGGGTTGCGGGGGGGGGGAGAAGCCCCGCCGGGGTTCGACCGCCGGCGTGAGCCGGTGGGACGGCGAAGCCGCCCGAAGGGTGAGACGCACAGCGTCGAATCAATCCCCTCTCCGCCAGATACACGAAAAAGCCGCCTCCGGGCGGCTTTTTCGTGGAGCATCTTTCGAAGCTTGTCGGTGCTCGATCAAAATGTCCGACGAGGGGTAGCGGGGGGATGAGAAGCCCCGCCGGGGTTCGACCGCCGGCGTGAGCCGGTGGGACGGCGAAGCCGCCCGAAAGGTGGGGCGCACAGCTTCGAATCAATCCCCTCTCCGCCAGATACATGAAAAAGCCGTCTCCGGGCGGCTTTTTCAGCAATGGAGCCTGCCAAGTCTCCGCTCAATGACCGCTCCGCGACCGGTTGCCGATGGCTACACTGTGCGCCTGATCCAACCGGTAGCTGTCATGTCTGAAATTCTCGTACCCGTGTCCTTTGGCGAACTGCTCGACAAAATCTCCATCCTGCAGATCAAGTCCGAGCGGATGAGTGATGCGGGCAAGCTGGCCAATGTCCGCAAGGAGCTGGCGGCACTGGATGCCACCTGGATGGCGCACCCGGCGGCGGGGCAGGACATCACCGCGCTGCGTGCGGCGCTGAAGGCGGTCAACGAGCGTCTGTGGGACATCGAGGACGACATTCGCCTCAAGGAGAAGGCACAGGCGTTTGACGATGCCTTCGTGCAACTGGCGCGCAGCGTGTATTTCCAGAACGACGAGCGCGCGCGCATCAAGAAGGCCATCAACCTGGCCCTAGGTTCCAGCTACGTCGAAGAAAAGTCCTACCAGGACTACCGCGCCGGCTGAGCCGCGCGGGACGCCTACAAGGCCCGGCAGGCGTGTGCCGGGCAGCCTCCCAGCGGAGTACGGCTCCGCCGGGCAATGGCGGCAGGATCAGCCCAGCCCGGCCAGGCGCATGTAGCTGCCGATCATCTGGTCGCCCCACATGAACACCAGCCAGCCGGCAATCGCCAGATAGGGGCCGAACGGGATCGGCGTGGCACGGTCGCGGCCGCGCGAGTACAGCCAGATCGAGCCGATGATCGCGCCCACCAGCGAGGACAGCAGGATGATCGGCAGGATGCCTTTCAGCCCACACCAAGCGCCCAGCGCGGCCAGCAGCTTGAAATCGCCATGGCCCATGCCTTCCTTGCCGGTGATCTGCTTGAACAGCCACCACACCGTCCATAGCGACAGGTAGCCCACTGCCGCGCCGATCAGGGCCGGTTTGGCGGGGATATACAGGTTGTCCATGCTGCCGATCAGTCCCAGCCACATCAGCGGCAGGGTCAGCTGGTCGGGCAGCAGCTGCGTGCGCAGGTCGATGCCCGATAGCGTCACCAGGAAGCAGCTCAGCACAATCGCGCCAAAGCCCTGCCAGCCGAAGCCGAACTGCCACACGCTGGCCACCACCATCAGTGCGGTGACCAGTTCCACGATCGGGTACTGGATCGAGATCGGTGCCTGGCAATGGCGGCACTTGCCGCGCTGGATCAGCCAGCTGAACAACGGAATGTTCTCGTACCAGCTCAGCTTGTGCTTGCAGTTCGGGCAGTGCGAAGGCTCCACCACGATGCCCGGCGGCGGCGGCTCGTAGATGTCCGGCTGCTCCAGGATCTCGCGCGCATCGCGCTTCCACTGCCACTCCATGCGCCTGGGCAGGCGCAGGATCACCACATTGAGGAAGCTGCCGACCAGCAGCCCCAGCCCGGCGGCAAGTGGGTAACCCAGGCCGGGGTTCTGGTCGAGGAATGCCATTGCTTAACCCACCACCGCGCCAAGTTTGAAGATCGGCAGGTACATGCCGATGACCATGCCGCCGACGATGGTACCGATGAACACCATAATCATCGGCTCCAGCAGGCTGCTCAGTGCATCCACGGCGTTGTTCACTTCCTGCTCGTAATACTCGGCCACCTTGAACAGCATCTCGTCCAGTGCACCGGCTTCCTCGCCGATGGCGGTCATCTGGATGACCATGTGCGGGAACAGGTTCACCTGCTTCATCGCCATGTTGACCGGATAACCGACAGACACGTCATCGCGCATCCGCAACACGGCTTTTTCATACAGCGAATTGCCGGTGGCCCCGGCAACAATACCCAGCGCCTCCACCAGTGGCACGCCGGCCTTGAAGGTCACCGCCGTGGTGCGGGCAAAGCGGGCGATTGAGCTGTTGTGCATGATCTGCCCGATCACCGGCACCTTCAACGTCAGCTTGTCCATCGTGTGCTGCATCGCCGGCGAACGCCTATAGGCGAAGATAAAGCCACCGATAGCACCGATCGTGCCCAGCAATATCAGCCACCAGTACGACACCATGAAGCGTGAGGCGGCAACAATCAGCTTGGTGAATGCAGGCAGGTCGGCGCCAAAGCTCTTGAACACCTCCTCGAACTGCGGCACGACGAACATCAGCAAGATCGCGCTGACGATGATGGCCACCGCCACCACCATCGCAGGGTAGAACAGCGCCTTCTTGATCTTGCCCTTCAGCGCTTCGATGTTCTCCTTGTAGTTGGCGATAGTGTCCAGCACCGTTTCCAGCACGCCGGCACCTTCGCCGGCCTTCACCAGGTTGCGGTACAGCTCATCGAACTGCACCGGGTGCTTGCTGATCGCCTCATACAGCGAGGAGCCGCCTTCGATATCGGCGCGGATCTCGCCGACCATCTTCTTCATCCGCGGGTTCTTGTGTCCGTCGCCGATAATTTCCAAGGTGCTCACAATGGGCACGCCGGATTTCATCATCGTCGCCATCTGGCGGCTGAAGAAAGCGATTTCCTTGGGAGTGACCTTGGAGCCAGCGGCGCCGAACAACGGTTTGGGCTTCGACTTCACCACAGTCGGGTTGATTCCCTGTCGACGCAGCTCGGCGCGCAACAGGTTGGCATTCTTGGCCTGCTGCTCGCCCTTCATCTTGACGCCGCGCTTGTCTGTTCCTTCCCAGACAAAGGGCTGCATCTGGCTGGTGGCACGGGCGACCGGCTCGTTCTTGATGACACTACGCGTAACGGACATATCTCTAGGCTCCCCCGCCAGCCCTCCCCGGGCCGGCAACCGTTGCATGGTAGCGGTATCGCCGGGTTCCGGCATCCCATCCGTTGAAATAGGCGAACCCCATCACGCCTGTAGGAACGACGCCGGGTGAGCTCTGGCCATCAGTCGCGACCAGGTTCAAGGCAAGGCAAATACTTCAGCGTTGACTCGGCCCGCCTATATCTCGAGCTTCCGTCGCAATGCCGAGCCCCCGTGCTCCTGTCCTGTGACGTGCCGTAAAGCATCGACAGGCATCCACCTTACGCCCAGTCTCACCATTTCTCACCATCGCACTCAATCGCATTGCCACAATGTGACGCTCCACGTCACATTGCGGGCTGGATCGCACTCCATCAATGAGGGGCTTCCAATCTGCGCGCGTGCTGCCATCATTGGCAGCGGGGAGTAGGGGAGTTCCAACACGTTGGCACGCAACCTGCTTTGTTCTACCCCGCATGGGGCGGACCGCCTCGGCATTCCGCTCCAATCACCAATCCAAACCTCTAGGGGATGTACCCATGAAGAAGATGCAGCAGGGCTTCACGCTGATCGAACTGATGATCGTGGTCGCGATCATCGCCATCTTGGCTGCCATCGCGCTGCCGGCTTACCAGGACTACACCATCCGCGCCAAGGTGAGCGAAGTGAACGTCGCCATGTCGGCGGCCAAGCTCGCTGTTGCTGAAACCGCCCAGGCGCGTGGCATTAGGGCTACTGACGTCACCAACAATGCCATGGCTGGTTACTCGGCTACCGCGACGACCTACATCGCATCGGTCACGATCGCTAACGGTGTTATCACCGGCGTTGCAAAGAATACCGGCGCCAACACCCAGCCGAACCTGATCCTCACCCCGACTCAGACAAACATTGATGACGCGATTAGCTGGACGTGCAGCAGCACCGCCGGGGCTAAGAAGCACCTGCCCGCCAGCTGCCGCTGATATTTGGGTAAGCTGAAATCCATTTCAGCTTTGAAAGCCCCGCCATGTGCGGGGCTTTTTTTGGTGATCGTATACAGTGGAGATACTGTGGCAGGGTGAGCTGAAATTAGCGATTTTTGGTTTCAGGCAGTTTTGGAAAATCAATCAAGCGGGAAGGTGGCTCGGCAATGGCATTCATGGCGGGAAAAATCAGCTTAAATACGCGCTATACAGTGGCATGGCCATGGCTGGTGGTCGTACTTGCTATTACTGTGTTGATCTATCTGCCTGGATTGTCGGGGCCATTTTTATTCGATGACCCGCAGAATATCGTGGGTCCCATTGAAGCGTGGTTGAATGGCAGGACTGTTTGGCAGGAAGTTGTTTTTGGCAATCGCTCCGGCCCATTGGGGCGAGTCATTTCCATGGCAAGCTTTGCTGGCAATGCAGCTATCAGCGGTTTGGACCCCTGGTCATTCAAGGTCACCAATCTGCTGATTCATCTGCTGTGCGGAGTATTGATCTTCACTCTGCTCTCATTGCTTCTGCAGCGTGATCCTTTGATGGGGAGGCGGGCAAAGCTTTGGGCGCTTTTTGTTGCTGCGATTTGGCTGTTGCATCCGATCAATGTCAGTACGGTGCTCTACGTCGTGCAGCGGATGGCGCAGTTGAGCACGCTGTTTATGCTGTTGGCACTAATTTGCTACGTCTATGGGCGGCTGTGCTTGCTGGCCGGCCAGAAAAAGACGGGCCTTGTGTGGCTCTTCTTTGCTTTGCCCGCCTGTGCCATGGCTTCGATTCTCAGTAAAGAGAATGGTGTTCTCGTGCCGCTGTTGTGCTTGGTGGTGGAGCTTGGTTATTTCAGGGTTTCGTCGCAGGAGGCGCGACCAAGCTCTGTCAAGTGGTTTTTCAGCGTTTTCCTGTTTGCCCCTGCGATAATTTTTATTATTTATTGTGGCCTGAATCCTGGGTATCTATCTGGGGGCTATCAAGGTCGACTGTTTACTTTGGGTGAGCGCCTGCTGAGTGAGATGCGCGCCTTGATGGAATATGTAGGGGTGCTGCTCTTGCCTCGGCCACCTGCTTTGGGTGTGTATACGGATGATTTTTCTATATCCCGGGGGCTGTTTGATCCTGCGTCAACGCTCGCGGCTATCGCGGCAATATTCGTAATTCTAGTGATTGCGGTCAGGGTGCGCCTTAGGCTGCCGGCATTGTTTGTGGGTATCAGCTTTTTTTTCGCCGGTCATATGCTGGAGTCGACGATTTTTCCGCTGGAGCTATATTTCGAGCACCGCAACTACCTTCCTTCCATAGGAATATTTTTGACAATCGCAGCTTTGGCTGCATACGGGATGCAGTACTTTGATGGGCAAGCAGGCGCACTTCGCATGCTCGTCATTGGTTTTTTTATGTTTCTGGCGGTTTTGGCCTTTTCAACATTTTCGCAGGCAATAATCTGGCGATCATTGTCTGCTATCGCAGAGCAGGGGGCTAGACAGCACCCCCAGTCGATGCGTGCGCAATTGGATTACGCGCATGAGCTGGAAAAGGCAGGGTTGCATGATGATGCCCGTGCAATATTTCGCTATATGACAACAATGGACAGCCAGGCAGCCAGGCACGTTGGAGTGATCAATGGGGCGGCACTGGAGTGCGTTGTGGACGGACGCGTAAAGCCTGTATTTATCGATCGTATGCGTTTGATCTCAGGCGAGAAGCTGCAATTGGCCGAGCTGTTGGCATTTGAAGGTTTGGGCAATGTTTTGCATCAGCGAAGCTGTAAGGGGCTAGATACAATAACTCTCGCTGGTGTTATTCGTGATGTTGCTGATGCAGCACCCCAGCCTCAATATCTCACGCAGATCTGGCGAAGTCGCTTTGTGGCCTCGCGTCTTTTCCTGGCTGGAGGGGATGCGATGGAGGCGCAAAGGCAGGCAGATTTGGCTTGGCGTACCGGAGTGGCCGATCCGGCAGTTGGTTTGTTTCTTTCCAATATGTATTTTTTGAATGGCGATGTTGAGGCGGCAGCTCAAGTATTGAGTGATGTTCGCCATGATCTAAGGTCATGGGATGTGAGGAATAGCGTAATCGCTGATGAACTTCAAGAGATTATTGGGAATTAATACTATTGTACATTTGATTGTGAAAGTTATTGAGTTGTTTATATTTTGGATTTGGTGGGCCAATTGTTTAGTTTGGGGGTCGGTTTTATGGGGTTGCAGAATCTCTGTGCCGGGAGTTGGGTTTTAGTATATGACGAAGCTCTCTGGTATCAGTTGTCATCTTTAGCAGGCTGCTGAAATACATCACCATCCGTAGACTTCCCGAGTCGCGACCTCATCCGATCCCATGCGTGGTGTAGACGTTTTCAGTGAACAGTTGTTCACGATCAAGCGGTTAGGGAAGCTCTGGATAATCAGCTCAGGCGTACCTGATTAGCCCCGACTCT
>DDVW01000046.1:75975-90938 GCA_002345545.1 Stenotrophomonas sp. UBA2302 | reverse complement strand
AAGAAGGCCGTCGCCAAGAAGCCGGTGAAAAAGGTCGCCAAGAAGGCCACTGCCAAGAAGGCGGTGAAGAAGGTTGCAGTCAAGAAGGTTGTCGCCAAGAAGGTTGTCGCCAAGAAGCCGGCGGTCAAGAAGGAGGCTGCCAAGAAGAAGCCGGCTGCCCGCAAGAGGAAGGCCGCTCCGGTAGCGTTGCCGGCCACTCCGGCGCCGCTGATCTGATCCAGCTTCGAAGCGGTATCTGAAACTCCTTCCCCGGCTGCCCAGCGGGGAGGGAGTTTTTTTTTGAGTCCGCCGCTGGTGCCGGCAGGCGGATTGCCGATGCTTGGCATGCAGCCGGTACTGGCGTGGAAGTTTCCCGCGTCACGTCCGCTGCAGTTGGCCTGGCGGCAGGCCGTTAGGCTCGATGGAGCTGCTGCCTGTATGTTCTGGAAGTACTCCCGCCAGGCGTCCTGATCTTTGCGGCAACAGAAAGGCGGCCCGGGGCCGCCTTCCGATGGGGTGATGCAGCAGTGGGTCAGTGGGGCGATGCGACCGCACGCTCAGCCGAAGCGCCTTTCTTGCCTGACGGTGCCGGTGCCTCTTCAGCCATCAGGTTGTCGCTGCCGAAGTCGGTATCCACGTCAAGCCAGCGTTGTGCCGGCAGATCCAGGGCACGGTCCAGGATGCTCGGAATCATGCCGCTGGGCAGGCTGCTTTCGCCGTTCCACATGATGGCCACGCCGAAATCGCGTTCGGGCAGCATTGCCAGCAGTCCCCGGTAGCCCTGTACCGCCCCGGCATGGAACACCACCGGGTGGCCGGAATAGTCGAACACGCGCCAGCCCAGCGCATAGCCGGCCGAATCCAGCCGCTGGTGGCGCCAGCCCGAGCGCATCTCGCCAGGTGTGCTGACCAGCGGGGCATGCAGGGTGGCCAGCAACGGTGCCGGCAGAACGTCCGGCCGATGGCCGGTCTGGGCCAGCAGCCACTGCGCCATGTCACTGGCGCTGGCGTTGACGCCGGCGGCGGGGGCGACACGGTAATAGGTGGGCTTGGGCATCAATGACACCCAGCCGTTGCGGCTGCGCACATGCGGACGCGCCCAGCGCGAGCTGGCCTGGATGCCGGCCAGGCCGAGGCTGGCATCATCCATGCCCAGCGGCTTGAGGATGCGCTTCTCCACGGCCTGTTCGTAGAAATTGCCGGAGGCGGCGAACACCACATCGCCAATCAGGCTGAAGGCGACGTTCTGGTAGGCATAGCAGTCGCCCGGTGTGCAGCGCAGCGGGGCATTGGCCAGTTTCCGGGTCAGCGAGTAGTAGTCGGCGTTGGCCTCGACGTCACGGTCATAGGCGTTGTAGCTCAGGCCGACGCGATGGCTGAGCACATCGGCGACGGTCAGGGCGTTGGTCGCCTCCGGTGTCACCAGCCGGAATCCGGGGACGTAGTCGGTCACCTTGCTGTCCCAGCGCAGGGTACCGTCGTTGACCAGCAGGCCGGCCATGGTGCCGGCGAAGGCCTTGGACAGCGAGGCCAGCCGGAACACGGTATGTGCATCGACNNACCCGGTTGCCGTAGGTCAGCTGCTCGGCCCATGACTCGATGGTGGCGACGTTGAAGCTGGCGGCCAGGGGCTGCACCTGTTCCGGACGCAGCGGCGTGCGGTAGGGCATCGGCTGCGTGGGTGATTGCGCGGGAGCGTTCTCCAGGTTCACCGGCAGGGCGGCCGCCGCAGGCGTACTGCTGGACAGCCCGGCGTGGGTCGGTGTCTGTGCGGTCGATACCAATGCGAAGGGCATCAACACCCCCAGCAATCCCGATGCCACCAGGCGGATGCCGCGGCGCGTGCGCTTGTCTTTCATCGTGATCGGTGCCTGTAAGCTACTGCCGTCGGCGATTCTAGCGCCGCTTTTCACGATTGCACAAACGGGGAGAAGATGAATGAGCATCGCGTTGATATTGCTGATCTTTCTTGTGGTGGTTGTCGCAGTTATCGCTGCGGGCGTCGGCATCTATAACGGGCTGGTGCGTTCACGTAACGCGTACAGGAATGCGTTCGCGCAGATCGACGTGCAGTTGCAGCGCCGTTTCGACCTGATTCCCAATCTGGTGGAGACCGCCAAGGCCTACATGAGCCATGAGCGGCAGACGCTGGAGGCGGTGATCGCCGCCCGCAGCGCGGCGCAGTCCGGGCTGGCGGCGGCCAAGGCCGATCCGGGGGATGCGGCGGCGATGGCGCAACTGGCGGCCTCGCAGGGCCAGTTGAACGGCGTGCTGGGACGGCTGATGGCGGTGGCCGAGGCCTATCCGGAGCTGAAGGCCAACCAGAACATGCTGCAGTTGAGCGAGGAGCTGGGCAGCACCGAGAACAAGGTGGCGTTCGCCCGGCAGGCCTACAACGACGCGGTGATGGCCTACAACAACCGCCGCGAGACGTTCCCGGCCAATGTGTTTGCCGGCATGTTCAATTTCGCCACGGCCGCCTTGCTGGACATCCCGCTGGAAAAACGCGAGCAGGTGCGCGAGGCGCCGAAGGTCCAGTTCTGATTGCGGGCGAACGCTGCGGCTGGTGGCAGTGGCGGCGCGAAGACGCGCGCAGGGGAATGGCATGAACTTCTTTGAACACCAGGCGCTGGCACGGCGCAATTCCGCGCGGCTGTTGCTGCTGTTCGGGCTGGCGGTGGTGGCGATCGTCGCAGTGATCGACGTGCTGGTGCTGGCCGGTACCGGCAGCGTGCAGGCGGTGGTGTGGAGCACGCTGCTGACCCTGGCGGTCATCGGCCTGGCGTCGCTGTACCGCATCGCCTCGTTGCGCGGCGGCGGCGAGGTGGTGGCGGTGCAGATGGGCGGCAGCGAAGTGCCGGCCGACACCCGCGATCCGGCGCTGCGTCGCCTGCGCAATGTGGTGGAAGAGATCGCCATTGCCTCCGGCGTGCCGATGCCGCGTCTGTATGTGCTGGAACAGGAAGCGGGCATCAACGCCTTCGCCGCCGGCTACTCGCCGGCCGATGCCGCCATCGCCGTCACCCGTGGCTGCCTGCAGCGGCTCAACCGTGACGAGCTGCAGGGCGTGATCGCGCACGAGTTCAGCCACATCCTCAACGGCGACATGCGCCTGAATGTCCGCCTGATGGGCGTGCTGTTCGGCATCCTGATGCTCAGCATCATCGGCAAGCGGGTGCTGCTGCATATGGGCACCGGTTCGCGGATCGGAGGCAGGCGCGGCCTGGGGCCGATCGCGGTCGTGCTGGTGGTCGGCGTGGCCGGCATCGTGATCGGCAGTATCGGCGTGTTTTTCGGACGGCTGATCAAGGCGGCGGTGTCGCGCCAGCGCGAAGTCCTGGCCGATGCCTCGGCGGTGCAGTTCACCCGGCAGACGCAGGGGCTGGCCGGGGCGCTGAAGAAGATCGGTGGGCTGGCCGAGGGCTCGCGGCTGGGAGATCGCGCCGGTGCCGAGGAGGTCAGCCACATGCTGTTCGGCGAGGGGCTGGGTTTTTCGCGCTGGTTCGCCACGCACCCGCCACTGGTCGAGCGGATCCAGCGGCTGGAGCCGTCGTTCCGTGCCGAACAACTGCAGCGATTGCGTGGCAACTGGTTCGCCAGCCCGCCCGATGGCCTGGCCGAAGACCGGATGCTGGGTCTGTCGACGCGTGATGCGCCCACCGTGGATGCGCTGCTGCCGGATGCCGGGCAGGGGTTGCAGGTGGAGCCGCGGCAGGTGGCCGCACAGGTGGCGACGCCGGCCGATGATGATTACCGGCAGGCGCTGAAACTGGCGGGAAGCCTTTCATCCGGGCTGCGTGCGCTGGCTGCCGACCGTGATTCGGTGCAACCGCTGCTGCTGGCGTTGCTGCTGGACGCGACGCCGGCGGTGGCGGCGTCGCAGCGGCAGGCGGTAGAGGCACAGCTGGGCGTGGAGATGGCCGCGCGCATGCAGCACCTGGGCGAGGGTCCGCTGCGCGATCTGCATGCGGCATTGCGGCTGCCGCTGGCGGCGGTGGCGTTTCCCGTGTTGCGGCAGTTGCCGCGCCCGCAGCTGCAGGTGTTCATGGACTGTATCGATGCGCTGACCCATGCCGATGGGCGCATTTCGCTGTTTGAATATTGTCTGTCGCGCTTGCTGCAGGTGCAGGTGCAGGCGGCGCTGGATCCGTCGCGCCATCTGCACTTCGGCCGGCGGAAGACCACCGGCGTGCGGCAGGAGTTTTCCACCTTGCTGGCGGTGGTGGCACGGGCCGGAAATCCCGGCGACGAGACCGCCGCACGGCGTGCCTATCTGGCCGGTTTGCAGAGGATCTTGCCGCAGGACCATCTGCCGTATGCGCCGCCGGCCGCCGGGGTGTTGGCACTGGATGCGGTATGGACGCCGCTGGATGCGCTCGATCCATTGGCCAAGCAGGTGCTGGTCGAATCGGTGACGGCCACGATCAGCCATGATCAGCGCATCAATGTGGCCGAAGCGGAGTTGCTGCGGACCATCTGCGCCACCTTGCACTGTCCCTTGCCGGCGTTGCTGCAGGCTGCATAGCGCCGGGCGATGCCGGGTGTCGGCGCTACGGACAACTCCCCGCCTGCCTGGCTGCGCTTTTGATCGATTTGGACGTCTGCACGCCAAGCGTCCAAGGCTGGCGTGGCCCGGTGTTACTCCATGTCGAGCTTTTTCAGCTTGTAGCGCAAGGCACGGAAGGTGATGCCCAGCTGCGCCGCGGTGCGGGTCTTGTTCCAGCGGTTTTCCTCCAGCGCCTTCTGGATCGCCGAGCGCTCCAGCTGTTCGATGTAGGAGGGAAGCGCGGCGCTTGCCGGGTCGATGTCGATGAGCGCCTCTTCAGTTGCGCTGTCCACCACCGGCGCCGGTGAGAGGACGCTGGCCTGCGGCAGCCGCAGGTCATCGACACTGATGCTGTCGCTTTCGACCATGGCCAGGGCACGCTCCAGGATGTTCTCTAGTTCGCGTACGTTGCCGGGGAAGGCGTAGCGCGACAATGCATCGAGGGCGGCTTCGGACAGCGCGGGCACGGGTTGCCCCTGCGCCAGTGCGAGGCGGCCGAGGATGGTCGTTGCCAGTTGTGGCAGATCGCCCCGACGCTCGCGCAGCGGCGGTACGCGCAGCTCGATCACGTTGATGCGGTAGTAGAGGTCGTGACGGAAGCGGCCTTCCTGCACCAGTGCGGCCAGGTCCTTGTGGGTGGCCGAGAGGATGCGCACGTCCACCGGGATTTCCGTCGCCGCCCCCACCGGGCGCACCGACTTTTCCTGGATCGCGCGCAGCAGCTTGACCTGCATCTGCAAGGGCAGCTCGGCCACTTCATCCAGAAACAGGGTGCCGCCGTTGGCGGCCTGGAACAGGCCGGGCTTGTCGGCATGGGCGCCGGTGAAGCTGCCCTTGCGGTGGCCGAAGAATTCGCTCTCCATCAGCTCGCCGGGAATGGCGCCGCAGTTGACCGGGATGAACGGCCCGGCCGCGCGTGCGCCCTGGTCGTGGATGGTGCGGGCGACCAGTTCCTTGCCGACACCGGATTCACCGAGGATGTAGACCGGCGCCTGGCTGCGCGCGACCTTGGTGATGGTGTTGCGCAACTCGTCCATCGCCGCCGACTGGCCGAGCAGGCGCGAGGCGCTTTCCGGTGGTGCCGGCGTGCTGGGGCGTTCGGCGTTGTTCAACTCCAGCGCATGTTTGACCATGCCGCGCAGCACGTTGATGTCCACCGGCTTGCTGACGAAGTCGAAGGCGCCGGCCTTCAGTGCCTCCACTGCCAGATCCATGCTGCCGAAGGCGGTGATCATCGCCACCGGCGTGCGCGGGTGGTCGCGGGTGATTTCGGTGACCAGCTCGATGCCGTTGCCATCGGGCAGGCGCATGTCGGTCAGGCACAGGTCGAAGTGGTTGCTGGCCAGCAGCTCACGGGCTTCGGCCAGATTGGCGGCCGTGCTGATGCGCAGCCCCATCCGGCCGAGGGTAAGGACCAGAAGCTCGCGGATGTCGCGTTCGTCATCTACGACCAGGGCACTGTGCGTCACATTCATGAATTCAAAGATAGCGGAGGAGGGAAGCCGCCGCCAACTTGCGAGGGCAGGAAGTGCGACGGACGTATATCAGTTGCCCGCCGCCTTGCGCGGGGCGGCAAGGGTGAGGCGGAAGCAGGCACCGCCGGCCGGCACCGAGATGTAATCCAGTTGTGCCTGGTTGGCGCGGCACAGCTCCCGGGCGATGTACAGGCCCAGTCCGGTGCCGTGCTCGGAGGTGGTGTAGAACGGCCGGAACAGCTGCGCGGCCACCGCGTCGGGTATGCCGGGGCCGCGGTCCATCACATCGATGACGGCATGCGGACCGCTGCTGCTGACACGGATCCGCACGCGGGCCGGTTCGTCGGCCAGGCGCCCGTACTTGAGCGCGTTGTGGACCAGCGAGGTGAGTATCTGGTGCAGGTGGCGCGGGTCCATCAGGGCCGGGACATTGGCCTCGCGGATGATGGTTTCCAGGCTGTCGGTCTCGATCGACAGCGATTGCCGGTACTCCAGCACGAAGCTGCGCACGAAGGCGGCCAGGTCGAGGTTTTCCGGATTGGCACGTTCGCGCCGGGCCAGTCCGAGCACGCTTTCGACGATACCGTTGGTGCGCTGGCACTGCTGGTGGATGATCTGCAGCAGGCGCCGGTCGGACTCGCCGATATCGGGGGATTCCTCCAGCAGCTGGGTGGCGTAGTTGATCGCCGCCAGCGGGTTGCGGATCTCATGGGCGAGGCTGGCGGAAAAACGTCCCAGCGTGGACAGGGTCAGCGACTCGGCACGGCGCGAGACGACGGTGGTGTCATCCAGGAACACCAGCGACAGCTCGCTGTCGGCCAGCAGCCGGGCGAAACGCGGCTGGACTTCGGGCTGGTCCGGAACCAGCGCCAGAGGCTGTTCCTCCTCGTGCCAGCCGTTGCGCCAGCGTTGCAGCCGCTTGGCCAGCTCGGGGGCGAGCTGGGACAGGCGGGCACCGTCCTCGGCCTGGCTGCCTTCGGTATCGCCCAGCAGCGCGATGGCGGCCTCGTTGGCCACGGTGATCCTGCCTTCCCCATCGACCACCAGCACGCCGGTACGCATGCGGCGGATGATCAGCTCGTTGATCTCGAACAGGTTGGCCACCTCGGCGCCACGCTGCTCGGCCAGCTGCTGGTTGCGGCGCGCGCGGCTGCCGATCTGGTAGCTGATATAGGCCAGCGCCAGGTAGCTGGTGATGAACATCGCCAGTTCGGCGAGGGTGCGGGCGTTGTCGCCCCCTTCCAGTTCGCGCCAGCCGAATTCGACCAGCGTGGCGCCACTGGCGATCAGCGCGACCAGCATGCCGCGTGACAGCGGCAGCAGCATCGCCGCGGCGGCGATATTGAACAGCAGCGTCATCGAAATGCCGGCGCTGGCGCCGGGCAGGGCGTGGGTCAGCAGCATGGCGGCGACCACATCGGCAACCACGCTCCACAGCACGATGGTGTGCAGCCAGCGCTCGTTGCGACCCCATATCAGCAGGCCCAGTGACACCAGCAGATAGCCGACCGAAACCCACTGTGCCAGCTGTGGATGATGGGCCTCGCCGGCCAGCATGGTCAGCGGGCTGAACAGCAGTGCGGCGATCAGGCTGGCGACCAGCACCCGGTAGAGCGCGAAGAAATACAGTTCGCGTCGCGGGATCGACTCGATACGGTCGATGAGCGATGAGCTGGGCAAGCCGGAACTCCTTTCCACGCGGCAAAGCGCGAGTATAGGGGCCGGACACCGCTGTGAGCTCTCCCGGGTTGCGGATTTTCACGGACAAGTGGCTGAAATGGCAGGGAAATACCCCGCGCCGCAGGGGATTTGTACAGACTTCTTTGCGCGCCGGCGCCTGCTCGGCCACAATAGTGGGCCCGCCGCGGTCCATGCCGGCGCCCCGCCGGGGCACTGAGGAATTGCGTGCGGTCGTTCCTATTCCCACGGTGACGCATGAATTTCCACGAATACCAGTCAAAACAGCTGCTTGCCGAGTACGGCATCCCGGTCCCGGCCGGCAAGGTCGCAGCCACCGCCGATGAGGCCGTCGCAGTTGCCCAGTCGCTGGGCGCAGGCCCCTGGATGGTCAAGGCACAGATCCATGCGGGCGGTCGCGGCAAGGCCGGCGGCGTCAAGTTCTGCAAGACCGTCGAAGACGTGAAGGCCGCTGCGGCCAAGATGCTCGGCACCAAGATGGCCACCTACCAGACCGCCGGCGTCGAACTGCCGGTCAACCTGGTGCTGGTGACCACCGCCGGCGAGATCGTCAAGGAGCTGTACCTATCCATCCTGGTGGACCGTGGCACCAAGACCATCAGCTACATCGCCTCCTCTGAAGGTGGCGTGGAGATCGAGCAGGTCGCCGCCGAGACCCCGGAACTGATCCACACCCTCAACGTCGACTTCGTTGAGGGCGTGCAGGGCTACCACGGCCGTGATTTCGGCTTCAAGCTGGGCCTGACCGCCAAGCAGGCCGGCCAGTTCGCCAGCATCATGGTCAACCTGTACCGCCTGTTCAACGAAAAGGACCTGGCGCTGGTTGAAATCAACCCGCTGGCGATCCTGGACGACGGCAACCTGTACGCGCTGGACGGCAAGTTCGACAGCGACGACAACGCCGCCTACCGCCACAAGGATCTGGTCGCCATGCGCGACAAGACCCAGGAAGATCCGACCGAAGTGATCGCCTCGGAGCTGGACATCAACTACGTCACCATGGACGGCAACATCGGCTGCATGGTCAATGGCGCCGGTCTGGCCATGGCCACCATGGACGTGATCAAGCTCAACGGCGGCGAGCCGGCCAACTTCCTGGACGTGGGCGGCGGTGCCAACAAGCAGCGCGTGATCGAGGCGTTCAAGCTGATCCTGTCCTCGGACAAGGTCGAAGGCATCTTCGTCAACATCTTCGGTGGCATCGTCCGCTGCGACATGATCGCCGAAGGCATCATCGCCGCGGTCAAGGAAGTGGGCGTCAAGGTCCCGGTCGTGGTGCGCCTGGAAGGCACCAACGTGGAAGAGGGCAAGCAGCTGCTGCGTGACAGCGGCATGGCCATCATCCCGGCAGACAACATCAACGACGGCGCCAAGAAGATCGTCGATGCTGTGAAGTCCGCTGCCTGATCCACGACACCCCAAGGAATTACCCATGAGCGTTTTGATCAACAAGAACACCAAGGTGATCGTGCAGGGCTTCACCGGCCAGCAGGGCACCTTCCACGCCACCCAGATGATCGAGTACGGCACCAAGGTTGTCGGCGGCGTGACCCCGGGCAAGGGCGGCACCACCCACCTTGAGCTGCCGGTGTTCAACACCGTGGCCGATGCCGTGCAGAGCACCGGCGCCGACGCCTCGGTCATCTACGTGCCGCCGGCATTCGCCGCCGACGCGATCCTGGAAGCCGCGGCGGCCGGTATCAAGGTCATCGTCTGCATCACCGAGGGCATTCCGGTGCTGGACATGCTGCGCGTGAAGAATGTGCTGACCCGTACCCATCCGGACACCGTGCTGATCGGGCCGAACTGCCCCGGCGTGATCACCCCGGGCGAGTGCAAGATCGGCATCATGCCGGGCCACATCCACATGCCGGGCAAGATCGGCATCGTGTCGCGTTCGGGCACCCTGACCTATGAAGCGGTCAAGCAGACCACTGAAGTCGGCCTGGGCCAGTCCACCTGCATCGGCATCGGCGGCGACCCGATCAACGGCCTGAACTTCGTCGACTGCCTGAAGCTGTTCAACGAAGATCCGCAGACCGAAGGCATCATCATGGTCGGCGAAATCGGCGGCGACGCCGAGGAAGCCGGTGCCGAATACATCAAGCAGTTCGTGAAGAAGCCGGTGGTCGGCTTCATCGCCGGCGCCTCGGCTCCGGCCGGCAAGCGCATGGGTCACGCCGGTGCGATCGCCTCGGGCGGCAAGGGCACCGCGGAAGGCAAGTTCGCCGCGATGGAAGCGGCCGGCGTCGTCACCGTGCGTTCGCCGGGCGACCTGGGTGCCGCCATTGCCAAGCTGGTCAAGTAATCGACGGGCTGAGGCGTTGACGAAAGGCTTCGCATGAAGCAATGCCAGTCAGGGATTCCTGGCTGGCATTTTTTGTTGGGCGAGGGCGAGACGTGGAGTCGGGTGGTGGCACGGCAGCGTCATGCGGCTTTCCGGATCAACAGCTGCGCCACTTTTCCCCGATGCGCAGCCGTCCGATCCGGAGGGTTGCTACCGCGTGACCCTTAGCGGGGCGTTGCCTGCTTTCGGCGCCCATAACGGTTGCCGATACCCGGCGTTGAGTGGATTTACAACACGGCTCACCCGCCGGGTTCTGGCGGGCGCTGCGTGTTTTCCACTGCCCGTCTGGAGGCTTGCACGGAATGCTGCCACGCGGTCGGTGGCAGCCTGCAGGCACGGCGTGCCCGGCAATGGCGTGCGCTTTGAGGCAAGCCCGGGCAGGCCGCTCAGGCCGTCGGCGGCTCTTCGACGTTGAACACCCGCTCGATCACCTCGGACAGCTCGACCTCGGAGAACGGCTTGGTGATGTATGCCTTGGCACCCTGGCGCATGCCCCACAGGCGGTCGGTGTCCTGGTCCTTGGTGGTCACCAGCACCACCGGGATGTGGCGGGTGCTGGCTTCCCGCTTGAGCGTGCGGGTCGCCTGGAAACCGTTGAGGTTGGGCATCACCACGTCCATCAGCACCAGGTCGGGCAGGACCTGCTTGGCCACCTCCACGCCGGCCGCACCGTCGGTGGCGGTGAAGATCTCATGTCCCAGTTTCTCGACGATGCGCTGGATGCCCATCAGCTGCGACGGTGAATCGTCGACAATCAGGATGCGTGCCATGTGTGTTCCCCACTACCTTGTCTCCCCAAGATGGGGCGAGTGTAGTGCCGGTCCGGTATGAAGGTGAAGCCGCGCGCGGGCCGGACCTGGCGCGGCCTGTGCCGGATCAGTCGATTTTCACCACGGTGCGGCCGAAGGACTTGCCGCCCAGCATGGTCGCGAAAACATCGGGCAGATCGGCCAGACCGGCTTCGCGGGTGCAGATCGTCTCCAGCTGGCGCGGTTTCCAGTCATCGCCCAGGTGCTGCCAGACCTGCTGGCGGATGTCGCGTGCGGTGCCGGCCGAAGCCACGCCCAGCAATGACACGCCGCGGATGATGAACGGCATCACCGTCATCGCCAGATCACCGGAGGCGGCCAGCCCGGCCGAGGCGACGTTGCCGTAAGGCGCGGTCTGCGCGAGCAGGCTGACCAGCATCGACCCGCCGACATTGTCCAGGCCGCCACCGAAACGCGCCGATTCCATCGGCCGGGTGGTGGCCAGTGCATCGCGGCCCAGCACCTGGCTGGCGCCGAGCGTGGTCAGGTAATCCACCGCCTCGGCCTTGCCGCTGATCGCATGCACCTCGAAACCGGCGCGGCTGAAGATATCCACCGCCAGCGAACCGACCCCGCCGGTGGCGCCGGTCACCGCCAGTGGGCCGTGTGCGGGCGACTGACGATTCTCCTTCATCCGCAGCAGCGCCAGCGCGGCGGTGAAACCGGCCGTGCCCAGCACCATCGACTCGCGCAGCGACAGCCCGGCGGGCAGCGGGATCACCCACTTCGATTCCAGCCGTACGTAGTGGCTGTAGCCGCCATCACGGGTTTCGCTCAGGCCGCAACCGGTGGTGAGGACGTGGTCGCCCTCGCGGAAGGCGGGATCGGTCGAGGCCACCACCTCACCGGCCACGTCGATGCCGCCAATCAGCGGAAAGCGGCGCAGGATCTTGCCCTTGCCGGTACCGGCCAGCGCGTCCTTGTAGTTGACCGAGGACCAGCGGGCGCGGATCACCACCTCGCCGGGACTGAGCTGGTCCAGCGTGACCTGCTCCAGGCCACTGCGGTAGCCGGCATCGTCGTTGTGGATGCGGAAGGCGGGAAACGGGCTGTTTACGGACATGTCTGGGCCTGCGTTGCAACGGGGCTGTCAAAGATAGCGGTTGGGAAACGCCGGGTCTGCCCTATATCTGTATGCAGGCGTGCTGTCGCGGGCGCCTGCCGGAGAGCGGAAAGCAGGCCCGCCGCGGATGAGACATCCGTCCGGGCACCATTGCGGAACCAATTCGTGCCGATTCGGGTTGAATCGCGCGTGTGCTGATCCGGTCAAGGGCCTGCCTTGTTAGAATCCGGATTCGATTTTTGATGGCTGGTAGTTGCGGGCACTCCGCCGCCGGCCCTGACTGATGGAGCATGCATGGCCTGGAACATACCCGGCGGCAATGGCGGAAACCGCCCTGAGGGCAACCGCAAGCCACGCGGCGGCAATGGCGGAGGCTGGGGCGGTGGCGGCCTGCCCGGACCGCTGCGCGACCTGTTTGACGGCGGTGTCTGGCGCTGGGTGCTGGTGGCGGTGGCGTTGCTGGTGGTGTTCTCCAGCTTCCAGCTGATCGGCGAGCAGCAGCGTGGCGTGGTGCTGCGCTTCGGCCAGTTCTCGCGCATCCTGCAGCCGGGCCCAAACTTCAAGCTGCCGTGGCCGATCGAATCGGTGACCAAGATCAACGCCACCCAGATCAAGACCTTCAGCAGCAGCGTGCCGGTGCTGACCCGTGACGAGAACATCGTCAACGTCTCGGTCAACGTGCAGTATCGGGTGGACGATCCGCGCCTGTACCTGTTCGGCACCATCGATGGCGACCAGGTGCTGGAACAGTCGGCACAGAGCGCGGTGCGCGAGCAGGTCGGCCGTGCCGATCTCAATGCCGTGCTCAACAATCGCGGTCCGCTGGCCACGGTGGCTGAGCAGCGCCTGCAGGCTTCGCTCAAGGCCTACAACACCGGCCTGACCGTCACCGGCCTGACCCTGCCCGATGCACGTCCGCCGGAAGAAGTGAAGCCGGCGTTCGACGAGGTCAACGGTGCCCAGCAGGTCAAGGAACGGCTGATCAACGAGGCCCAGGCCTACGCCGCCAAGGTGGTGCCCGAAGCGCGCGGCCAGGCCTCGCGCGCCCGTACCACCGCCGAAGGTTACAAGCAGGCCAGCGTGGCCCGCGCCGAGGGTGATGCACGCCGCTTCAGCCTGTTGCAGGCCGAATACAAAAACGCGCCGGAAGTCACCCGCAAGCGCCTGTGGCTGGAAACCGTGGAGCAGGTGCTGGCCGAGAACCGCAAGGTCATCGGCGGCGATGGCCGCCAGCTGATCTACGTGCCGATGCCGGCCGATGCCGGCAAGACGGCCAATGCACCGCAGCTGACCCCGGAAATGGTGGTGCCGGCACTGCCGTCGGTCACCGGCAATATCCGCAACGTGGACCGTACGGTCACGCGCTCGGCAAATCGTGAGGAGGCCGGTCGATGAAAAATTCGTTTGGTATCGGCCTGCTGGTCGTGGTGCTGCTGGGCCTGCTCGGCTCGGTCTACGTGGTGCGTGAAGACCAGACCGCGATGGTGCTGAACCTGGGCAAGGTGGTGCGTTCGGACATCAAGCCGGGCCTGCATTTCAAGGTGCCGCTGGTGGAGACGGTGCGGGTGTTCGACCGCCGCTTCCAGGTGCTGGACACCGCCCCGGCGCGTTACTTCACCGCCGAGCAGAAGGACGTCAGCGTCGACTTCTTCGCCATCGGCTACATCTCCGATGTGCGCTCGTACTACCGCGCCACCGGCGGCGACGGCAAGGTCGCCAACGCCCGCCTGGCACCGATCATCACCGACTCGCTGCGCAACCAGATCAACTCGCGCACGCTGCAGCAGCTGGTGTCCGGCGACCGCAGCGAGTTGATCGCCAACCAGCTGACCGGCATCAACGAGGCGGTGAAGACCCTGGGCATGCAGATCATCGACCTGCGCATCAAGCAGATCGACCTGCCGACCGACAGCCAGGTCATCACCGACGTGTACGAGCGCATGCGCGCCCAGCGCAAGCAGGAAGCCGCCAAGCTGCGCGCCGAAGGCGAGGAGCAGTCGCTGACCATCCGCGCCCAGGCCGATCGCGAAAGCACGGTGATCGTGGCCGAGGCCGAGCGTGATGCGCAGCAGCTGCGTGGTGAAGGCGATGCGCAGGCCGCGGCGATCTACGGCAAGGCCGGTTCGGCCGATCCGAGCTTCTATGCGTTCTACCGCAGCCTCGAGGCCTATCGCGGCTCGATGACCGACGGCAACGGCGTGATCGTGCTCGACAAGAACGATCCGTTCCTGCAGTACATGAAGAACGACCGCTGAGGCGGTTGACCACGCGTCACCCTGACGGGGATCGGGCATTGCCCGGTCCCCGTTTCATTCCGGGCGAAGGAAGAGACGATGAAAGACCTGTTGGCTGCCCTGTGTCTGGTGGCGGTGATCGAGGGGCTGTTCCTGTTTGCCGCCCCGGCGGCGTGGAAGCGCATGGCCGAACAGCTGCTGGATGCCCCGTTGCCGGTATTGCGGCGGATGGGCGGTATCGCACTGGCCGTGGGGCTGGCGCTGCTGTGGTGGCTGCGACACTGAACCGTCACCGGCCGTCGCGGTCATCCTGAATGTGCAGGGGTGGCTGTTGCGCTGCAAAACCCGGATAATCCAGAAAAGCCGGCCGGGCGAGCCCCGTTCGGCTTTTTCCGTGTATGGCTCCGAGGCTTGCCGGTACTCCCCGATGGAGTGCCACGATGGTGACTCCGGTGTGCTGCACGATCCCGTCCGCGGCCCCGATGGCCGCAGCAAATTCAGGAGTCACCCGTCATGGGTCAATCAGTTGTTGTTCTCGGCGCCCAGTGGGGCGATGAAGGCAAGGGCAAGATCGTCGATCTGCTGACCGAGGAAATCGGCGCAGTCGTGCGTTTCCAGGGCGGCCACAATGCCGGCCATACCCTGGTCATCAACGGCAAGAAGACCGTCCTGCACCTGATTCCGTCCGGCATCCTGCGCGATGACGCGCTGTGCCTGATCGGCAATGGCGTGGTGATTTCCCCGGCCGCGCTGAAGAAGGAAATCGAAGAGCTGGAAGCGGCCGGCGTGGAAGTGCGTTCGCGCCTGAAGAT
>DDVW01000046.1:53015-75913 GCA_002345545.1 Stenotrophomonas sp. UBA2302 | reverse complement strand
TGGCCGAAAAGCTCAAGGCCGCGCTGGATTACCACAACTTCGTGCTGACCCAGTACCTGGGCGTGGAAGCGGTGGATTTCGACACCGTCTATGCCGAAATGCTGGCATTCGGTGAATACGTCGAGCCGATGAAGTCCGATGTCGCCGGCATCTGCCACGACCTGCGCAAGCAGGGCAAGCGCGTGCTGTTCGAAGGCGCGCAGGGCGCGCTGCTGGACATCGACCACGGCACCTATCCGTACGTCACCAGCTCCAACACCACCGTCGGCGGCGCGCTGGCCGGTGCCGGCGTGGGCGCTGATGCGATCGACTACGTGCTGGGTATCGCCAAGGCCTATGCCACCCGCGTCGGCGGCGGCCCGTTCCCGACCGAGCTGGACGACGAGATCGGCCAGGGCATCCGTGACCGCGGTGCCGAGTACGGCGCTTCCACCGGCCGTCCGCGCCGTTGCGGCTGGATGGACATCGTCGCGCTCAAGCGCGCCGTGGCCATCAACGGCATCTCCGGCCTGTGCATCACCAAGCTGGACGTGCTCGACGGCATGGAGAAGCTCAAGGTCTGCATCGCCTACGAATACCGTGGCAAGCGTACCGAGTACGCGCCGCTGGACGCGCAGGGCTGGGAAGAGTGCACGCCGGTGTACCTGGAATTCCCGGGCTGGAGCGAGAACACCCACGGCATCACCGAGTGGGACAAGCTGCCGCCGGCTGCCCGCGCCTACCTGCGCGCGCTGGAGGAACTGGCCGGTTGCCCGATCTCGATCGTGTCCACCGGCCCGGACCGCGACCACACCATGATCCTGAAGGATCTGTGGGGTTGAGCCACCGCGCTGTCGCTGCATGAGGAAAGGCCCCGCACTGCGGGGCCTTTCTGTTTGCGGAGGCGCATGCTCTGCGACATCGCCATTCTCGATTACCTGCAGGCTCGCAACTCTCTGGTGGCCGGTCTGCGTGCCCCGGCCTATGTGCTGATCCTCAGCATGGGCGGAGTGCTGGCGGCGGGGTGATCCGGCTCAGGGCTGGTCGAGTGGCGTGCCGTTGATGCGGCGCTCGACGATCTCCAGAAGGGTCGGGGCGCTGACCCCGAACGAGCCGGCCTGGCCCGCATCAAAGGCCTCGCGCCATTGTGCGTAGCCCTGCAGATAGGCGGGATCCGGCTGCCGCTCCCCGACAAAACGCAGCTGGCTGCGCTCCAGCGTCTGCGCGGTGACCGGCGCGTGGGCAAGCCGGGTCATGTAGCCGCCGGGCAGGCCGGGGTGACGGATTTTCAGGCCATCGAAGCTGACGTGGTAGATGTTGCCGCCGCCGAGCGGGTGCTGGTCGA
Source organism: Stenotrophomonas sp. UBA2302 (assembly GCA_002345545.1). GTDB lineage: Bacteria > Pseudomonadota > Gammaproteobacteria > Xanthomonadales > Xanthomonadaceae > Stenotrophomonas. Next base: position 74,589 of record DDVW01000046.1, on the reverse strand, counting down.
TACGGTTGATCAGCAGGGTCGGCTGTTCATCGTTGTGGCGGCCCTTGCAGGCCCAGAGCTGGCCGACGGCATAGGCGGTGGGAGCAGGCAGGTGGGGCATCGTCGTAGTCCAATGGGGCGAGCTGCGATGATGCATGCCTGCCGCTGCGGTGATGTTGCGCAATCCGGCCGCATGCGGGTGCTCAGTCTTTGCTGTCGCCGGATGATTTCCGTCCGCTGCCGGATTTCCTGCCGCCACCGTCCTGCTTGTTGACGGTGGCCCAGGCGATGCGCTGGGCCGTCGAAGTGCTTGCGCCGCGCGCCTTCTCGCTCTTTTCGATGTGCGCCGCCTGGCGCTTCTGCTTGTCGGTATAGCTGGATTTGTCGCCTTGGCTCATGGCCTGGCCTGCGTGATGTGGGGGCTTGCAGATATAGACCGGGCCATGCGGGAAGAGCGTGAAACGCCGGGCAAGGTACGCCGTACTGATCCGGTTCCGGGTGGAAGGACCCGTCGCGGCAGGTTGGCTAGAATGCGGCCACTGCACCGCGCCGGACTCTGTTTGATGCGTATCGACCCTGCCGAAATCGAAGCCCTGTTCGACGCGATTCCCAGCGTGCTGTTCTTCGCCAAGGACGGGGAAGGGCGTTACACCCACGTCAACATGACGATGATGCAGCGGCTGGGGGTGAAGTCGCGCAGCGAGGTGATCGGCAGGCGCGCCGATGAGCTGTACCCGGCGGGCATGAGCGAGGCCTATGTCGCGCAGGACGAACGGGTGCTGGCCGGTGAGATCATCGAAAACGTGATGGAGCTGCAGCTGTTCGCCAACCGCCAGCCCGGCTGGTGCCTGACCTGCAAGCGGCCGATCGTGGAGAACGGAAAGATCGTCGGCCTGATCGGCATCTCGCGCGACCTTGGCCAGCGCGGCGGGCTGGAATCGCAGTACGAGCCGTTGCGGCTGGCGCTGGACTATCTCAATACGCATTACGCCGAGAACGTGCGCATGCAGACCCTGCTGGACATCACCGGGTTCTCGCTGTCCAAGCTGGAGCGCAGCTTCCGCAAGGTGTTCCAGATGACCCCGCAGCAAGTGCTTACCCGTTTGCGCATCCAGATCGCGCTGCACCTGCTGCATGGCGATGACAGTGTCGCCAGCATCGGCCAGGCCTGCGGCTTCACCGACCAGAGCGCGTTTGCCCGCAAGTTCAAGGCCGAGGTCGGCATGTCGCCACGGCAGTACCGGGCGCTGATCGCCGGGCGTGCGCAGGCTGGCGATAACACGGAAGCCTGAAAAGTGGAAACCCCGCCGAAGCGGGGTTTCCTGTTTACTCATGCCCGAGCCTGTGACGGTCAGGCTTCGACTTCATCCTTGTACGCATCCACCGGGATGCAGGCGCACATGATGTTCTTGTCGCCGTAGACGTTGTCCACGCGTGCCACCGGCGGCCAGTACTTCTGCAGCTTGAGCGAGGGCAGCGGGAAGGCGGCCAGTTCACGCGGGTAGGCGTGGGTCCACTCGCTGGCCGAGACCTGGGTGGCGGTGTGCGGGGCGTGCTTGAGCGGGTTGTCCTCGCGGTCCAGCTTGCCGTCTTCGATGGCCTGGATCTCCTCGCGGATCTGGATCATCGCGTCGATGAAGCGGTCCAGCTCGTGCTGCGATTCGCTCTCGGTCGGCTCGACCATCAGCGTGCCGGCGACCGGGAAGCTCAGGGTCGGGGCGTGGAAGCCGAAGTCGATCAGGCGCTTGGCCACGTCCTCGGCGCCGATGCCGGAGGTCTTTTCCAGCGGCCGCAGGTCGAGGATGCACTCGTGCGCCACCAGGCCGTTGCGACCGGTGTACAGCGTCCTGTAGTGCGGAGCCAGGCGGGTGGCGATGTAGTTGGCGTTGAGCAGCGCCACCTGGGTGGCCTTGCGCAGGCCGGCAGTGCCCATCAGGGTGATGTACATCCAGCTGATCGGCAGGATCGAGGCGCTGCCGAAGGTGGCGGCCGAAACCATGGCACCGTTGCCGACGCCCTGCGTGTGCAGGCCGTCCTTGACCAGTGCGCCGGGCAGGAACGGCGCCAGATGCGACTTCACCGCACACGGGCCGACGCCCGGGCCGCCGCCGCCATGCGGAATGCAGAAGGTCTTGTGCAGGTTCAGGTGCGACACGTCCGAGCCCCACTTGCCGGGCTTGGCCACGCCGACCAGGGCGTTCATGTTGGCGCCGTCGGTGTACACCTGGCCGCCATGCTGGTGGATGATCTCGCAGATCTCGACCACTTCCTCCTCGAACACGCCGTGCGTGGACGGGTAGGTGATCATGATCGCGGCCAGGCGGTCGCTGTACTTCTCGGCATTGGCACGGATGTCCTCGACATCGACGTTGCCGTTGGCATCGGTCTTGGTGACCACGACCTTCATGCCGCACATCTGCGCCGAGGCGGGATTGGTGCCGTGCGCCGAATCCGGGATCAGGCAGATGTCGCGATGGCCTTCGCCGCGCGACTGGTGGTAGGCGCGGATCGCCAGCAGGCCGGCGTATTCGCCCTGCGCGCCGGAGTTGGGCTGCAGGCTCACCGCGTCATAGCCGGTGCATTCCACCAGCATCGCCTCCAGCCCGTCGATCAGCTCCTTGTAGCCCTGCGCCTGCTCGGCCGGGGCCAGCGGATGGATGTTGGCGAACTCCGGCCAGGTGATCGGAATCATCTCGGCGGTGGCGTTGAGCTTCATGGTGCAGCTGCCCAGCGGGATCATCGTGCGATCCATCGCCAGGTCCTTGTCGGCCAGCGAACGCAGGTAGCGCAGCATCTCGTGCTCGCTGTGGTGCGTGTTGAACACCGGGTGGGTCAGGAACGCGCTGGTACGAAGCAGCGCGGTCGGCAGCGCATCGGCGGTGCTGGCATCGAGTGCTTCCACATCGACGCTGGCGCCGAACAGCTGGCCGAGGGCGACGATGTCGGCGCGGGTGGCGGTTTCGTCCAGGCTGATGCCGACCGCGCCGGCATCGATCACGCGCAGGTTGTAACCGGCAGCCACGGCCTTGGCCTGCAGCGCGGCGGCATCAACGCCGGTGATGTGCAGGGTGTCGAAGAAGTCGTTGCCCACAGCCACGCCAGCATTGCGCAGCGCGGCGGCGAGGATCGCGGCCAGGCGGTGGGTGCGGCGGGCGATGCGCAGCAGGCCTTGCGGGCCGTGGTAGACGGCGTACATCGAGGCCATCACCGCCAGCAGCACCTGCGCGGTGCAGATGTTGGAAGTGGCCTTCTCGCGGCGGATGTGCTGCTCACGGGTCTGCAGGGTCAGGCGGTAGGCCGGCTTGCCTTCGGCATCGATCGACACACCGATCAGACGGCCCGGCATCGAGCGCTTGTAGGCATCACGGCAGGCCATGAACGCAGCGTGCGGGCCGCCGAAACCGAACGGCACGCCGAAGCGCTGGCTGTTGCCGACCACGATGTCCGCGCCCCATTCCCCCGGAGCGGCGATCAGGGTCAGCGCCAGCAGGTCGGTGGCCACGGCGACCAGACCGTGACGGGCATGCACGGCATCGGCCAGCGCCTTGTGGTCGCCGATATGGCCGGTGGTGTCCGGGTACTGCAGCAGCACGCCGAACGAATCGGCGGTCAGCGCCTCGGCCGGCGTGCCCACCTGCAGCTCGATGCCCATCGGCTCGGCGCGGGTGCGCAGCAGTTCCAGCGTCTGCGGGTGCACGGCGTCATGCACGAAGAACAGGTTGGACTTGGACTTGGCCGAACGCTTGGCCAGGGTCATCGCTTCGGCCGCGGCGGTGGCTTCGTCCAGCAGCGAGGCGTTGGCGATCTCCATGCCGGTCAGGTCGGCGCACAGGGTCTGGAAGTTGATCAGCGCTTCCATGCGGCCCTGCGATATTTCCGCCTGGTACGGGGTGTAGGCGGTGTACCAGGCCGGGTTTTCCAGGATGTTGCGCAGGATCACGTTCGGCGTGTGGGTGCCGTAATAGCCTTGGCCGATGAAGCTGCGCAGCACGGTGTTCTTGCCGGCGATGGCGCGGATCTTGGCCAGCGCTTCCACTTCGGTCAGTGATTCGGGCAGCGCCAGCGGCGCCGGCGACTTGATCGAGCCGGGCACGATGGCGTCGGTCAACGCATCAAGCGAGTCGTGGCCGACCACGCGCAGCATCTGCACGATTTCGGCATCGTCGGGGCCGATGTGGCGGTCGACGAAGGCGGAGGAATGTTCGAGTTCGCGCAGCGAAGGGGTGTTCTGGGTCATGGCTGACATCCGGAGAAGACGTGCGGGCAGAGGCGGGGGGTGGCAAGGCCGGCACCGGCAGGCCGCAGCACCGCCAAGGCGGCACTACAACCGGCAGACCGGTGGTCTGTCTTGCGCCCCTCTGTCCTTTTGCCTGAGAGTTTGGAAGCGCCGCGACGAGGATCGTGCGCTTCTTGCCCCTTCGGCGCCGGTAGTTACCGGTCTCTCCAGAGTTTTGTTGCAGGTGGTATCGGGCCTGAGCGATTTACGGGCGTTTGCGCCTTCGGCAGCGGGGTGAGCCGCTTCTCCCACCGTGTTGCATGCAGCGCGGCAATTATAGCCCGGGGCAGGCCGGCGTACCGGCCTGGATTACCATCGGCAGCCCGGTTTCGGGACCGCGCGCCGCATGTGGCGGCCGGGAAGGTCTGGTCCCGCTGAACGAAGCGCCTCTGGGCCTGTATCGTGATTGCCCATGGCCGTGCCGCAGCCTCCGCTGCCCGACCCTGTTCAGCTGAATATCCCTCCTGCAGCGGCCTTGTGCCGGTGCGTTTTCCGGTTGTTGGAACCCATGCAAGCAAGCAAGCAGGTCTCGCTGCGCCGTATCGCCCTGCTGGTGGGCGGATTGTCGATGTTCGGTCCGTTCGCGATCGATGCGGTGTTCCCGGCCTTTCCGCACATCGGCGCCGATATGGGTGCCGACAAACTGGCCATGCAGCAGGTCATCAGCGTCTATCTGCTGGCCTACGCCTTGATGAGCCTGCTGCACGGCGCGCTGTCCGATGCGCTGGGCCGCAAGCGGGTGATCCTGGCCGGGCTGGTGGTATTCATCGGCGCCTCCATCGGCTGCGCGCTGGCCAACGACATGGCCACCTTGCTGCTGTTCCGCGGCCTGCAGGGGCTGTCGGCCGGCGTGGGCTACATCATCGGCCGCGCGGTGATCCGCGACCTGTACGACGGCGACGACGCGCAGCGGTTGATGAGCCAGGTGTCGATGATCTTCTCCATCGCCCCGGCCATCGCGCCGATCATCGGCGGCTGGCTGCTGGGCTGGACCCACTGGCAGGGCATCTTCTGGTTTCTGGTCGCGTTCTCCACGGTGCTGCTGCTGATCACGATGATCTGGCTGCCGGAAACCCATCCCCCGCAGCTGCGGCTGTCGCTGCATCCGGGCCGGCTGCTGCGCGATTACATCGGCATCGCCCGCAATCCGCGTTTCCTGCGGCTGGCCGCCGCCGGCTCGCTGGGTTTCGGCGGGCTGTTCCTGTATATCGCCTCGGCACCGGCCTTCATCCTGGACCTGCTGCACCTGAACGAGCGCCAGTTCGCGTGGCTGTTCATTCCCACCATCGGCGGCATGGCGCTGGGTGCCTACGCTTCCGGGCGCGCGGCCGGACGCATGGACGGCGCGCGTGCGGTGCGCATCGGCTATGGCTGCATCGCCGTGGCCACCGTGTACAACATCGGCTACAACGCGCTGGCGCCGCAGATGAGCGTGCCGTGGGCGGTGCTGGCGTTGCCGCTGACCTCCTTCGGCGTGGCGTTGATCTTCCCGATCCTGAGCCTGGCGATCCTGGACATGTACCCGCGCCAGCGTGGCACCGCCTCCTCGATGCAGGCCTTCAGCACGCTGCTGACCAACTCCGTCATCGCCGGCATGCTGTCGCCGCTGCTCAGCCGCAGCGGGCTGTGGCTGGCCATCGGCGCCGGGCTGTTCGCCATCGCCAGCGGTATCGCCTGGAAATGGGAACGCCGCAGCCTGCGCGCGCAGCGTGCCGCCACCCGATCCTGAGGCCGCGACCGCGCCGTCACCCCGATAGGGGACAATAGCCGTGCCGCCATCACCAGCGACCGTTCAAGAGCACACACCGATGTCGATCCAATCCAAGGGCCGCCGCGAGGCGAAGAAGAAGCTGGCCGAGCGCGAGCGCAACCAGGCCGCCGCCAATCCCGAACCCAAGGCCAGCGTCGAGCCGCATGCCGAACTGCGCGATGAGCACCGCACGCTGCTGGCCGGGATCGTCCGTCGCGACGGCGAATGGGTGCTGGGCATGGACGGCAAGATCGCCGGCGAAACCCCCAGCGCCGCGCGGGTGCTGGCGCTGATCATGCAGGCGGCCGAATGGCACGAGAACAACAACACTCCGGTGCGGCTGATGTATTCGGACGCATTGAAGGATGCCGCCCACGCCGAGGCGGCGGCGCAGGGCATCGACTTCGACACCTGGAAGCGCAATCTCGCCGTGGAGCTGGGGATCGGCAACCGGGATGCGGTCACCGCGCATTGAGCCGGGTGCACGGGTGATGCCGGACATGACAAGGGCGCTGCAGGGCGCCTTTGTCATGTCCGGGGCCAGCTGATGAAGTCGACTTCTCTGCAATGGATGGGCTACGGCCGGCAAGAGGCTTCAGCTGCTCCCGGCCGTGTGGTCTCAATCCAGCTTGAACTCGATGGGCACCAGGCCCCAGGCCTGCACCGGCCGCCCTTGGTCGCTGGCCGGCTGGAACTTCCATTGGCGCAGCACCTGGCGGCGGGCGGCATTGTCCAGGCTGCGGTTGCCGCTGCCGCGTTCCACGCTCACCTGCACGGGCGAGCCATCCACGTCCACCAGCACGCGCAGGATCACCGTGCCCTGCGCGTTGGCCAGCAGGGCTTCACGCGGATAGGCCGGTGCCGGTGCGCGCAGGTAACGCAGCTCCACTCCTTCCAGTGCGGTGCCGGTGGTGGTTGTACTGGAGGGGGTGTTGTCGGGCGCTGCGGCGATATCTGCCGGCGGTGCGATCACGGCTTCGACCGCGAACACCGGCATCGGCGCGGTTTCCACCGCCAGCGGCAACGCCGGTGGCCGCGAGGGAGCGGGGGGCGAGGTCGTGAGCACCGCTTCCGGGGGTGATGGGGGAGGCGGTGGCAGTACCCGAGGCTCAGGAATCTGCCAGCGCGGCTCCTGTGCCGCAGTGGTGCGGATGGGGGTCTGCGACAGCGGGATCAGCAGCAATCCCAGCGCCAGGGCATGCAGTGCGATGGCGGTGCTGTAGGCGAAGATGCGGGACGGCTCGAACGGGACAGACGTGACGCGATGCTGCGTGCGGACCATGTTCCACCTCCATGCGTGGCGTGTGACGGATGACAACGCGCGGTACTGCAGGACGGGGTTGCAGGCTCCCGGCCTGCAGTTGCAGTGCGCCTGCAATACCGGATCACGGCAAGAGGGGGCGAGGGTGGCGGTTAAGCGGCGGACAGCTTCGCTCCCGCACCGGGACGATTTCCGTGGTGCGGATGCATGGCGCCTGCGCGGCGGCGGCACCGCCGGATCCACAAATGGCAACGGCACCCGGAGGTGCCGTTGCCGGTGCTGCGCCGGGCGTGGATCAGCGGCCTAGTTCGAACACCACGTCCAGATTCACCGAGACGGTGGTTTCGCCGGGCGATACCGCGGTATCCATTTCCATCTTGGCGCTGCGGCTGGCCATGGCCATCATCGGCATCGGCCGGAAGCCGCCCTGGCTGCCTTCGGAGATGCTGACGGTGCGGCGCACGCGCAGGCCCAGCGACTTGGCATAGGTCTCGGCACGGGCCTGGGCCTTCTTCAGCGCGGCCAGCCGGGCTTCGTCATAGACCGGCTCGGGCTGGTCGATCTCGAAGCTGGGGCCGTTGATCTGGTTGGCCCCCTGTGCGGCCAGGCTGTCGAGCACCTTGCCCAGCTTGGTGATGTCGCGCACCTTCAGGCTGACCGTGTTGTTGGCCTGGTAGCCGGTGATCTTCGGCGCCTCGTTCTCGGCGTAGCGGTATTGCGGGCTGAGGTTGATGCCGCTGGTCTGGATGTCGCGCTCGGCAATGCCGGCGGCCTTGATCGCGGCCATCACCTTGTCCATCTGCACCGCGTTCTCGCGCATGGCGGTGTTGCCGTCCACGGCCTGGGTGACCACGCCGGCCGACAGCGTGGCCACGTCGGGCACGCGGCGGGCCTCGGCCTGGGCGGAGATGTTGAGCAGGGTGGTGTCACTGGCCTGGGTGGCCGGGATGGTCTGGGCGTGGGCGGTCATCGGAACTCCCGGGACGAGGAATAGGGCCAGCAGCAGCGGGGCAAGGGGGGAACGGCGCATGGGAACCTCCTGGTGGATCGTGAAAGTGGACACGGGGCGATGAACGGGTGGTGAGTCGTGACGGGGTTGGCGCTGCATTGCCGGCTTTGCCGATCATTCAGTCAGGTGCCGCGGGTTATGCTTTCGCGATGCTCTATCTTGCCTCCCGCTCGCCCCGCCGCAACGAACTTCTCGGCCGTCTTGACGTGGCTTTCCGTGCCCTGGATCTGGACGTGCCCGAAATCCGGGGGGCACAGGAGTCGCCTGCAGCCTATGTGCAACGGGTGGCGCTGGACAAGGCGCGGGCCGGCCTGGCGCAAGTGGCGCATGACCCGGATGCGGTGGTGCTGGGCTCGGACACCGAGGTGGTGCTGGGCGACCGGGTCTACGGCAAGCCGGTGGACGCGGCCGATGCGGCGGCGATGCTGGCATCGCTGGCCGGGCGCACGCATGAGGTGATCACCGCGGTGGCACTGGTCGCCCACGGGCGGGAACAGGTGCAGGTGGTGCGCTCGCAGGTGACCTTCGCGGCGATGACGCAGGCGCAGATCGCCGCCTATGTGGCGACGGGTGAGCCGATGGGCAAGGCCGGCGGTTATGCCATCCAGGGGGCGGCGGAGCGTTTCATCAGCCATCTGGCCGGCAGCTATTCCGGAGTGATGGGGCTGCCGCTGCAACAGACAGGGGAACTGCTGCGCGGGTTTGGCGTGGCGGAAGATTCCATGGACAAGGGGGAATGAGGGACGTGTCCGAAGAGATTCTGGTCAATGTCACCCCGCGCGAAACCCGCGTGGCGGTGATCGAGAACGGCATGCTGCAGGAGCTGCACATCGAGCGCGGCTGGCGCCGGGGTGTGGTCGGCAACATCTACAAGGGCAAGGTGCAGCGGGTGATGCCCGGCATGCAGGCGGCCTTCGTCGAGGTGGGGCTGGAGCGCGCCGCGTTCCTGCACGCCAACGACGTGGTGCGGCCGGCGCCGGTGGTGGCCGACACCGATGAAACCGCAACCAGCCTGCCGCTGCCGTCCTCGGTGCCGATCGTGGAGCTGCTGCGCGACGGCCAGGACGTGGTGGTGCAGGTGGTCAAGGACCCGATCGGGACCAAGGGCGCGCGCCTGACCACGCAGATCAGCATTCCCTCGCGCTACCTGGTGCTGCTGCCGCAGTCGAAGATGGTCGGCGTGTCGGCGCGCATCGAGGACGAAACCGAACGTGCGCGGCTGAAGTCGCTGGTCACCGAAATCTCCGCCCAGTACGGCGGTTACGGCTACATCGTGCGCACCAATGCCGAAGGCCAGCCGGCCGAGGCGCTGGCCGAGGACATCTCCTACCTGTCACGGGTGTGGGCGGTGGTCGAGCGCCGCGGCCGCGAGGCGCCGCCGTGCAGCATCATCTACGAAGACCTGAGCCTGCCGCTGCGTTCGGTGCGCGACCTGATCCGCAAGGACGTGGACAAGGTCAAGGTCGACTCCAAGGAAACCTTCACCCAGCTGCAGGCCTTCGTCGCCAAGTACATGCCGGTGCTGGGCGAGAAACTGGAACTGTATGCCGGTGACCGGCCGATCTTCGACATGTTCGGCGTGGAGGACGAGATCGGCCGCGCGCTGGACAAGCAGGTGCCGCTCAAGTCCGGCGGCTACCTGGTGATCGACCAGACCGAGGCGATGACCACAATCGATGTGAACACCGGTTCGTTCATCGGCCAGCGCAATCTGGAAGAAACCGTGTTCCGCACCAACCTGGAGGCGGCGCAGGCGGTGGCGCGGCAGCTGCGGCTGCGCAACCTGGGCGGCATCATCATCATCGACTTCATCGACATGGATGACGCCGAGCACCGCCGCCAGGTGCTGCGCACGCTGGAAAAGGCGCTGGCCCGCGACCATGCCAAGACCACGGTCTACGATTTCTCGCCGCTGGGGCTGGTGGAGATGACCCGCAAGCGCACGGTCGAGAGTCTGGAGCGGCAGTTATCGGAAACCTGCCCGCAGTGCAGTGGCCGCGGCAGCATCAAGACCACCGAAACGGTGACCTACGAGATCTTCCGCGAGATCACCCGTGCTGTGCGGCTGTTCGAATCGGCGCGGCTGCTGGTGATCGCCTCCAGCAAGGTGGTGGCGCGCATCACCGACGAGGAATCGGCGGCGGTGGCCGAGCTGGAGGAGTTCCTCGGCAAGAGCATCCATTTCCAGGCCGACGACCAGTACCTGCAGGAGCAGTTCGATGTCGTGCTGCTTTGATTTTCCCGCCCTGGCGGTATGACCAGCCTGCTGCGCCACCGCCTGCGCCGTCTGCGCCGCCATGTGCTGTATGTACTGGCGGTGCTGCTGGTGGGCGTGGCGCTGCTGGTCGGTGGTTTCAGCCAGTTGCTGCCGATGGTGCAGGCGCACCCGGACAAGGTGGCGGCATGGCTGAGTGAGCGCGCCGGGCAGCCGGTGGCGTTCGATCATCTGGCCACGCGCTGGACCCGGCGTGGCCCGCTGCTGCAACTCGATGGGCTGCGGATCGGCCAGGGCGAAGGCGTGCGGATCGGCCAGGCCGAGGTGCTGGTGGCGCTGTACTCGGGGCTGTTCCCGGGCGCACCGCTGACCGAGCTGCGCTTGCGCGGGCTGGCGCTGACGCTGCAGCGCGATGACACCGGCCGCTGGTCGGTGCGCGGCCTGCCCAGCAGCGGTGGCGGCGGCGATCCGCTGGAAACGCTGCGGCGGCTGGGCGAGCTGCAGGTGATCGGCGGGCGCCTGCATATCGATGCGCCGTCGCTGAAACTGGCCACCGAGATTCCGCGTATCGACCTGCGCCTGCGTGTGGACGGCCAGCGCCTGCGCGCCGGGGCCAAGGGCTGGATCGATACCGGTGCGCCGCCGGTCACCGCGGTACTGGATTTCGACCGCCAGCAGGGCGATGGGCAGGCATGGCTGGCGGCCGCGCCGGCGGAGCTGTCGGCCTGGTCGCCGCTGCTGCACATCGCCGGGGTGAACCTGCGACAGGGCCGCGGCACGGCGCAGGGATGGCTGCAGATGCGCGACACCCAGGTGGTGTCGGTGACCGTGGATGCCGACCTGGAGGAGCTGCAACTGGCCGGCACGCCGTTTGCCGCTGTCGGTGCCGTACCGACCACGATGCTGGACAAGGTGCAGCTGCGTGCCCGTTGGGAACAGGCGGCCGGCGGCTGGCGGCTGGATGCGCCACGGCTGCGGATCGCTTCGGAGGGCAAGCAGCGTTCGCTCGATGGCCTGCTGCTTGCGGGAGGACGCGACTTCGCCCTGCACGGCCGCCAGATCGACGTGACCCCGCTGCTGCGGCTGGCCGCGCTCAGCGATCAGCTGGAGCCCGGGGTGCGGCAATGGCTGGACGGTGCCAGGCCCATGCTGCGGTTCTCGGATGTCAGCATCAGCGGCCGCGCCGGTGGAACCCTGCAGGGTCATGGTGAACTGGAGGAAGCCGCGTTCTCGGCCAGTGGCGGCAGGCCGGGGGTCAGCGGATTGCGGGGACACTTCGAAGGCGACGGGCAGGCGCTGGCGTTGACGCTGCGCCCGGACCATCGAGTCGATTTCAACTGGCCCAGCGGTTTCGGCGTTCTGCATGAGCTGCAACTGGACGGGCAACTGGTCGGCTGGCGTGAAGGCGACGGCTGGCAGGTAGGCACGCCGGCGCTGCGTGTACAGGGCACCGACTACGCCGCCAATGTGCGCGGCGGGCTGCGTTTCCAGGGCGACGGTACGCGGCCGTGGATCAGTCTTGCCGCCGAGCTGGACGATGTGCCGATGACCGCTGCCAAGCGTTTCTGGGTGCGTTCGAAAATGAGCGAGGCGGCGGTGGCGTGGCTGGATGCGGCACTGGTGGATGGCCATGTGCGCAATGGCATCGGGCTGGCGGTCGGCGATCTGGACGACTGGCCGTTCGATGGCCACAACGGCCGCTTCGAGGCACGCGGACATATCGATGACGGCACCATCCGCTTCGATGACGACTGGCCGCTGATGGACGCGGTGGATGCCGATATCGCCTTCATCGCCAACGGTTTTGAACTGCACGGTCACGGCGGGCTGGCCGGAGTGAAGGTCGACCACTTCAAGGCCGGCATCGCCGATTTCGCCGAATCGCGGTTGCAGGTGGCCGCGCGCACCGCCACCGACAGCCGCGCGCTGCTGGCGATGCTGCGCAAGAGCCCGCTGCAGGCCCGCTATGGCGAAACCCTCGACAACCTGGTGGTCTCCGGTCCGGCGGCGGTGACGTTCGACCTGCAGCAGCCATTGCGTGCCGGCCAGCCTGGGCAACTGGCCGGCGAGGTCGAACTGCAGGGAGCCAGCCTCGCCGACCGCCGCTGGGACCTGAAGTTCGACAATGTGCGCGGCAAGGCGGTTTATGGCGGCAATGGCTTCGACGCGCCGGCGCTGGCGGTCCGCCACAAGGAGCGTGACGGCGTGCTGACCCTGCGTGCTGGTGAGCCGGTGCGTGATCCGGCCAATGCGTTCGAGGCCGAACTGACCGCCGCGCTCGGTGCCGGCGACCTGCTGGACCGCGCCCCCGAGCTGGACTGGCTGCGGCCGTATATCGATGGCGTCTCGCACTGGACCATCGGCGTGACCCTGCCGCTCATGCCCGCCGGCAGCCGGATCGAGCCGCCGACGCGGTTGAGCCTGCGCTCGGACCTGCGCGGCACCCGCCTGCGCTTTCCGGCGCCGCTGGACAAGCGGGCCGATGAGACGCTGACCGCCACGGTGTCGACGGCGCTGCCGCTGGGCAGTGGCCTCACCGAGGTCGCTTTCGGGCGCCGGCTGGCACTGGCCGCACGTACCGCCAATGACAGCACCGGCGTCCAGGTCACCCTGGGCAGCGACGTGGTCGATCGCGCCCCGCCTGCCGACGGGCTGGTGGTCAACGGCCGCACCACCTCGCTGGATGCGCTGGAGTGGATCGGGCTGGCCCGCGGCGGTGGCGATGATGCCGGTAGCGAGGCGGCGTTGGCGCTGAAGGAGATCGATGTGCTGGCTGCGCGGCTGCTGCTGGTGGGTGGCCACTTCGAGCAGACCCGGTTGCGCTTGCGGCCGGGCACCGATGCCATCGCGGTGCAGCTGGAAGGACCGTCACTGGCCGGTGACCTGCGGGTTCCCAACGCCCGTGGCGCGGCGGTGAGCGGGCAGCTCGAGCGCGTGTTCTGGCAGTCGGCTACGCCGGCAGGTGCGGCGGCCGAGCGCGACAGTCCGGAGCCGGCGGTCAATCCGGCCAACATCCCGCCGCTGGCGCTGGACATCGGCGAGCTGCGCTTCGGCAAGACGATGCTGGGGCACACCGTGCTGCGGACCCGGCCGCTGGCTGACGGCTTGAAGATCGAGCAGCTGCAGTTCCGTGCCCCCCGACAGACCATCGATGTCGAGGGGGAATGGCGCGGTATCGGTGCCCAGGCGCACACGCATGCGGTGGTGCGGGTGGACAGCGAGAATCTCGGCGGGCTGATGGACAACCTCGGCTATGGCGGGCAGCTGCGCGGCGGGCAGGGACAGGTGCGGCTGGATGCACGCTGGCCGGGGGCGCCGCAGGGGTTCCAACTGGCCGGGCTGGAAGGCTCGCTGACGGTGAACGCCCGCAACGGCCAGCTGCTGGAAGTCGAGCCGGGCGCCGGCCGGGTGCTGGGCCTGCTCAGCGTGGCGCAACTGCCGCGCCGGCTGATGCTCGATTTCCGCGATTTCTATTCCAAGGGTCTGGCGTTCAACCAGATCGAGGGCCAGGTCCATTTCGGTGACGGCCTGGCACGCACCGAGCGGATCGCCATGGAGGGGCCGGCGGCGGATATCACCATCCGCGGGCAGGCCGACCTGCGCACCCAGCAGTTCGACCAGACCATCGATGTGAATCCGCGCTCGGGCAACCTGCTGACCGTCGTGGGAGCGGTAGCCGGCGGGCCGATCGGTGCCGCCGTGGGTGCGGCCGCCAACGCGGTGCTGGGCAAGCCGCTGGGCGAGATCGGTGCCAAGACCTACAAAGTGACCGGCCCGTGGAAAGACCCGACGGTGGACGTGGTCGGGCGGGAACCCGCGCGCCTGCCTCCGCCCGTCATCGAGCCGCTGCCGGCCGGGTCGCCGTGAACCACCGCTGCGGCTTGCGAACCGCTGCCGCGCCCCCATCTGGAACGACATGACTGACAACGCCCTGACGCTCGCCGAATCCCGCCTGCTGCTGCCCGCCGGACTGGACGCCAACCGCCTGGAACGCACCTTCGGCACCCTGCTGGGGCCGGGTATCGACTTTGGCGACCTGTATTTCCAGCACTCGCGGCGTGAGAGCTGGAGCGTGGAGGACGGCATCGTCAAGGATGGTGCCCATTCCATCGAACAGGGCGTGGGCGTGCGTGCGATCGCCGGCGAGAAGACCGGCTTCGCCTATTCCGACGACATCCAGCCGGCTGCGCTGCTGGCGGCGGCGCAATCCGCGCGCGCCATCTCCCGCGAGGGCGGGGCGCAGAACGTGCGCTCGCTGGTGCGTGGCAGCGGCCGCGCGCTGTACCCGGCGCTGGACCCGGTGGACAGCATCGGCAACGAAGCCAAGGTCCAGGTGCTCAAGCGCCTGGACCAGTACCTGCGTGCCGCCGATCCGCGCGTGCAGCAGGTGATGGTGAGCCTTTCCGGCGGCGTGGACACGGTGCTGATCGCCCGCAGCGATGGTGTGCTGGCGGCCGATGTGCGCCCGCTGGTTCGCCTGAACGTGCAGGTGATCGTCGAGCAGAACGGGCGGCGCGAGTCCGGCTATGCCGGTGGCGGCGGCCGTTACAGCTACGAGGAACTGTTTGCCGGCGAGCGGCCGGAGCGCTTCGCTCGCGAGGCGCTGCGCCAGGCGCTGGTCAATCTGGAGGCGATCCCGGCCCCGGCCGGCGTGATGCCGGTGGTGCTGGGTCCGGGCTGGCCGGGCGTGCTGCTGCACGAGGCGGTCGGCCACGGCCTGGAGGGCGACTTCAACCGCAAGGGCACCAGCGTCTACGCCGGCCGCATCGGCGAACGCGTGGCCTCAAAGGGCGTGACCATTGTCGATGACGGCACGCTGGACGGCCGTCGCGGCTCGCTCAACATCGACGACGAGGGCACCCCGACCCGGTGCACCACGCTGATCGAGGACGGTGTACTGGTCGGCTACATGCAGGACACGCTCAATGCGCGCCTGATGGGCGTGGCGCCGACCGGCAACGGCCGCCGTGAATCGTTCGCGCACATGACCATGCCGCGCATGACCAACACCTACATGCGCGCCGGCGAGCATGATCCGCAGGAAATGATCCGTTCGGTGAAGAAGGGCCTGTACGCGGTCAATTTCGGCGGTGGCCAGGTCGACATCACCAGCGGCAAGTACGTGTTCTCGGCGACCGAGGCCTATCTGATCGAGGACGGCAAAATCGGTGCGCCGGTGAAGGGTGCCACGCTGATCGGCAACGGCCCGGAAACCATGCAGAAGGTGCGCATGATCGGCAACGATCTGGCCCTGGACGAGGGCGTGGGCATCTGCGGCAAGGACGGCCAGAGCGTACCGGTGGGTGTGGGCCAGCCGTCACTGCTGATCGACGGCCTCACCGTGGGTGGCACACAGGCGTGACCCGGCACCGGCTGGAATGACGGCACAGAGCAGCGGCAGCGACCGGGATCAGTGGCCGCTGCCCGTGGTGCGGTTTCAGGTTGCGTCGTCGAGATCATCGGCGTCATCGCCGATGTCTTCCGCTTCTGCCGCGTCGCTGCCTGCGATCAGCGAGGGCTCCATCAGCTCGCGCAGCACCTGGAAGATCTCGCGGAACGCACGCGGCGGCTTGTTTTTCGCCTGCTCCGCCAACGCGTTGCGCACCAGCGTACGCAGCTGCTGGCGGTCACCGTCGGGAAATTCCTCCAGCAGTTCCGCCAGTGCGGCATCGCCTTCGGCCAGCAGGCGCTCACGCCAGCGCTCGATGCGGTGCATCAGCGCCACCGAGCGCTTGGAGGTCGCGCTGTTGGCTTCCAGTGCATCGCGGATCGCCTCCAGCGTGGCATCTTCCTCGCGGCGCATCTGCTTGGCCAGGAACGCCAGCTGGCGTTTGCGGGCGCCATGCGCGGTGATGCGCTTGCTGTACTCGATGTGTTCCAGCAGATCCTCGGGAATGGGCAGGCGTGCCAGCTGGGCCGGGGTCAGCGATACCAGCGTTTCCCCCAGCGCCAGCACCTCCAGTGCCTCGCGCCGGTTCTGGCTGCGGCTTTCACTGAAAAATTCACCGGTTTCTTCGTCGCGTCCGCGCATTGCCTTGTTACTCGATTAAAGTTCGTGTGTACCGCAGCCTGCTTTGGAAAGCCCCGCTCCCTCCGGAAGAGGGGTTGGGGTGAGGGGACG
Source organism: Stenotrophomonas sp. UBA2302 (assembly GCA_002345545.1). Taxonomy (GTDB): domain Bacteria; phylum Pseudomonadota; class Gammaproteobacteria; order Xanthomonadales; family Xanthomonadaceae; genus Stenotrophomonas. The sequence goes on along the minus strand of DDVW01000046.1, from coordinate 57,978 downwards.
GGCGAAGCCTCGTGCAATCGGAGTGCGAGGCTTCGCCCGTTCCCTCGTCCGGCGCTTCGCGCCACCTTCTCCCCAAGAGAGAAGGAAATCATCGGCTTCGGCTAGATTTTTGAAAGGATAAAGCATTGAACACCAACCCCACCGAAACCCACGTCGCCGACGACAGCCTGCCGCGACTGGAACAACTGGCCGGCATCTCCCAGCGGTTGCTGGAGAAGGCCCGCGCGATGGGCGCCACGCAGGCCGAGGTCAGCTGCAGCGAAGAGCGCGGTCTGGATGTGAACGTGCGCCTGGGCGAGGTGGAGACGGTCGAATCCACCCATGACCGCGGCATTGCGGTGACGGTGTATTTCGGCCAGCGCAAGGGCAGTGCCAGTACCGCCGACCTGCAGGAATCCAGCCTGGAGGCGACCGTGGCGCAGGCCTGTGCGATTGCCCGGCATACCGAGGACGACCCGGCCGCCGGTCTGGCCGACGCCGGGCTGATGGCGACCGAATTTCCGGACCTGGACAGCTGGCACCCGTGGGCGCTCAGCGCCGGGGAAGCGGTGGATCTGGCGCTGGCCTGCGAAGCCGCCGGTCGCGGGGTCGACGGCCGCATCAGCAACTCCGATGGCGCCTCGGCGGCCACCGCGCAAAGCCTGTCGGTCTATGCCAACTCGCACGGTTTCATCGGCCGCGAGCGCAGCAGCCACCATTCCATCGGCTGCGCGCTGATCGCCGGGCAGGGTGATGGCATGCAGCGCGATGGCTGGTACACCAGCGCCATTGCCCGCGAGGATCTGGACGACCCCGCGGCGGTGGGCCGTCGCGCCGCCGAACGCACGCTGGCGCGCCTGCAGCCGCGTTCGCTGCCGACCGGCCAGGTGCCGGTGCTGTTCGCGGCGGAAATGGCCCGCTCGTTGATCGGCCATCTGCTGGGCGCGGTATCCGGCGGTGCACTGTACCGGCGTGCCAGCTTCCTGCTCGACAGTGCCGGCACGCAGTTGTTCCCGGACTGGTTCGGCATCGATGAGCGGCCGCTGCTCCGGCGCGGGCTGCGCTCCAGCGCGTTCGATGGCGAAGGCGTGGCCACGCGTGATTCGGCGCTGGTCAGCGGTGGCGTGCTGCAGCGCTACATCCTTGGCAGCTACTCGGCGCGAAGGCTGGGGCTGACGACCACCGCCAACGCCGGTGGCGTGCACAACCTGCAGGTGGCGGCCAATGCAGGCGACCGCGCTTCGCTGCTGGCGGGGATGGGCACCGGCCTGCTGGTGACCGAATTGATGGGGCAGGGCGTCAACGGCGTGACCGGCGACTACTCGCGCGGTGCGGCCGGCTTCTGGGTGGAGAACGGCCAGATCGCCTATCCGGTGGATGGCATCACCATTGCAGGCAATCTGAAACAGATGTTCGCCACAATCGAGGCGGTGGGCAGTGATGTCGATCCGCGCTCGCATATCGCGGTAGGCTCGATACTCGTCGGCAGGATGACGGTTGCCGGCGACGATTGACGTATCCTAGCGGGTCGGCGGATGGGACCGCTCCCGCTGCCGCTAACAGAAGACCAATTACAAGGATTTGGGGAAAACACCATGAGCGAATTCGAAAACATGACCACGCCGCCGCCGGCACCGACCGGTGCGCCGTCTGCCGAGGAGCGCCAGTGGGGCATGTTCGCCCACCTGGCCACGCTGGTCGGCATCATCATTCCTTTCGGCACGCTGCTCGGCCCGCTGGTGGTTTGGCTGATCAAGAAGGACACCATGCCGTTCGTGGATGACCAGGGCAAGGAAGCGCTGAACTTCAACATCACCGTGTTCATCGCGCTGGTGGTTTCGGGCATCCTGACGCTGGTGCTGATCGGCCTGCTGCTGCTGGTCGTTGTCGGTATCGCATGGCTGGTGCTGACCATCATGGCCGCCCTGGCTGCCAACAAGGGCGAAGCCTACCGTTATCCGTTCACCCTGCGTCTGATCAAGTAATCCGGCGCTGGTGTGAATGCAAAGGCCCGGGCAGCGATGCCCGGGCCTTTGTGTTTTCCGCAGCGTGCTTCGGCAGCAGTCAGTGCGAGCGCTGGATGGTCAGTTCCGCCAGCGCCGCCAGTGCCCTGGCGCGGAGGCCGAAGGGGGCGAGGGTGTCGTGCATTTCCCCGGCCAGTGCCGCCAGCCGCGCCTTGGCGCCGTCGATGCCGAGCAGCGCCGGGAAGGTGGACTTGTCCTGGGCCGCATCCTTGCCGGCGGTCTTGCCGAGCTGCTCGGAGCTGGCTTCGATATCGAGGATGTCATCGCGCACCTGGAAGGCCAGGCCCAGGGCGCTGGCGAAGGCATCCAGCCGGGCGAGGTCGTCCTGGCCGGCACCACCACACAGTGCGCCCATGCGCACCGCCGCACGGATCAGTGCGCCGGTCTTGAGTGCATGCATGCGTTCCAGCTCCGCCAGCGACTGCAACTGGCCGGTGGCGTCGATATCCAGCGCCTGGCCGCCGCACATGCCGGCCACGCCGGAAGCGCTGGCCAGCGTGCGCAGGCAATCCAGCGCCAGTGCCGGTGGCAAGCCGGTATTGGCCAGCAGCTCGAACGCCCGGGTCTGCAGCGCATCGCCGGCGAGGATCGCGGTGGCTTCGTCGAAGGCGATATGGGTGGTGGCGCGGCCGCGACGCAGGTCGTCATCGTCCATCGCCGGCAGATCGTCGTGGACCAGCGAATAGGCGTGGATCAGTTCCACTGCCGCCGCGGGCGCGTCAAGCCGGTCTTCGTCGGCGTCGAACAGGTGGCCGGCCGCGTATACCAGCAGGGGACGCATGCGCTTGCCGCCACCCAGCGCGGCGTAACGCATGGCCTGGTGCAGGCCTTGCGGGGTGGCGTCGGGATCGGGGAGAACGGCTTGCAGCTGTTGCGTGGTGCGTTCGAGCCAGCGGTCGAACAGGGCGTCAGTCGTCATTGCCGGTGGTATCGAAAGGCTCGGATTTCTCCGGCTGGGCGGGATCGGTCAGCAGGCGCACGCGCAGCTCGGCCTGTTCCAGCGCCTGCTGGCACTGGCGGTACAGGCCGACACCGCGTTCATAGGCGGTCAGGGACTGTTCCAGGCTGAGATCGCCGGCTTCCATTTTTTCCACCAGATTTTCCAGTTCTTGCAGCGACTGCTCGAAGTGGGCGACCGGGGAGGCTTCGTTTGTGGACTTCTTGGGCATGGTGAAAGTGTGAGTGGCGCGGACGGCAGGGTCAATTCGATGCAGGCCCCTGCTGCCAATGCAGGCGGGCATGGCGGGTCTGCAGCCACTGTTGCAGCGGAGCGGAGAGGATGCGGTCGCCGGCGGCCAGCAGTTCACCCTCGCGCCACAGCAGCGGCAATCCTGCGCGCTGCCACGGCGGGATATCCGACTCCTGCAGCAGCTGTTTGAGGGAGTGGGAGTGCTCGCGCCCGGGTAGGCGGATACGTTCGCCACCCTGACGCGCACGCACCTGCAAGGGGAGATCGAAGGTGGCGCCAGACAGGAGCAGCCGGTTGCCATCGGGCAGCGTCAGTGGCTGGGCGCCATCCCAGCATGCCTGCCAGCCGGCCGGCCATGGAGTGGTGATGGTGAAGGCATGCAGTTGCCCGCGCCAGCGGCTGATCTGCACGCCCTGCCAGACGAAGGCCGGCTGCAGGTCGGCGCGCGCGGATAGCAGGTGCCGCTCGATGGAATGCACGCCGTTGGCTGGTAGCGGTGGCAATCGCAGGTGTTGTACCCAGGTGCGGTACAGGCGTGCGCGGCGTGGCACGGGCAGGGCGTTCAATGGCTGCAGGTCCAGCGTGTCCGCCGCTGTCAGGCAGGAGGCCAGATCACTATTGTCGTGCGCGGAAAGCAGTTCCGAGGTCTCGGCGGCAAGCGCGGCGCTGCGGGCCAAGGCATGGGCGGCCTGCGGCCAGCGTGCCGCCAGCAGCGGCAGGATCTGCAACCGCAGGAAGTTGCGGTCGTGGTGGGCGAGCTGGTTGCTGGGATCTTCGATCCACTGCAGTCCGTGGTGCTGCGCATGCTCCAGCAGGCGCGCGCGCGGGGTCGCCAGCAGTGGCCGCCACAGGTGTCCGGGGCCGAAGGCGCGGCGCTCGCGCATCGCCGCCAGTCCGTCGATGCCCGAGCCACGCAGGGCGCGCAGCAGGAAGGTCTCGGCCTGGTCATCGAGATGGTGCGCCAGCGCCAGCCATTCATCCGGCTGCATTGCCTGCATGAAGGCGTGGTGACGCGCCTTGCGTGCGGCTGCTTCAAGGCCATCACCGCTGTCGTGCGGGACCTCCACGCGGATCACCTGCAGCGGAATGTTCCACTGCCGGCAGAGCGTGCGGCAGTGCGTTTCCCAGCCATCGGCAGCGGCCTGCAATCCATGGTGGATATGCACCGCCCGCAGCATGCCGGGTGTGCGCGAGGGTGCGTGTGCGAGCAGGTGCAGCAGTACGGTGGAATCCAGCCCGCCACTGAAGCCGACCAGCACCGGGGTGTGGGCTGCGGCGTCGAGCAGGGAGGAGGAAAGCGGATTCATGGCCGCGTCGAGTATCGATGGCGGCGGTGAGGGCTGCAATTGTTGATGCCCGAAGTCTTGCAGGCCCGGCGTTAGCCGCGAGGTGGATAGGCCTTCAGAATCCGGACTGGTTGGCGATTCCATCGATGCCGGCTTCGTGGCTTAGGCTGCTCCCACAAACTCCTGCAAACCCCGCTCAGGGCAACGTTTTGCCCTGGCGGTTGATGCGGTAATGCCTGCCTCCCACGACGGATACATGGTCCAGCGCATCGGGCTCGCCGAGCGTGCAGCCCTGGCAGACTTCGGCGACGCCATCCTTGAACGGCCAGGCCCAGTCAAAGCGGGCTGTGAAGGCCGGTTGCAACTGGTGATCGAAGTAACCGATCTGGCCGTCCACCCGGGCCCGGGTGAGGCCTTCCTCGAAATAGTCCGGGCCGTTGTCATAGGTGAGCACCGCCAGCTGACGTCCGTCGCGGCGCAGGTAA
>DDVW01000046.1:383-52953 GCA_002345545.1 Stenotrophomonas sp. UBA2302 | reverse complement strand
AGGATCAGTGACAGCAATGCCGTCACCGATCCGCGGGTAATACGCGGTGCTTGGATCACTGTGCCTTGCGCTCGAACTTCTTCGGCTGCGGCAGCTCCACCGGCACGCCCTGCGCATCGCAGGTGCCCAGTGCACACAGGCGCTCGCGCAGGCGCGGGGTGGCCTGCACGATCAGGTGATAGATGGCGTTCTGCTCCAGCGTGCCGCGCACCGCCTTGCTGCCGGGGCCACGCGCCCAGATACCGACATCCTCGCCGCCGTGCGATTCACTCTTGGACGGCACCAGCGCCTCCTGCATGTAGTCCACGTGTTCGGTGTCGACGTGGGTCAGGTCCGGGCGGCCGCTGGCGGGTTCGAAGCTGCTGGGCGAGTGCGGGAATTTTTTCGGTCCGGCCGGCTGCTGGTTGCTGGCACCGGTATAGCCCGGGCCGTTGGCGTAGCTGAGGGTGGTGTAGGGCAGGCCGAGGCCGTCACGGGCCAGGTCCAGCGCACCGGCACCGTCTTCGCCGCCCTTGTCCTTGACCTTGCCGAGGATGGGGTTGCCGCGCGCCGGATAGCCGACGAAGTTCAGCGTGTGCGAGTGGTCGGCGGTGACGATGATCAGCGTGTCCTCGGCCGAGGTGGCCTCCGCCGCCGCCTTGACCGCATCGGACAGGGCGATGGTGTCGCCGAGGGCGCGGGCGGCGTTGCCGCTGTGGTTGGCATGGTCGATACGCGCACCTTCCACCATCAACACATAACCGTGCGGATGCTTGGACAGGTTGGCGATGGCGGCGCGGGTCAGCTCGGCCAGTGACGGCTCGCCGCCGCGGTCCCGGGCGCGGTCGTCCTCGTACTGCATGTGATCCGGCTCGAACAGGCCCAGCAGCGCCGGCGCACCGGCGGCGGCCTTGAGCTGCTCGGCGTTCCACACATAGGCACCCTGCGGATGCGCGGCCTGCCATTCGGCCACCAGGTTGCGGCCGTCCAGACGCAGGCCGACCTTGTCGTCGTATTCCGGATCCTGCTCGTTGACGGTGGTGAACTGGCCGCGGCCGCCCCCCAGGGCGACCAGCGGGCCGCGCCCGTAGCGTGAGGTCGACAGCAGCTGCTGGGCGATATCCACACAGCCCTCGCTTTTGGCGGCTTCAGGCAGATGGGTGTCGTTTTCCCAGTTGCGCTCGGGCGAGTGCGCGTAGGTGGCGGCCGGGGTGGCGTGGGTCAAACGAGCGGTGGAGACGATGCCGGTGGCCATGTCGGCGCTGTCGGCCAGCTGCAGCCAGGTCAGCCGTTCCTTGTCGAGGCTGTCGGCGCAGTTGTTGCGGCTGCCGGCGCTGACGCCGATTGCGCCCATGTGCGATTTCACGCCGGTGGTGATGGCGGTCATGGTGCCGGCCGAGTCGGGGGTCTGTGAATCGGTGTTGTAGGTCTTGCTGAACGCGGTGGCGGGAAAACGCTCCCACGACAGCAGGTTCTCTTCCCCCGGCATGCCCTTGCGCTGGCCTTCCAGGATGCGCGCGGCGGCCACGGTGGTCAGGCTCATGCCATCGCCGAGGAACAGGATCACGTTCTTCGCCTTGCCGGCCATCGCGCCGTTGCCGGCAGCGCGGGCGGCACCATCGCGGTACCACCATTGCGGGGTTTCACCTTCCGGGTGGGAAACCACCGGTACCTCCACCTGGATCGCCGCGCGCGACTGCGGCACGCCGGCGCTGCTGGCGCAGGCGCCGAGCAGCAGGGTGGAAAGGGCGACGGGAAGGAGCGCGGCTTTTTGCATCGGTGCGGTTTTCGGGAAACGGATCAGGCGGCCATTATGGTCAAGCGCGGAAGGCATGCATATGACACGCAGCTTTTCCCTGCGGGGATCGTGTCGTGCCGGGGCATGCGCTATCGTTCCCGCCTTCGAATGGTTTTCCGGAAATCCTGATATGAGCGTGGTATCTGCCTGGCTGCGGATTCCCTTCTGGCAGCGCGTTGTGGGCGGTTTCGTGCTCGGTGCGTTGGCCGGCTGGGCGTTGGGGCCGGCGGCGGAAGTCTGGTTCGGTCCACTCGGCGAGCTGTACGTCACGTTGATCAAGATGATCGCGGTGCCGCTGGTGTTTTTCGCGGTGATCAACGCGATCTCCTCGCTGCACGGGCAGAAATCGGTGGCCGCGCTCGGTGGCCGCACCTTCCTGTGGTTCATCATCACCGCCGTGCTGGCGGTGGGCGTGGGGCTGGCCGTGGGCACGGTGATGCAGCCCGGTGCCGGTGGGCTGAGCCTGACCGTGGACGGCGCCTACACACCGCGTGATGTGCCTTCGGTCACCAAGGTGCTGATGGAGGTGGTGCCATCGAACGTGTTCTATGCGCTGGCGGGCATCGGTACCCGTATCAACGAAGCCGGTGAGACCGTGCTGGCCGCTGGACGCGGGTCGATCCTGCCGGTGATCTTCTTCGCCGGCCTGCTGGGTTTTGCGATGGTCAAGCTCGGCGCGCAGGTGGCCGAGGCGCGCAAGCTGGTCGGACAGCTGAGCGAGATCATGATCCAGGTCACCCGCTTCGTGCTGGAGATGACCCCGATCGGCACCTTCGGCCTGATCGCCGGGCTGGTCGGCAGCTACGGCTTCGAGAAGCTGTTGCCGCTGGGCAACTTCGTGCTGGCGCTGTACGTGGCCTGCGCGCTGCATATCCTCATCGTCTACAGCGGCCTGCTGCTGGCGCATGGACTGAACCCGATCAAGTTCTTCCGTGGCGCGGCGCCGGGCATGCAGGTCGCGTTCGTGGCTTCCTCGAGCTTTGCGGCGATGCCGGTGGCGATGCGTTCGATCACCGACAACCTCGGCGTCAACAAGGATTACGCCTCCTTCGCGGTGCCGCTGGGTGCCAGCATCAAGATGGACGGTTGCGGCGCGATCTATCCCGCGCTGTGTGCAGTGTTCATCGCCCAGTACACCGGCGTGCCACTGACGCCGGAACAGTATGTGGTGGTGATGATCGCCTCGGTGCTGGGCAGCTTCGGCACCGCCGGCGTGCCGGGCACGGCCGTGGTGATGGCCACGGTGGTGCTGAGCGCGGCCAACCTGCCGCTGGAGGCGATCGGCTACCTGTATGCGATCGACCGCATCCTCGACATGATGCGCACCCTGACCAACGTGACCGGGCAGATGGTGGTGCCGGTGATCGTGGCCAAGGAAACCGGGCTGCTTGACCAGAAGGTCTATGACGCGGCGACAGGGGCCGGCATCCGGGAGGGCTGAGCGCGGTCTTTCCACCCGCGCCGGGTATATCCGTGCGCAGCGCAGGCATCATGCGCCGGGCCTGCGATCCGGCGCGATCAGGACAGGCAACGACCTCGCAGCCTTAGGCCGCATCTGCCGGCCAGCAAACGGCTGGCCGTACTGTCTGTGGAATTCCCCGGTAGGGCATGTCGCTGGAAGGGCGATGCGTTGTCGTGGCTTGCTACCGGGCTGGTGGCTGCAGTCGCTGCCGTGCCCGGTGACCGCGTTGCGGTTGCAGCCGTCCGGCAGGTCCAGCATCAAGGCCCATGGAGTTGTGCCTGTGGAAACCGGCGGCCCATCTGCTGTCCACAGGCCGGCAACGCCGGTCGCTTTCCCCTGTGTAAGCCGATGTAACAGCACGGTGTAACAGGAGTGATACACCCGGCTGAAAGCCGCATCAGGGCTCTGCCAATGCCCCTGCGCATTGCCGATTGCGGCTGTGCCGGCAAGCGTGTGGCTGTAACAGCTGTACAGCTGGAGTTCAATTTAGTCCGTGGTAACTATCTGTTTTTAAAGGAAAACATGAAGTGGCACGGTAGCTGCTATCACCACTGCACAGGTTGATGGGGCAGGTGCAATGGAAAGCAGAACCGCAAGTCGTCATGTCGTCGTACTCGGGCTGGCCCTGGTGGCGGCAATGGGTACGGCACAGGCTTCCGGCGCAAGGCAGGGAGTGAAGGCCAAGCCGGGTGAAATCGTCCTGCTGCGTGATGTGTCCACCCGCCCGGCCTATCGTCCCGCTCCGCCGGGCATGGCGTTGATCGCCGATACCTCACCGCGCAAAGAGCTGGGTGCAGCGCTGGGTCTGGGAAGCATGGATGAGCTGGGTGATGCCGATTACGCGGCACTGGGCTCGGGAATGGTCGACTCGCAGCATCAGGTGCAGGGCCAGACGACGGTGGAGCGCGTGACCGGCGGCATGGTGGGCAGCACCTTGGGCCGCGTGAGTGGCGAGGACGGCATGCTCTCCGGCAGCCGGCTGTCACAGACTATCGGTGGACCCATGGGCACGGTGAGCCGTGCCACGGGGGGTATCGGTGACCAGGTCCGCGGCGCACTTGCGCAATTCCCGCTGGGACAACCGGCCGGCACGGGTGGCAAATGAAAACCTTCCTGCACACCGTGGCATTGCTGCTCGGCGGTGGCCTGCTGTGGCCATCGGTCGCCAGTGCACAGTCCGCTCCAGACAGCTATGCGTCGATGCTCGGGTATCTGGCGCTGGACAGCCGTATCGATGGTGATGCGCTGGTTGGCAGCAGTGGCGCGATCATGATCAACCAGGCAGCCGGTGACCTGAACCTGCAGGCCAACCTGCACAGCCTCGCCAGTGGGCAGATGGCAAACGCCAGTGTCGATGCAAGGCAACGGCATACCGCCGATACATTCGATACGCCGCTGCAGGCAACGGCCCGCATCGGTGGCAACGCGCTTTCCGGCGCCAGTGGAATTGTTTCAATCAATCAGGCCAGTGGTAGTGCCAACGCGGAATTGAATTCCGTTACGGCGGTGTTGGCCGCACAGGGCATACGCGAGGCAAGTGATGAGGCGATGGCCTCACCCGCAGCACTCGCGTCGGCGGGGGAGCAGTACGCAGTCCGTGATCCACGTGCCAGCCGCAAGGTGGGCGTGGACGCATCCGCGTTGCGCGGGTTCGACGGTGTGCTGCAACTCAATCAGATCGCGGGATCAGGCAATGCCACGGAGAACAGATTGAGCATCTCCGTGCAGGGCACCCCGTGAGCAATGTTCCATCCACCCGATGCATCTGAAAATCAGAAGAGGGCACCATGAAAGCGAATAAATGGACTGTACTCGCCATGGCGGTTACCGCATTCACCATGAGTGCGGCGGCCAGTGCGGCGGACGACCAGAATGCGAGCGCGACTATCGATCACCAGCACAACGTGAACGAGACGCGTACCAATACCAATACCAATACCAACACCAACACCAACACAACGGAAAACACTACCAGCAACACCACCGTCGATACCGACGTGAACCTGGCGCTGGATGCGGCGGCGTGGCTGCGTTATTCCGAGGAGCACTCCAATACGAGTTCCTCGAACGAGGTCTATGAGAATGTCAGCAAGACCTCCAACATCCAGGCCGACGAGCGCAAGGAGAAGAACAACCACGGCGTCGATGTGAACCTCGAGAAGGACATGAGGCTGAGCTCGGACGTGAGGTTCTCCGGCTCTCCGACCATCACCGGTGATATCAACCTGGATTCGGCCGCGATTGCGATCATCGACAACCGCCAGTCGATCTCCAACAACTCTGCCGAGAATGGCCTGCTGTCGAACGATGCTTCCATCGCCGATGACGTGGGCTCCTCTGCCTCCGGCAACCTGGGCTTCAACGTCGCCGCCGGCGACAACAACACCCAGGACAATGCCGCCGCACTGTCGGCAGCCGATGCCTCCTTCAGCTTCGGCATGGCCGATGCCGAAGTGTTCGTCAACCAGAGTGGCATGAACAACCAGACGATGAACTACGGCGTGACCAACGCCGCCAGCATCGGTGGCAATGCCTTCGCCAACGCGTCCGGCAACATCGGCGTGAACGTGACTTCGGGCAACAACAACGAGCAGAAGAACGCTCTTGCCGCCTCGGTAGCCACCAGTGCCTACGCCACCTCGAGCATCAGCTCCAACCAGGTGTCCACGGGCAACGAAGTCAGCAATGACGGCTATTACGACTATGTCCTGAACACCTATGCCATCAATATGAGTGGCAAGGTCACCGGCAACACCAGCAGCCGCGGTACCGGTACTTACAACGGCACCGGCAATTCCTACCAGAAGACCAACTTCTACCCGGATAACTGGACCGGTGATCGCCACTCGGCAGGAAGCCAGACCGGGCATTCGGATTGGGACTTCGAGACCCAGGGCGCCGTTGCCAACCCGAACAGGCAGGGCGTGGGCGGTATGGCATGGGATACCGACGAGAAGGGCAACCTGAGCTTCTCGGAAATGGGTACCGCCGATCTGACGGCGAGCCTGAGCGGCCAGGTGATCGACCTGGATTGGATCGCGGTTGATGCGACCAATACCGCAAGCCTGTCGGGCAGTGCGTTCTCCGCGGCCTCCGGCAACATCGGCGTGAACGTGTCCTCGGGCACCGGCAACCTGCAGGCCAACAGCCTTGCGCTGGCCGTTGCACAGCCGTCGACCGGCGGTGGTGGTGGCGGTGGTGGCGGTGGTGGCGAGTAAGCAGTGACCGGAGCTTCACCCATGTGGGTGGTGTTCCAACCGTGAGCAACAAGCCCGGCTATCCGCCAATAGCCGGGTGATACCGGGAGCCCCTGTTCCTCTCCCCCGTGGAGCCGGGGCTCCCACCTGCTTTTCGTGTTCCAGAGCCATGGAGATGCCTGCCCCATGTTCCGCACGATACTGATGGCGATCTGCGTATTGCTGCTGCCGGATACGGCGCGCAGCGCGGAAGTGGCGTTCGGCAACGTGCTGCCCAATGGCATGGTCTACCGTGGACAGGTCGAGAGCATGCATGAGCGGCGCTTCCGCAATCTCGTGCGCCAACACACCGATTACAGCTGTGGCGCGGCGGCATTGGCCACGATCCTGCGCCATGCCTATCACCTGGATGCGGACGAGGCGACCGTGATCGAGGGAATGATGGGAGTTGCCGATGCGGAACTGGTGCGGCAGCGGGGGTTTTCACTGCTGGATATCAAGCGCTATGTCGAATCGCTGGGAATGCGCGGACGCGGTTACCGCATCAGCGAGGAGCGGCTGAAGGCATTGCGCGTGCCCGGTCTGGTGCTGATGGATGTACGCGGATTCCGCCACTTCGTGGTGCTCAAGCAGGTGCATGACGACTACGCGGAGATTGGTGATCCGATCCTCGGCAACCGCTCGGTTCCACTGAAGGAATTTCTTGATGCCTGGCCATCACGTGCGGTGTTCGTGGTGATCGGCAGTGATTTCGATCGCAATACCGTTCTGCTGCAGCCCAGCGAACGGCCCAGTGCCAGGGCGCTGTATGCGCGCCAGGGAGCCCGTCCCATTACCGATGCGGAGCTGGTGGACTTCGGGTTCACCCACGCGGATCTGTTCTGAAGGAGTTGGTCATGAACATTCTTTTTCCCGCATGCCTGATGCTGGCGCTGACCTCCGCGCTGCCGGTGCATGCCGGTGAGCAAACAAATCCACCCGGCAAGGGGCTGAGTGAAATTCCCGATCCGGAACTGAATCTGATGCGTGGCCGTTACACCGTCGGTGGTAATGCGGTGGCCTGGTTCGGAGTGACGATGATCTCGACCTGGCAGACCGCCAGCGGGCAGACGCTGCAGGGAGCGCTCACGCTGGGCATGGATTTCAGCAAGGGCAAGACGCCCAGGATCAGCTTCACCCCGACGGTGAGCATTACCGCGGCCAACGCGCCGCTTCCGGATTCCAGTGGCCGCAGCATCGACAGCAGTGGCCTGCAGAATGTGGCCGGGCTGAGCCAGAGCGTGCAGGTGGCCGGTGACGGCAACCGTGCCAGCAATGTCATCCATCTCAACGTCCGGGAGGGGGGCGGAGTCCCGGTGGGCGATGGCATGCAGGGGCCCGGAAGCGCCAGTGCGCAAGCGGGCGATGCGAGCGCGGTGGCCAACTTCGATGGTGACGCGATGCAGCTGGCATTGCGTATCGAAGGCCAGGGGGCGGTGCAGCAGTGGATGCGCAGTGGAAGTGTCGGCCAGGGCATCGAGTTGATGGCCGATGGCCAGCAGGTCAGCAATCGCCTGCAGCTGGATCTGGTCAGACAACCGCTGGCGGACAACCTGCCGCTGGCACAGAACGTAGCCCAAGCCATCACGCTGACCCGGGGGATCGGCGTAGGTGGGGGCCATTGAGACCGCGCGTTCGACGCGCTTTGATGGACATGGCAAGGAGTCCGGCAATGAAACGACTGGCGATGGCGGCGCTGGTGGGACTGGGTGGTGTGATGGTGCAACCGGCACTGGCACAGCAGCCGCAGTCCACAGACACGAGCGATGAGGAGATCAAGGCACTGATGGCCCAGCTGGAGGCCCTCAAGGCCAGCTATGCCAAGGAGGTGCGGCGTCTGCGCGAACTGGACATGCAGGTGCAGGCGATACAGGCGCGGGTCAGTGGCAAGCTGGCACCGGCGACGGAAGCACCGGCCGCCGTGGCACAAACACCGCCGCAACCGGCCGAGGGTTATGCCAGTACCGCACAAGAAGCAGAGCAGGCCAAGGAGGCGGCACGTCGCAGCGTGGATGATGTGAAACAGCAGCAGTCGGCACTGTTCAACCGCCGGCTGACCCTGGAGAACAGCGTCAGCTATGCGCGCTATGACCGCAAGCAACTCACGCTCAACGGCTTCCTGGCACTGGATGCGATTTTCCTTGGCAACATCGCCATCGAGAATGTCGAATCCGATTCGCTCACCTACAATTTTGCCGCGCGCTGGGGAGTCAATCCCCGGTTGACGTTGAATCTGGATGTACCGTACGTGGCGCGCAAAACCATCTACCAGAAGGGCGGTGCCGGAGGATCGGCGGCAGCCATCGCGCAGGAGGAAACGCACGGCACCGGCATCGGCGATGCGACTTTCAGCGCCAATTACAAGCTGTTCGGTGAAAAAGGCTGGCGACCGGAAACCGTGCTCACCGGCGGTGTCACTGCGCCCACCGGGCGTGAACCCTATGGCCTGGACTGGAAGGTGATCGAGCGCGATGACGACGACTTCATCCGTTTTGCGGTTCCGGCCAAACAGCCCACCGGCAACGGGGTGTGGCAGGCCAATATCGGCCTGTCGGCAGTGAAAACCGCCGATCCGGCGATCCTGTTCGCGAACATCGGCTATATCCGTTCCTTCACCCGCAGCTTCGGCGATATCGACTCCAATCCGGATACGGTCAATCCGGGTGAAGTGAAACTGGGTGACGCGTATTACTTCGGCGCCGGTGTGGCGTTCGCCTTCAACGAGCGCACCAGCCTGAGTATCTCCTTCAGTGACCGGCTCAGCGCTCGCGCCAGCACCCGTTACAAGAACGGGCAGTGGATGAAGGTGATCGGCAGTGATGCCAATGCCGGCACACTCAACTTGGGGGTGACCTATGCGCTGACACCCAAGGCAACATTGGTGAGCATGCTGGGAGTCGGGTTGACGCCGGATGCACCGGACTTCAGCTTGGCGTTCAAGCTGCCCTACATGCTGTAGGCCGCTGTCAGCGCAGCGTTTCCAGATCTAGCCGGTGTTTCCGGCACAGGCGGTAGATGGTGACGCGGGAGACTTTCATCAGCCGTGCGCAGGCGCTGATGTTGTACTGGCTCTGTTCAAGACAGGCCAGCAGCGTCTCGCGTTCGGCCGTTGCGCGGGCACAATCCAGTTGCGCGGTTTGCGCTTCGGCGCCGTCGCTGGTCAGTTCCATATCGGCGCAGCTGATCAGTTCACTTTCGCTGGTGATGGCCGCGCGCTGTACCCGGTTGAGCAGCTCGCGGACATTGCCGGGCCAGTGGAACCGGGCCATGGCCTGGCGGGCGGCCGCGCTGTAGCCACGTGCACGAATGGGGTGGTGGGCGCGGAATGTGGCGAGGAAGTGCCGGGCCAGCAGTTCGATATCGCCCTCGCGCTTGCGCAGCGGGGGGATCGACAGGCGCAGCACGTTGAGGCGGTAATAAAGATCGGCGCGGAAGCGGCCTTCGGCCACGGCCTGTTCCAGATCCACGTGGGTGGCAGCCAGGATGCGGACATCCACCGGGATCGGCTGGTTGCTGCCGATCCGTTCGATGGTCCCTTCCTGGAGTACCCGCAGCAGGCTGGTCTGGGCGTCCAGTGGCAGGTCGCCGATCTCGTCGAGAAATACCGTGCCGGTATGGGCGGTTTCGAACAGGCCCTGGCGCCGGGAGCTGGCACCGGTGAATGCACCGCGTTCGTGCCCGAACAGTTCCGATTGCAGCAGCGTGGCCGGGATCGCGCCGCAATTGATCGCATGGAACGGCTTTCCGTTGCGGCTGGAAAGGTGGTGCAGGGCGTGTGCCGCCACTTCCTTGCCGGTACCGGTCTCACCGGTGATGAGTACCGGAAGATCGACAGGGGCGAATTTGCGCAAGGTGGCGCGCATGCCGAGCATTGCCGTGCTCTCGCCCAGCAGCGTGTCCAGCGCCTCGCTGGCGTGCGTGGTATCCGACGCAGAAGCGTCCAGGTCGAAGGACTGCAACTGGAGCAGCAGCTCCTTGAGGTCGGCGGGATGGGCGAAATGCTGCTGGCAGGCTGCCAGCAGGCGTGCGGTACACGGCTCGCTGTGCGGGAAATCGGCTGAGGTGATGGCAAACAGCGGCATATGCCGGTGTTCGCCGATCAGCACCTCGATGCGTTCCAGCTCGCAGCGGGTAGTGCTGCGGAAATCTATCAGGCCGATGAGGAGGTCGTTGCCGCGCAGGCCGATATCGGCAGGCTGCTGCGGCAACACCGCGCGTATCTGCCAGCCACTGGCTGCCAGCATCACACGTTCGCGTGCGCCCGGCTTTCCGAACCAGATCACACAGCGTTGTTGGGGGAAATCAGGTATGGCAGCCATGCTTGCTCACCGCGATCCTCGCGACACAAGTTATACCCCGGAAAAATCAGCTGCAACGGATTCCATACCTGAACAGGGGAAATTGAATGGTAGGCGGTATGTTTCGCGTGGTGTGCTGCCCATTCATCCCTGACAGCGCGCAAAAAAAACCGCGGACATCGCCGCGGTTTCGACAGGCCTATGGATGCAGCGTCACAGCGCGACGCGACGGGCCTGCATGAATTTATCGCCCCAGTAGCCGCTGAGCAGGGTATCGGTGCGCACGTCCTTGCCGGTACTCGGTGCATGCAGGAAGCGGCCTTCGCCGACATAGATGCCCACATGGTCGACACGGCCACGGCGGCCGAAGAACACCAGATCACCGGCGTTCAATGCCGAGCGGTCACGGATGAGTTCGGCGCTGGCCTGGCTGGCCATCTCGCGCGACACGCGCGGCAGCTCGATACCCAGTGCGGTGCGGAATACATAGCCGACCAGTCCACTGCAATCGAAGCCGGAGTCCGGCGAGGTGCCACCCCAGCGGTACGGAGTTCCCAGCAGGGTCATGGCACGGCGCAGGACCGACTGCACCTTGCCGTCGGTATCGTTGGCCAGTGCGGCTTCGGTGGCGGCAGAAACGCCTTGGGAGGCGTCGTAAGCGGAAATCAGGCGGCTCAGGTCGCCGGCAAACATCGCCGAGCGATCCATCAGCGGGATGGTGTCGCTGGCGGCCAGATGCGGCAGCAGCGCGGCGAGGGTGGCAGTGGCGGCCGCATCGGCCTTGCTGCGCGGTGCCTCGACTTTGACGGGTTGCGGCTCGGCCTGCGCAGGGGTCTGGGCGAAGCAGGGCAGTGAGATCAGGGCCAGTGCCGCGGCGCAAAGCAGCCGGTGCGGCAGGAAAAAGGAGGGCTTGGTCTGGCTCGGGAGGGACGGTTTGGGATTCGTCACGCGGCAGTCACAGAAATTGCGATGGGCGATGATGCCCCGGATAGCTGGAGAGTAGGTATATATTTCGTTAAATATTCGTTATTTGTTGAAATGGTCTTCACATTTCAGTGGAGGACGCGCTTGGCGCCGCTGTAGTGGTCGCGCCAGTACGCGCCGTCCAGTGAATCCAGGCGCACGGTGCCGCCGGTGCTGGGCGCATGCACGAAACGCCCTTCGCCCACGTAGATACCCACGTGCCAGACATTGCCGCGCTTGCCGAAGAACACCAGGTCACCGGCGGCCAGGCGCTCGGGGGCGATCTTCGGCCCCTGCACGGCGGCCAGTTCCCGGGAGGTCCGCGGCAGGTTCAGCGCCAGCATGTCGCGATAGACATAGGTGACCAGGCCGCTGCAGTCGAAGCCGGATTCGGGCGTGTTGCCACCGTAGCGGTACGGCGTGCCCACCAGGCCCAGGGCCCGCATCAGTACCGACGAGGCGGCGGCCGGGTCGGCGGGGCGCACCGGCGAGTAGTTCTGCGTGGATGCGCGCGGTCCTTGTTTGGGCGGGCTGGAGCCGCAGGCGGACAGGGCCGCGATGGCCAGGAGCATGGCGGGCAGGCGCCACGAACGGATGCGGAAAACTGGCGTGATGTGCATGGAGCCCGGATAATGCGCCATCTCAGAAAGCCGTCATCATGGCGGCGTCCCGGGCGGCCGACAAGCCGTCCTCCAACGTCTGCCAACGGGCAGCCATCAGACAGAGTTGCGCATGAAGATCGAAAAAGACCGCGTTGTCCGTTTCCACTACACCGTTTCGGAAGTTGGCCAGGAGCCGATCGAAAGCTCCAAGGACCGTGATCCGCTGGCGATCCTGATCGGTCACGGCAACATCATCCCGGGTCTGGAAGCGGCGATGATGGACAAGGAAGCCGGCGAGAGCTTCGGCGTGGATGTGGCCTCGGCTGACGCCTACGGCGAGCGCCGCGAGGGTCTGACCCAGCGCGTGCCGAAGAAGCATTTCGGCAATGCCCGCCTGGTGCCGGGTGCGCAGGTGATCCTGCAGACCAACTTCGGTCCGCGCGCGGTCACCGTGCAGAAGGTCGGCATGACCGTGGTCGACGTCGACCTGAACCATCCGATGGCCGGCAAGGACCTTCACTTCGACGTGGAAATCGTGGAAGTGCGCGAAGCGGCCGAGGAAGAAGTGCAGCACGGCCATGTGCACGGCGACGGCGGTCACCAGCACTGAGTGCGGCCGCCAGCGTCACGAAACCAGGAACGGCCCGCCCATGCGGGCCGTTTTCCTGTGTGACAGGGAGGTTGCCGCCGCAACTTTTCCGTCCGCCGTCACCGGCGCCGGGACGCTGTCACGCCGTGTCCGGCAACTGATGCTGGTTTGACGTTCGCTGCTGTTGCCCGGGCTGCATGACGTGGCCCATGTCTGCCAGAAGGAGCCCTGAGCTTGTCCGACCCCACCTATCGCCCTGTTGCGCCGAACGAACGTATCGCCACGCTGGATGTGCTGCGTGGGTTTGCGCTGTTCGGCATCCTGCTGATGAACCTTGAGACGTTCAATGGGCCGCTGGAGCTTTCCTTCACCGGCATCGACCAGCACTGGCAGGGCATCGACCGCTGGGCCGACGCATTCGTCTATATCTTCGTGCAGGGCAAGTTCTTCACCCTGTTCTCGCTGCTGTTCGGCGTCGGCTTTGCGGTGATGGCGCAACGCGCCGAGGCGGCCGGGCGTGATTTCACCCGCTTCTACCTGCGGCGCAGCTGCGGACTGCTGGTGATCGGGCTGCTGCATGCGCTGCTGTTGTGGTCCGGTGACGTTCTTCTCAGCTATGCGCTGCTGTCGTTCGTGTTGCTGGCATTCCGCGAGGCACCGCGCAGCTGGTTGCCGGTGCTGGGCGTGGCCAGCTATCTGGTGCCGGTGGGACTGATGCTGCTGCTGGGCCTGCTGATGCAGTTCGTGGCGGCGGATGCGGCGGCGGGAATGGCGGCCGATGCGGCGGCCAGTATCGAGCGCCAGCGCCAGGCCTATGGCCATGGCGGTTATGGGCAGGCACTGGTGCAGCGCCTGCGTGACACCGGCGTGGCGCTGTCGGCGCTGCTGCTGGTCGGGCCGCAGGTCGGGGGCATGTTCCTGATCGGCAGCTGGTTCGCACGCAGCGGTGCCATCGCCCGGCCCGGGGAACATGTGCGGCTGTGGGCCGTACTGCGCTGGCTGGCCTTGCCGGCGGGACTGGCGGTGATGCTGCTCAGTGTCTACACGCTGCCTTACATCGCACCGGGGCGGTACGACCTGCCGGTCGGCATCGCCTCTGCGCTGACCTCGGTCGCGGGATTGCTGATGTGCCTGGGCTATCTCGGCTGGGGTGTGCGCCTGGCCGATGGGCTGCGCTGGCTGGCACCGGTCGGACGCATGGCCTTGAGCAACTACCTGCTGCAGTCGCTGGTCTGCACGCTGGTGTTCTACGGCTACGGGCTGGGCTGGTACGAACAGATGGCCCGGGCCTGGCAGCTGGTGTTTGCCGTCGTGCTGTTCGCGCTGCAGGTGCTGCTCAGCCGGCTGTGGCTGCAGCATTTCAGCTTCGGCCCGGTGGAGTGGCTGTGGCGGGCGGTCACCTACTTGCAGATGCCACCAATGCGTCGGCAGCGTGGGCACGGCGCCTAGAATGCGCGGGTGAAATCCGCTCAAGACGATGTCCTGATCATTGGTGCCGGTGTCACCGGGCTGGCCACCGCGTTGGCGCTGTCCAATGCCGGGCGGCAGGTGCGGGTGGTGGATGCCGGGCGTATCGGCGCGGCGACCTCGCACGGCAATTGCGGCACCATCACCCCCAGCCATGCGCCGCCGCTTGCCGCCCCCGGTGTTCCCGGGCGTGCGCTGCGCTGGATGCTGTCACCGCAGGCGCCGCTGTACATGCCGCCACGGCTGGACCCGGCGCTGTGGCGCTGGCTGCTGAAGTTCACCCTGCGCTGCAATCGGCACGACTGGCTGTACAGTGCGCGCGCACGTGCGGCGCTGCTCAACGATTCGCGCCAACGCCTGGCCGACTGGGTGGCGCACTACCGGCTCGATTGCGAGTTTGCTGAAGGGGGGCTGGATTATGTCTTCCGCGAGCGTGGCAACTTCGAGCAGCATGCGGCCCAGTGCGAAGCCCTGCAGTCGCTGGGCATCGCCACGCGGGTCATCGACGGTGCCGACTACCTGCGCCAGGAGCCGGCGTTCAACGACGGCGTAGTGGGCGCGATCCACTTCCCCGGCGATGCCAGCCTGCGCCCGGATCGCTATACCGCCGAGCTGGCACGGGTGCTGCGCGCACGTGGCGTGCTGATCGAGGAGAACTGCCCGGTGCTGGGCATCGATCCGCAAACGGATGCGGTCACGCTGCACACCGGCAACGGGCGGCGGCATGCCACCGATGTGGTGTTGGCCACCGGTGCCTGGTCGCCACGGCTGGCGCGGCAACTGGGCTTGCGCGTGCCGATCCAGGCGGGCAAGGGGTATTCCATCACCGGCAGCCAGCCGGCGCAGGTGCCGCGGCGACCGGTGGTGCTGAAGGATCGCTCGGTGTTCGTGATCGCCTGGGAAAAGACCCTGCGGCTGGGCGGCACCATGGAATTTTCCGGACAGGACACACGCTTGAACGGCACCCGGCTGCAGGCGCTCGAGTCGGCAGCGCGGCAGTATCTGCGCCTGCCGATGGGCGATACCGTGCACGAGCGCTGGTACGGCTGGCGGCCGATGACCTGGGATGACCTGCCGGTCCTCGGCCGTTCGCCGCGCCACGCTCACATCTGGCTCGCAGCCGGTCATGGCATGCTCGGTATCAGCATGAGCAGTGGAACCGGACAACTGATGGCCGACCTGATCACCGGGCAGACGCCCGCAATCGATCCTTCTCCCTACCGTGTCGAGCGTTTCCAGTGAGCTCGCAGGCGTTCGATGTGGTGGTGCTGGGCGGCGGCTCCGGTGGCCTGGCCGCCGCGTTCCGTGCCGCCTCCCATGGCGCCCGGGTGGCGATGCTGGAGCCATCTGCACTGGGCGGAACCTGCGTCAATGTCGGCTGCGTGCCCAAGAAGGCGATGTGGCTGGCGGCGGATCTGGCCGAACGCCTCACGCTGGCCTCCCGGCTGGGCTTCGATGTGCCGCCGTCACCGGGGCTGAGCTGGCCGCAGCTTGTGCAGCGACGGCAGCATTACATCGACGGTATCCATGCCAGCTATCGCAAGCGCCTGAAGGACACCGGCGTTGTCCATATCGCGCAGCGCGGCCGGCTGCTGGACGCGCGCACAGTGGAATGTGGCGATGGCACCCGGCTGCAGGCGCGGCACATCGTCATCGCCACCGGCTCGCATGCGCGCAAGCCGGACCTGTCTGGTGCCGGACTGGGCGGTGTATCGGATGAATTTTTCGCGTTGCAGGCCGCACCGGCGCGGGTGGCCATCGTCGGTGGCGGCTATATCGCGGTCGAATTGGCCGGCGTGCTGCATGCGCTGGGCAGCGCGGTGACGCTGCTGGTGCGCGGGAAACGGCTGCTGTCGGGATTCGATGCCGAAATGACCGCGCAACTGGCCGACAACCTGCGCCAGCAGGGCGTTGATGTGCGCTTCGGCTGCAGCACACAGGCGCTGCGACAGGGCGACGATGGCATCCAGGTGCAACTTGAGAATGTCCCGGCCGCGCTGGTGTACGACAGCGTGCTGTTCGCCACCGGGCGTGCGCCGAACACGCAGGGACTGGGCCTGGAAGCGGCCGGTGTGGCGCTGGATGACGCCGGCGCCATCCGCGTCGATGCGTTCCAGAACACCTCGGTGGACGGCATCTGCGCGGTGGGCGATGTGACCGCGCAGGCGATGCTGACGCCGGTAGCCATCGCCGCGGCGCGGCGGCTGATGGATCGCCTGTATGGCGGCCAGCCGGAGGCGAAGCTGGATTACGCCAACATTCCCAGCGTGGTGTTCACGCATCCACCGCTGGGCAGTGTCGGCCTGAGTGAAGAACAGGCGCGCGCGCGTTTCCAGCAGGTCACCACCTATCACAGCCGGTTCCGGCCGATGCTGCAGGCGCTGGGTGACGGACAGCTGCGCACCCTGTTCAAGATGGTCTGCGCGGGTGAGGAGGAAAAGGTCGTCGGCATCCATCTGCTCGGTGATGCCGCCGATGAGATCCTGCAAGGCTTCGCGGTGGCACTGAAGATGGGCGTCACCCGCGCGCAGTTGAATGACACCGTCGCCATCCATCCGACCTCGGCCGAGGAAGTGGTGCTGATGGGCTGAGGCGCTGCGGCCGGTCGCGGGCAGGGGCCGCGCTGGTCCCATACCTGCCACGCATCGGCGTGGTGGACTGCCGATAATGGGCGCCCCCCGCACCGCCCCTGTCGATGGATACGCTGCCCCGGCCCGTTGTCGCGCCATTGCCCACCCGTTCCCGCCGTCTGTTGATCAGCGGCCTGCTGCTGGCCGGTGCAGGCGCCATTGCCGCGTCGGGCAAGGCGGTGATCGTCAAACTGGCCTACCGCCATGGCGTGGATGCGGCCGCACTGCTGGCGCTGCGCATGCTGGTCGCGTTTCCGTTCTTCATCGTGATGGGGGTGTGGGCCGCGCGGCGGGTACCGCCGTTGTCGCCGGGGGATCGCTGGCGGGTGCTGCTGCTGGGGTTTACCGGCTATTACCTGTCCAGCTATCTGGATTTCCTCGGCCTGCAGTACATCACCGCGACGCTGGAGCGGCTGATCCTGTACCTGAGCCCGACGCTGGTGGTGCTGATCACGCTGGTGCTGCTCAAGCAGCGGCCCAGCCGGCGGCAGGTGCTGGCGCTGGGCGTTAGTTATCTGGGGGTGCTGCTGGCCTTCGGCCATGACATCCAGCTGGATGGTATGCGCACGCTGGTGGGTGCGGCGCTGGTGTTCGCCAGCGCGCTCAGCTACGCGCTGTATCTGTTCGGCAGCGGCCAGGTGGTCGGGCGTATCGGTGCGGTCCGGCTGACCGCTTACGCCAGCGTGGTGGCCTGCGTGCTGTGCATCGGCCAGTACCTGCTGCTGCAACCGTTCTGTGCGCTGTGGCGTTTTGCCGCGCCGGTGTACTGGCTGTCGCTGCTCAACGGCACCGTGTGCACAGTGCTGCCGGTGCTGGCGATCATGATCGGCGTCAAGCGCATCGGCTCATCGCTGGCCGCGCAGGTGGGTATGCTGGGGCCGGTTTCCACCATTGTGCTGAGCGTATGGCTGCTGGACGAACCCATGGGCCTTTGGCAGGGCGCCGGCACGCTGCTGGTGCTGGCCGGCGTGCTGCTGGTGGGCAGCAGCGTGGCGAAACGCGCATGACTACCAGCCCGGCCGAGGGCCATGCCCGGATCCTGGAGGTGATCCGGCAGATTCCACGGGGGCAGGTGCTGGGCTACGGCGAAGTCGCGGCCGCGGCCGGCCTGCCGGGACGCGCGCGGCTGGTCGCCCGCCTGCTGGGAATGAATGATGATCCGGCGCTGCCCTGGCACCGGGTGCTGCGTGCCGATGGCCGCATCGCGATGCCGGAAGGCTCCTCCGGCTGGCGCGAACAGTGCCAGCGGTTGCGTGCCGAGGGCGTGGCGGTCGAGAACGGCCGGGTGAAGCGGGCCAGACCGGTGGATACGCTGGATGTGGCGATCTGGGGGCCGCGCTAGGCGCTGCGGCTATCATGTCCGGCAGTCTCCCCGGATGCCGTCATGTTTCCCCGATTGCCGAAGATCACTCAGACGCTGCTGATCGCCAACGTTGTCCTGTTCCTGCTGCAGCAGTTGCCGCAGCTGGGCGGGATGTTCACCCAGCTGATGCTGTGGCCGCTCGGCTCGCAGCAGGCGTTCCTCGACTCCCCCGGCTTCGAGCCGTGGCAGCTGCTCACTTATGGTTTCTTGCATGGCAGTTTTGGCCACCTGTTCTTCAACATGCTGGCGCTTTACATGTTCGGCGCGCCGCTGGAAATGACCTGGGGCGAGAAACGTTTCCTCACCTATTACCTGGTCTGCGTGGTGGGCGCGGGCCTATGCCAGCTGCTGGTGACCGGCATGTTCGGCGAATTCAACCCGGTGCTGGGGGCTTCCGGTGGCGTGTTCGGGTTGCTGCTGGCCTTCGGCATGCTGTTTCCGAACCAGCGGGTGATGCTGCTGTTCCCGCCGGTTCCGATGAAGGCGCGCACTTTCGTGATCGTCTTCGGTGCGATCGAGCTGCTGCTGGGTTTCACCGGCTGGCAGCCGGGCGTGGCCCACTTCGCGCACCTGGGCGGCATGCTGTTCGGCTGGCTGCTGATCCGCTACTGGCGCGGGCAGCCGCCGTTCAACAACCGGCGCGGTGGTGGCAGTGGTCGTCCCAACCATCTGCGTCGGGTGAAGTAAACCCGATCAGCGGCAAAGAAAAAGGCGCGGATTCCGCGCCTTTTTCATGTTCCGCATCAGCGGTGCATCAACGCCAGATTTTGATCTGCTCGGCATCGATCCGCTGCATCGGCTGGCCGGGCTTGCAGCTGAAGCTGGCACCGAAGGCGGGCAGGTTTGCCAGCGGGCCATTGCCGCGCCAGTGGCCGGGCGCATGCACGTCACTGCCGAGGCGCTGCACCGCTTCGTTGGGGGACACCAGCGTGGCCCACAAGCCGGCCCATGCCGTGAAGAACGCCTGCTGCTCGGCGGGCTTGGCCTCGGGCTGGGCGGTGCTGAAAGCCTCCCAGGCGATTTCCACGCCGGACAGATCGGCCAGGTTCTCGGCGCGGGTAAGCTCGCCATTGACCTTGGCATCCTTCACGCCGGGGTAGGCGTAGGCGCTGTACTGGGCGGCGACGCGGTTGCCGATCAGCGTCCAGGCGCTCTTGTCGGCCGGAGTCCACCAGCTGCGCAGCTCACCCTTGGCATCGATCAGGGCACCCTTGGCGTCGATCGCGCGGCTGATCTCATGGGCGACCAGGCCACCGAAGGCGCCGAACTTTCCGGCACTGCTGGCGCTGTCGGCGAAGATCGGGCCCTGCAGCGCGGCGGCGGTGACGATCAGCCGGTTCTGCGCCAGGTCGTAGACGATCGCCGGCTGCTGCGGCAGCACGTCCCAGCGGCGGTCGGCATTGCCCTTGCCGATGCGCTTCATTTCCTGCGCATGGCGCCAGGTGGAGGCGATCAGCATGTTGCCGCCGAAGCTGCCACGGCCCATCGGCTGCACGCTGTAGTCCAGATCGCGCAGCGGGGTACCGATCTCGATCTTCATCGCCGCCAGCTTGGCTTCGGCTTCGGCCTTGGCCTCGGCGCTCAGCCAGCTGTTGCGTTTGACCGCGGCGATCTGCGCCTCACGCACCTGATCGACCATGAGGCCGGCCTGGCGGCGCACGTCGCGGCTGATGTAGCTGTTGGCGTACTGGTGGCCGAGCATCGGCCCGGCGGCGACGTTGATGGCATCGAGCACCGCGTCCTGGCGCGACGGCGCAAGGGTCTGCCCGCGCAGCAGGCGCCCGCGGAACTCGAACTCGGCGTCGCGGTAGGCCTTGGACAGGTACGGCGCCATCGAGTCGCCCACACGCCAGCGCAGGTAGGCCTTCCACTGCGAGGCGGGCAGGCGCGCGACGAGGGTGTTGATCTGCTGGAACAGCGCCGGGTCGGCCAGCGAGACCAGGTCGTCGCTGACGCCCTGCGCCTTCAGGAACGCGTCCAGCTCCAGGTTGCGGTAGCGGCCCAGTTCCTTGGTGGTGACCGGCGCGTAGTTGTTGAACGGGTTGTTGATGTCGGCCACCGAATGCGCGCTGCGCGCCAGTTCGGTTTCCAGGCCGATGACCAGCGCCGCTTCGGCGTCGAGCTTGTCGGCCGGGGTGCCGGTCAATGCCAGGATCTGCTTGACGTAGGCGCGGTAGCGGCCCATCAACGCGACGGTGTCGGCATCGGTGCGGGTGTAGAAGGCCGGGTCCGGCAGGCCCATGCCGCCCTGCATGAAGTAGCCGATATGGCGGTCCAGCGCCTTCAGGTCCACGTCCGGGGCGAAGTTGAAGGCCACCGGGATGCCGACTTGGTGCAGCGCGGCGATCGAGGCGGGAATGTCCTTGGCCTTCTTGATCGCATCGATACGGGTCAGCAGCGGGGCGATCGGCTTGGAGCCGTCGGCTTCCACCGCGGCTTCATCCAGGCCGCTGGCCCAGAAATCGCCCAGCAGTTTCTGCACGTTGCCCTGTGGCGTGTTCATCGCGTTGTCCAGCAACTGGCGTTGCTGGGTGCGGGTGTTGGCGGCCAGTTGCCCCAGCGCGCTGACGGCGCCGGTCTGCGGCACCGGGTTGGCCTTGAGCCAGTCGGCATTGGCCGAGGTGTAGAAATCCGTGCAGGCGGCGCTGACGGCCGGTGCCCGTGCGGAGGCTTTCCTGCGGGCGGCCTCGGCATCGGAGGTGGACAGCAGGGTGACCAGACCAAAGGCGAGGGCAAGCGAAAGCGGGCGAACGTTGGGCATGTGGTGCATATCCGCAGGAAGGGCAAAGTGCGCGGAGTTTAACAAGCCGCCGGAAGATTGGCGCTGGCTGCCGGTCGCGTTTTCGCGTGTCGGAGCAAAGGCCCGCGATGCGCGCAGGAGCGGCACGTAGGAAGGGCGCCTATAGAAGTGACGTAAGTCGCGACACCGGCAAAGAAGCGTGGCGCCATCGCAGCCTTGGCGTGCGACCGGTGCACGGCCGGCCTGATTGCACACCCCGCTCCCGCACAAGGGTCGCACGGCGGAAAACAGGAAGGCCCGGCAATGCCGGGCCTTCGAGGGTGTTTCAGCGCAGCGCGGCGATTACCAGATCACCACCTGCTTGTCGCCGGTGCGGACCATCGGCGAGCCGGCCTTGCACTGGAACGCGGCGGCGAAGGTCGGCAGGTTGGCCGGTGCGCCCATCGCGCGGAACTGCGCCGGGGCGTGCGGGTCGGTGGCCAGGCGAACCTTGGCGTTCTCCGCGGTGTACTTGGTGCGCCACACCGTGGCCCAGTTGGCGAAGAAGCGCTGGTCGCGGCTCATGCCTTCCACCTTCGGATCTTCCTGGCCGGCGGTGGCCTTCTGCAGCGCGTCGTAGGCGGTGGCCAGACCGCCCAGATCGGCGATGTTCTCGCCCAGCGTCAGCGAGCCGTCCACGTGCTGGTCGCCCACCTTGTAGTCGTTGAACTGGTTGACCAGCTTGTCGGTCAGGCCGGTGAAGCCCTTGGCATCGGCCGGGGTCCACCAGTTCTCGAAGTTGCCGGTCGGCCCGAAGCGGCTGCCCTGGTCGTCGTAACCGTGGGTCATCTCATGGCCGATCACCGCGCCGATGCCGCCATAGTTCAGGGCGTCGTCGGCGTTCGGATCGAAGAACGGCGGCTGCAGGATGGCGGCCGGGAACACGATCTCGTTCTGCAGCGGGTTGTAGTAGGCGTTGACCATCTGCGGGGTCATGCCCCACTCGGTCTTGTCCACCGGCTGGCCGATCTTGGACAGCGCCCACTTGTAGTTGAAGGCGTTGGCCGCGCGTACGTTGCCCAGATAGTCGTCGTGGCGGGTGCTCAGGCCCGACCAGTCACGCCACTTGTCCGGGTAACCGATCTTCGGGGTGAAGGTCTCCCACTTGGCGATGGCCTTGGCCTTGGTCTCGTCGCTCATCCACGCCAGGCCCTGGATGCGCTCCTTCAGCGCGTCGGCCAGGTTCTTCACCAGTACTTCCATCTTGGCCTTGGCCTCGGGCGAGAAAGCGACCTTGACGTACATCTGTCCGAAGGCTTCACCGGCGTTGTTCTCCACCGTGCCCAGCACCTGCTTCCAGCGCGGCTTGATTTCCTTCTGGCCGTTGAGCTCCTTGCCATAGAACGCGTAGTTCTGCTGCACGAAATCATTGCTCAGGTACGGCGAGGCGCCGTCCACGGTGTGGAAGCGGAGGTAGGCGCGCCACACGGCCGGGTCGGTATCGCCCAGCATCTTGCTCACTTCCTCGTGGAAGGCCGGCATGGCCAGCGAAAAGGTGGACGGGGCTTCGATTCCCTGGGCCTTGAAGAACTCGCTCCAGCTGAAGTTCGGGGTCAGTTTGTCGGCATCGGCCACGCTCACCGGGTTGTAGTACAGCGACACGTCGCGCGACAGCTCGACGCTGGACTTGGAGGCCTTGGCCAGACGGGTTTCGAACTTCACCACGTCCCCGGCCTGCCTGGCGGCGTCGGCAGCCGGTACGCCCGACAGCTCCAGCACCTTGGCCACGTGCGCCTGGTAGGCCTTGAGCTTGTCGGCCTTGGCGGCGTCGGTGTAGTAGGTCTTGTCCGGCAGGCCCAGGCCGCCCTGCATGGCGTAGGCCATGTTCATCGACGAATTCTTGAAGTCCGCTTCCGGGCCGAAGCCGAACAGCATGTTCTCGCCCTTGGCCGCGCTGCTGCGCAGGTAGCTGGCGATGGCGTCCTTGTCGGCCAGTGCATCGATGGCGTCCAGGTCGGCCTTCAGCGGGGTGATGCCCAGCGCGTTGATCTTGGCTTCGTCCATGCCCGAGGCCCAGAAGTCACCGACGATCTTTTCCACGCCGGTGGCGTTGGTCATCGCCGCGGCCTGCTCGGCCAGCTGGTGCTGCACGGCGACCGAGCGCTCGTCGAGGATGGTGAAGGCACCCCAGCTGGTGCGGTCGGCCGGAATCTCGTTGGCACTGAGCCACTTGTCATTCACGTAGCCGCCGAAATCGGTGCAGGCGTCCTTGCTCGGGTCCAGGTCCGCGGCGGTGAAGGCGTTGTAGGCCGGCAGCTTGGATTCGTCCAGCTTCAGCTCGGTGGCGGCGGGCGCAGCGGCGGTGGCCGCCGCGGCCGGGGTTTCTTCTTTCTTGCAGCCGATCAGCGCGGCCGACACGGCCAGGGACAGCAGCAGGATCTGGGGTTTGCGAACGATCACGGGATTGGCCTCCAGGCCGAATTCGAAGCACAGGTGAGGCCGCGGGAGCCGGGGCCAACGCAGGAAGATACGCCTGAAACCGATGAGGAAAGGGTGTAGAAGGTCATGGCCGCAGGCAGGTCGGACCTGCTGCAGCGGGGCCGGCGGCAGCAGCCATGACCAGGATATCCAGCCGTATCCGGGGCTCGATCGTCATCGGCGGCGGCCACAACGGCCTAGTGTGCGTGGCCTATATGGGCAAGGGCGGCGCGGCGATGACCGAGACTTTCCACCCGGGCTTCCGAAACTCGGTGGCCTGCATCAATCGGGGCGTGCGGACTGCCCGCATGCACGACGTTCCCGCCACGCGTGATGCGGTGCAGATGATGGAGGCCGTCCTGGGTATGTGTCCCCCGGTGCGGCGGGAACGCAACCCCCTTCCGACGCACAACGTCCAGATGCGTGCCGCGCCTCAGTCTGAGGTGAGCGGAAGTTCCTGCCAGACCACGGTTGTGTCCGGGATGGCGCCGAGGACGGCTCCTGAGAACCACTGGATTCCGTAGTCGAGGGACTCTGCCACGTCCTGACCCCCGGACCCGAACAGCAGCACCATCTGACCCGCGTCCACCTGCACTCGCTGACAGAACCAGCCGCCGTGTACAAACCTGTCCTCATCATCAGGACCATGCAGGTACCCGGTCCACGCGTCGAAGCGGTCTTTGAGCTGCTCCATCGCGGAAGTCGACACCGTGGCCAGCACCGTCGCCTGTTTGGTGAGCCCCCGGTTGTTTTCCGTCGACCACACCCAGTCCATGTTCATCCGGTAGCGCCGCGGATCACCCTCGGCAAGCTCGGGAAGAGTCCGGGGCGTGGGCCTGGCCCTGCTGTTCATGCTCATACGGCAACGGTAGCACCGGCAGGAGGAGGCCAGTACCCAGGAACGTCCGTGAAGTACCGGGCGGCATGGCCAGCGGGAACGTGGCCGGTGGCAGTGCTATACAGCAGCCATGACCAAGATATCCAGCAGTACCTGGGACGCGATCGTCATCGGCGGCGGCCACAACGGACTGGTGTGCGCGGCCTATCTGGCCAAGGGGGCAAGCGCGTACTTGTATTGGAACGCTGGGACGTGGTCGGTGGCGCGGCGGTGACCGAGGAGTTCCACCCGGGTTTCCGCAACTCGGTGGCCTCTTATACGGTGTCGCTGCTGCAGCCCAAGGTCATCGCCGATCTGGAACTGGAGCGGCATGGCCTGCGTGTGGTGCCGCGGCGGATCAACAACTTCCTGCCCTTGCCGGACGGGCAGTACCTGCTGGCCGGTGGTGACCGCACACAGGCCGAAGTGGCGAAATTCTCGCCGCGCGATGCCGAACGCCTGCCCGAGTACGAACGGCGGCTGGAGCTGTTCGCCGATGTGCTGCGCGCGCTGGCCTTGCAGGCGCCGCCGAATGTCACCGATGGCGGCTGGCTGCAGGCGCTGCCGCAGCTGTGGAAGGCCAGCAGGCTGGGCCTGCAGTTGCAATCACTGGATGCGGCGCTGAAGCAGGAGCTGCTGGATCTGTTCACGGTCTCGGCGGCCGAGTATCTGGACCGCTGGTTCGAGAGCGCACCGATCAAGGCGCTGTTCGGCTTCGATGGCATCGTCGGCAATTACGCCAGTCCCTATGCACCCGGTACCGCCTACGTGCTGCTGCACCACGTGTTCGGTCAGAGCAATGGCGTCAAGGGCGCGTGGGGGCACGCGATCGGCGGCATGGGTGCGATCACCCAGGCGATGGCGCGTGCGGCGGTGGAGGCCGGCGTGGAGATCCGCACCGGGGTGGGCGTGGCGAAGGTGCTGGTCGAACAGGGCAGGGCGGTGGGTGTCGTTACCGGCAACGGCGAAGTGCTGCGCGGCAAGGCTGTCGTCGCCAACGTCAATCCCAAGCTCTTGTATGAGCAGTTGCTGGAGCCGGCCGTCGTGCCGGAGGCCACACGCGAACGCATGCGCAACTGGCGTTGCGGTTCGGGCACGTTCCGCATGAACGTGGCGCTGTCACGGCTCCCGGATTTCAGTGTGCTGCCGGGCCATGGCGACCACCTCACCGCCGGCATCATCCTCGCGCCCAGCCTGGACTACATGGATCGCGCATATGTGGATGCACGCCAGCACGGCTGGTCACGCGAGCCGGTGGTCGAACTGCTGATTCCCAGCACCCTGGACGACTCGCTGGCGCCACCGGGCCAGCACGTGGCCAACCTGTTCTGCCAGCATGTCGCCCCGCAACTACCCGGTGGCCGCAGCTGGGACGACCACCGCGAAGAAGTGGCCGACCTGATGATCGCCACCGTCGACACGTACGCACCGGGTTTTGCCGCGTCCGTGCAGGGCTGGCAGATCATGAGCCCGCTGGACCTGGAGCGTACCTTCGGCCTGATCGGCGGCGACATCTTCCACGGTGCCCTGAGCCTCAACCAGCTGTTCAGCGCCCGCCCGATGCTGGGGCAGGCCAACTACCGCGGCGCGATCCCCGGTCTGTACCTGTGCGGCTCCGGCACCCATCCCGGCGGCGGCGTGACCGGTGCACCGGGGCATAACGCGGCGCAGGTCGTGTTGTCAGAACGGTAGGCCGGCAGGGGAGTCCCGGCCGAGGGCATGCACTGATAGGGCGATGTGAAAGCTGGTGGTGGATTGGCCGGTGAGGAGTTGCATTTACTTCCCGGCCACCTGCCTCTAGGCTGCCAGCTCGCCCAAGGAAGACAAGCTATGCGACTGCGCCTGACCCCCCTGCTGTTACTCCCGTTTTTCATGCCTGCAATGGCCGCCGACACACCGCCTGAAAGCAGCGAAACGATGGTCAATGCGGGCTTCCTGGATAGCCATCCGGACATGATGTACCGGCAGTGGGGGGTAGATGCGCTTCACCGCGGAAAAGTCGATCAGGCGATGGAGAACTTCCGTCTGGCGGCCCGTTATGCCGACAAGCCGGCGCAAGGCTATCTGGGGGAAATGTACTGGTTCGGGGTGGAGCGGCCCGCCGATCGGGTGATGGCTTTCGCCTGGATGGATGTGGCCGCCGAGCGTGGCTATCCGCTGTTCGTGGAATTGCGTGACCAGTACTGGGCGGCGCTGCCGCTGGAGCTGCATGAAGCAGCCCGTGCGAAATCCCGGCAGCTGGCAGCGGAATATGGTGATGCTGTCGCCAAGCCGCGTATCGCCGCGGTGCTTGTCAGGGGGCTGCGGGCAATGACGGGAAGCCGGACAGGATCGATGTCCAACAACGTCGATATCGTCTATTCCGAAGGCGGCATGAGCCGGACCATCAAGGCCGACCGCATGTACGACAAGAAATATTGGGATCCAAAGCTCTACCAGCAGTGGCAAGACGATACCTGGATGAAGATCCGGCGAGGAAAGGTTGAAGTGGGAACTCCCGCCATGGCCATTCCGTCGGCGACGGATAACCCCTGATTTCCTGACGGTTCCATACTGCTTGGCCGAGTGGGCTGGTATGCATCCTGTCGGATGCATATCGCCCGCGGGCCGCTATATCTGACGCCGGATTTCCGCGCACCCCGGCTCTGTGCAGGCTGTCCGGCGCTGGCTGGATCGGGCCAGGGTCGCCAGCGTACGCGCCACGACACCGTATTGGCGTGCGGCCGGGTGCGACTTCCCCGCGGACGAACATTCCACTCAGTCGCTTTTATGGCCGCTGCTACGGTCAAAGTGCCGACGGTGGAGTGGTAGCCGTGTGCTGTCGCACAACTCCTCGGTTGACCATTACGCCTGCCAGGAGGGGAGGTAAAGGCTGGCAACTGCCCGTGCGTGGGCACTTGCGGTGAGGACGAGGCCTTTTCCAAGCAATTCTGTGCCCCATAAAAAAGAAGAGGCAACTTGCGTTGCCTCTTCTCCTGCTTCAACTCAAGCGTCTTCTATCAGAACTTGTACTTCAGACGCACGAACGGGGTGCGGCCGTAGTAGTCGTACTGGGTAGCGAACGCCGGGACGTTGCCGTAACGGGTGGCCGTGCCGGTGGACATTGACGGCGGCTTGGCGTCGAACACGTTGGAAATACCCACCAGGATCTGCCAGTCAGGCTGGTTATAGCTCAGCGAGGCCGTGTGGTAGAAGCGGGCATCGGCAGTGATGTCGCGGTAGGAGTCCGGACGGCCCTGGTAGGTGAACTTCTCGACGATGTCGGTGTTGGAGGTTTCACCGATGTACATCGTCAACCAGTTGTAGGTCCAGTCGCCACGCTTCAGGCTCATGCCCATGTTGGCGACCAGCTCCGGACGACCGACGTAGCCGAGCACATCCGAGTCGCTCAGGCCGCTGGCTTCAGCGCTGTCAAACAGCTGGGAAACGTCTTCCAGCGTGTAGGTGACCTGGGTGTCCCACGCGAACTTGCCGAAGCTGAACTCGTGCTCCCAGTTCGCGGTGAGGTCCCAGCCACGGGTACGCTGCTTGTTGATGTTGACGTACTGCGCGTAGACCTCGGTGATCTTGTGGGCTTCACCACCGGTGGCCGGGTTACGGACCATCAGATCGCAGAAGTTGTTCGGATAGTTGGCAGCACCATAGCAACCGCCGACGATGTCACCGGCACCCAGCGAGGCGATCTGATCGTTCACTTCGTAATCGAAGTAGTCGATGGCGATGCTGAGGTTGGCAAACGACGGCGTGAACACGATACCGGCGCTCTTGGCCTTGGAGGTTTCCGGCTTCAGCTGACCGGCACCACCACTGGTGTAGACGGTAGCGCTGCTGTTGCCTGCGGCGGTATAGGTTTCCGGGATGCCGGCGGCGGCGCAGTTGGCACGCAGCTGGTCATTGCTGCTTTCACCCCAGCGGATGCACGGATCGATCGCGGTCTGGGCCAGGAAGCCGCTCTGGTTGCCCAGGTACAGCTCGTACAGGCCCGGTGCGCGGTAGGAGGTGCCGATGGTGCCGCGTGCGCGCAGGGACGGGATGATCTGCCAGTTCAGGCCCAGCTTCCAGACGTTGTCCGAACCGTCCACCGAGTCGTATTCGAAAATACGGCCGGAGGCGTTGGCGGACAGGGATTCGATGCCCGGAATACCCTTGAGCAGCGGAACTTCCAATTCCACAAACGCTTCCTTGACCTTGTCGTCACCCTTGGTCACGTTGGCGCTGGAGGAGCCCCACAGATTCTTGTTGCGCGAGGCTTCGCCCGGCTGGTCGTCGATCTTGTAGTAGCGGTATTCCAGGCCGGCAGCCATGCCAACGGCACCTGCAGGCAGCTCGAACAGCTCGCCGCTGAAGATGGCATTGATCGACGACTGGTCGTAGGTGGTCTTGCCCTTGTCCCAGATGCCCAGGATGCTGACCAGCTCGTCGACCTTGGAGCCATCCAGATAGCCCGGATCGAAGTAGTTGGCAGCCGGCGTGTCACCAGCGCCCGGACGGGTCAGGTCGCCGGTGATCGAATTGTTGATGCCGAGATTGTTGTACGTGCCACTGGAACGGCTGTAGTTGGCGTTGACTTCCCAACCCCAGCTGTCGGAGCTCTTGAACAGGCCATCGAGCTTGTTGGCGAAATAGAAGTAATCCACTTCCACTTCGGTCATGGACTTGAACGGCAACACGGGCATGCCGTAGTCAACAGCGCCGCCGGCCGGACCTTCAACAACCGGGAAGAACTGGCGCCAGCCGAAATTCTCGGTGGTGCGGTTGTTGTACAGGAACTGGGTCTTCCAGTTGAAGGAGTCAAAGCCGAAATCGGTGGCCAGATAGGCGGACTTGCGTTCCTGGCGGTTGATGATGTGGGCTTCACCAAAGCGCGCGAAGTTCAGCGGCTCCTGGTAGGAGGCCTGCGCACTGTTGGCATAGGTGGTGTTCTTGCGCGGGACATAGCCCGGGAACGGCCCGATGGTGCTGCCATCCTGCGAAGGCACATAACGGGTGCCAAGGAAGTAGTCATCGATGACGTTGACCAGCAGGTTGTTGCAGTTGGCCAGCGGCGTGCCGGCGTTGATCGAATTGTCGACGCGATCGATGCGGTTGCCGTCTGCGTCCTTGACCAGGTCTTCCGAGCACTTGAGGAAGTCACGGTCGCCACGGGTCAGCTCGTTGTGGCGATACCACTCCACAGCGGCAACCACGCTGCCCTTGTCAAAGCTCCAGCCATTGGCGAGCGAGGCCGAGAACACTTCGCCACCGCCGTGCTGCGGAATGCGCGAGGTGACGCTCAGTTCCGGACGATCGAAATTCTTCTTGGTGATCAGGTTGACCACACCGGCCACGGCGTCGGAGCCGTAGATGGAGGACGAGCCGTCCTTCACGATTTCAGCGCGCTGCAGTACGGCGGTCGGGATGACGTTCAGGTCGAACGCGCCGACGGCACCACGGGTACCCGCCGGGCCCGGACGCTGGCCGTCCAGCAGGACCAGCGTGCGGTTGGCGCCCAGGCCGCGCAGTGAGAAGGTCTGCACGCCGGTACCGCCATCGACCACAAAGCCACCGAACTGGTGGGTGATCTGGGTTTCGGCAGCACCGATGGCCGATTTCTGCAGGAACTCACCGACGTTGACCTGGCCCTGGGCCGTGTTGGTCTCGGTTTCAATGGTGAAGACCGGCGAAGTGGTCTCGTAGTCAGCACGACGGATCAGCGATCCGGTGACGGTGATCTTGTCAAGATCGGTGGTGCTGGAGTTGGCCTTCGTTTCGCTTGCTTTTTCGGCCTGGTTCCCGGCGGCTTCCTGAGCCAGGACGGGTGCTGCCTGTAGGCAGACAAGGACCGCCAAGGTCAATGGCAGTCGGATTGGTGAAGTGTGCCCGTTGGCTTTGCGCATCTTGGTGAATCCCTACTTGTTATGTTTCGGTTAATAGAGTCTAGGGAGCGTGGAAAATAAATGCAATATGAATAATTTTCAATTGGAACAACCTTCTGGTTGGTGGGTGTTCAGGCTGGCCCCGCCTTTGCGGTGGCCAGCCACGGGGAATCGACTCAGATGCCGCCGGGACCACATTCGTCGCGGAGGAAGCTTTCCATCAACGGCAGCGTCGCCTGGTAGTGGCTGGGATACCACGGCATGCTGTGGGGCATGTCTGCGATCAGCTCGAACTTGGCGGGCACCTTGCCTTTGACCGCGTTGTAGAAGTTGCGGGCATGCGACGCCGGGGTGCGTACGTCACGGTCACCCACATAGAGCAGGATCGGAAGCGTCGCCTTGTCGGTATTGCGCATTGGATCCATGCCGGTGACGGTCTGTCCCTGCAGGATGCGCTGGATGCGGTTTTCGCTCCATGACATGCCGATCCGGGCAAGGTCGGTCACCGGGGCGCCGGCAATGGCGCACTGGAACGGTGACGGGCTGCGCACGGAGGCCGCCGCGGCAGCAAAGCCGCCGTAGGAGTAGCCGAAGATCGCAAGTCGATCCTTTGCGGCGATGCCCTGGGATACAAGCCATGCGGCGGCATCATCGTTGTCGTCCTGCATGGTCAGGCCCCACTGCTTGTCACCGGCGATCCAGTGGTCGCGTCCAAAGCCCATGGAGCCGCGATACTGGGGACGGATGACGGCGTAGCCGCGCGAGGTGAAGAACGGGACCCAGCCCGAGCGATCCCAGCCGGTATAGTCGCGCGCCCAGGGACCGCCGTGGGGATGTACCAGTGCAGGCAGTGCCGCATCGCCCTGCTTCCAGCCGGCGGGCAGGTCCAGGATCGCCGGAATGCTCCGGCCATCGCGCGCGGTATAGGTTACCCAGCGCTGCTCACCGACCTGCTTGCTGTCGATCCAGGGGCGCTCGCTGCCAAGCGGGGTCACGCTCTTGCGATCCATCAGCATGTAGAACGCGGTGGGCTGGCTGGCGCTGTCCGTTGTGAACAGCACGCGCGAAAGATCATCGTTATAGCCGGTGATGGATACGTGCTGCTCCGGGTATGCCAGCTTCAGGCTGTCATGGAGGGCCTTCATCTGCGGGTCGATGTAGACCACCTCCGGGCGGGGACCCACTACCGAGAACCCCAGCACCTGGTTGAAGTTGCTGGAGCGGGTGCCAAGAACAAGCCCCCCGATCGGATATTGCGGGTGAGCGGCAAGTGGCTCTTTGTCGAACTGCTGCGTCGCCGGATCATAGAGGCGTGCCTCGACCTGATCGGAGAACTTGTCAGTGAGTACATAGAGCTTGCCGGTGGCATCGTCGATACCGGCGATATTCATGCTGACGCGGGTGCTGAGCTTGACCGTGAGCGGGTCATGCTTGACGAACTGCCCGTCCGGGCCCTTGATCAGGGTCTGCTGCTCGTACTCGTTGGGGCCGGTCGGCTCCAGCAGGTCGCGCGTGAGCAGTTCGCCATCGCGTGGATGGAACAGGCCGGGAGAGCTGCGTGCACCACCCCGGAACAACAGTTCGGTCTGCCCGGTCTTCAGGTTGTACCGGTAGTAGTTCGAGGAAAGGGTTGACTGGTTGATCTGCGCGATGATGACCCTGTCCGGATCCAGCGGCAGCGAATGAACCAGGGACGCGGTGCCGGTCAACTCGAGGCAACGCTGCGTCTGTTCGCTGATGCCGATTTTCCGGGTGTTGTCGGCGAACGCTTCGCTGAACGTGGTCTGGGCGGGATCGGTCAGGTAGGCCTTCATCAGGAAGGTCTTGGTGGAGCCGGTCGAGTTGCCCTCTCCGCAGCCGGCCAGGGCGCCGGTGAACTCTTGGCGACCGATGACCAGGGTTTTCCCTGCTTTCAATGCGTTGGCGGCAATGAACTTCATCCGGTCGCCCGACGGGGTGATCGCGGTGGGGCCGGCGGCAAGGTTGTCCACGTCCCAGTTCGCCAGCGCCGTTTCTTTGTAGTCACTGCCCGGTGAGGCCACGATGGCAACCAGACGTTTGCCGTCGGAACTCATGCTCATCGACTGGATGGCTGGGATCTTGGCGAAATTCTCAGTCGCCAGCGGTGTGGGGGCGGCGTGGAGGGTGGCGACTGCAGCCGTTGTGGCAATTGCAAGTGCGACTTTTGCGAGGCTAAGGGCTTTCATTTGGCATCACGTCCTTGAGTGGTGGGAAAACACATGCATGGTCAGGTGCAAATCGATAAAGATGAATGGATGATGTACCGGCATTGGATTTTGCCGGATATGGCGGAAAACGGATACTGCGTGCCGATGTGGCACCATTTACCTGTTTTCCAGGACTGCAGATATCCCCATGTCAGTGAATGATGCTTTGGCGCGGCCGGTGACCCATCGGGTCCAGAAAGGCCTTTCTCCCCACCCACGCATCCGCAACGTGATTGCGATCGGCTCGGGCAAGGGCGGGGTGGGCAAGTCCACCACGTCGGTGAATCTGGCGCTGGCGCTGAAGGCGCTGGGCGCGC
This sequence comes from Stenotrophomonas sp. UBA2302, assembly GCA_002345545.1. GTDB lineage: Bacteria > Pseudomonadota > Gammaproteobacteria > Xanthomonadales > Xanthomonadaceae > Stenotrophomonas. The sequence continues at coordinate 20,092 of DDVW01000046.1, read as the reverse complement.
GGGTCGGGGTGCTGGATGCGGATATCTACGGGCCGAGCGTGCCGGCGATGCTGGGCCTGAGCGGTCGCCCGGAAAGCCCCGACAACAAGAGCATCGAGCCGATGCGGGCGTTCGGGGTGGAGGCGATGTCGATCGGTTTCCTGGTCGAGCAGGATTCGCCGATGATCTGGCGCGGGCCGATGGCGACTTCGGCGCTGACCCAGCTGTTCAACGACACCCGCTGGGGTGACCTGGACTTCCTGCTGATCGACCTGCCGCCGGGTACCGGCGACATCCAGCTGACGCTGGCACAGAAAATCCCGGTGGCCGGAGCGGTGATCGTCACCACGCCGCAGGAGATCGCCACGCTGGATGCGCGCAAGGCCTTGAAGATGTTCGAGAAGGTCGAAGTGCCGGTGCTGGGCATCGTCGAGAACATGGCCGTGCACACCTGCAGCAACTGCGGCCATGCCGAGCACCTGTTCGGTGAAGGCGGCGGCCAGCGTATCGCCGAGCAGTACGGGGTGCCGCTGCTGGGCTCGCTGCCGCTGGATATCCGTATCCGCGAGCAGGGCGATGTGGGTACGCCGGTGGTCGAGGCGGCGCCGGAATCGGCTGCGGCGCAGGCGTATCTCGCGGCGGCACGGCGGATGGTGGAAGAGTTGGGCAAGCGCCCACGCGCCGGCATTCCGATTGTTTCCTCGCTGATCTGACCACAGCGGCGTTCAAGCACGCAGGCCGGGCCTCCTTCCGCAGTGAGGCGGGCCCGATCCACTGCGGCGACCTGGCCGCATGTGCTGCGCTAGAATCGCCGCCCCGGCCACTGACACGTTGTGGCGCCCGCATCAGGACCATTGAATGAGCATCAAGAGCGACCGCTGGATCCGCCGNNGACGTGCGCTGCTCGCGCGAGTTCAAGGTGTTCACCAACATCAACTCGACCATCGTCGACCCGAAGCACTTCGACCCGAAGAGCTTTGTCGACATCGAGGCCGACGAGTGCATCATTCCGCCGAATTCGTTCGCGCTGGCGCGCACGGTGGAGTTTTTCCGCATCCCGCGCGACACGCTGGTGGTGTGCCTGGGCAAGAGCACCTACGCGCGCTGCGGCATCATCGTCAACGTCACCCCGCTGGAGCCGGAGTGGGAAGGACATGTGACGCTGGAGTTCTCCAACACCACGCCGCTGCCGGCACGCATCTATGCCAACGAAGGCGTGGCGCAGATGCTGTTTTTCCAGGCCGACAAGGACGACATCTGCGAGACCTCGTACAAGGATCGCGGTGGCAAGTACCAGGGCCAGACCGGGGTGACCTTGCCGCGCACCTGAGGGAGCGGTGGGTGGACAGAAAATGGCGCGGAATTCCGCGCCATTTTCGTTGGACGGGGCGTGTGCCTACTTGCCGCGACCGAACAGCATGCCGACGCCGACGGCGACCAGGATCACCGGCCACCAGGTGGCGATCAGACGGCCAAGGCTGGCATCGGTCCAGCCCAGATTGCTGGCGAGAAGGAACAGGCCGACGATGATCAGGATCAGGGCGGCGATCAGGTTGGAGCGCATCGGGTGGCGGTTTCCGTAATGGACAGGAGGCTTATCGTAGCCGCTGGCGCCACTGTTCGACATGCGCGCCGAGCGTATCGGCATCGAAGCGCCGCGCCGGGCCGCTGCCCCATACCGGACCCGGCCAGGCCGGGTCGCCGTCATGGCGGCCGACCAGGTGCAGGTGCAGCTGCGGCACGATGTTGCCCAGCGCGCCGATGTTGAGCTTGGACACGCCGGGGGTGTGCTTGAGCAGCTGCGATATCTGGTTGATCTCGGCCAGCAGCAGGCGTTGCTGGCCGCCGTCCAGGTCGATCCACTCGCTGGCACCGGGCACGCGCGGAACCAGCACGATCCACGGAAAGCGCTCGTCGTTCATCAGCCGGATCTGCGACAGCGGTCCGTCGGCGATCAGCACGCTGTCGGCGGCAAGGCGGGAGTCGAGGTCGAAATCGGACGTCACAGCTTCGGTCATCGCAGGTTCTCGCTGAAGAAGGCCAGGGTACGTTCGCGCGCCAGTGCGGCACTGGGAGCGTGGTAGTGGTTGCCGACCTCGCGGTTGAAGGCGTGGCCGGCGGGGTACACGTATACCGGCATTGCCGGTTGCTTTTCACGATGCGCCGCAACGGCGGCCGGGGGGATGGAGCTGTCCTGGTCGCCGAAATGGAAGATGGCCGGGGCCTTGAACGGTGCATCGAGGAGCGGCACGTTGCGCGCGCCGTAGTAGCTGGCCGAGGGCAGGCCCAGTTGCTGCGCGGCCAGCAGGGCGACGCTGCCGCCCCAGCAGTAGCCCACGCTGCCGACCTTGCCGTACCGGGCCAGCTGCGCGGCTGCGGCCGCGACCACCGCGACGGCGCGCTCCAACCCCAGTGCGTCCACCAGCGCCTTGCCACGGGCTGCCCCCGTTGCGTCGTAATCCAGCTCCCGTTCCGCCTCGGGTGCGACCAGGTCGAAGAAGGACGGCGCCAGCACCGCGTAGCCCTCGGCGGCGTACTGTTCGGCCATCAGGCGGATGTGGGCATTGGCGCCGAAGATTTCCTGGATGACGACCAGCCCGGCACGCGGGGTGCCTTCGGGCAGCGCCTGCCAGGCGCGGACCGGGCCGGCAGTGGTGGCGAGGGGGATCCATTGCGACATGGAGAACTCCGTTGGTGAAATTGCGGACATTCCGCCCGGCTTCCGGCGGGGAAGGCGGGAGGACGGACAGGGCAGCCTTGGATCATCCCCCTGAACGGGCGTATTAAGCCAGTTGCAGGGTGTGGCGGCGGGTGACCGGTATAATCGCGGCCTTTCCGGCCCTGTGGCCCCCCGGCTCCGGCCCCCAGAATTCTGTGAACATGTCCCAGCTGAACCCCAAAGTCGGCTTCGTCAGCCTTGGCTGCCCGAAGGCCCTCGTCGATTCCGAGCGCATCCTCACCCAGCTGCGGGTGGAGGGCTATGACATCGTGCCGTCCTACGACTCGGCCGATGTGGTGGTGGTCAACACCTGCGGCTTCATCGACTCGGCTGTGGCCGAATCGCTGGACGCCATCGGCGAGGCGATGAACGAGAACGGCAAGGTCATCGTCACCGGCTGCCTGGGCAAGAAGGGCGACATGATCCGCGAGCATTACCCGGACGTGCTGTCGGTATCCGGCCCGCAGGACTACACCAGCGTGATGGACGCGGTGCATGCCGCGCTGCCGCCCAAGCACGATCCCTTCATCGACCTGGTGCCGGATTACGGCATCAAGCTGACCCCGCGTCATTACGCCTATCTGAAGATTTCCGAAGGCTGCAACCACCGCTGCAGCTTCTGCATCATTCCCTCGATGCGCGGCGATCTGGTGTCGCGCCCGGTGGATGAAGTGCTGCGCGAGGCCGAGCGGCTGGTCAAGGGCGGCGTGCGCGAGCTGCTGGTGGTGTCGCAGGACACCTCGGCCTACGGCGTGGACCGCAAATACGCACCGGGTACCTGGCGGGGCAAGGAATACGCCACCCGCATGAAGGCGTTGTGCGAAGGCCTGTCCGAACTGGATGCGTGGACGCGGCTGCATTACGTCTACCCGTATCCGCACGTCGATGACGTGGTGCCGCTGATGGCCGAAGGGAAAATCCTGCCGTACCTGGACATCCCGTTCCAGCATGCCAGCCCGCGCATCCTCAAGCTGATGAAGCGCCCGGGTGCGGTCGACAAGACCCTGGAGCGGGTGCTGCGCTGGCGCGAGATCGCGCCGGACATCACCGTGCGTTCGACCTTCATCGTCGGCTTCCCCGGCGAGACCGAGGCCGAGTTCGAGCAGCTGCTCGAGTTCCTCGATACCGCCCAGCTGGACCGCGTCGGTGCGTTCGCCTACTCGCCGGTGGAGGGCGCCACCGCCAACGACCTGCCTGACCCGGTGCCCGAAGCGGTGAAGCAGGAGCGTCTGGCCCGTTTCATGGAAAAGCAGGCGGCCATTTCCGCGGCCAAACTCGAAGCCAAGATCGGCAGCGTGCAGCAGTGCCTGGTCGATGTGATCGAGGACGATATCGCCGTGGCCCGCTCCAAGGCCGATGCGCCGGAAATCGACGGCCTGGTGCACATCCAGAACGCCGCCGAAGCCGGACTGCGCGTGGGGGATTTCGTCGATGTGGAGATCACCGACAGCGACGAGCACGACCTGTTCGGTGACGCCCTGATCAAGCCGGCGGCCAAGGCGTTCGACCTCAAGGTGCTGTGACCGGAACGGTGTCCGGAGCCGGCGCCGGCAGTGTCCGGCGCCGCTTCATCGCCCCGCTGCGCGGGGAGGTGGCGCCCGGATGCTTCGCGCATCCGCTGTTCGCGGACTTCACTGCGTACCGTGAGTGGATGACGACGCCGGAATGGCCGGCCATCGATGTCCTCAACCAGGCGATGCCGCTGCATGGGCCACGCTTCGTTGCGCAGGATGCCGCCCTGCTGGCCGATGGCCTGCATTACGAAACCCGGATCGCACAGGGGTGTATCGCCACCCGCGAGCAGAACTGGCATGACCTGTTCAACGCGATGGTGTGGGTGCGCCATCCGGCCATCAAGCGTGCGCTCAACGGGCAGCAGTGCCGGCATATCGCACGGATGGGGCCGAATGCCCGCAACCGCGCCCAGCAGGCGCTGACCCAGTTCGATGAAACCGGCGTCATCGTGCGTGTGCGCAATGCGGCCCTGCTCGAACTGTGGGACCGGCATGACTGGAGCGCGCTGTTCGAGCCACAGCGCTGGCACGGGGGCGATATCGCCATCGCCGCGGTGATCGGCCATGCGCTGATGGAGCAGATGCTGGTGCCTGGGCGCCTGCTGGTGGGCAAGTGCGTGGTGGTGGCGGGCGATGACGCTGCCACCTGTGTGGCGCAGGTGGCCGGGGCGATTGCCGCAGGTGACCTGCTGGCCGCTGCGGCGGAACTGCGGCCGCTGCCGTTGGCGGGCATTCCCGGCTGGCACGCGGGGCAGAGTGCGGACTTCTATGCACAGGCCGATTACTTCCGGCCACTGCGTGCGGGGCGACAGTACCCGCCGCTGCAAGGAAGGTAGTCGCGGTGCCGGAGAGTGCCCGGCACCGCAGGGGCATCAGTCCGCGTTGAACCGGACCACCGTGCTGATCGCCGTTTCGTCCGGGATGGTGTTGACGTCGCTCCAGTCACCCCCGCCCACGCCGAAGTCCAGACGGCGGACGGTGGCCTTGCCGGTCAACACCGGTTGTGCGCCCGGTGTCCAGGTGAAGGTGAGCGTCACCGGTTTGCTGATACCGCGCAGCTCCAGCGTGCCATCGGCCGCGTAGCGGTTCTCACCCAGTGCACGGAAGCCGGTGGCGCGGTAGTGCGCCCTGGCAAAGCGGGCGACGTTGAAGAAGTCGGCACTTTGCAGGGTGGCGTCGCGGTCGCTGTTGCCACTGCTGGCACCGGCCAGCGGAATGTCGACCTCGAGCTTGCCCGCCGCCGGATCGGCCGGATCAAAGCTGAGCCGGGTCTGGAAGCCGGGGAAGCGGCCGGTGAAAATTTCACCGTCATACTTGGTGGCGAACACCAGCGTCGAACCGGCCGCCTGGGTGTAGTCGGCCGCCAGCGCCGGTGTGGCCGCGAGCAGGCCGGCCAGGGCGGCGGCGGTGGCCAGCGGGGAGGGGAACTTGAATGTCATGCGCCATCCTTCTGTGGGGAGTCGAGCCAGCCTTGCGGCAGCATGCGTACCAGCGTGGCATCGCGCAGCTGCAGATGGTGGTAGAACGCGGCGCCGGCATGGGCGACCACCAGCAGGATCAGCGCCCAGAAGCCCCATTCGTGGGCATCGTGGAAAATTTCCCGCAGTGATTCGCTGGGGGCCACCAGCTTGGGCATTTCCCACAGTCCGAACAGTTTGAACGGACGCAGGCCGCTGGCCGAGTCGTACAGCCAGCCGGACAACGGCATGGCGAACATCAGCCCGTACAGCAGCCAGTGCGTGAGCGAGGCGGCGCGCGCCTGCCAGCCGGGTGTGGCCGGTACTGGCGCGGGTGCCCCGGCATACAGGCGCCATGCCAGCCGCAGCACCACCAGCACCAGCACGCTGATGCCGATGGACTTGTGCATCGTGTAGATCCAGAAGTACTTCGGGGTTTTCGGGAACTCGCCCATGACCAGGCCGACGATGCCCAGGGCCAGGATCAACAGGGCGATCAGCCAGTGCAGGGTCTTGCTGATGCCGCCCCAGCGGTCGATGGTGTTTTTCAGGGTCATGGGTGCGTGTCCATTTCGTTGTCGAGGGCGGCATCGGCCGCGTCTTGCAGTGGGTCGTTGGAGGGGGTGGGAGGAATATCGGGGGCCGGTGCCTCGGCGCTGCCATCACGCACCGCCTCGGCCTCGATGCGCAGCTCCACGCGGTCGCCGATCACCGGTTTCCACGCATCGATGCCGAAATCGGCACGGCTGAGTACCGTGGTGGCGGAAAAGCCGGCGGTACGGCGGAACGGCGGTAGCGGGTGGCGCTTGAGCTGGTTGAAGGTGACTTCCAGTACCGCGTCGCGGGTGACGCCGCGCAGCGTCAGCAGGCCGTGGATGCGGGCATGGGTGGCATCGAGTGGCTCGATGCGGGAGGAAACGAAACGCGCCTGCGGGAAGCGCTCGCCATCGAGCAGGTTGCGCGCCAGCGTGGCCTGGTTCCACTTGTCGTCGCCCAGGTCCAGCCGGGTGACGGGAACGCTCACCTCGAGCCGGGCGCTGGACCAGTCGTCAGGATCGAATTCGAGCACGCCCTCGCTGCCGGAAACCGTACCCAATGCCTGCGAGAAGCCGGCATGTTCGATGGAGAACAGCACCCGGGTGTGTACCGGGTCCAGCCGGTAACGTGCGGGGGCAGCATGGGCGAGCAGGGGCAGCAGGCCGCAGGCCAGCAGCAGGAGGAGTCGTGGCACGTCGGTTCGGCTCCGGTTCGGGATATCAGGATTCTAGGCGTAGCACTGTCAGGGATTGTGTCGCTGTCAGGTAATGGATTGTTACCGCAGTTGCAGGTGGGAGGGGAGTGCGGCGCGGCGTTGCGGCTTTGTTCCGCTCAAACGGGACGTATAGAGTGCGCTGCTGGAACAGCGGCGCGCGCCGCAGGGCCGGGGCGCGGTGCAATCGGGTGGTATCCGGGGAGCAACAGGTGGCGATGACGCATCTTTGGGGAAAACAGGGGCTGCAATGCTGATGTCATGGCGGGGATGTCGGCCGGATTCGGTTGTCGAAGCGGCGCCTGGCCGGCGGTGGATGCATTGCCGAAGCCGCAGCGGCTCCACTGCTGCTGCCGGAGCGGTGCCGTCATGATCCCGCGGCTGCTGCCATGGCTTGCAGGCCTGCTGGCCTTGCTGGCGATACCGGCGATGCCCGTACAGGCGGAGGTGCCGGCGACGCCGCAGCCCCGGCAGATCACGGTGGCCGACGGGCTGCCGTCGAGCAATATCAATGCCTTTGCCGAGGATGGCTTCGGTTACCTGTGGCTGGCCAGTCGCGATGGCCTGGCCCGCTTTGACGGCCGCAACTACCGCATCTGGCGGGCCAACGATGGCTTGCGCGACAACCTGGTGTGGAGCCTGCACGTGGATGCCCGCAACCGGTTGTGGGTGGGGACGCAGAACGCCGGCCTGGCGATGCTGCCGGCCGAACGTGACCGGTTCACCTTCTACGACCGCGAGCACTACCCGCAGATCGGCAGCAATACGGTCTGGAGCATCACCTCCACACCCGATGGCAGCCTCTGGTTCGGCACCAGTACGGCCGGCCTGCACCGGCTGGCGGCGGACGGAACCCTCACCCGTTTCATGCCGGTGCCGGGCGATACCCGCAGCCTGCCCTCGGCGGCGGTGGGCTATCTGGCGGTGACGGCTGACGGCAGCCTGTGGGTGGGGACCAAGGATGGCCTGGCGCGCTGGGATGGAACCGGTTTCGAGCGGATGGCGGCCGGAGTGTTGCCCTCGCCGCGGATCAACGGCCTCAAGGTCGACGAGCAGGACCGTCTGTGGATAGCCACCAACGAAGGGGTGGCGGTGCGGGAGGCCAATGGCCACTTCCGGCGTGCCGAGTGGCGCGGCATGGCCGCGGGCGATGTGCTGAACGTGCTGCAGTATTCGGACGATGGCAATTACTGGCTGGACACCCGTTCGGGCCTTGGCCGGATGCGGCTGGGCGACGTGCAGAATGTGCCGTTGTACAGCGCGCAGGAACGGGGGCTGGTCAAGCCGAACTGGAGCAGTGCACACGAGGACCGCGAGGGTGGACTCTGGTTTGCCAGCACCAATGCGGGCCTGTGGCACCTGTCGCCGAACTGGCGCCAGTTCTCGGTGTTCTCGCGCCTGCTGGATGACCCGGCCTCGCTGCGCAATCCCTATGCGCTGGCACTGGCGCCCTCGGCCTCCGGCGGCATCTGGATCACCGGTACGCGCGGCGCGCTGGACCGGCTGGACCCGTTGACTGGCAAGGTCGAACACCACCTGGCCAGCATCGATGGCAACAACTGGCCGCAATCGATAGTCGAGGACCGGTTCGGCAGGGTATGGATCGGCAGCCTTGATGCGCTGATCCGCTACGACCCGGCCAGCGGGGCGACGCGTCGCTGGGATCGCGGCAGCGGTGTCGATGCGGCGCTGCCGGGTGATGGCGACGTGGTGCAGGTCTGCGATGGCGGCACGCTGTGGGTCTATTCCGAAAACGGCGGGATGCAGCAGCGCGATCTGGACGGGCGCGTGCTGCGCTACCTGCCGCTGGGAACGTCCGGCCTGCCGTTGTCGGTGGTCTCGGACATGCGCTGCGGGCCGCAGGATCAACTGTGGCTGGCGACCGAGAGCGGGCTGATGGCGTGGGTGCCGGAGCTGGCCGGATTTGAACGCCTGCCGGGCAGCACCCTGGACAGGATCTACACGTTCCGGGTCACCGATACCGGCGTGGTCTGGGTGGCCGGGCTCGGGCACATGGACCAGTACCTGTGGGATGGGCAGCGGCTGGCGTTGCTGGACAGCATTGGCGCCGAACGCGAATTTCCGGCATTGGCACCGGGCGGACTGGTGGTGGACAGCGACGGTGTGGCGTGGGCCAGCAGTGCACGTGGCCTGATCCGGATCGACCCGGCCAGCCGTTCGATCCGCCTGTATGGCGTGCATGACGGGCTGCCGGGACAGGAATTCCGCCGGCGTGCGCTGGTGCAGGCCACCACCGGACAGATTGCCGGGGGCACCCCCGAGGGCGTGGTGCTGTACGAACCGTCGCTGCTGAAACCCTCCGGCCGCCAGCCGCCGCTGGTGATCGAGCGGGTGAGCGTGCGCCGTGACGAGCGGGCGCACGACCTGACCGGGAAGCAGCCGTTGGAAATCGAGGATGGCGACCGCGACCTGCATATCGTCGCGCGGCTGCTGTCCTTTGCCGACTCGGCGACCAACAGCTACCGCTTCCGGCTTGGCGGTTACGACCCGGACTGGGTGGAAGTCGGCGCCACCGGCGAGCGCCTGTTCTCGCGCCTGCCGCCGGGGCATTACCGCCTCGAGGTGCAGGCCAAGACCTCCGACAACGTCTGGTCGAAAATGCAGACGTTGGCCTTCCACGTGCAGCCGCCGTGGTGGCGCAGCGCCGCCGGCATGACCTCACTGATCGTGCTGGGTGTGGCGCTGCTGGTGTTTGCCGGCTGGCTGTACCGGCGCCGGCTGCGCCGCATCAACGAGTGGCAACTGGCCCGGCACAAGCAGGAACTGGCCGAACAGGCCTCCGATGCCAAGACCCGCTTCCTGGCCACGCTCGGGCATGAGGTGCGCACGCCGATGACCGGGGTGATGGGGATGAGCGAGCTGCTGCAGTCCACCAAACTGGACGAGGAGCAGCGCGGTTATGCCGATTCGATCCGGCGTGCCGGCGAGCACCTGCTGCGGCTGGTCAACGACGCGCTGGACCTGGCCCGTATCGAGGCCGGCAAGCTGGAGCTGCAGCAGCAGCCCATCGACCTGCACCAGTTGCTGGCCGATGTGCGCGGGCTGATGGAGCCGCTGGCGCTGCGGGGCGGGCTGGAATTCGTGTCCGACGCGCAGGTGCCGGCGGGCACCTGGCTGGATGGCGATGCGATGCGCCTGCAGCAGATCCTGCTGAACCTGCTCAACAATGCGATCAAGTTCACCCGCCGCGGCTCGGTGACGTTGCAGGTGACATTGGAGCCGGGAGGCCGCGGGGTGCACTTCCACGTCAGCGACACCGGCCCGGGCATCAATGCCGAGCAGCGCCAGCGCCTGTTCCGCCGTTTCGAACAGGCCGAGGGGGCACGCACGACGGCACGTTACGGTGGCAGCGGGCTGGGGCTGGCGATCTGCAACGAGCTGGTCACGGCGATGGGGGGCAGCATCGATGTGGTCAGCAGCCCGGGGCGCGGCGCCTGCTTCAGTGTGTCGCTGCCGCTGGCATGGCGGACGGTTGCCGGTGGCGCTATCACCAGCACCAGCACCAGCACCAGCACCAGCACCAGCACCCCTGCCAGTGCCGGGCATGAGCGCGCGCTGCCACCGCTGTGCATCCTGCTGGTGGAGGACGATGCCACCATCGCCCAGGTCATCAGTGGCCTGCTGATGGGCCACGGCCATCAGGTCGTGCATGTGCCGCACGGCTTGGCGGCGCTGTCGGAGGTGAGCAGCCGCACGTTCGATGTGGCACTGCTGGATCTGGACCTGCCCGGCATCGACGGGCTCGGCCTGGCCCAGCAGCTGCGGGCCCAGGGCCAGACCCTGCCGCTGGTGGCGGTGACCGCGCGCTCGGACGCCGAAGCCGAACCACAGACCCGCGCGGCCGGCTTCGATGCGTTCCTGCGCAAGCCGGTTACGGCGCGGATGCTGCTGGACGTGATTGCCACGGTACTGGAGGCCCGGCACCGCGACACCGGTCGCTGAGTCGCGGTATTGCGGCGGTTATTCGACCACTTCCTCGACCGCGCGCGGGTGCGGGCGGTTTTCGGGCAATTGCCAGAACACCAGGGTCGAGCTGAGGGTGATGACACCGACGCAGACGAAGGTGGCGTGCAGCGCCCGCATCGCGTCATGGCCGCCCAGGTGGCTGCCGAATGCGGCCAGCAGGCTGCCGGCGGCCGCGGCGCCGAAACCGGTGGCCAGCATCATCACCATCGACAGCAGGCTGTTGCCGCTGCTGGCCTGGGTGCTGTCCAGATCGCGCAGCGTCACCGTGTTCATCACCGTGAACTGGATCGAGTTGAAGGTGCCGAACACCGCCAGCTGCAGTATCTGCTGCCACAACGGCTGGCCCGGCTGGACGATGACGAAGCTGGCCATCGCCAGCCCCACGCAGACGGTGTTGACCATCAGCACGTGGCGGTAGCCGTAGCGCTCCACCAGCTTCACCGCTGCGCGCTTGGCGGCCATCGCCGACAGGGCCACGGGAATCATCATCATTCCGGCGTTCATCGGGCTCATCCCCAGCCCGACCTGCAGCAGCAGCGGGATCAGCAGCGGCATCGCGCCACTGCCCATGCGTGAGAACAGGTTGCCGAGGATGCCGATACGGAAGCTGCCGACCTTGAACAGGGTCAGCGGGAACAGCGCGTTGGCCCGGCTGGCGGCATGCAGCCAGTAACCGGCCAGCGCGACCAGACCGATCACCGCCAGCACGATCACCAGCGCCGGTGCCGAGTCGAACGTGGAGGTGCCATCCAGCGCCAGCGACAGCGCGATCATGCCAAAGGCCAGCATCAGGTAGCCGGCCAGGTCGAAGCGCAGCTTCCGGTGGCCATGGTGGTTGGGCATGATCCGCAGCGCGGCGATGAAACCGATCACCCCGATCGGCAGGTTGATCAGGAAGATCCAGTGCCACGAAGCCACTTCCACCAGCCAGCCGCCCAGGGTCGGTCCCAGCAGCGGCCCCATCAGCGCGGGGATGGCGATGAAGCTCATCGCCGCCAGGAACTGTTCACGCGGGACCGTGCGCATCACCGCCAGCCGTCCCACCGGCAGCAGCATCGCGCCGCCGACGCCCTGCAGCACGCGCGAGGCGACCAGCCAGCCCAGCGTGGGCGACAGCGCACAGGCCAGCGAGCCGAGGGTGAACAGCACGATCGCGGCCAGGAAGGTGCGGCGGGTGCCGAAGCGGTCGGCGATCCAGCCCGAGGCCGGAATGAAACTGGCCACCGCCAGCGCATAGCTGAACACCACCGACTGCATCTGCAGCGGGCTCTCGCCGAGGCTGCGCGCCATTGCCGGCAAGGCGGTGTTGACGATGGTCGAATCCAGCATCTGCATGAAGATGCCCAGCGACACCAGCCACAGCAGGGGCTTGTGGCTGGAGCGGGCGGCGCTGGCGTCGGCTGTCGGCATCACATCCTCGGTATCAGGGCGGGGCGGCCATTGTCAGCGCCGGCAGGTGCAGAAACTGCGTAGAGCGCTGGCCGCTGTCGAACCGGTAGACCGGATGGGCGGAGCACCCGCACGACAGGCGGGATGGGGCGCGCAAGTCCGGTACTGATGGCCCGTGGTCCACGGTGCTGCCGGCGGCCACCGTTGCAGTGGCCGGTTCTGATCGGAAAGGGGGCGCGGCGGAATTTTGTCGCCGTGGAACAACGCCGGGGCTGGCGCCGGCGGCGGTTGTGCACGGATCGGCGTGTGCGGTCCGCAGCACGTCCGCGGCCGGCCGAACGGCCGCGGGGGGCTGCCGGACAATTAACGGGTCATTGTCCGGCAAGCGGTTTCAGCGGCGGCTGTGGTTGTGGACGGCGTCCACCAGCACGGCGACGTGCTCGGGGTTCATGTCCGGCGACATGCCGTGGCCGAGGTTGAAGATGTGGCCTTCGCGCGAACCGCCATTGCCGTCGCGGTAGCTGTCCAGCACCACGCCGACCTCGCGACGGATCGCCTCGGGTGCGCCGTACAGCGTGGTCGGATCGAGGTTGCCCTGCAGCGCGACCTTGCCGCCGGTGCGGCGTGCGGCTTCGCCCAGCTCGGTGGTCCAGTCCACGCCGACCCCCTCGCAGCCGCTGTCGGCCAGTGCTTCCAGGTGTGTGCCGTTGCCCTTGCCGAACAGGATCAGCGGGGTGCGCCCGGTGCCCTGGCCGCGCTCCAGTTCCCGGGCGATGCGGGTCAGGTAGGGCAGCGAGAATTCGCGGTACATCGCCGGGCTCAGCACGCCGCCCCAGGTGTCGAACACCTGCAGCGCCTGCGCACCGGCCGCACGCTGTGCCGACAGATAGGCGATCACCGCATCGGTGACCACGCCCAGCAGCTGGTGCAGCGCCTTGGGCTCGTTCAGGGCCAGCGCCTTGATGCGCGCGTAGTCCTTGCTGCCACCGCCCTCGACCATGTAGCAGGCCAGCGTCCACGGGCTGCCGGAGAAGCCGATCAGCGGCACCTTGCCGTCCAGCTGGCGGCGGATCACCCGTACCGCGTCCATCACGTAGCGCAGCTCGGTTTCCATGTCCGGCACCGCCAGCTTGGCGATATCGGCCACGCTGCGCACCGGGTGGCGGAACTTGGGGCCTTCGCCATCGACGAAATACAGCTCAAGGCCCATCGCGTCGGGGATGGTGAGGATGTCGGAGAACAGGATCGCCGCGTCCAGGTCGAAACGCTCCAGCGGCTGCAGGGTGACCTCGCAGGCGATCTCCGGATTCTTGGCCATGGCCAGGAAGCTGCCGGCACGCGCACGAGTGGCACGGTATTCCGGCAGGTAGCGGCCGGCCTGGCGCATCAGCCACACGGGCGTGCAGTCCACGGGCTCGCGGCGCAGGGCGCGCAGGAAGCGGTCGTTGCGAAGTGGGCTGGTCACATGAACTCCTGGGTAGAAAGTAGGCACGGGCGCGCCAGCGGCGGCCACGGCGGGGGCGGGATCAGGATCAGGGGTGCGGCAGGCCGCTGGTGAACATCACCTGGAAGCCCCGTTTGATCTGCATGTCGCGGGCCTTCTCGAAGGCCTGCAGCGCATCGTCCTGTTGCAGGAACAGCTCCCGGCGCAGTTGCACCCGGCCGCCGGTCTGACCGCTTTCGCGCAGCAGCTCCCAGCCGCCGAGCAGGTCGGCGACCAGTGACAGCTGGACATAACGGGGAGCTTCGTTGCCGCTGGGCGGCTGTTGCAGAAGGACGCGCATGGGGCAGATTGTAGCCGTTGCGGGGGATCAAGGCCGCCGCGGCACTGGCATCAGCACGGGCCGCCACGGGAGACAGGGCAGGTGGGCGCAGGCGGCAGTGGGCCGGGCTCAACCCTGCTGCAGGACTTCCAGTACCGCGGCTTCGTCCACGTCCGGCACCACTTCGACCTTGCCGATGCCCCGCCACAGCACCAGCCGCAGGCGTCCGGCGATGTTCTTCTTGTCCAGCCGCATGTGCGCCAGCAGCGTTTCCGGTGCCAGCCCGGCGGGGATGGCCACCGGCAGACCATAGGCCAGCAACAGCGCGTGCAGGGTGCCGGTATCGGCCGCATCGGCCATGCCCAGCGCGGCGGACAGGCGCGCGGCCAGCACCATGCCCACCGCCACGGCTTCGCCATGGTTGAGGTTGTCGTTGCCCGGCGCGCCGTAGCCCTGTGCGGTCTCGATGGCATGGCCGAAGGTGTGGCCGAGGTTGAGCAGGGCGCGCTCGCCCTTTTCCAGCGGATCGCGCTCGACGATCTGCGCCTTGTGCTCGCAGCTGCGGGCGATGGCCTGCGCCAGCGCGGCGTCGTCGCCGGCCAGCAGGGCTTCGCGCTCGCTGTGCAGCCACTGGAAGAACTCTGGGTCGCGGATCGCACCGTACTTGATCACCTCCGACAGCCCGGCGCGCAGCTCACGCGGCGGCAGGCTGCGCAGCACGGCGGTATCGGCGATCACCGCGCGCGGCGGATGGAAGGCACCGACCAGGTTCTTGCCCTGGGCGATGTCCACCGCGGTCTTGCCGCCAACCGAGGAGTCGACCATCGCCAGCAGCGTGGTGGGCAGCTGCACGCAGTCCACGCCGCGCATCCAGCAGGCGGCGGCGAAACCGGCCAGGTCGCCGACCACGCCGCCACCGAGGGCGAACACGCAGGCGTCGCGGGTGGCGCCGAGCGATGCCAGCGCGTTGATCGCGCCGCTGAAACTGTCCAGCGTCTTGGAGGCCTCGCCGGCGGGAATGATGTACTGGCCGATCACCAGTTCCGGGCGTGCGGCCAGCAGTGTCTGCCGTACCTGCGCCAGGTACAGCGGGGCGATGGTGTCATCGCTGACCAGCAGCACATGGCGGCCGCGGATGGGCGCGCTGAGCAACTGGCCGTCACCTTGCAGGCCAGGGCCGATGTGGATCCGGTAGGGCAGTTCACCGCCGACGGCGACGATGCGGGGTGAAGCGGTCATGCGGGAAGCTCCGAGATCTGCCAAAGCGCGGCCAGCCGCACCACGGCATGGGCGGTGGCTTCGGCGGGGGAATAGAGGTCGGTGTCGACGATCATGTCGGCCACCTGGTGATACAGCGGATCGCGGAAGGCGGCCATCTGGTGCAACACCTGTTCACGGTCCTCGCGCTGCAGCAGCGGGCGGTTGCGGTCGCGCTGCAGGCGTTGCAGCTGCGAGGCGACGCTGACCCGCAGGTAGACGACGAAACCGCGTTGGCCGATCAGCTCGCGGTTGTCGGCATCCAGCACGGCGCCGCCGCCGGTGGAGACCAGTTGGCCGCTGCGTTCCAGCAGACCGGCCAGCACGCGCTTTTCATGGGCGCGGAAACCGGCTTCGCCGATGTTGTCGAAAATGGCGGGAATGCTGGAACCGGTGTCGTCGACGATGGCCTGGTCGACATCGACGAACTGCAGCCCGAAGCGCTCGGCGAGGCGGCGGCCGATGCAGGTTTTTCCGGCTCCCATCGGGCCGACCAGAACAAGATTGGGGGCGGGATTCATAGCGGAATGATGCCAGCACCTCATGGCGGTGCGTTAACACGGTAGCAGCGATGCTGGCCCACGCCACGAATGGTTCGTGGTGCAACCAAGGAGCACGGCATGTCTGTAGCGAAGATCATCGAAGTCAACGCTTCCTCCAGCACCAGCGTCGAGGATGCGGTGCGCAGTGGGCTGAAGAAGGTGGCCGGTACCGTCAAGGGCATCCAGGGCGCATGGATCAACGAAACCAAGGTTGTCACCGACGGCGACGGCAACATCCGTGAATGGCGGGTCAACATGCGGGTGACGTTCCTGGTCGAATAGGCCACAACACCCCCGGCTGTGGTGTCCCGGCAGTGGGCTCAGCGGGGCGTTGCCCCGCACCACAGCACCTGCCGCTGCGCATCCAGCGCGATCACCCGGTCGGCGATTGCCGGCAGCGTGCGCAAGGCCTGCCGGCTGACCCGTTCGTAGAACTGCACGAAGCGCTCCACCTGCACGCGGCTCATGCCGCTGCGACCCGGCGCAGCCCGCTGCAGGGCCTGTTCCTGCTGCCAGCGCCACTGCGGCACCACCGCAAAAGAGGGCGGCTGCAGGAACCACAGCCGGTCGAAGCATTGCCACAGCGCGGGATAGTCGCTGGCCAATGCGTGGTTGCACCAGCGGCGCCAGCGACCGTCGCCATCAGCGTCGCGTTCCAGTGCGTTCAGTGGCCTCGACAGCGCTGCCTCCGGCTCGGCCGGCGTGCCGAGGAACCAGCCCTCGAAGACCAGCAGGTCCAGCCGGCCTTCGATGCGCTGCCAGTGCGCGGCATCGACCCGCTCGTCGGCGAGCTTGTCAAAGCGCGGCAGCGGGAACGGCTGTCCATCCCTGGCGGCGTGTAATGTCGCCAGGGCCAGCGGCAGGTCATGGGTGCCGGGCGGGCCGCGCGTGGCCAGCAGCGGATGCACCTGGTCGGCCAGGCGCTGCCGTTGTGCGCGGGTCAGGTAGGTGTCGTCGATGGACAGTGCGGCCGCGCGCAGGCCGCGTGCGCGGGCCAGTTCCACCACCTGCGCGGCGAGGGTGGACTTGCCGCTGCCCTGCAATCCGCTGATCGCCAGCACCGGCGTGGCGGTGCCGCAGGCAAGCGCCTCGTCCAGTGCCTGCGCGACCAGGGGGCTGGCGAAGCGGCGGGCCGGGAAATTGTGCGCAACCGCTGACATGACGCCACAATAGCCCAAACCCGTGCTGTTCGAATTGGACCTATGAGCGACCTGTACGCAGAAGCACTTTCCACCTTCGCCTCGCTGTTGGATGAGGCCAAAGCCGGCAAGGAAATCGATGCCACGGCGATGACCGTGGCGACCGCCGATATCGATGGCCGCCCGTCGGCGCGCACCGTGCTGCTCAAGGCGTTCGATGAGCGCGGCTTCGTGTTCTACACCCACCTGGACAGCCGCAAGGGCCGTGAGCTGCACGAGAACCGCCAGGCGGCGCTGCTGTTCTTGTGGCGCAGCCTGCGCGAGGCCGGCATCCAGGTGCGGATCGAAGGCGACGCGCAACTGGTGTCCACCGCCGAGGCGGATGCCTATTTCGCCACGCGCCCGCGCATGAGCCAGATCGGCGCCTGGGCATCGGCGCAGTCGCAGCCGCTGTCTTCGCGCGAGGAATTCAACCAGCGGCTGGAAAATTTCCAGTCGCGTTTTGAAGGCCGCGAGGTGCCGCGCCCGGAAGGCTGGAGCGGTATCCGCGTGGTGCCGCGGCGGATCGAGTTCTGGTATGGCGTGGACTTCCGCCTGCATGAGCGCTGGAGTTACGAGTCCGATGCGGCCGGGGTGTGGAGCAAGCAGCTGCTGTATCCGTGAGCCGTGGATGATGCGGAGGGTGTGGGCATGAAACTGCAGCCGCTCTACCGGATCACCGTGTTCGTGCCGCCGGTGCATCTGCAGGCGCTGAAGGCCGGCATCCTTGCGGTGGACGATCTGGCGGCCGGCGGCTACAGCCACGGCATGTGGGAATCGGCACCGGGCCAGGAGCAGTTCCGTGTGCAGGAAGGCACCGCCAGTGCGGTCGGCGTGGCGGGTGAGCTGGTGCGTGAATCCAGTGTCCGCCTCGAATTCTGCATCCCGCGTGATCACGGCCGGCTGCAGCGGCTGCTGGACGCCATCGCCGCCCATCATCCCTGGAACACCCCGGCGGTGTTCGTCGACAGCACGGAGTTTGCCGCGCCATGACCGGTCCGCGTCGTATCGTCTGCCTCACCGAAGAACCCACCGAAACGCTCTATGCCCTTGGGCAGCAGGAGCGCATCGTCGGTATCAGCGGCTTCACCGTGCGGCCGCCGCAGGCGCGGCGTGAGAAACCCAAGGTCAGCGCCTTCACCAGTGCCAAGGTCGGGGAAATCCTCACGCTGAAGCCGGATCTGGCGATCGGCTTTTCCGACATCCAGGCCGATATCGCCGCCGAGCTGATCCGCAACGGCGTGGAGGTGTGGATCGCCAACCACCGCAGTGTTGCCGGCATCCTCGACTACATCCGCCGCCTCGGTGCGCTGGTTGGCGAGGCCGCGCGCGCTGAAAGGTATGCGGACGAGCTGCAGCGCGGGCTGGACGCCATCGCGGAACAGGCGGCGCGTTTGCCGCAGCGGCCGCGCGTGTACGTGGAAGAGTGGGACGAGCCGATCATCACCGGCATCCAGTGGGGCGCCGAACTGGTGGAGATCGCCGGCGGTATCGACGTGTTTCCCGAGCTGTCGCGCGAACCGCTGGCCAAGGCGCGCATCCTTGCCGACGGCGCACCGGTGATCGCGCGCAACCCGGACATCATCATCGGCTCGTGGTGCGGCAAGAAATTCCGTCCGGAGAAGGTGGCCGCGCGACCGGGCTGGGCGGCGATCAACGCGGTGTGCGACGGCGAGCTGCACGAGATCAAATCACCGCTGATCCTGCAGCCGGGGCCGGCGGCGTTGACCGACGGCGTGCAGGCGATTGCCGCCATCGTCCAGCGCTGGTCGAAGCGGCAATAACGCCGCTCCTGTAGGACCGGGACGCTCAGTGTCCGCCGCCCGGTGCCAGCCCGGTATAGCGCGCACGCGGGCGGATCAGCGTACCCAGTGCCTGCTGTTCCAGTGCATGTGCCAGCCAGCCGGTCAGCCGGGCGGTGGCGAACATCACCAGCGCATGGCTGGCCGGCAGCGCATAGACATAGCAGATCGCCGCCAGCAGACCGTCGATATTGGGATGCTGACCGCTGTGTTCGGCGGTGGCGGCCAGCACCGTTTCCACGTGGCGCATGCGATGGCAGTCGCCGCGCAATACCCGCAGCTGCCGCAGCACTTCGGCGCCGCGCGGGTCGCCGTCCGGATACAGCACGTGGTTGAAGCCGGGCAGTTCGTCGCCGCGTTGCCAGCGTTCGGCGATGAAGCTGGCGGGCGAACCGCTGGCCTCGGCATCGCACAGCAGGGCGTGCGCGCGTGCGGTGGCGCCGCCGTGGCGTGGCCCGGACATCGCCGCAAGCCCCGCGCACACGGTGGCGTGCGGGGGCGCGCCGGTGGAGGCGACCACCCGCGCGGCGAAGGCCGAAACGTTCAGTTCATGGTCGGCGCACAGCACCAGCGCGCTGCGTACCAGTCCGGCAAAACCGGCATCGCCGGGTTGCCAGGTATCGGCGAGCAGGTGATGCACCGGGCGGGCGTCGGGCTGGGTGCCGACCAGCAGCGCGGCGTTCTGCCGCAGCAGCAATGCCGCCACTTCACGCCGCACCGGTGCGGCGGCGTTGAGTGACTGCCGCTGCTCCAGCGCCAGCAGCGGGATGCAGGCCAGGCTGCGCTCCAGCGGCGGCAATGTGGCATCCAGCGCCACCGCGGCCGTCCGCGCGGGCCATGGATCGGGTGCGGCCGCCGCGAACGGGTCCAGGG
>DDVW01000046.1:0-314 GCA_002345545.1 Stenotrophomonas sp. UBA2302 | reverse complement strand
CGCGAACGGGTCCAGGGTTTCGCACTCCCACAGTAACCGCGCGATGTCCTCCAGCGTGGCGCCGTCGCGGGCCGCCTCCACTGCGGAATGGCCTCGGTAGTAGGGCGCATCCGGGCGGATCAGCGAGATGCGGGTTTCCAGCACCGGCAGGCCGCGGTCCAGGCTCTGCGCCGCGCCACGGGCCGCGCCATGCCCGGCACGCTTGCGCTGCGCCAGCCGTTCCACCTCGGTACGCAGATAGACACGGCTGCGCCGGTCCGGGCCGGGGCGCGAGCTGAGCTGGCCCCGGCTGACATAGGCGTACAGCGTGGCCG
>DDVW01000003.1 GCA_002345545.1 Stenotrophomonas sp. UBA2302 | reverse complement strand
CCATTGGGTAAGCAAAGCGCAGCCGGGAAATCCGCCCCCTCCGACCTGCCGAACCCCGGGTGCGACCGTTGGCCTTACCCGGGTTACGCGCGTTGCTCTCCCCTCGTTCCTGGCTGTCAGTACACGTCGCGGCGATAGCGTCCGGCGATACGCAGGGCTTCATGCGCGTCGTTGCCCAGCGCCTGGGCGATCACCGCGTCCACCGCCGGCGCCATGCCCTGCAGGCTGCCGCAGACCAGGATCGTGGCGCCTTGTTCCACCCAGTCGCGCAACTCATCGGCGTGTGCGGCCAATGCATCCTGCACATAGTGGAACGGCCCGCCGTCGCGGCTGAACACCGTATCCAGCCGTTCCAGCCAGCCTTCGCGCTGCCATTGCCGCAGTTCATCGCCGAAGTGGAAATCGTGGGCGAGGTTGCGCTCGCCAAACAGCAGCCAGTTGCGCCGCGCGCCAGCCTCGATGCGGGCGCGCAGGTGGGTGCGCAGACCGGCGATCCCGGTGCCGTTGCCGATCAGGATCAGCGGCCTCTCGTGCGCCGGCGGATGGAAGTTGCGATTGCTGCGCAGGCGCAGGTCGATCAGATCGCCGGGCACGGTGTAGTCGCACAGCCAGCCGCTGGCCAGGCCGGGGCTGCCATCGGCGCGCAGCTGACGGCGCAGCAGCAGCTGCAGCGAGCCTTCGGCCGGGATCGAGGCGATGGAGTATTCGCGGTGCGGAAGCGGTTTGAGTGTGGCGACCAGCGCGGCGACATCGCCACGCCCGCTGTGTTCGGGCAGATGCGAGGCGGCGAGCACGTCGCGCAGCAGACGGCCATCGGCCAGCGTCGTGGTTGCGGCGAAGCCGTGGGTCTGCAGCCACTGTGCGACGGTGTCGGCTGAGTGGCGTGGGCCGATCTCGGCGATATCGCCGGCCTGCCATGCGGGAAGTTCCCCGGCCACGGGTTGCAGTTTCAGGTGGAACACGATGCCGCCGACACTGCCCGGATTGAGCGCCTGCCGTTGCTGCAGCCGCCAGGGCTGGTAGTCCGGTGCACTCCAGTCCGGCAGATTGGCGACATCACCGCCGAGCTGGCCCAGCAGCTGCTGCCAATGGCGCAGCGCGTCCGGATCGGCGTTGTCCACTTCCACCCGGTCCAACAGCGGCTGCGCGCCGTGCTCGCGCAGCCAGTCATCGAGCTGGTGGCCGAAGGCGCAGTAGTGATCGTAAGTGCGGTCGCCCAGCGCGAGCACCGCGTACTGCAGCTGCGGCAGTGCGGCAGGCTGCGGCATCACCCGGCTGAGGAAGGCCAGCGCATGGTCGGGCGGATCGCCCTCGCCGGTGGTGCTGGCGATGAACAACGCGGTGCGGGTGCTGCTGAGCAGGGCCGCATCGACCTGGTCGAGCGCACGCAGGCGGACAGTGTGGCCAGCAGCGCGCAGGCTGTCGGCGCTGCGTTCGGCCAGCTGCCGGGCGAAACCGGTCTGGCTGGCCCACACCACCAGCAGCGGCGGTTGGCCATCAATGCTGGCGGCTTCCTTGCACGGGCGCACCCGCCACCACAACGCGGCGCAGGCGATGACATAGATGGCAGCGGCCGCCAGCGCGGTGAACCACTGCGCGGGCAGCGGCGCGGCCAGCCACCAGCTTTCGCCCAGATGCAGGCGCAGCAGCGCGAAAGCGATGGTCGCCAGTACGGCGATCACGGCGAGATTGCCGGGCAGGGCGCGGGGGGAACGGTTGGAACTCATTGCCGGTCCGCATCCAGATACTGCTGGAAGGCCGGGGTCATCGACTCTTCCAGACCGCTTTCGCCGCGTGCGACGAAGCGTGCAGCCAATCCATTGGCGGTGGCGAATGCCAGGCCCTGCCGCGCGCCCATCACGGTCAGCGCGGTGGCCCAGGCATCGGCATGCATCGCCTCGCGCTCGATCACCGTGACCGCGGCGGCGGCGCGGGTCACCGGCGCCTGCGTGCGTGGATCCAGAGTGTGGCTGTAGGAGATGCCGTCGTGTTCGTAGTGATGCCAGCGGTCGCCGGAGGTGGCCACGGCCAGGTCATCCAGTGCCAGCACGCGCGGCGGGTAGTCGGCGCCAGCGTCTTCTTCCGGGGCGGACTCGACCAGCACGCGCCACGGCTGGCCGTCGGGCTTGCGGCCGTAGCCATGCAGCTCGCCGCCCACTTCCACCAGCGCCGCTGCAATGCCGCTGCGACGCAGCCAGCGGCTGACCAGATCCACGCCGTAACCCTTGGCAATGGCCGACAGGTCCAGCTGCAGGTCGCCAGGCTGCAGTGCGGCGTGTTTGGACACATCCAGCTGCAGCTTGTGCCAGCCACAGCGGCTGCCGGTTTCGGCCAATTGCGCGGCATCGGGCGCCCGCTGCGCACCGGCCTGCGCGCCAAAGCCCCACAGCGCGACCAGTGGCCCGATGCTCGGATCAAACGCGCCGTCGCTGCGCTGGGCGATATCGCGCGCGGCGACCAGCACGTTCCAGAAGTCGTCGGGAATGGCCTGCCAGCTGCCGGCCGCAGCGCGGTTGTAGCGGCTGATATCCGACTCGGCCTCCCAGGTGCTCATCTGCGCGACCACACGGCCCAGCTCGGTTTCGATGCCGGCGTGCAACGCATGCAGGTCGCGGCTGCGCGGGGCGGTGAGCTTCACGCTCCAGCGGGTGCCCATGGTGTGGCCGCCGAGGACGGCGATGTGGGATTCGGTAGACATGGAGAAAGCGGCCCGGCACTGTGCAGCGGCCGGGCCTGTGGGTCCTTACTGCGGCAGCACTTCCAGCGTGGCCACGTAGCTCAGGCGGCGCACGTTGGCCTGCGGCACGGAGGTCTTGTTGTCTTCGCTGCCGGTCTCCAGCCAGTACATGCCGGCCTCCGGCCAGGTCACGGCGAACTCGCCGTTGGCGTCGGTGGTGACTTTTATTTCTTCCTGCGCGTTGCGGTAACGGGTGCCGCCGCGGGTGATCTCCACTTCCAGCCCCGCGGCCGGCTTGCCGTCCACCAGCAGGCGGAATTTGGCTTCCTCACCGGAGAACAGATCGTTCGGGTGGCCGACGGCGACCATTTCCATGCCCTTGCCGGTCGGCTTGAGCGCGGTGTCGTTCGGCGCGCCGTTGGTGACGAAGGTCTCCACGCGGCCGGCGGTCTCGGAGACCTTCAGCTCCTTGGCATCCTTCGGCACTTCGGCGGCGAACTTCTCCGGGGTGCCGCGCCAGCGCTTGGGCTTGCCGTCTTCCTGCCAGTTGGCCATCAGCCCGGCGTTGACGTTGGCCAGACGGTAGGTGCCCTGCTGGGTGAGTTCGACGTCGAACACGCTGCGGTACTTGCCGGTGGCCACGTTCTGCGGCTGCACGGTGCTGCCGTCCGGGGCGGTGATCACCAGGTTGTCGATGCGCAGCGGCACGTGGTTGAAGTAGAACAGGTCGTTGGACACGGCCGCGTCCACGGTGATCCACGGGTTGGTGCCGGCAATCACGGTCTGCGACGGCTGCAGCCAGGCCTTGTGCGCGGCAGCGGAGAACGGGAGAACAGCGGTGATGGCAACGGCAAGCAGAAGAGAACGCTTCATTCGATAGCTCCGGTGGAGTGGGGCGGATCAGGGTTTGACGGCGAGGGTGACGGTGCCCAGCTCGGAGGTGCCCTGGGCACGACCGTTCTGCGCGCTGCGTGCCGGCCAGCTGAAGGGAATCTTGACCAGTTCGCGGCCGCCGACTTCGCGCGCGGCTTCCACCACCAGCGTGTACTGGCCGGCGGGCAGGTCACGCAGCTGCGGCTGACGATCATTGAAGCTGAGCGGGTGCTTGCCGACCGGACGGGTCGGGCCGGTCACACCGTCCACCGGCACCTGCAAGGTGCGGCCACTCTTGCGCCACCACTGGCGCAGGTCCGGCAACCACTTGGTGCCATGGCCTTCGGCGGTGTCCTTGAGCTGGTACCAGACCGACAGATTGGCGGCGACCTTCTGGTCCGCACCTTCGATCCACACAGCCACATACGGACGGTGGTATTCGGCCACGTTGAGCTTGGGCACTTCGACATTGACGTCGAGGCTGGCGGCGTAGGCGGCAGGAGCAGTGGCGATCAGGCCGCTCAGGGCGATGGTCAGGGTGACGCGCATGGTGCGACTCCGGGGAGGAAAGCGTTCATGAAAACTTCGATCAGAAACTTCGATAAAAAACGGGGTCAATGGATCAGCAGCAGGGCGATCAGCAGCGGAATCAGCAGGCCCAGACCGACCAGCGGCCAGGTCATGCGCCGCTGCCGCGCATGCAGATGCAGCAGGAACAGGCCGGTAATGCAGAACACCAGGCAGGCCACCGCGAACAGGTCGAGGAACCAGCCCCAGCCCGGACCGGCGTTTCGCCCCTTGTGCAGATCGTTGAAATACGAGATCCAGCCGCGACGGGTCTTCTCGAACTCCACCGCACCGGTTTCGCGATCGATGCTCAGCCACGCATCGCTGCCGGGGCCGGGCATGGACAGATAGATCTCTTCCGGCGACCACTCGGCCTGGCGCTTGCCGATGGAGACATCCAGCTCGTGCGACAGCCAGTCGGCCACTTTCCCCGGCAGCGGCGCGTTGCCTTCCTTGCGCGTGCCCAGCGCCTGTAGCAGCGGCGTGGACAGTTCGAGCTTGTGGTTGTGCACCTGCGGCGTGGCTTCGATCCTGGACGCGTGGTTCAAGGTGATGCCGGTGAGGGAGAACAGCAGCATGCCGATCAGGCATACCGCCGAACTGATCCAGTGCCACTGGTGCAAGGTGCGCAACCAGAAGCCACGGTTGGCCTGTTGCTGCACGGCGTTGGCGGAGGCGCGTTCGGAAGACAAGTGGTGGGGTGGCGGTGATCAGGAAGCCCGAATTACACCATGAATGAGAATGATTCGCAATTTGTATCTTTCCGCATATGACACTGCGGGACGCTTATTTCGCAGCGGCCTGTGGCAGTCGCAACGCGCGCCTGCACAGCGCTGCAGCGGGGCTTCTCCAGCAGCTTCCATGGCAGCCGGCAACAATGACTGGAAGCCGTGATTGGCGCGAAGGACTGCTCATACGGGAATTGGGCCGGGGGGCGACCGGGGCTGCGCAGGTTGCCGGCGGTGGTGCCTGTAGCGGGACGCAAAACGCAAAAGCCCGCCTCGGGGGCGGGCTTTTGCCTGAGTGCAGCAACCGCCTCAGAAACGGGCGTTGAAGGACACCCAGAAGCTGCGGCGCTGTTCCTTCACCGCGTAGTCGTCCACGCAGCTGTACTCGGTGTCGGAGGACAGCACGCAGGACTGCGCGACGAAGTCCTTGTCGAACAGGTTGTTGATGCGGCCGTTGACGGTGAGCCAGTCGTTCGCCTTCCAGCTGGCACCGAGGTGGAAGGTGGTGTAGTCCTCGTAGTAGCGCACGGTCGAGCTGCTGATGCCGCCGACATTGGAGACCAGCGTGTCGCGGTAGCGGTCGTAGCGGCCTTCGCCGATCAGGCTCAGGCTGATGCGGTCGTTGGCCTGCCAGGTCAGGTTGGCGTTGGCCATGTGCTTGGCCGGGTTGCCTGCGATCGGCTGGCCACGGGTAGCGCCGCTGGTCTGCTCGCTCTTGGTGAAGGTGTAGTTGCCGCGCAGCTGCAGCCTGTCCAGTAGGTCGACCTGGCCGGCCAGTTCGACGCCACGGGTCTCGGCCTTGTCGATGTTCACGCTCTGGCTGAAGGTGCTGTAGCCCAGCGCCGCCCAACCGGGGCCGACGTCCACGCAGTAGCTGCCATCGGCCGGTGCCACTTCGCAGTTGGCGAAGACGCCGCCGCTGGCGATCTTGTCGTCGAACTTGTTGAAGAACGCGGTGGCGTTGACGTTCCAGCGCTGGCCTTCGTAATAGGCGGCCACTTCATAGTTGGTGCTGGTTTCCGGCTTGAGGTGCGGCGAGCCGACCAGCGGCAGCACGCCCTGGCCGCCGAAACCGACCACGCCGGGGAACAACTGGTCCGGGCGCGGGGTCTTGTAGCCGGTGCTGATGCCGCCCTTGATCGTCCAGGCGTCGTTGGCCTCCCACACGAGGTAGGCGCGCGGGCTGGTGTGGCTGCCGAAGATGTTGTGGTCGTCGTAACGCACACCCAGCGTGGCGGTCAGGGTGTCGGTCAGCGCCCAGTTGTCCTCGGCGAACACCGACCACATGCGGTGCTTCTGCTTGACGTTGTCACGGTAGCCGCCGCCATCCATGCCGAACACGCCGTCGGTCATGTCGGTGTCGTTGTACTGGCCGCCGATGGTGAGCTGGTGGTCGCCCAGCGACATGTCCAGCTTGCTGTCCAGCACATAGCCGTCCAGCTCCATCGTGCGTTGCGGGCGTGGCAGGAAGGTGGACAGGCGCGCCAGTTCGTCGGCGTTGAGCACGCCCAGGTTGCCGGAGGTCATGTTGCAGTGGGCGGCCTGGCCGCGACGTGCGCACACGTCGTTCCACAGTCCCTGCAATTGCGCGCGCTCGTCCAGCGTCAGCGGCAGCGAGCGGCCCAGGTTGCTGGTGGTGTGGCGGGTCAGGCTGGTCTGCCAGGTGCCGAACTCGTAGCGGCCCTGATGGGTCAGCGCCAGCTGGTCACGCTCGTAGCGCTGCCAGGCGGTGTAGCCTACGCGCGGCTGCACCACGCGGCGGGTGAGGGTGCCGCTGCCATCGGGATCGGGGATGGTCGCGTTGCCGCTGCGCCACAGGCTTTCCAGGCTGTCCAGGGTGCCGGTCTGGCCTTTGCGGTTGTCGTACTTCTGCCGCGAGGCGTCGTAGTCCAGCCAGAATTCGTTGTTCTCGAAGGCGGTCAGGTTCAGGCGGATGCCGGTGTTCCAGTTGGTGTTGGCCACCGCCTTGCCACCACCGCCAAAGCCCAGGCTGCGCTCCCACATCGAGCCATCCGGCAGCGGCAGCGGGTCCCACTCGGGCATCGATTCGTCGGCATCGTAGTAGCTGCCGCGGATGGCCACGCCCAGCGTGTCCTTGAGCAGCGGCCCGGTCAGGTACAGGTCGGTGGTGCGGGCGTCGCCGAACTCCTTTTCCTGCTGCACGGTGAAACTCTGGGTGATCGAGCCTTGCCAGTGGTCCTTGTTGCGACGGGTGATGATGTTGATCACCCCGCCCATCGCGTCGGAGCCGTACAGCGTGGACATCGGGCCGCGCACCACTTCGATGCGCTCGATCGCATCCAGCGGCGGCAGGTAGGCGAACTGGCCGCCACCGAAGTTGTTCGGATACAGGCTGCCGACGTTGCTCTGGCGGCGGCCGTCGATCAGCACCAGCGTGTATTCCGAGGGCATGCCGCGCATGGAGAGGGTGGCGCGGCCGTTCTTGTCGGTGGTTTCCATGCCCACGTCGATGCCTTCCACGTCGCGCAGCGCGTCGATCAGGCTGGTATAGGGACGCTGGGCCAGTTCCTCGCGCGAGATCAGGCTGATGCTGGCCGGGGCTTCGGCGATCTTCTGCTCGAAACCGGTGGCGGTGACGACCACCTTGTCCAGCGTGGTGGGTGCCCCGTTGCCGTTGGCCTGTGCGGTGGCACTGAGGGCGGCGAGCACGGCGAGGCCGAGCAGGTGGCGGGAAGCGGACAGGGAACGGCGATGGCGCAGGGCCATGGGATTACCTCGGATTTCGGAATGCGGGAGGTGCGCGCCGCGCCACAGGCGGAAATGCGTGTGGGGGCTGCGACGGAAAGGGGTAAGGCGTGCGGGTTGATCCGGCGGTGGACCGGACCTGGCTTAGCCGAGTGGCGGCGCCTGTCCGCGTTGCTGTCGCCGGCCGGGTGCCGGGCGGGCGATATCGCTGGTCGCGGCCGGGACTCGCGCGTTGGCCGGGGAGGCCGGCAGCCGGGAAACCAGCAGCGGGTCAGCCGGTTTTGCGGAGGCTGCGGGAGTGACGCGCAGCTTGGCAACCCGGCGCAGCGTGGCGGGATTTTCTTGCGCCAGGGAATTCCCGTCGCCGGGCAGGTCGGTGCCGGTTGCCGAAGTGCTGATGCCCACAGGGGCGGACGTGGTTGCCTGCGCGCCGTCCTGCCACAACGGGGTCGGCAGCGCGAACAGAAGCAGCAGGCCCAGCAGCATCACCTGTACGGCGATGGCTGCGTGCGTCGCGGTAAGCGGGTGCTGTGGGCGTTGCGGATGTTGCACGTGAATCCCTTGATGGTCTGGCGGGCGCGCCGGATGGGTGTTGCGCGGCAGCATTGTAGATGGGATTCGTTTGCTTATGCAAATGAGAATTGATCTCGACAGTAAAGGGCGATCTGATCTGTGACGAGTGCCCGTATCCGCGGATGTGGCGAGGCCGCCAGCTGCGGCCGGATCTGCGCCAGAAACGCCGGACTGCCGTGCGCCAGCGCCCTGCGCAGCCACTGTGCGGCGTCCTCGATCCGGCCTGCGGCCAGCAGCAGCGAGGCGTGGCTGGCTTGGCCGCGGAAATCACCGGCTTCGGCCGAGCGCCGGTACCAGTCCGGAGCGGCGCCCGGATCGGCGACCACGCCGATGCCATCCTCCAGGCAGCGGCCGACCAGATTCATCGACTTGGCATGTCCACCTTCAGCCGCACGCCGGTACAGCGCGTACGCGGCGGCCTCGTCCTTGCCGACGCCACGGCCGGTGGCCAACAGGTTGGCGAGGTTGTACATGCCCCAGTCCAGCCCGTTGTCCGCTGCCTGCCGGTACCAGACCGCGGCCAGTTCGAGGTTCACCGGCGTGCCCTGGCCCAGCTCATGGCAGCGTCCGAGCAGGTTCATCGCCAGCGGCAGACCGCCGTTGGCGGCACGTTCGAACCACGCCATGCCGGCGTCGGTGTCGACCTGGCAGGCGCGGCCTTCCATGCAGGCCTGGCCGAGCACGAACTGCGCCAGCACGTCACCATCCTGCGCGCGCCGCTGCAGTTCCGCCACGACCGCCGCCGGATTGTCGGGCAGCTGTTGCAGCAGCGCCTGCAGTTCCTGTCCGGCTGCGCTCACGCCTCGGCCCATTGCCGCAGCAGGTTGTGATAGACGCCGGTCAGGCTGACCAGGGAGGGGTGTTGTGGATGGTCGTGGGTGAGGCGACGGATCGACAGGTCCAGTTCCCACAGCAGGCGGCGATGACCGTCGTCACGGACCATGCTCTGGGTCCAGAAGAACGAAGCCACGCGTGCGCCGCGGGTGACCGGGGTGACCTGGTGCAGGCTGGTGCCCGGGTACAGCACCATGTGGCCGGCCGGCAGCTTCACCCGCTGGTTGCCGTAGGTGTCCTCGATGACCAGCTCGCCGCCGTCGTATTCGTCCGGATCGGAAAGGAACAAGGTCGCCGACAGATCGGTACGCACCGGCTGCGGATCACCGGCGCGGCTGATGTGGTCGTAGCGGATGGCGTTGTCGACGTGGAAGCCGAAGGTCTGGCCTTCGCGGTAGCAGTTGAACAGCGGCGGATAGATCCGTCGCGGCAATGCGGCGGCGAAGAAGGTGTTGTTGCGGCCGAGTGCGTCGAGAATCAGCGAACCCAGCGCCCGTGCGGCCGGGTCGGATTCGGGCAGCTGCAGGTTCTGCTTGGCCTGCGCCGACTGGTAGCCGGCGGTGGCCTTGCCGTCGGCCCAGTCCGCTTCCTGCAGGCGCTGGCGGGCCAAAGCGACCTGCTCACGCGTGAGTACATCGGGGATATGCAGCAGCATCGGTTGCCTCGTGGACGAGGCCCCCGGCGCGGAGCCGGGGGCGGGTCGGGTCAGAATTTCACATTGAGCGCCAGCGTGGCCGCGCGCCCCGGGGCGATGGCCGCGTAGTGCGAGGCGTAGGCCTTGGTGAAATAGGTCTTGTCGGTGAGGTTCTGCAGGTTCAACTGCAGGCTGATGTTGTCCTGCAGGACGTAGCTGGCCATCGCGTCCCAGCGGGTGTAGCCGGGAATCCACTTGGTGTTGGCGACATCACCGTACTGCCTGTCCGAGTAGGTGGCGCCGGCGCCCAGGGTCAGGCCGAACGGCAGCGTGTAGCTGCTCCACAGGCTGGCGCTGTGCCTGGCGGTGTTCGGGAACAGGTTGCCGTTGTTCGGCGAGGGCACATAGACCCCGCCCGGACAGCTGCGGCCCACCGGCGCCGCGCAGACGTAGCCGTTGTCCTTCAGCTCCGAATCCAGCCAGGTGTAGCCGCCGTACAGGCTCCAGCGGTCGCTGAGCTGGCCGGTGAAGCCGATCTCGACGCCATTGATCGCCTTCTTGCCGGCGTTCTGGCTGGTGCCGTTGTCGATGGTGACGCGGGCGTTGTCCATCACCGTGTGGAATGCCGCCGCGGTCAGGTTCAGGCGGTTGTCGAACAGGTCCCACTTGCTGCCCAGCTCGATGTTGGTGGTTTCCTGCGGCTTGAGATCGGCCACTGCGGCGGTCAGGCCGTCCGAGCCGTCGCCGCCATCCATGCCCGGCGGCGTGGAGGAGGTGCCCCAGGACAGGTAGATGCTGCCGTTGGCGGCCGGCTTGTAGACCACGCCCACCTGGTAGTTCACAAAGTCGCTGTCATTGCGCACCCGCGTCGGCGCCTGGCCGGCGACCGGCGTGACCAGCTCGGTGGAGAAGTCGTCATAGCGCAGGCCCAGGTTGACCGACCACTGCGCAGTGAACTCGATGGTGTCGAACAGGTAGGCAGAGCGGGTCCGGGTGGTCTGCCGCACATCCAGCGCCTTGTCGCTGCGATAGAGCAGATGGCTGGCCGCCCATGGGTCGTTCGGGTTCGGGTTGTCGAAGTCGGTGCAGTTCCAGCCGGTGGCCGCGCCGGTGGTCGGGCAGCTGGTGCCATTGGTCAGCGGGTTGTTGGTGCCCGGCGACATCAGGTAGCTGCCGCGGCGCATCTTCTCGTCGCTGTATTCCACGCCGGTGCTGTAGCTGTGCTGCAGCGCGCCGGTTTCGAAACGGCCGGTCAGGCTCAGCTGGTCGACAAAGCTCTTCACATCGACCGCGCGGCTGTTGGTGCGGCGCCACAGCGTGCCGTACAGGTTGGGATTGCCCTTGCTGTCGTCCGGCTGGGTCCACAGGTAGTCGTTGCTGGTGTTGCCCAGACGCGCGATGTTGCGCAGCTTGTGGCCACCGAAGTCGTAGCTGGCGTCCAGCGTGCTGATGTCGGCGCGGGTGCGCTGGAAGTCGCGCTCCTTCAGACCGTAGTAGTTGTTGCGGTCCGGCACCAGCGGGCTGCCGTCGCCGTTGAGGTCGGCATTGGGCGAACTGGCCGGGAACGGGTTGCTGTACGGGAAGCCGCCGGCATCGGGCAGGTCGTCGGTTTCCATGTGGTAGTGGCTGGCGATCACCTGCGCCGGGCCGTTCAGGCCGAATGCGATCGACGGCGCGATACCCCAGCGGCTGACATTGGCCGCATCACGGCCGGCGATGTCGGACTCGTGCTTCATCAGGTTCAGGCGTGCGGCGATGCCGTCGCCGAGCACGTAGTTCGCATCCACGGTGCCGCGCGCGTAGCTGTCGGTGCCCACGCCCATGCTGGCGCGGGTCTCGTTCTTCAGCTTCGGGGTCTTGCTGACCAGATTGAGGCTGCCACCGCCCGAATCGCGACCACCGTAGGCCGAGCTCGGGCCCTTGACCACTTCCACCTGCTCCAGGTCGAAGACCTCGCGGGTCTGCGAGCCGACGTCACGCAGGCCGTCGACGAAGATGTTGCTCTGCGAATCGAAGCCGCGGATGAAGGGGCGGTCACCGGTCGGGTTGCCGCCTTCGCCGGCCCCGAAGGTGATGCCCGGCACCATGCGCAGCGCATCCTGCAGGCTGGTCGCGCCGGTCTCGCTGATCAGCTTTTCCGGGACGATGGATACCGACTTCGGCGTGTCCAGCAGCTCGGCGGTGAACTTCGGTGAGGACGGGTTGAACCAGCTGCCGCGGACCTGCACGCGATCCAGATCGGTGGGGCTGCCCGATGCGGAATCGGCGTTCGCGTCGTCGGGTGCGGCATGGGCGGCAAGTGGGCTGCCGATGGCGAGCAGCAGGGCGGAGGTCAACGGGGTACGGATGGAATTCATGGAGGAACTCTGGAAAAGGGAAAGCGGCAGACGGCCTGGCGGTGCGACGGCAGGGGCAGGGCGATGGGAGCCGGTAGGCGCGGCAGCAATGGCGATACCCGCGACGAGGGCGGCGGGTGGAGGCTGGATTCAGGCCAGTGGCGGGGCGTTGCCGGGGTTGAGCAGGCGCAGGTGCGGGTCCAGCGGATAGGCCTGCTGGCGGCAGCAGGCGCGCCTTACCCCGGTTTCGGTGGCGGCCGCATGGAGCACGTCTTCGGCACGCGGCGGCGATGTGCCGGTGTCGGCGGACACGGCCCGGCGGCGGCGCTGGCGCAGGGCGTGTGGGGTTTCCAGTTCCGACTCGGCCGATGCGATGGCGGCCACCGGCAACGTCTCCGGCAGCTTCCCGCCGGGTGCCTGCAGCGCGATGGTGATGCTGTCGGCAGCGGTCGTGCCGGGAGTCGCCATGCCGGGCAAGGCCGGCAGGGACGAGGCCGCCAGTGCCAGGACCAGCAGGGTGCCCGCCCATAGCGCCAGTTGCCGCACGAAGGCGGTGTGGAGGACGACAGCCATGGAGTGCAGGCGGAGCACGGGTGGGCGGAGGCCGAATCGTCGCGGGCTGCGACAGGTCTATATCTTATTGAGAATTGTTTGCGTTCGCAATGCGATTACGGTTGGCGATCTATTCCACTGGCTCAAGTCAGCGGCAATGGCTCCTGCCGGGGGACTCAGTCGCGGTCGTCGCGGGCCCAGATGCCGCCGTTTTCACGCTTGACCGGGAACTTCGGCACCGGGGTGTAAGCCGGGGCGCACAGCGCGCTGCCATCGCGGATATCGAAACGGGCGCCATGCAGGATGCATTCGACACTGCCTTCGACCGGATTGATGGCACCGGCGGACAGTTCGAACTCCTCGTGGGTGCACTGGTCTTCCAGCGCGTACAGCTCGCCGTCCAGATTGAACACGACGATGGCGGCATCGGTCACCTCATCGAAGGCGGTCTTCATTTCACCGGGCAGCAGTTCCTCGCTGGCGCAGATGAAGGTCCAGGTCTCGCTCATGCAACGGCTCCCAGGGGCTTTTCCAGTATTTCGAATTGCAGGTCATCGCGCTTGGGAATGCCGAAGCGCTCATCGCCGTACGGAAACGGCTTCTTGATGCCGGTACGGACATAACCACGACGTTCGTAGAAGGCGATCAATTCCTCGCGGCAATCGATCACCGTCATCTGCATCGTCGGCAACCGCCACTGCGTGGCGACGAACTGCTCGGCATGGTGCATGACCTGCTTGCCGACACCGCCGCCCTGCGCCTGCGGGCTCACCGCGAACATGCCGAAATAGCCGTGACCGTCCTCATCGGCGATATGGCAGCAGGCCATCAGGATGCCGGCCTGCTCGGCCAGCAGGATCACGCTGCGTGGACGGTTGAGGTCGGCGGTGATCGCCTCCGCGTCCACGCGCTGGCCATCGAGAATGTCGGCCTCGGTGGTCCAGCCGGCGCGCGAGGCGTCACCGCGATAGGCGGAAGTGACCAGTTCAATCAGCGCCGGGATGTCGGCTGCGGTGGCGATGCGGAAGGTAAGCAGGTCCATGTGCGCATTCTAGCGGTCGCGGCACCGATGGGGTTTGCGTGGCGCCACTGCTGCGGGCGGGGCGTGGTACAGCCGGGGCCGCATTGCACGTGCCCCGGCGCGGAGATCGTCAAGGTCTCAGCCCAGCAGGGTGCGGACCTTTTTCAGCGCGGCCATGAACGCCTCGATTTCCTCATGCGTGTTGTAGAACGCCAGCGAAGCGCGGCAGGTAGCGGCCACGCCGAAATACTGCAGCAGCGGATGCGCGCAATGCTGGCCCGAGCGCACCGCCACGCCCTGCAGGTCGAGCAGGGTGGCCAGGTCGTGCGAATGTGCACCTTCGATCTGGAACGACACCACCGCCGCCTTGTGCGGAGCGGTGCCGAAGATGCGCAGGCCGTCGATGCGTTGCAGTTCCTCGGTGAGGTGGGCCAGCAGTTCCTGCTCGCGGGCGGCGATATGCTCGCGACCCCGTGATTCCAGATAATCCGCCGCCACGCCCAGGCCGATGAAGCCGGCGATGTTCGGGGTGCCGGCTTCGAACTTGTGCGGGGCATCGTTGAACACGGTGCCGTCGAAGCTGACTTCCTTGATCATCTCGCCGCCGCCGAGAAATGGCGGCATTTCCTGCAGCAGCTCGCGGCGGGCCCACAGCGCGCCGGTGCCGGTCGGACCGCACATCTTGTGGCCGGTGATGGCGTAGAAATCGCAACCGACGGCGGCGATATCCACGCTCAGGTGCGGAGCCGCCTGCGAGCCGTCGATAACGGTGGTGATGCCGCGCTTGCGCGCCTCACGGCAGATCTCGCGCACCGGGTTGATGGTGCCCAGCACGTTGGAGACGTGGGTCAGCGCCAGCAGCTTGACCTCGGGCGTCATCGCCGCATGCAGCGCGTCCATGTCCAGGCTGCCGTCGGGACTGATCTCGGCCACGCGGAGGGTGGCACCGGTGCGCTGGGCGACCAGCTGCCACGGCACGATGTTGGCGTGGTGTTCCATGCGCGACACCAGGATCACATCGCCGGCCTTCAGTCGCGGCAGTGCCCACGAGTAGGCCACCAGGTTGATCGCGAAGGTGGTGCCGCTGCACAGCACCAGTTCGTTGGCGCGTACGTTGAAAAAGCGTGCCAGCTTGGTGCGCGCGCCTTCGTAGGCCTCGGTGGCCTCGCTGCCCAGTGCATGCACCGCGCGGCTGACATTGGCGTTGTAGCGGCGGTAGAACTCGTCCACCGCGCCAATCACCGACACCGGTTTCTGCGCGGTATTGGCATTGTCGAAGTACACCAGCGGCTTGCCGTTGACTTCCCGCATCAGCAGCGGGAAATCGGCACGTACACGCTGCCAGTCGGGGGCGCTGGCCGGCGGACGGATCAGGCGCGGGGAGGATAGGTTCATGCCATGCCTGCCTGCTGCAACGCCTGGTCCAGATGCCGGGTCAGGGTGTCGGTAAGGTCGGCCGCCACTGCGGACAGCGGCTCATGGCAGAACGCGGCGCTGAGCATGGCGCGCGCCTGCTCGGCCGGCAGGCCACGCGAGCGCAGGTAGAACAGCGCGTTGTCATCGAGCTGGCCCACGGTGGCGCCATGCGCGGCCTTGACCTCCTCAGCATCGATCACCAGCGTCGGCTGGGTATCGATCTCGGCATCGGCCGACAGCAGCAGGTTCTTGTTGGACAGGTTCGCATCGGTACCATCGGCGCCGGCACGGATATGGATGCCGCCATGGAACACCACGCGGCTGCGGTTGGTGGCCACACCGCGCCACACCAGTTCGGCGCGGGTATCGCGGGCGATGTGCTCGATACCCAGGCGGGTGTCGATATGGCGCCGGCCGTTGCCCAGCAGCACGCCATTGGCGGTGACGTGGGCGTTGTCGCCTTCCAGCCGCACGTTGAGCTCATGGCGGCTCAGCGCAGCCCCAAGTTCCAGATCGATACGACGGTACTGTGCATCGCGCGCCAGCACCGCATCGGTGCGCAGCAGCGACGTCGCGCGGGCGCTGCCGGCCTGCACGCGGGCATGCGCGAGCACCGCGTCCTGGGCGAGGTGCACGTGCACCAGCGTGTTGTCGAAATGGGCGTTGTCGCCGGCCTGCAGGTGGTGCTCGACCAGGCCCAGCGAAGCACCACGGCGCAGCTCGACCAGATGGCGGTGATGCCAGGCGTGGTCGGTGCTATCGGTTGCACTGACGAATACCAGATGCAGCGGGACTTCGCTGACGATGCCTTCGGCCACCTGTACCAGCACGCCTTCATCGGCAAGTGCGGCATTGAGCTGGGCGAACACCTCATCGGCACGCTCGAAGCGGCGCTCGAGGAAACGCAGCGCCTCAGGCTCCTCGTCCTTCACCGCGGAGACGGTACGTACCTGCACGCCGGCATCAAGGCCGGTCAGGTCGCTGTGCGTGGTGCAGGGGCGACCATTGACGAACACCAGCCGTGGCGCGGGAATACCCGCCAGCAGCGCGGCATCGATGGACGGGGCCTGCAGTGGCGCGGCGCTGAACGTGCGACGTTCGAGCTGGCGCAGCGAGGTGTACTTCCACGCCTCGTTGCGGGCGCCGGGCAGACCGGTGCGCAGCGCGGCATCGAGCCGCTCGCGGCGTTCGTCATTGCCGCAGAAGCCTGCGGCCAGTGATTCCAGGAGCGCGCTCATTACTTGACCGCCTCGCGCACCACGCGGTCCTTCAGGAAGTCGTAGCCGTGGGCTTCCAGTTCCAGCGCCAGTTCCGGGCCACCGCTCTTGACGATGCGGCCTTCGCCCAGCACATGCACGAAGTCCGGCTTGATGTAGTCGAGCAGGCGCTGGTAATGGGTGATGACCACGAACGAGCGCTCTGGGCTGCGCAGTGCGTTGACGCCATCGGCCACGCTCTTGAGCGCGTCGATGTCCAGGCCGGAATCGGTCTCGTCGAGGATTGCCAGCTTCGGCTCCAGCACGGCCAGTTGGAAGATCTCGTTGCGCTTCTTCTCGCCACCGGAGAAGCCTTCGTTGACGCCACGGTGCAGCAGCTCGTCCTTCAGGTGCAGCACCGCCAGCTTCTGCCGGACCAGCTTCAGGAACTGCATCGAATCCAGCTCATCTTCGCCGCGCGCCTTGCGCTGGGCGTTGAGCGCGGCGCGCAGGAAGTAGGTGTTGTTCACGCCGGGGATTTCCACCGGGTACTGGAACGCCAGGAACAGGCCGGCGGCGGCGCGCGCTTCCGGCTCCAGCTCCAGCAGGTTGCCACCTTCGAACTGCACGCTGCCGTCGGTCACTTCATAGCCTTCGCGGCCGGACAGCACGTTGCCCAAGGTGGATTTGCCGGCGCCGTTGGGACCCATGATGGCGTGCACTTGGCCGGGCTTCACGTCCAGTGACAGGCCCTTGAGGATTTCCTTGCCGGCAATGCTTGCGTGGAGGTTTTCGATCTTCAGCATGAGGGTGCGTTCTTCAATGTGTAGGGGACGGGGCGATCAGAGCTCGCCTTCGGCGCGATCGAGGAAGGTGGCGCGCAGCCACCGGGTGCGCTGCCGGGTCAGTTCGGCCTTGTTGGCCGAATACAGCATCGGGTACATCGAGCCGTACAGGACGTGCGGGTTCTCGTCCTTGCCCACCGGGTAGCGCGCGGCGATGTCGGCATCGCGCAGCGGGATCCACAGGCGCTGGGCGGTGCGCAGCTTGTCGATGGCGACCGGCTGGCCCTGCAGTTTCTGCATCACCTGCCGGTAGACGGCGTTGAGCTCGGCATCGGCCGCCTCGGCCTCGTGTGCGGCGCATTCGTTGATGTCCAGCTGGGTACGGGCATCGTCGCAGGCCTTGCCCGGCACGGCGGCCGAGGCAGCCACGGGCAGCAATGCCAGCAGGAGCAGCGGCAGGCGGCTCATCCGACCGATCCTTCCAGCGAGACTTCCAGCAGCTTCTTGGCTTCCACCGCGAATTCCATCGGCAATTCGCGGAATACCTGCTTGCAGAAACCGTCGACGATCATCGACACCGCGTTTTCCTGGTCGATGCCACGTGCGCGGCAGTAGAACATCTGGTCGTCGGAAATCTTGGAGGTGGTGGCCTCGTGTTCGACGGTGGCGCTGGGGTTTTTCACCTCGATGTAGGGGAAGGTGTGGGCGCCGCACTTCTTGCCGATCAGCAGCGAGTCGCACTGGGTGTAGTTGCGCGCGCCATCGGCGCCGGCAGCGACCTTGACCAGACCGCGGTAGGTGTTCTGGCCACGGCCGGCGCTGATGCCCTTGGAGATGATCTTGCTCTTGGTGCGCTTGCCGACGTGGATCATCTTGGTGCCGGTGTCGGCCTGCTGACGGTGGTGGGTCAGTGCCACCGAGTGGAATTCGCCAACCGAATCGTCGCCCAGCAGCACGCAGGACGGGTATTTCCAGGTGATGGCCGAGCCGGTTTCCACCTGCGTCCAGGTGACTTTGGAGCGCGCGCCACGGCATTCGGCACGCTTGGTGACGAAGTTGTAGATGCCGCCGACGCCGTTCTCGTCGCCCGGGTACCAGTTCTGCACGGTCGAATACTTGATCTCGGCATCTTCCAGCGCCACCAGCTCGACCACCGCGGCGTGCAGCTGGTTCTCATCGCGCATCGGCGCGGTGCAGCCTTCCAGGTAGGAGACGTGGCCGCGGTCCTCGCAGATGATCAGCGTGCGCTCGAACTGGCCGGTGTTGTTGGCGTTGATGCGGAAGTAGGTGCTCAGCTCCATCGGGCAGCGCACGCCGGCCGGCACGAACACGAAGCTGCCGTCGGAGAACACCGCCGAATTGAGCGCGGCGAAGTAGTTGTCGCCCACCGGCACCACGCTGCCGAGGTACTTCCTGACCAGCTCCGGGTACTCGCGGATGGCTTCGGAGATCGAGCAGAAGATCACGCCCTTGTCGGCCAGTTCCTTGCGGAAGGTGGTGCCGACCGACACCGAGTCGAACACCGCATCCACCGCCACGCCGGCCAGCTTGGCGCGCTCGTGCAGCGGTACGCCCAGCTTCTCGTAGGTATCCAGCAGTTCCTGCGGCACCTCGTCCAGCGACTGGTACTTCGGGCCCTTGGGCGCGGAGTAGTAGCTCAGCGCCTGCAGGTCGATCGGGCCGATCTGCAGCTTGGCCCAGTCCGGTTGCTGCATGGTCAGGAAGTGGCGATAGGCATCCAGGCGCCACTGCGTCATCCATTCCGGTTCTTCCTTCTTGGCGGAAAGCGCGCGGATGACATCCTCGTCCAGGCCCGGAGCGAACGATTCGGATTCGATATCGGTGACGAAGCCGGCGTCGTACTTGCGGCCCAGCTGTTCGTGGATTTCGCGGTTTGGAGTATCGGCGGTGCCGATGGATTCAATGGTTTCGGTGGCCATGTGGGCTGCCTACGTTTGATTCAGGAGACGACGGCGACATCGATGCGCCGGCGATCGGTGAGCGGTAAGGGGCGCAGCATCTGTGCCAGGGTGACGCCACGCAGTGCGTCGGCCAGCACATCGTTGATCAGGCGCCAGTTGGAGCGCACGCCACACTGTTCGGCGATGCCGCACTGGCTGTCGTCTTGGCTGCATTCGGTGATCGCCAGCGGGCCTTCCATCGCCTCGACGATCTCGATCAGGGTGATCTCACTGGCCGGGCGGGTCAGCCGGTAGCCACCGCGCACACCGCGCAGGCCTTCCACCAGCTTGGCCTGGGCCAGCGGCTTGAGCAGCTTGCTGACAGTGGGCGGTTCCAGCCCGGCGGCCTCGGCCAGCTCGGTCGCGCTCAGCACTTCGGCCGGCCGTGCGGCGAGCACGGTCAGCACGACGGTGGCGTAATCGGTGAGCTTGGTGACGCGGAGCATTTCGGCCGGAAATTCAATGTGGACCAAAATTGTACGCTTTACTGGCGCCGACTCCAAGTTCCCCGGTTCAGCGACCTGCAAGGCGGGCGTTCTTTTCCCGTGCTTGGGTTGAACTGCCGGTATGGGGGAGAATCCGGGCTTCCCTTTGAATCCTGGCCGCATCCATGACGAAGAAGATCCAAGCGCGCAAATCCTCCATTCATGGCAATGGCGTTTTCGCCTTGGCGCCCATCAAGAAGGGCGAGCAGGTCATCGAGTACAAGGGCATGCGCCGCACCCACGATGAAGTGGATGCCGATGACAGCGGTGATGTGGAGAGCGGGCATACGTTCCTGTTCACCCTCAACGAGGTCTACGTGATCGATGCCAACTACAAAGGCAACAGTGCGCGCTGGATGAACCACAGCTGCGAGCCGAACTGTCAGGCGCTGATCCACGAGACGGACGGTGATGATCCGGCCGACGACAAGGTGTTCATCGAGGCCATCCGCGCTATCAAGCCGGGCGAGGAATTGACCTACAACTACGGCATCACGTTGGCCGAGCGGCATACACCCCGGCTGAAAAAGATCTGGGAATGCCGCTGCGGTTCGAAAAAGTGCACCGGGACGATGCTGCAGCCCAAGCGCTGATCCCGCGCTGCGCTGTCGACAGGCCGGGCGGGTGAGGGCATCCACCCAGCCCGGGCGCGGGCAATATGCAGAAGGCCGCGATGTGGCCTTCCTGCTGTCTGCTGCCGGAGGCGGACTCAGTTGTCGAACAGGCCCTGTGGTACGAGGCTGCCCAAGTTCTGGTTGAACTCCACCGCGATGCGGCCGTTCTGGATGCCGACCGATTTGACCTGCAGGACGCCCATCACCTTGGCGATGGCCGGGTCGATGCGGTAGATCGGTTCGCGCCGGGCATAGTCGGCCAGCCATGAATTGAGCAGGCTGCGGGTACTGGCATCCAGTTCGGCGCCGGCCATCGCCGGGCGGAAATCATCCACGGTGGGTTGTTCCAGATGGAAGCCCTGGGTCTGCGTGTCGTAGCGCAGGCCGCTGCTGATGTGCACATTGCCCACCGGCATGCGCGCGCTGCCGGCGGCGGACATGCCCAGGTCGAAGCGCAGGTCCAGACGGCTGCCTTCCGGCAGAGTCAGCTGCGGCTGGCTCACATCCAGTGCCAGCAAACCGCCGAGCGCTTTCTGCGTGCGCGGGAAGCTTCCGTCCAGATACTGCTGCACATCGGCGGCACCGACGGTGAGCTGGCGTCCGCTGATCTGCGGTGCGGCGTAGGCGCTGGTCGTCATGACCATGCAGGCGATGACGGGAACAAGCATGGCGCGATGGTTCATGGAGGACTCGCAGGTATGGCACCGGAAGTGGCCGGGCGATCACGATAACCGGCGCCGGTGAACCGGCGGTTAGCACGCACGGTGCTGCTGCGCGCCCGTTTCAGTCGGCCGGGTGCAACTGCGCCAGCTTGGCCAGCAGGCCATCCAGTTCCGGCTGCAGCAGTGAAAGCAGGTTGTCGTTGTCGCGTGCGCTGGCAGCGAGGTTTTCCAGCAGCCCGGTGGCGACCACCATGCTGGTGACATCGTTGCAGGACAGGCGCCGCTGGCTTTGTGCGTGTTCCAGCTGGTGCATCCAGTTCTGCGGGCTGCGCTGTTCGAATTCGATGGTGCAACGCCCGCTGGACGGCAGGCCATCGGCTTCGATGGGCGTGACGGTGATGCGGTAGCGATGCTTGCTGCTGGACATGACGGCAATGCGGGAGTGGAGGTGGCTCCACCATAGGCCGCCGCTGGGGTGCGGGCGAGGGGGCAGGCCACGACGCTGTGTTCCAGTCCGGTGGGCCGTGGTTATTCTGGCGGTGGCGGCAAAAATGCTGCCGACGGACGAAAAAAAAACGGGACGGCAATGCCGTCCCGTCCGGTCTCACACGCGTACGCTCGCTTAGAGCGCGGCGTCCTTGAGCTTCTTGAGCGGGCGCACCTTGAGCTTGGTGGTGGCCGGCTTGGCGGCAAACCACTGCTCTTCCTTCGTGAACGGATTGATGCCCTTGCGCTTCGGCTTGGCCGCCACGCTCACGGTGGTGATCTTCAGCAGGCCCGGCAGGGTGAAGCTGCCAGCACCCTTCTTGTGCACCGATGCGGTGACAGCACCTTCAAGTGCGGCGAAAACGGCGCGCACGTCCTTGGCGGCGATGTTGGTGGTTTCGGCAATGTGGGCAACCAGACCCGACTTGGTCAGGGCTTCCTTGATCGGCTTCGGTGCAGCAGGCTTTGCGGCGGCCTTGGTGGCGACTTTCTTCACTGCCTTTTTCGGGGCAGCCTTTTTAGCGGTCTTTGCCATGATTTCCTGTTCCGTGAACGGTTGGTTGTTGGTCATGCCGACCCCGTCGGCAAGCAAAATGTAGGGCATGTAGTGGGCGCCGCCAATAGGAAGACGCTGAAAAGTCCCTGCAAAACACGCTGTGCGGTGGTGTCCATGGCCGGGAACGCACGTAAGCCACTGAAAAACAGCGGTTGCGCGGCATGGGCAGTCATGCACTGTTGCCACACGTAAAACCTCTGGCGCTGCAGCGCACAAGGCCATAACAGTCATCGGCCTATCCTGCCCGCACCATCCACGCAGGAGAGGCACCATGGGTATTTCGCGTTATGCCACCGCACACTGGGAAGGCGACCTGAAGTCCGGCAAGGGACGTCTGGACACCCCGCAGAGTGGATTGCTGGAGGGCACCCGCTACGGTTTCAACAGCCGCTTCGGGGACGAGAAAGGCACCAGTCCCGAGGAGCTGATCGCCGCCGCGCATGCCGGCTGTTTCACGATGGCGCTGTCGGCCAGACTTGCCGAGGCGGGTTTTCCACCGACTTCGCTGGACAGCCGGGCCGATGTCGACCTGTCGATGGAGGGTGGCCCGCAGCTGTCGCAGATCCGCTTGAAGGTGAAGGCGGTGGTGCCGGGTCTGGATGAGGCCCGGTTCCGCGCGGTGGCCGAGGATGCCAAGCAGAATTGCCCCGTTTCCAAAGCGTTGAGCGCGGTGCCGGTCAGTCTGGAAACCGAGTTCTCCGGCTGAGGCGAGGCTGGTCCGGCCCGCTTGCGCAGGCATCCGGGCCGGTTCAGGATCGGCTCACCCGATGCAGTCGAGCATCGGCCATCCCAACCCGAGTGGTCCTGCCATGTTCCGATCGCTGTCTTTTGCCGGTGTCCTGATGCTGGGAGGCCTGACCGCTTTCGAAGCGTCCGCGCAGCGCTATGACGACGGCCAGTACCGGCCCAATCCCGCGTATGACGATGGCCACTATCGGCCGGGTGGCTACCCGGACGGCAATGGCCCGGTGTACGACTACGCACGCGTGGTGCGGGTCGATCCCATCATTGTCGGCAGCGGGCAGGGGCGCGGCGAGCGTTGCTATGAGCGCAATGACGGCGGCTATGTCGGCGATGGCTATCGCAACGGTGGTTATCGCGAAGACGGCTACCGGAACAACGACTATTACGGTCGCGGCTACGACAACGGGCAGTACCGGCAGGGAAGTGATGGCGGGCGTCAGCTGGCCACCGTGATCGGCGGTCTGGCCGGTGCGGTGCTGGGCAGCCGGGTCGGTGGCGGCGATGGACGCTATCTGGGTACCGCCGTGGGCACCATCGCCGGTGGCGCGGCCGGGCGAGCGATCTATGAAGCCAGCAATCGTCCCGACTACCGGCGTGGCGATGTGCGCGTCTGCGAGCCGAGCGGTTACGGCAGCGAAAGCGAGCGCGTGGATGGCTATGACGTCACCTACGAATATGCCGGCCGCCAGTACCGCACCCGGCGCGACTATCACCCGGGTGAGCGTATCCGCGTCCGGGTCGATGTCAGCGCGGACTGAGCAGCTGCGCCAACGGGGTGTCGCGTATCCGCGGACGGGCCGGTTTGTCAGCACCGCATGATGCCGGCATAGTCGCCGCATCCCGTCCAGGAGTTGCCTGATGCGCCGTTTCGCCTGCGTTGCCCTGTTGCTTCCCTGTCTGCACGCCGCCTCCGTCAATGCCGAGGTGAGGCTGCTGCTGGCCGATACCATCCGCACCGGTGATCCGGCGCAACCGGTGGCTGGCGCGATGGCCTGGGAAAGTACGACCGGTCGCGTGCTCGACGTCGGCAGTGCCGATGCCTTGCAGCAGCGTTATCCGCAGGCGCATCGTGTCGACGTGGGCAAGTCCACCGTGGTGCCGGGTCTGATCGATGCCCACGCGCATCTGGTCTATCTGGGCAACACGCTGGCGCAGGCGGATCTGTCCGGTGCGAAAAACCGGGCGGAAATCATCGAGCGCTTGCAGGCATTCGAAAAGACACTGGCACCAGGTGAATGGCTGCTGGGCCGTGGCTGGGACCAGAACCGCTGGGACAACACCGCCTTTCCCACCGCCGCCGATCTGGATGCGGCCTTCCCGGAGCGGCCGGTCTATCTGGACCGGGTCGATGGGCATGCGGCCTGGGTCAACAGCGCCGCGCTGCGTATTGCCGAAGCAGGCGGGAAATCATTGCTCGGTGATTGGCAGCCACAGGGTGGGCGCATCGTTCGCGATGCCGCCGGCAGGCCGGAGGGCGTGCTGGTGGATGCGGCTGCGGCGCTGGTAGCCGATCACATCCCCGCGCTGGATGATTCCGCACGTGAAAAGCGCCTGCAGGTGGCCTTGCAGGCGGCGGTCGGCAATGGATTGACCGGTGTGCATGACATGGGTGTGTCGCGTGAGGATCTGGCGTTGATGAAGCGGCTGGCGGATGAGGGCAAGCTGCCGCTGCGTATCGATGCGTATGCCGATGGCAACCAGGCCGCACTGGATGACCTGTGCAGCAGCGGGCTGTATCAGCATGCCGGTGGCCGCCTGCAGATGCGCGGGGTGAAGCTGTTCATGGATGGTGCCCTCGGCAGTCGTGGCGCCGCACTGCTGGCCGACTACAGCGACGATCCGCACAATCATGGCCTGCTGATGACCACGCCGGAAGAGTTCGAAGCGGCGGTGCGCAAGGCCGATGGCTGCAAGGTGCAGGTGGCCACCCATGCCATCGGTGATCGCGGCAACCGCATCGTGCTCGATACCTATGAAAAGGTGCTGGGCGCGCGCAAGGACAGCGATCACCGCTGGCGCGTCGAGCATGCGCAGGTGGTGGCGCTGGATGATATCGCCCGCTTCGCACCGCTGGGGGTGATCGCCTCGATGCAGCCCACGCATGCGACCTCGGACATGGGCTGGGCCGAGCAGCGTGTCGGCCCGGAGCGGATCAAGGGGGCCTATGCGTGGCAGCGTTATCTGCACAGCGGCGCACGACTGGCGCTGGGGTCGGACTTCCCGGTCGAGCAGGTCGACCCGCGGCTGGGCCTGTATGCCGCGGTGACGCGCCAGGATGCCGAGGGCCAGTCGCCGGGCGGGTGGCAGCCGGACCAACGCCTGAGCGCCGCCGAAGCGCTGCGCGGCTTTACCCGTGACGCGGCATGGGCCGGCCATGATGAAACCGAGGTGGGCATGCTGCAGCGCGGCCTGCGCGCGGACTTCGTAGTCCTGGACCGC
The DNA here is from genome assembly GCA_002345545.1 of Stenotrophomonas sp. UBA2302. Taxonomy (GTDB): domain Bacteria; phylum Pseudomonadota; class Gammaproteobacteria; order Xanthomonadales; family Xanthomonadaceae; genus Stenotrophomonas. The sequence goes on along the minus strand of DDVW01000003.1, from coordinate 70,226 downwards.
GACCCGCTGGCAGTGGACCCCGCCGAACTGGACAACCTGCAGGTGCTGTCTACCTGGGTCGATGGTGAGCCGGTGTACAGTGCCAGTGACACTTCGCACAACGAGTCGTGATCTTTCCAGCGGGAGTCTGCCCACCAGCGGCCCCGCATTCGCGCCTTGCGCGGCGGCACCTCGATGATGACCGCGCAAGTCGTAGCGATTTCAGGCGCCGGGGTGGGGGGCACATCCGGTCCTCGATGAGAGCGGTGCGGAAGTGGTGTTCGCGGCCTTCTCCCAGCTGCCCCTGTTGAATAGAAGGGACATCACCTTCCCGCAACGATTCCATCACCGCACGTCTTTGTGGAGAAGACCGGTGCTGCTGTTGCAGGCCATCCGGGCGAACGGGGAGGGGCTGCGCGTCTTCCCGCATCAGGGCGTGGGGCTGCAGCCGCCTGAAGGGCTCAACCACTGCAGCTGACCACGTTGTCCGCATGTGCAGCGCGGCGACGACAAGGCACAAAAAAACCCGCTTGCGCGGGTTGTTTCGTTTGAGTCGTGGTGCCCAGGAGAGGACTCGAACCTCCACGGAGTTGCCCCCGCTAGCACCTGAAGCTAGTGCGTCTACCAATTCCGCCACCTGGGCGACTCAGGAGCGAGATTATGCAGAGCGGTTTTGTAACCGTCAACACTTTTGTGAATACATGCAGAGGGCGCCGGCGTGGAGGTGAGGTGTTGATCCGGCGCACCGGTGTGGGCCGTTATTCCAGCGTGGCTCCCGGCCTGCAGGCTGCGGCTGCGGCAGATACGAAAAGACCCGCTTGCGCGGGTCTGATCTTGAAACGTGGTGCCCAGAAGAGGACTCGAACCTCCACGGAGTTGCCCCCGCTAGCACCTGAAGCTAGTGCGTCTACCAATTCCGCCACCTGGGCACTTCAGGCCGGCGATTCTGGCCAGCACGATGGAATTTGTCAACGGTTCCCGCATTGCTGCCCGTTGTCGGCATGCGCACTGCGTACACGGTTCAGCAGGTACCATGGCGGTCGATGAAAAACAAAAAGACCACTGGGGCCGGAAAGGCCCACAAGTCCGCCGCCGGCAGCAAGCCGGGCAAGGCCCCGGGCAGTGCCCGCAAATCCAATAAGTTGCCGCCCTGGATGCCTGAGAGCCTGGCGACGCCGGCCAAGACTGGCAAGGGCAAGTCCCAAGACCGGGCTGCCCCGCAGAGCTTTGTCCGTGGCCGCCGCAAGCCGGATCCGGCAGCAACCTTCGACGACCCGTATGCCGCACGCGAGGCCGAGCGTTACGCGCAGCCGATCGCCAGTCGCGAGGCGATCCTGCAACTGCTGGAGCGTTGCGAGGGTCCGCAGAACGCCGAGGAGATCGGTGCGCAGCTGGGGCTGACCGAGCCGGATCGTGCCGATGCCTTGGCCAAGCGCCTGGGCGCGATGGTGCGCGATGGCCAGCTGGTGCAGAACCGCCGTGGCGGCTTCGCGCCGGTGCTGGCGCTGAGCCTGATTCCGGGTGTGGTGATCGCCAATCCGGAAGGCTTCGGTTTCCTGCGCCCGGACGAGGGGGGCGACGATCTGTTCCTGTCGCCCTATGAGATGCGCAAGGTCATGCACGGTGATCGCGCGCTGGCCAATGTCACCGGCATCGACCGCCGTGGCCGCCGCGAAGGCGCCATCGCGCGCGTGCTGGAACGCGGCGTCAATCGCCTGATCGGCCATTTCAGCGTTGAAGCCGGCATCAGTTATGTGGTGCCGGACGACAAGCGCATCCAGCGCAACATCCAGATCCCGGCCGACGCGACCGGTGGTGCGAAGGATGGCCAGCTGGTGGTGTGCGAGCTCACCCATGCGCCGGATTCGCGACGCCCACCGATCGGCAAGATCATCGCGGTGCTGGGCGACAAGCTGACACCGTCGCTGGTGGTGGAAACCGCCATCCACGGCCACGAGCTGCCCTACGAGTTTCCGCCGGAAGTACTGGACGAGGCCACCGCCATCCCGATGACGGTGGAGCCGTCGATGATCGGCAAGCGCGTGGACCTGCGCTCCATGCCGCTGGTGACCATCGACGGCGAGGATGCCAAGGACTTCGATGACGCGGTGTACTGCGAGCCCAACCGTGACGGTTTCCGTCTGGTGGTGGCCATCGCCGACGTGTCCAACTACGTGCGCCCCGGCACGCCGCTGGATGATGAGGCGCAGAAGCGCGCAACGTCGGTGTATTTCCCCGGTTTTGTCGTGCCGATGCTGCCGGAGACGCTGTCCAACGGCATCTGCTCGCTGCGGCCGAACGAGGACCGCATGTGCTTCGTCTGCGACATGCAGGTCGGGCGCGACGGGCAGGTGAGCGCATCACGCTTCTATGAGGCGGTGATGAGTTCGCACGCGCGGCTGACCTACACCCAGGTGTGGAATGCGGTCGGTGAGGATGACGCCGTGGCCAAGGCCGAGATCGGCGCGCTGCTGCCGCAGATCCAGGCACTGCACCAGCTGTACCGGGTGCTGGCCAAGGCGCGTGAGCACCGTGGCGCGATCGAGTTCGAATCCTCCGAAGTCCGCTTCGTGCTGGACAACCGCGGCGAAGTCACCCAGGCCGGCATGCTGGTGCGCAACGATGCGCACAAGCTGATCGAGGAATGCATGATCGCGGCCAACGTGGAGGCGGCGCGTTACCTGCTGTCCACCCACATTCCGGCGCCGTACCGCGTGCACGAGCGGCCACCGGAATCCAAGTACGCCGACCTGCTGGAATTCCTCAAGGAGTTCAAGCTGAGCCTGCCGGCGTGGAGCAAGGTGCAGCCGGGCGACTACACCCGACTGCTGAAGAAGGTGCGCGAGCGCCCGGATGCGGCGTTGCTGGAGTCGGTGCTGCTGCGCAGCCAGTCGCTGGCGGTGTATGCGCCGGACAACAACGGCCACTTCGGCCTGGCGCTGGAAGCGTACGCGCACTTCACCTCGCCGATCCGTCGTTACCCGGACCTGCTGGTGCACCGCGCGATCAAGTACGCACTGACCGGCGCGCCGCGCGAAAAGTACACCTACACCCCGCGCGAGATGGCGGCCTTGTCGCTGCAGTGTTCCGAGCGGGAGCGCCGTGCCGATGAGGCCGAACGCGAGGTCGACGAGCGCTTCCGTGCGGCGTGGATGGAGAAGCACGTCGGCGGCCAGTTCGATGGCGTGATCAGCGGCGTGACCAGCTTCGGCCTGTTCGTCGAGCTGGACGAGTCCAAGGTCAACGGTCTGGTCCATGTGACCCAGCTGCCGCACGACTATTACCAGTTCGATCCGATCCGCAAGACCCTCAGCGGCGACCGCCGCGGCAACGCGTTCCGCCTCGGTGATCGGGTCCGTATTCTGGTGCTCAAGGCCAGCATGGAAGAGCGCAAGATCGATTTCCGGCTGGTCGAGAAGCTGGACGGCGAGGCTATCGACACCGGCCTGCCGCCATTGCCCGAGCGCGGCAAACCGGCCAAACGCAGCAAGAAGAAATACTGACCGTGATGGCGGCCGCCGCGTGGTGGCCGCCATTGGACCCCCGCAGGCCGGTGGCAGCTGCGGGTGGCGCCGAATGGGCCTACCATTGCCACCCCGTTTTCCCCATGTGACGCCCATGAGCAAGCAGAACCAGTGGATCGTCGGCGTCAATGCCGTGGCTTCCTCGATTGAAAAAGATCCGGACAACGTCCGTGAGGTGCTGATCGAAGCCGGCGCCAAGAACCCGCGCCTGGTCGAAATCGAAGAGGAGGCGCTGCGCAAGGGCATCGACGTGCGCAAGGTCAATGCGCAGGCGTTGGGTGGCGTGGCCGGGCAGGTGCGCCACCAGGGCGTGGCCGCACGCTATGCCGCCGCGAAACTGTGGGCCGAGAACGAACTGCAGGGGCTGATCGAAGCCGCCGACGGCAAGGCGCTGGTGCTGGTGCTGGATGAAGTGCAGGATCCGCACAACCTCGGCGCCTGCCTGCGCAGCGCGGCCGCTGCCGGGGTCACTGCCGTGGTGATTCCCAAGGACAAGAGCGCCCCGGTCAATGCCACTGTGCGCAAGGTCAGCGCCGGCGCCGCCGACCGCATCCCGGTGGTGGCGGTGACCAACCTGGTCCGTTGCATCAAGGACATGCAGAAGCTGGGCGTGTGGGTGTACGGCCTGGCCGGTGAAGTGGATACCACCGTCCACCAGCTCGACCTGCGCGGCAACGTGGCGCTTGTGATGGGCGGCGAGGCCGATGGCCTGCGGCGGCTGACCCGTGAAACCTGCGATCAACTGGTCCGCATTCCGATGCCAGGGGATGTCGAAAGCCTCAACGTCTCCGTCGCGACCGGCGTGGCATTGTTCGAGGCGGTGCGCCAGCGATTGGCGTAATCCGGATTGTTGAAGATGCGATCCCGCAGCCGACGTTGCGCTTTCCGCTTTCAGCCGCACAGCGTTGCTGGCTGTGCGGCTTCGGCTCTGTGATATCCCCACCGTCTCCGGCCATGTCGTCCGAGAGTGGCTATAGAACAGGGGGGCGGAGTCATGGCCGGTTGTAACCGGCCGAGGGCTTCTGATCCTGCATGATGGCCCTTCGCCGAACCATCTGGTTGTTGAAATGCTTGATGGACTCACCCAAACCGGTCTGTGCGGCATCACCAGCCACCCGCTCATCGTCCATGGGTATACAGCGTAAGCGACGTCTGTACCGGCGTTGATCTCCCCGGCTAAGCCGTGATTCGGATAGGTCCTTCGTACTGGTAAATCGGATAGGACCTTCGTACTGGTAAATCGGAAGTGGGCAGGCGAAGGCAGGGGATAACTCCGGACAGGCCTGTCCCGGTCTTTACATTGCCGGACAGGCGGGATCTTTCCCGGTGACGCTGGCGCATATGCGGCGGCACTCCAGGCCCTGCAGGGTGTTGGCACCCGGGCAGCGGTGCAGCTGCGCCTGGACGCTGGATTCGGCCGAGGCCGAGGCCGACTTCTTGCTTGCGACCTGCTCGAAGGCGGTACGTTCGTCTTGGGTGCGCTGCTGCTGGTTGGCTTCGATCTTGGCGATCAGATCGTCCATGGTGCGTGGTTGCTGCGTTGCCGGCTTGGGCTTTTCGTCTTCCTTGATGATGCCGAGCAAGGTGCCGAGCCGGTTGTCGTCTTCCTTGTCCTTGGCGCCGGTGCGCATTGCCGGAAGCGGATTGTCTTGAGCTGCTCCCAGGGGGGAACATCGAGTCGCAATTCCGCATGGAAGCCGGACAGGTACATCCATCAATCTCCTGCTTCAAGTCCACGCAGGCAGTGCCGATAACGATGCCGGGGTTCTGCTCGGGTTGCGTAGACGTGTACATGATGATTCTGGCGGCCGCTGCGGCTGCGCTGGTAGTGGTGTTGATCGCACGCAGGGGCACGCTCCGTGCGCGGGTTTCGCCGCGGCGGCAATACGCGGGTGAGATGGTGGAGGCGGCTGGCGCCGTGTCCGGGGTCGAGCCGATGGCGTTGGCGGTGTTGCGGCAGCGCTTCCACGTGTTGGCGCTGGGGCTGGCAGAGGTACCGGCAGAAGAGCCGGGGCCGGAACATCACGAGATCAGCGGCAGGGTGATGGCCACGTTGCAGCGGGCGGATCTGTCGCCGCGCTATATACCGCGCCGCCCGCAGCTGCTACCGCAGCTGATCCAGAGCGTGAATGACAGCACCGCTTCGGCGCGCTCGATCAGCCGCATCATCGGCAGCGATCCGGTGCTGGCGGTCAACCTGCTGCGCATCGCCAATAGTCCGCTGTACCGTTTCCAGCGCCACGAGGTGCAGAGCATCGAGCGGGCGGTGACGCTGGTCGGCAATGACGGCATCCGCCAGATCATCACCGCCGCGCTGGTGCAGCCGGTGATGAATCCACCCGACCGCGATGGCGGGCGCTACTCGAAGCAGCTGTGGGAATACACCCTGCGCATGTCGCTGGCCGCGGCCGACCATGCCCGCAGCATGGACAACGAGGACGGATTTTCCGCACAGCTGGCGGGGCTGTTGCGCGGTCTGGGCGTGGCGATGGTGGTGCAGGCCACGGCCGATGCCTATTCGCGCCGGCAGACACTGCCGCCTTCGCCGCAGGTGCTGCTGCGCTTGATCGACAGCTGTGCGGCGGCAACCGCCGCGCGTATCGCCCGCGAGTGGGAACTGGAGCCAGCCATCGTGCAGGCACTGGAAGCGCAGGCCCGGGAGCAGGCCGGGAGCGGACTGGCGCGCTCGCTGCAGCGGGGCGAACTGGCGGCATCGCTGTCGATGCTGTGCGACGGGCAGGTGCTGTCGGTCGAGCAGGCGCAGGCGCAACTGGCCCTGCACCTTCCGCCACATGTGGCCGGCTGGCTGTGGCGGCGGGTCCATCCGCAAGAACGTGAAGGCATCGCTTAAAGCTGCGACTCCAGTGGCAGCCAGCTGATCACGCGGGCGGTTGCGCGCTGCAGCCAGGTGCTGTCCGGCTCGGTGGCGAGCACGGTGGGTGGCGGTGTTTCCCACTCCAGCCAGCGCACCCGGTTCTCCGCATCGAGATAGACCCGGTAGCTGAGCTGTGGGCCTGACAGGCGCAGGTATTCGGTGCGCAGCCGCGCGGCCAGCACGGGGTCGTCGAACACCGCGCCCATTTCGGTATTGAGGTAGGCCGAGCGCGGATCCAGGTTGAACGAGCCGACGAAGCCGCGACGGTCGTCGATCATGAATGCCTTGGTATGCAGGCTGGCGCCGCTGCTGCCGAAGGTGGAGGCCTTGTGTTCGTTGCCGCGTGCCTTCAGCTCGTACAGCTGCACGCCACCGGCCAGCAGCGGCGTGCGGTAGTTCATGTAACCGCTGTGCACGGCGGCGACATCGTTGGCGGCCAGCGAATTGGTGACGATGCCGACATGCACGCCGTTGGCGACCTGATCGACCAGGGCGGCGGTGCCGGTATCGCCGGGAACGAAATAGGGGGAGATGAACAGTGCCTTGTGGCGCGCGCTGCCCAGCTCATCCACCAGCCGGGTGACCAGCCAGTCGCTGCGGTCGGTGGTGTGGCGTTTCTGCGGCGGGTCGGAATGCAGCTGCACGTCTGAGCTCCAGTGCAGGTCCAGTTGCTTGTCGAAATAGGCCTGGCCGAGATGGGCCTGCACCCGTTGCAGATACGGCTGCGCCTCGATCAGGCGGGTGTCCTGTTCCGACCGGCTGATGAAGCGTTCCAGGTCCTGCGGCGATGTCGGGTGCAGCGCGGCGATCGGCACCACCATCGTGCTGTTCCAGTAGTCGTCGAAGATGCTGCCGGCCTGCTGCGCCGCCGGGCCGGCCAGCAGCAGGTCGAGGTCGCGGAAGTTCACGTCCGGGCGCGCATCGAAATATTCGCCGCCGATATTCCTGCCGCCGACAATCGTCACCTGGCCATCGGCGGTCCAGGCCTTGTTGTGCATGCGGTGGTTGATGCTGAAAACCCGCTGCACCATTTCCACCAGCCGCCACAGGCCGTCGCGGTTGCGGAACGGGTTGTACAGGCGGATCTCGATATTGGGATGGGCATCGAGCGCCATCATCAGCGGGTCCATGCCGACCGCGTTCATGTCATCGAGCAGCAGCCGTACCCGCACACCGCGCTCGGCCGCGGCATGTACCTCGCGCGCCAGCAGGTGGCCGAGCATGTCGTCGTGCCACATGTAGTACTGCAGGTCGAGGCTGCGCCCGGCCGTGCGGGTGATGAGGGCGCGGGCGGCGAAGGCTTCCAGGCCTTCGGACAGGAACACCGTGCCGTTCTTGCCGGGATGGGCCACGAACAGCGGCTGCAGTTGCTGGTCCAGCAGCGTCTGCCCGGCTTCCACCGGCAAGACGTGGGAGGACGTGCCGATCGCCTTGGGGGTGAGCCGGTCGCCCAGTAGCAGGCCACTGATGACCAGCAGCACCAGCACGCCGAGGAGGCGGCCGAACAGGCGCAGCAGGCGTCGGGGAAAGGAGCGGGGAGGCGTTGTTTCCATGGGCGGATGCTAACGGCGTTTGCCGCGGATGGGGGATGGCAGGGCGATCCATGACGTTATGGGGGTGCGGTGGAGGGCACCGCCGGGAGAGAATCGCGGTTTGCCTTTGTGCCGAGTCCTGCGATGAGCGACCGTCCGTTTTCCTTCCGTGCGCCGAGCCTTGTGGTGCAGATCGTCATCGGCCTGGTGGCCGGCATTGTGCTGTCGCAGCTGTGGCCGGGCGGGGCGCGGGCGGTCGGCCTGCTCGGCACGGTGTTCATCTCGGCGCTGAAAGCGGTGGCGCCGGTACTGGTGCTGGTGCTGGTCACCGCCTCCATCGCCAACCACCGGCACGGGCAGAAGACCAACCTGCGCTTCATCATCGTGTTGTATGTGCTCGGCACCCTGGCGGCGGCACTGGTGGGCGTGACCGCCAGCTTCCTGTTTCCCAGCACGCTGACGCTGAAGGCCGCCGAGGTCGGCTTGAATGCGCCCAGCGGCATCGGCCAGGTGCTGCGGACGCTGCTGATGCAGATCGTCGACAACCCGGTGCATGCGCTGCTCAATGCCAACTACATCGGCCTGCTGGCCTGGGCGATCGGACTGGGCCTGGCCTTGCGCCATGCCAGCGAGAGCACGCGCACGCTGGTGTCCGATCTGTCCCAGGCGGTGACCTGGCTGGTGCGGATGGTGATCCGGCTGGCGCCGTTGGGCGTGTTCGGCATCGTCGCCTCGCTGCTGGCCGAATCCGGCCTGGGCGAGCTGAAAACCTACCTGCACCTGCTGTATGTGCTGGTCGGCGCGATGCTTTTCATGGCGCTGGTCGGCAATCCGCTGATCGTGGCGGTGGTGACCCGTCGCAATCCGTATCCGCTGGTACTGCGCTGCCTGCGCGAAAGTGGCATCACCGCGTTCTTCACCCGTTCCTCGGCGGCCAACATCCCGGTCAACATGGAGCTGTGCCGCAAGCTGGGGCTGCAGGAGGAAACCTATTCGGTGGCGATCCCGCTGGGGGCGACCATCAACATGGCCGGTGCGGCGATCACCATCTCGGTGCTGACGCTGGCGGCGGTCAATACGCTGGGCATCGCCGCGGACCTGCCGACCGCCTTGTTGCTGAGCGTGCTGGCGGCAGTGGGGGCCTGTGGCGCTTCGGGCGTACCGGGTGGTTCGCTGCTGCTGATTCCGCTGGCCTGCAGCCTGTTCGGCATTTCCAACGACATCGCCATGCAGGTGGTGGCGGTGGGCTTCATCGTCGGCGTGGTGCAGGACTCGGCTGAAACCGCGCTCAACTCCTCCACCGACGTGGTGTTCGTCGCCGCCGCAGAACAGGCGCGCGCGCGAGGTTGACCCCATGCATCAGCGCTTCACCCCGGCGGTACGCATCGGCCTGTCGATCGCGCTGGCGACCGGCCTGTATGGCATCTCCTTCGGCGCGCTGGCGGTGGCCTCGGGTTTCAGCGTGCTGCAGACGGTGGCGCTGAGCCTGCTGATGTTCACCGGAGGCTCGCAGTTCGCCTTCATCGGCGTGATCGCGGCCGGTGGTACCGGTGCGGCGGCGTTCGGTGCGGCCACGCTGCTGGGCATCCGCAACGCGGTGTACGGGGCACAGATCAACCATCTGCTGCAGCCGCGCGGGTGGCTCAAGCCGCTGGCGGCGCAGGTGACCATTGACGAATCGGCGGCCACCGCTGCCAGCCAGACCGATCCGGCCGAACAGCGCCGTGGTTTCTGGGTGGCCGGTATCGGCGTGTTCGTGCTGTGGAACCTGTTCACCCTGTTGGGAGCATTGCTGGGCGATGCGCTCGGCGATCCGCGCCGCTGGGGCCTGGATGGGGCGGCGGTGGCAGCATTCCTCGGGCTGTTGTGGCCGCGGCTGCGCTCGCGCGAACCGGTGACCATTGCCGTGGTCTGCGCGCTGGTCACGGTGCTGGCCTTGCCATGGCTGCCGCCGGGTCTGCCGATCCTGCTGGCAGCCGCGGTGTCGGCGTTGTGGGGCTGGTTCGGGCAGGGGCCGGCCGATGAAGGATTGGAGCCGGATGTGGCGCCAGACACCGGCAAGGAGCCGGTGCAATGATGCTGTGGGGCTGGATCCTGCTGGGGTGCGCGGCGGCGTGGGCGATCAAGTTCGCCGGTTATCTGGTACCGGTGCGCTGGCTGCAGTCACCGCGCATGAGCCGGGTGGCCGGCTGCCTGACCATCGGCCTGCTGGCCTCGTTGACGGCGATGAACACGGTGTCTGCGGGCGCCGGCCTGGCACTGGATGCGCGGCTGGGGGCATTGATCGCCGCCGCGTTGGCGTTGCTGTTGCGGTTGCCGTTCCTGGTGGTGGTGCTGGCCGGTGCGGCTGCGGCGGCGTTGCTGCGTCTGCTGTAGGACGATGATCTCCCGCTGACGTCGCTGGCCGCTTGCGTGGACCAAATCCAGCGGGCGCTGCGGTGCTTCCCGAAGCGAGCGCTCAGAAGCGCTGGCCGGCCGGGAGATAGCGCCACTGGCCTTCGGGCATCTTGCTCAATCCCACCTGGCCGATGCGCAGGCGACGGACTTGGCCGGCTTGCAGCCCGACCTGGGAACACATCCACGGCAATTGGCCCGGCTGCACATCCTTGATCGCAAAACGCAGCCGCTGCTCGCTCTGCCAGCTGACCTTGCAGCCGGGTAGCGCGCGATTGCGGTACACCAGCCCCTGGGTGAGCTTGGGCATTGCCCACGGCGTGGGCTCGCCGCTGACATCCACCATGTACTCCTGCTCCAGTGTCGGGCCGGCTTCCAGCAGGTGGCGACGCACGCGCCAGTCCTGGGTGAATACGACCAGCCCGCTGGCGCCATCGTCCAGCGGCATCAGGGCGTCCAGCCGCTGGAAATGGCGACGCAGCAGGCGGATATCGGAGGCATCGTCGGCAAACCGGTTGTCTTCGACCAGCAATGCCAGCAGATCGGCGGCACGGGCACCGGCCGGCTTGTTGAGCAGCAGGGTGGCCGGCTCGGCGGCTTCGGCGCTGGCCTCGGCAGCCAGGGTGACGGCTTCGCCGGTGACCATCGTCTGCGGGGTTTCCACCACCACGCCATCGACGCTGACCCAGCCGCCTTCGATGTACTGCTGGGCCTGCGCGCGCGAGCACTGCAGCAGCGCGGACACGCGCTTGTCGAGACGGATCGGGGAGGTCATGGCAGCTGCAAGGTCAAGGCGGGCGGGGAGTGTAGCGCCGCTGGCCGGCAGCGGCGATGGCCGGTTCAGCTGCCTTCGTGTTCCAGCGCGGTCAGATACAGGCGCAGATCGAACTCGTACTGGTGGTAATCCGGCTCCATGTGCAGGCACAGCTGGTAGAAGGCCTTGTTGTGCTCGGCCTCCTTCATGTGCGCCAGTTCATGCACGACGATCATCCGCAGGAACTCGGCCGGCGCGTCGCGGAACACGCTGGCGATGCGGATCTCGCGGCTGGCCTTGAGTTTGCCGCCGTGGTTGCGGGAAATGGTGGTGTGGGTACCCAGCGCGTGTTTGAGCACCTGCAGCTTGCCGTCGTAGAGCACCTTGCCCAGCGGCTGCGACTGGCGCAGGTGACGGTCCTTCAGCGCCTGCACGTAGTCGTAGAGCTGGCGGTCGTTGCGCACCGTGTGCGGCTGCGCGTAACGCTTGCGCACCGCCTCGCCGAGCTTGCCGGCGTCCAGCAGTTCGCGGGCGCGCTGCTGCAGGTGCTCGGGATAACCGTTCAGGTACTTCAGGGTGTGCATCGATGTGTCGGCAGGGCGTGGGGCTGGCCGCTATCATGGCAGGCCACGGCAACACGAAACCCGAATCACGAACATGGCAAAGGCGAATCCGCTGCAGGAACAGCTGCTCAAGGCAGGGCTGGTCAAGAAATCACAGGTCTCGCAGGTGGCGCGCGAGCAGGTCAAGGCGCGCCATGGCAAAGGTCCGGCGGTTATGACCGAGAGCCAGCGCGAGGCCGAGCGCGTGCGCGCCGAAAAGGCCGAGGCCGATCGCCTGCTGGCCGCCGAGCGCAATGCCCAGCGCCGTGCCGAGGAACTGCGCGCGCAGGCCCGGCAGATCATCGCCGACCGCAAGCTGCCGCGTGCCGGCGAGCAGGAATACCGTTTCAATGACGGTACGCTGATCCGTACGCTGCTGGTTACCGAGGCCTTGCGCAAACAGTTGGCCGACGGTGCGGTGGTGATCGTCCGTCACGGCGAGGGCTTCGAGCTGTTGCCGCGTGTTGCCGCCGAGAAGGTGCGTGAGCGGGCCGCCGATCTGATCGTGCTCGACCACGGCCAGAGCGCCGATACGCCGGCGTCCACCGGCAACGCCGAGGACGATGCCTACTACGCGCAGTTCCAGGTGCCCGACGATCTGATGTGGTGAACCGCGGCAGCGTTGATCCGGTGTTCAAGCAACTGCGCTAGTCTGCAGTCCGGTCACTTCGGAGTCGGCAGCCATGGCCACCGGTTGGGCGGGCGATACCGCCGTTCAGGATCAGATCGACGCGACGGTGGAGGACGCGATCAAGCGCGCCCGCAGCCGCCTGCCCAGCGGGCCTGGACTTGAGCACTGCGAGGAATGCGACGCGCCGATCCCCGAGGCGCGGCGCAAGGCGGTGCCCGGCGTGCGGTTGTGCGTCGCCTGCCAGCAGGCGCAGGACGAAGACGAGGCGTTCAGCGGCTACAACCGGCGCGGCAGCAAGGACAGCCAGCTGCGGTAGCCGTTGCCGGCGCAACCTTCAGCGATGGTCCACGCGCAGCTGGAAGCTGTCGCGCCAGCGCAGCATCGCCAGCAGCCACCACAGTCCACCGGCGCTGGCGATCAGGCCACCGGCCAGGCCGATATGCTGCATGCCCAGATGCAGACTGACCTGGCTGCCGATCAGCGCGCCGGCGCCGATGCCGATATTGAAGATGCCCGAGAACAGCGCCATCGCCACATCGGTCGCATCCGAGGCCAGATGCAGCACCTTGGACTGCATCGACAGCGAGAAGCAGATCATCGCCACGCCCCACACCGAAACCAGCAGGTACAGCGCGCCCAGGTTGCCCAGGCCAGGCCGCAGCAGCAACAGGCAGGCGGCCAGGGTGCCAATGGCCGTCAGCAGGAAACCGCGCGGCCAGCGCAGACCGTAGCGCGAGAACAGTACGCTGCCGGCAAACCCCATGCCACCGAACAGCAGCAGTACCAGCGTGGTGACGTGCGCATCGAAGCCGCCGATGGCCTGCACGAACGGTTCGATATAGCTGTAGCCGGTGAACTGTGCGGCAACCACCACCATCACCAGCAGGTACAGCGCCATCAGCGCCGGGCGTCGCAGCAGCAGTGGAATGCTGCTGGCTGAACCGCTGTTCTGGCTGGGCAGGGCCGGCAGCAGCCGTGCCAGCACCAGCATCACCAGCAGCGAGACCCCGCCGATGGCCATGAAGGTGATGCGCCAGCCCAGCCATTCACCGACGATGCGGCCCAGCGGAATGCCCAGCACCATCGCCACCGAGGTGCCGGTGGCCAGCAGGCCCAGTGCCTGCGGGCGTTTGCCTTCCGGTGCCACGCGCACCGCCAGCGAGGCGGTGATCGACCAGAACACCGCATGCGCCAGGGCGATGCCGATGCGGCTGGCCATCAGCACCGGATAGCTCCAGGCCACACCCGAGAGCACATGGCTGGCGATGAACAGGGCGAACACGCCCAGCAGCAGACGGCGGCGGTCGAAGTTGCGGGTCAGCAGCATGCACGGCAGCGAGGTCAGCGCGACCACCCACGCATAGATCGTCAGCATCAGCCCGACCTGCTCGATCGGCTTGCCGAAGCTGGCGCCGATATCGCTCAGCAGCCCGACCGGGACGAACTCGGTGGTGTTGAAAATAAAGGCGGCCAGCGCCAGCGCGATGACGCTGAGCCAGCGCTGGCGGTCATTGCGCGGAGCGTGGATTGCGGAAACGGGAACAGCGTCGCCGGCCTGTGGGGCAGGGCAGGAGGAAACCGGAGAAGAAGGCATCGAGAGCTGGAGCGGCGACCGGTGGGGGCGGTCAGTGCGGGAATTTTCGCACGCGCAAAGCGGATGCGGATGAAACGCAGCAGCCCATCACGCCAGGGCTGTGGAACCGCTCCTGCCGCCCGCAGCACTCCGGGGCAGGGCATTGCGGTGGACGAACCGGTAAGCCCGGTCGTCCCCGCAGGCATGGCGTGGGTGTCAGCCGGCCGGTACCCAGGTACCGCCCGCACCGGCGCAGGAGGCCGGCAGCGGGGTGAGGTCGGTGCGCTGGTAGTAGTACGCATCCATGCCCGAGTTCATGAAATTGCGGCAGCTGCCCTGTGCAGGCGTGGGGCAGCGTGGCAGGTAGTCGATGCGCGCCGGCGCGTTGCCGGCAACGTTCAGCCCGTTGGCCAGCCCTTCGCAGGCACGCTCGAATTCGGCCTTGGAGTAGCGCCCGCCGGAGGCCATGCAATCACGGATGTCCTCGGTGTGGCCGGCGAGGGTGACGCGGCCACTGAGCAAGCATGCCTGCGGCGGGCCACCGCTGCCGCGCGCCGTGGGCTGCCGGGCGAGCTGACGGCGCACATGCGCGGCCGGGTCGAAGTTGCCGTCGGCATCGAGCGACATGTCGTCATCGTCCATTTCATCCAGATCCGCGTCGCTGTCGTGATCGGGATCGGAAAGCGTGGCCAGCGCGAGGGTGTCGGCGGCGCGGGCCTGCGCGCTGACGCTGCAGGTGAGGCCGATGGCGGCCACCAGCACGCACAACAGCAATGGGGTCAAAACCGGGGACAACGGCTTCATCTGATGACTTCCTTGGCAAACAGCGGGCGAGCGTGGCAAGGGCGCTCACCTGCTGTCAAAGCGCAGGCGCCGATGTTGTGCGGGCGATCACGCATCTTCCTTGGGTGCAGCCATCGAGCCACCGGTCGCCGGGTATGCGCTGGCAGCAGGAATGCCTTCCGCCGGAAGCGTTGGCGTGCTGCTGGCCGGCTCGCTGCCGGGCTTCCAGCGGCGCAGGCCGCGCTGGAAGAACAGGCTGTTGGGGATCTGCATCAGGGTGGTGCCGGCAGGGGCGCCGACTTCCTGCAGGGTGGTGTAGATCAGGTTGATGTCGATGACCTGGCCCTTCAGGCCGGGCTTTTCACCATTTTCCAGCAGCTCGATCCAGTCGCCGAGGCGGAATGGCCGGGTGGTGAAAATCAGGAAGGTGCAGAAGATGTTGGACAGCACGCTCCAGGCGGCGAAGAACGCCACCGCGCCGACGGCGGCAAAGCCGGTGAATGCCGTCCACAACACCGACGGGGCGACGCCGATCTGGTTGAGCAGGGCCAGCACCGTGGCGGTCCAGATGACGAAATTGGATAGTCGCCGGATCGCCACCTCGATCTGTGCCGGCAGCGTGTAGTGCCGGCCCAGGCGGGCCAGCAGGCGACGCGTGAGCCGGCGCAGCAACCAGGCCACGAGCAGGATCAGCAGGATCCCGACCACGGTGTTGATCGGTTGGAACCACTGCTGCAGCGAGGGTGGGAGGTAGTGCTTCATCCTGGAAATCCTTGTGGGGCGTGATGCCGTGTTGCGCTGGAACGGCGGTGGAAAGCGCTATCCGGCGCGGGCTGATTGTCGATGAGCAGGAGCGCTGCCGCCAGCCGGGAATACCGGCCGCGATGGTGCGGAGGATGCCTGCTCAGTCCCGGCTTGCCGCCAGTGCCAGCCCCTGCACGACGCCGAACGAGGGATCGCCCTGGACCAGCGTCGCCTCCGGAAACACGCCGGCCGCGGTCTGCTGGATATAGCCGGCACGCGACATGCCGCCGGTCAGGAACACCGCCGCCGGTGCCGGCCCGATATCGGCGCGGACCTGTTGCAGCATTGCTTCCAGCTGATCCAGATAGCCACGCGCGGCGTCGGCCAGTTGCGGCGCGGCGGTCTCCACGACCAGCGTGGGTTCGATGAAATCCAGCGGGCTGGCGTGGAGTGTGTCCGTGCTCAGCGCGATCTTGCAGTCTTCCACGGCGCGATACAGGCGCGCGGTGTTGCCGGTGTCCTGCAATGCCTGCAGGCGCGGACCGTAGGGTGCGTCCACCGCGCGGTAGTCGTGCTGGCGGAAATCGCGCTGGCGGGTCATGTCCTGCACCGTTGCCGCTTCCACGTAGTGGTGCGTGGGCACGCGGGTGATGCCGCGTCCGAACAGCGGCATGTAACAGGCCAGGCTCAGTGCCAGATCGATATCGGTGCCGCCGCGGGCGATGCCCCAGGCGCGGTGGATCTGTGGCGCGCTGTCACCGCCGACACTGGCATGGGCGATATCGGTGGTGCCGCCACCGACGTCGACAATCACCGCCTCATGCCGTTGCGTGCTGACCGCGTGGTAGTGCATCGCCGCGGCGGCCGGCTCCTCGAGGAATTCGATCTCATCGAAGCCGGCGGCCAGTGCCGCGCTGCGCAGGATCTCCAGCGCCTGGTCGTTGCCGGCCGCACCGATCGAGCTGCGGAACTGCACCGGCCGGCCGAGCACGGCGCTGCGCACGTTGTGCCGCAGCTGGCGCGAGGCGGTCAGGCGGATGTGTTCGAGGATGTGGGTGGCGATGCCGGTGATGGTCTGCCGCGCGCGTGGATGCAGGTTGTAGCCGAGCATCGACTTGGGGCTCTGCACCAGGTTGCCTTCGTTTTCCTCGAAATAGGCTTCCAGTGCCTCATCGCCATACAGCGCGTTCTGCAGCAGCGTGGTGGAGCTTTGCGGCTCGCGGATACGCTCTTCCATCCATTGCCGGCGCACCACGCGCAGCGCATCGGCACGCAGCTGTTCGGGGCGGCGGCTGATGCCGCTGGCGCGGATGTCGCGGCGCGCCGATTCGACCAGTTGCTCGACCTGCTGTTCCAGTGCCGGGGTCAGTTCGAAATCGTTGGGGTCGCGCATCACCCCGGGGAAATACACCGTGGTGCGGAACTGTAGCGCCTCGCCGAAACGGATCGGAACGGAGGTGCCGTCGATATGGGCGGCAGCGGCGGAATTGCTGGTGCCGAAATCGATGCCGAGTTTCATCTGGCCGAGTCATGCGGAAAGCGGCCGCGCACTTTACTACGGGTGGCGCGGCGGGCCATGGCCCATGGTTCAGGTGGATAGCGCTGGCGGGCGCATGGCGTGCGCGGGGAGCATGGGCCCGAGCGGCTACAATACCGGGTCTTTCACGCTGTCCTGGAGACACCATGCCTACCTCATCCTGCCCGCAGTGTTCGCTGGAGAACGTCTATCCCGATGGCGCGCTGTGGATCTGCGCCGACTGCGGCCACGAATGGATGCCCGGCGAAGCCGATGCCGATGCGATGGTGGTGCGTGACAGCAACGGCAATGTGCTGGTGGCCGGCGATACCGTCACCGTCATCAAGGACCTGAAGGTCAAGGGTTCCTCGATCCCGCTCAAGCAGGGCACGGTGATCCGCAACATCCGCCTGGTCGAGGACGATCCGGAGAACATCGAGGGCAACTCGGACAAGATCAAGGGGCTGGTGCTGAAGACCTGTTTCCTGCGCAAGGCCTGAGCCCGCGCTTCAATGGACGCTGCGGCGGGCCTGGAGCCGCCGCAGGCTGTCCAGCTTGGCCTGGTAACGCGCGCGCTGCCCGGTGGTATCGGCCAGCCGCCGCGCGCGTTCCATTTCCCGCCCGGCCGCGCGGTTGTTGCCGTTGAGGAAATAGGCGCGGGCCAGCCCGAAATGGAACTGGTGGGCGTTGCCGTGCAGCCCCACCGCCGCGCGGTAGTAGCGCACGGCCTGTGCGTAGTCGCCGGCATGCTCCGCTTCGGTTCCCAGCATGAATTGATACAACGGGTCGCGTTTGCGCACCTGTGCCAGCCGTTTCTGCAGTGGCGCCGCGCGGGCCGTGTCGCCCAGCCGGATGAACAGCGCACTGGCATTGGACAGTGCCGAAGGGTGGTTGCGGTCGATCGCCAGCGCCCTGTCGAAATCGCGGGTGGCGGCCACGTTGTCGCCACTGCGCGAGTCGAGCACGCCGAGATTGTTCCAGGCCGGGACGAAGCGCGGCTCCATCCGCAGCGACGCTTCGAAATACCGGCGTGCCAGGGCGGGGTCATGGGCGGCCAGATGGTCGGCACCGAGGTTGTTGTAGAAATGCGCCAGTGCGCGCTGGTCGGAAATCGCACGCGGTCCGCGGCGGTCATAGAGCACGTTGCGGTCCAGGTCCAGCGTGGCGTGGCGGCCCTGCACGCGCATGCCGACATTGACGTGGCCGGCGTTGAACAGCAGCCCGCGGTCCTGGTACCAGGTGACCACCTGGCCGACTTCCTGCAGGCGCGCCTCCACGCCGATCTCGCGCGCCAGCGCCACGAACAGCAGCGAGAATGACAGGCAGTTGGCGCGGCGCTGGCGCCACACTTCGCCCACGCTCAAGGTCGCCTCGGGGTCGTACTGCAGGGCCAGTCCGTCAGGCTGGAACACCAGTTCGACCAGTCGCTGCAGGCGCTGTTCCGGCGAGTTGGCGGGGCGGATCACCCGCGCCTGCAGTTGCGCTTGCAGCTCCGGTGGAATGCGCATCACCTCGGCGGCGGGTGGCACTTCAAGGGGCGCAGTGGGCGGCACAGGCGCAAGGCCCGTGGTGGCGAGCAGGAGCAGGGCATTCCAACCGGTCATGGCGACCACCCGGATGCGGTTGTGACGCCGCCAGTGTATGCCTGTGGAGGTGTGATGGCGCTGTACGCCGTTCATCCACAGGGGGTGTGGACCAGCACTTGGCAAAGGTGTGGATAAGCGGCGCAGCGCCTTGTCCGGCGCGGCCTTGCGAAGCCTGGTCAAAAATTGACCAGTGCCGGGCCGTTGCGGGTGGGGTCTGCTAGTATCCGCGGCCCCAGACAGTCTTGTCCGCGGCAAGGACAGCTTCGCGCCGGCCGGCCTTTCACGTCCCACCATGACCAACTATCTCCCTTCTTCCGAGGCGCAGCTTTCGCTGGGCCTTGGCAGCGACATTCCCACCGAGCGGCTGTTCTTCGCGGTGATGCCGGACCCGGCCACCGCCGCGCGGATTGTCGAGCTGGCCGAAGGGTTGCGTGAGGACCATGGTCTGGCCGGCCATCCGCTGGCGCGCGAACGCCTGCATGTCACCCTGCATCATCTGGGCGATTACGCCGGCCTGCCGCCGAGCCTGCTGGCACGGGTGCAGCAGGCGGCGGCGCGGGTGCGCATGCCTGAATTCGAGGTCTGTTTCGACCAGGCCGGCAGCTTTGCCGGCAACCGGCAGAATCCGTTCGTGCTGCGCAGCGACTATGGCGCCGAACTGCTGCATGAACTGCACGCCGAGCTGGCACGCTGCCTGCAGGGCGTTGGTGGCAAGCCCGACACCCGTTTCACCCCGCACATCACGCTGCTGTACGACAAGCGGCGCCTGCCGTTGCAGCCGGTGCAGCCGCTGCGCTGGTTCGTGCGCGAATTCGTGCTGATCCGCAGCTTCCTCGGCCAGACCCGTTACCAGCTCGAAGGGCGCTGGCAACTGGGCTGAGCAGGCGCGCCAAGGTGCGGTAGCGGGCTTGCAGCCACGCGCCGGCCTGCGAAGATGCGGGTATGGACGATCTGCTGCTGTCACTGCCACCGCCGCTGCTGGCCGAAGTGAAAACCGCCTACGCGCAACCGCCGCGGGCCTATCACAACTTCGCCCATGTACAGGCGCTGCTGCACCACTACCGCGATGTCGCCGCCGGCCCCGGCTGGCAGCAGCCGCTGGAAGTGCTGCTGGCGGTGCTGTTCCATGATGCGATCTACGAGGCCGGGCGCAGCGACAACGAGCTGCGTTCGGCGCAGCTGGCACAGGTGGCGATCACGCGCTGGCTGGCCGACAGCGATGTCGATGTGGCACGGGTGATGGCGTTGATCGAACTGACCGCGCGCCATGGCAGCCTGCGCGCCGAGGAACTCGATGCCGATGCCGCGCTGTTCCTGGACAGCGATATGGCCATCCTCGGCGCACCGGAAGCGGTGTTCGACGCCTATGACCGGGGCATCGCCGAGGAATATCGCGGCAAGGTGCCCGGCTTCCTGTTCCGGCTCAACCGTCGCCGGTTCCTGAAAGGCGTGCTGGCACAACCACGCATCTTCTTCAGCGACTTCTTCCACGACCGCTATGACGCGGCGGCCCGCGCCAACCTGCGGCGGGTTACGGCATGAGCGGCACCGCTGGCTAGAATGAGGGTCGATGAACTGCCGGTGTGATGTCTGTGGCCGATGTGATTCCCCTTCCTGATCCGGACCCGCGTCCGCAACCGCCGGAGAAACCCGGTCCGAACGAGTGCTGCGACAGTGGCTGCCCGCTGTGCGTGCTGGACCTGTATGCCGAAGAGGTGAGCCGGTACCGGCAGGCGCTGGCCGAATGGCAGCAGCGGCATCCGGACGTGGAAGGCTGACCGCGGAATGCCTGCCGTGACGATAGGCGGGTACTCCATCCCGCCGCCGGCTCCCGGATCAGCTTGCCCCTGCCTGCCTCCCTGCCCATGCGATTGAAACGATGCGCGGCGCCGACGGTGCTTGTCGCAGTGTTGCTGTTCGCCGTCACGGCGACGTGGCTGCAGTTCGTCCGCAGCGATCTGGACTGGGTGCGTGCCACGCTCAGCCTGTACCTGCACGGTCCCGGCGGGCTGTGGTTGCGCAGCGCCTACTGCTTTCTGGCAGTGGGAATAATCCTGCTGGGCGGGAGCCTGTACGGGCAGCTGCGTGGGGCTGCCCGTCGTGGCCTGCCGGTCGCGCTGTTCGGCATGGCCGGGCTGGGACTGGCGGGGGTGGCGATCGGCGACAGCTGGCTGCCGGCGTATACCCCGTTGCTGGCGCCGCTGGTACACGGACTGTCGGCGCAGATGGCGTTCCTGTGCGTGACCGTGGCGATGCTGGTGCAGGCCTGGTGTTTCGGTCGCGACGCGCGCTGGCGCCGCTGGCATCGTCCGGCGTGGTGGTGGGCGTGGCTGACCTTCGCCGCGCTGTGGGGGCATGTGCTGTGGCGCGCCAGTCCGCGTGGACTGGGGCAGAAGCTGGTGATTGCGCTGGTGGTGGGCTGGCTGCTGATGGTCACCCTCGCGTTGTGGCGCGCCGGGCGCAAAGAACCAGCTGAAACTTCCGGTTCAGGTCACAATAACGGCCACTCTCACCACAGGGAATCAGCCCCATGATCCAGCGCTTCGATACCGGTCCGCGCATGTCGGAAATGACCATCTTCAACAAGGTCGCCTATCTGTCCGGGCAGGTGCCGGAAGACACCAGTGCCGACATCGTCGGCCAGACCGAACAGGTGCTGGCCGCCATCGACGAGCTGCTGCGCCTGGCGGTGACCGACAAAACCAACATCCTGCGTGCGGAAATCTTCCTGGCCGACATGGCCGATTTCGCCGGCATGAACCAGGCTTGGGAAGCATGGGTGCCGGCCGGTGCCACGCCCGCCCGCGCCACCGTGCAGGCTAAGCTGGCCAAACCGGACTGGAAGATCGAGATCGTCATCACCGCCGTGGTGCCGTAAGCAGCAGGAGTGAAAAGCGGGAAGTGAGGAGTGAGAACAGGCGAAGGCAGAGGCCCGCATCACCGCACAGGTGAAAACTGCTCCTGTTTTCTCTCACTCCTTACTCCTCTCCGCTCACTCCCCGCAGCTCGATGCAGTCCACCGGGCACGGCGGAATGCACAGCTCGCAGCCGGTGCACAGATCGGCCAGTACCGTGTGCATGTACTTGGCGCCGCCGACGATCGCGTCCACCGGACAGGCCTGGATGCATTTGGTGCAGCCGATGCAGTCGGCTTCGACAATGATCACCACCTGCGGCGGCTTGTGCTCGCCACGGCTGCGGTCGAACGGAAAAGCGGCCACGCCCAGCACATGCGCCAACGCGCGCGCACCGGCATCACCGCCGGGCGGGCAATGGTCCACGCCGGCCTCGCCACGCGCCATCGCCTCGGCATAGGGGCGGCAGCCGTCAAAGCCGCACTGGCCGCACTGGGTCTGCGGCAGCAGGCGGTCGAGGCGTTCGACCAGCGCAACCCTTCCTTCTCCCTCGGGGAGAAGGTGGCGCGCAGCGTCGGATGAGGGTTGGGTAATCATTCGTTTGTCCTGCTCTGTGCCCGTACTCCAGCCTCGTCTACGGGAGGGGAGCTCAGGTCAAGCATTTGCCGCGGTACCAGCGCTCGTGTGCCAGTGCCAGCATCGGCTTGTCCTCGCGGCTGTCGCCATAGGCATGGATGCGCTGGTACCTGTCCAGATCGAACAGCTGGCGGATCAGCTCCACCTTGCGCGGACCGCAATCGCTGTCCGCATAGCGGCCGGTGAGGCGGTTGTCGCGCACTTCCAGCCGGTTGCAGATCATCTGCACATCCAGCTGTTCACACCAGTGCTGCAGATACAGATCGATCGAAGCCGAGACCACGGCCACCGTATGCCCCTGCGCCTTGTGCCAACGGATCTGCTCCAGCATCTGCGGGCGCACCATGCCGGGCAGGTGTTCGCGGGCGTAGTCGCGTGCCAGCTGGCCGATCTCGCCGGCGTGGCGGCCGCTGAACACCTGCGCGGTGACGCGGCGGCGGATGCGCGCGGCCGAGATCAGCTTCAGCCGATAGGCCAGCAGCCACGGCCCGACCCGCCACCATGCCTGCGCGCGCTGCTCGGGTGTGGCCACACGGCGCAGGAAGCGGCTGTAGGTGTCGCAGGTGGTGATGGTGTGGTCGAAATCGAACAGCGCCAGCTGCATGGTCGGCTCCGGTCGGGAAGGGCGCGCCGCGATGACACGCCCTGGTCCATCAACGCACCGGCATACCCGGCAGGGCGCCGGCGTCGGTATCCAGCAGGGCGAGCGCGCCGCCGTCGAAGCCGGCCGACAGGATCATGCCTTCGCTCAGGCCAAAGCGCATCTTGCGCGGGGCCAGGTTGGCGATGAACACCACGTTGCGGCCGACCAGCGCTTCCGGCTCGCCGTAGCTGCCGCGGATGCCGGAGAAGATCTGGCGCTGACCCAGCTCGCCGGCGTCCAGCAGGAAGCGCAGCAGCTTGTCCGAGCCCTCGACGAACCCGCATTCGAGCACCTTGCCGATGCGCAGGTCGAGCTTGGCGAAATCGTCAATGCCGATGTACGCGGCAGCCTCACCCTCGGCCTTGGCTTCGGCCTTCACTTCAACCTTGGCGGGCTTTTCAGCCTTGGTCGGCTTGGCATCGGTGGCGGGCTGGGCGGTGAGGGTGTCCCTGGAGGCGTCGGTCATCGCGTCGATCATCTTCGGGTCGATACGGGTGAACAGCGCCACGTACGGCGCGATGGTGTGGGCGGTGAGCGGCTGGGCGATATCACTCCAGCCGTGCATCGGTGCGTTGAGGAAGCCCTCGGCCTGCAATGCGGTGGCCGGCAGCACCGGCTTGAGCGCGGCCACCAGCACGCGGAACAGGTTCAGGCCCTGCGTGCAGACTGCCTGCAGCTGCGCGTCGGCACCCTCCTGCTTGGCGATCACCCACGGCTTGTGGTCGTCGATGTACTTGTTGGCCTCGTCGGCCAGCGCCATGGTCAGGCGGATGGCGGCGGCCGGATCATTGCGCTCGTAGGCCTCGCGCACTGGCGCCAGCGCGGCGACGAAGCGGTCGTACTGGGCCGGGTCCGGCAGCTCGGCGGCCAGCTGGCCGTCGAAGCGCTTGGAGATGAAGCCGGCGCAGCGGCTGGCCAGGTTGACGAACTTGCCGACCAGATCGGCATTCACGCGGGCGCTGAAGTCGGCCAGGTTCAGGTCCAGATCGTCCACACCGCCGGAGGACTTGGCGGCGAAGTAGTAGCGCAGCGCTTCCGGCGCCAGGCCCACGTCCAGATAGGTGCGGGCCATCACGAAGGTGCCGCGCGACTTGCTCATCTTGGCGCCATCCACGGTCAGGTAGCCGTTGACGTGCAGCCTGGTCGGCGCGCGCAGGCCGCTGCCGTGCAGTACCGACGGCCAGAACAGGCCGTGGAAGTTGACGATGTCCTTGCCGATGAAGTGGTGCAGCTCGGTGTTGCTGCCCTGCGCCAGCACCGCGTCGAAGTCGTCGCCGGTTTTCGCGCACAGGTTCTTGAAGCTGGACAGGTAGCCGATCGGCGCGTCCAGCCACACGTAGAAATACTTGCCCGGGGCGCCGGGGATCTCGAAGCCGAAATAGGGCGCGTCACGCGAGATGTCCCACGCGCGCAGACCGCCTTCGGCATCCAGCCACTCGGCCAGCTTGGCCTTCACGCCCGGCACGGCCACATCGCCGGCCAGCCAGCCGCGCAGGAATTCCTGGAAGCGGCCCACTTCGAAGAAATAGTGCTCCGAATCGCGCATTTCCGGGGTGGCGCCGGAGACCACCGACTTCGGTTCGATCAGGTCGGTCGGGCCGTAGGTGGCGCCACAGACCTCGCAGTTGTCGCCGTACTGGTCCGGCGACTTGCACTTGGGACAGGTGCCCTTGATGTAGCGGTCCGGCAGGAACATGCCCTTGGCCGGATCGTAGAACTGGGCGATCGAGCGGCGGCTGATATGGCCGGCGGCATCGAGCTTGTTGTACAGCGCCTCGGTCAGCTCGCGGTTGGCGGCCGAGTTGGTCGAGTCGTAATGGTCGAAGTCCACGCCGAAGGCGGCGAAATCGCGCTCATGGCTGGCCTGGATGTTGGCGATGAAGGCTTCCGGGGTCACTCCGGCCTTCTCGGCGGCCAGCATGATCGGTGTGCCGTGGGTGTCATCGGCGCAGACATACCAGACCTTGTCGCCCATCAGCCGCCGTGCACGCACCCAGATGTCGGCCTGGATGTAACCGACCAGGTGGCCGAGGTGGAGCGGGCCGTTGGCATAGGGCAGGGCATTGGTGACAAGCGCGGTACGGGTCATGGCCGTTGGGGGAGTACAGGGGACCGCCGATTATCGCATGTCGCGCTGTACAGGCCGGAAAACCCCGGCCGGAGAACGCAGAAACCCGGCCGGAGCCGGGTTTCTGCGCTATTCAGATTGCGGCCGGGATCAGATGCGTTCCCACACCTGCGACTTGCAGATGAAGGCGATGCAGCCGGAAACCTGCAGCTTGGCGCCACCTTCGATCAGTTCCATCTTCGATTTGTACACCTTGCCTTCGTCGGGCTTGAGGATGGTGCCGCCGCTCCACTTGTTGGCACCATCGGTGCGCATGCCGCGGATGATCTCCATGCCGGTGATCGGCTTGCCCTTGCGGTCGTCGCTGCACTTGTCGCAGGTCGGGTTGGGGCGGCTGGGGTTGAGCAGTTCGATGATGCGACCGTGCAGCGCGCCATTGCCGGTGCGATTGATCTCGACAATGGACTTGGCGCGGTGGGTATCCGGGTCGATCTGGCGCCAGCGGCCTTCGGCGCTGGCGTTGTCGGCCTGTGCGGCGGTGATGCCGGCAATGGCCAGCGGCAGGGCCAACAACAGGGTCTTGAAGGTCTTGTGCATGCGTCCCCTCCCAGGGTCTGTTTCAACAGCCGGCGATGCCGGTATGGCACCGAATGTATCGACATTCGCTGCGGTACGGAAGTGCGCGACGGTCGCCCGGCGCCATGGTTGTGCGGGCTTCAGGGTTCGACCTGTCGCGGGACTTCATACAGTTCCAGCGGCAATCCGTCCGGGTCGGCGAAGAAGGTGAAGCGGCGGCCGGTGTATTCATCCACGCGGACCGGTTCGCAGGCGATGCCTTCCCGTTGCAGGTGGGCGATCACCGCCTCCAGCGCCTCTACACGGAAGGCCAGGTGGCGCAGCCCGCAGGCCTCAGGCCGGCTCGGGCGTGGCGGTGGCGCCGGGAAGGAAAACAGCTCCAGCTGGCCGCCATCGGGCAGGCCAAGGTCCAGCTTCCAGGAGTCGCGCCCGCCGCGGTAGTTCTCGGCAATGACGCGCAGGCCGAGGATGCGCACGTAAAAGTCTCGCGACCGTGCAAAGTCAGATGCGATCACCGCGACGTGGTGGATGCCCGCGAGCAGGCTCACCGCGGCGTATCCAGCCAGCGGCCGGCGATGGCCAGGGCCAGCGGATACGGCTCCGGATCGTTGCGGTTGCTCAGCACGATCACAGTCAATTTCTGCCTGGGGTAACGCACGATCACATTGCGGAAGCCGATGCTCTCGCCGCTGTGCCACAGCGCATCGCCGTTGATGCGCCAGCCGAAACCGTAATGCGGCACGTCCGGCTCATCGGTCTTCGTGGCCGGGCTGAAGGCCAGTTGCAGCGAGCTGCGGCGCAGCAGGCGCTGGTCATACAGCGCCGCGTCCCACTTGACCAGATCGTCGATGGAGGAATAGATGCCGCCATCGCCGAGCACCGCGCTGGTGGTGCTCTGGTCGGTGCGCTGCCAGCGGCCGTCGATCCGGCTGTAGCCGTAGGCCCGGTTGGGAACATCGTCCACGCCGTCCTGATGGGCGTAGGTGCTATTCATGCCCAGCGGCAGGAAGATGCGCTGGCGCAGGAGACTGGCGAAATCGCTGCCCGAGGCCTTGCCCACCACCAGTGCCAGCAGCGCATAGCCGCTGTTGCTGTAGCGGTAGTCGCTGCCCGGGGTGAAGTAGCTGCGGTTCTCTTTTTCCAGCAGCTGCAGCACGTCGCTGTCGTGGATCTGGCGCGTGTCGGCCGGATCCATGAGGTCTTCGTAGTCGAGCAGGCCGCTGGTGTGGCTGAGCAGCTGCCGCAGCGTGACCGTGTCGGCGACCGCCGGCAGGCTGGGCAGCCACTGTTTAACCGGATCGTCGATGGACAGCTTGCCGTCCTCGGCCAGCAGCAGGATCGCCGCGGCGGTGAACTGCTTGCTCACCGAGGCCAGGCGGAAGTTGGTCTGCGGTGAAACCGGCGTGCCGTCCTCCACCACCGCCAGCCCGTAGCCGCGCCGGAACACGGGGTGCCCGTCCTTCAGTACCAGCACCGCGGCACCGGGGAAGCGGCCGTCGTAACGCTGCATCAGGCCGTCAATGCCCGCATCCGCCGGGGTGCCGGTGCCGGCCATGGCCACGGTGGAGAATGCCAGCAGGCACAGCGGGGCGAGTCGGTTCATCCAGCGGCGCATGGCGGCTCCTTGGGGGAATCAGGTCTTCTGGCTGGCGATCCAGCGCTCGATCTTGGCCTGCAGGATATCCAACGGCATCGAGCCGTCCTTGAGAATCTCATGGTGGAACTGGCGCGGGTCGAAGCGCTCACCGAGTTCGGCCTGCGCCTTCTCGCGCAACTGGCGGATGCGGGCCTCGCCGATGCGAGGGGCCAGCGTCTGCCCCGGCAACGCCATGAAGCGCTCCACCTCGGCGGCGGCATCGGTGGCGCTGAGGTCGGCGTTCTTCACCATGTAGTCGATCGCCTGCTCACGGCTCCAGCCGGCCGCATGCAGGCCGGTATCGGCGACCAGCCGCACCGTGCGCAGCAAGCTGATCTGCAGGTAGCCCAGGTGGTCGTATGGATCGCTGTACAGACCCAGTTCTTCGCCCAGCGACTCGGCATACAGGCCCCAGCCCTCGACGAAGGCGACATCGCCGCCGAGACGGCGGAAACGCGGCAGTGCGGCCAGTTCCTGCTGCGCGCCAAGCTGGAAGTGATGCCCCGGCATGCCTTCGTGCAGATACTGCACGGCCACGCCCCAGCGTTTGCGCGAGGGCAGGTCGCCGGTGTTGACATACAGGACGCCCGGCTGCTGGCCATCGGCACTGCCGGGCTGATAGCTGGAGGAACTGGCGGTGAGCACGCGTTCCGGCTCGACCGGCCGGATCTCCAGTGCGGCCTTCGGGCGGGTAGTGAACAGTGCCGGCAACGCGGCGTCGACGCGCCGGCCGACATCGGCATAGTGGGCCAGCAGCGCATCGGCATCCTTGAACACGAACTGGCGATCGGTACGCATCGTGTTGAAGGTCTTCTGCATCGAGCCGCGGATTTTCGCGGTCTTTTTCAACGTGGCGATGCGCTGCTTCAGGTCGGCCACTTCCTGTTCACCCTGCGCGTGGATAGCGGCCGGGGAGCCTTCCAGCGAGGTGCTGCTGGCGATGTTGTGCGCATACCAGTCCTGGCCGCCGGGCAGTGTGCCCAGGCCATCGGTGGTGCGGGTGGCGGGCAGGTATTCGGTGGCGATGAAGCCGCGCAGGGCCCGATAGGCCGGCATCAGCCGGTACTCGATCATGCGCTTGTATTCGGCGCTGAGGCGCGCGCGGTCTTCGGCGGAAAAGTCCTCGGGCATGTTGCGCACCGGGGCCCAGAAAATGCTTTCCTCGGCGGTCGGCTTGATCACCGCATCCAGTTGCGGCAGCACTTTTTCCATCAACGCGCGCGGCTGCACCACGCCGGCCTGCATGCCTTCGCGCATGTTGGCGATGGCCTGGTCGAACAGCGCCGGCACGCCCAGCGAACGCTTTGACCAGTTCTCGTAGTCCTTCACCGTGCGGAACGGCTGCGCGCCGGCACCGGAGCCCAGCACCGCGATGAGGCTGCTGAGGTTGTTGTAGGGGTTGATCGGCAGCATCCAGGCCGGATACCGCTCGGCTGCCAGCGAGAGCTGCGCGTCGCGTATGAAGATCTCGTAGCTGAGCAGGTCCTGGCCCTGCAGCTCGTCCTTGCCGACTGCTTCGACCTTGTCGCGCCACTGGAGCATGAAGTCGTGCGCCTGCTGGCGCGAGGCCGCCGACAGGAAGTTGGGCAACTGGTCGTTGAAACGCGGGTCGCCCTGGAAGGTGGCCTGCAGCGGATTCAGCCGCATCGCCGCGTCCCAGTATTCATCGTAGATGCGGTTCAGCTGCGCGGCCTTGTCCTGCTTGACCGCCGGCGCACCGGGTGCGGCGCGGCGCGGCGGTGCGCTGGGTGGCCTTGCCCGGGGTTTGCCCCGGCTCTGCGTGGCGGTGGTGCGCTGCGCCTTCTTTGGCGCGGCGTCGGCCGGGGCGGGGGCAGGCAGTATCAGCAGGGCGGCGATGGCAAGGGCGAGCGCACGTGGCAGACGGGGGGGCATCGACAGTTCCGGAAGCACACAGGCGGGGGAGCTTGCCTGAGAAGCGGGTATGAGTGAAGCCGCGTGCGTGCCGGCAATGGCAACGGTACAGGTAACTGTTGCGTTGCCCACGGATACGTTTTTCTGCCGCCTGGCCGGTTACGACGGGTTCGGTTGCTGCTCGCCGGCGCGGGTGAACGGCATGGTTTCCGGTGCCACCGCGCCGCCGGAAATGATGAAGCTCATCGCCTGGTCGACGCTCCAGTCGGTCGGTGTCAGCAGCTCCACCGGCACGATCTCCAGATAGCCGGAAGTCGGGTTGGGCGTGGTCGGCACGTATACCGCCGCCAGTTCGCGGCCGGTGCCGGTTTCGCGGATGACGCGGGTGACCAGACCCACCGACTTCATCTCGCGGTGTGGGAAGTCGATCAGCACCACGCGCTGGGTGCTGCCGGGCTTGGTCTGCAGGATGTCGAGCAGCTTTTTGGCGCTGTCGTAGATGATGCTGGCCAGCGGAATGCGCTGGATGATCGCGCCGAACCAGCGCAGCAGCTGCTGGCCGACCACGCGGCGGCTGAGGATGCCCACCAGCAGGATCACCAGCAACGTCGCCAGCAGCGCGATGGTGTCCTGCACCCACTCGGCCTTCACCCAGCCCAGATAGTCCGGGAAGGAGGCGGCGATGCGTTCGGACAACGGGATCACCAGCGGGCTGCTGATGCCCGACAACATGACAAAGACGAATTTGACGACCACCCAGGTCAGCCAGATCGGCAGCAGGGTCAGCAGGCCGGTCAGGAAAAGACGTTGCAGGGAGGCACGGGGAGCGGGGGAGGTGGCATCGGGCGACATGCGGCGATTGTAGCGTTGCGCCCGTCCCGCACAGGCGGAATCGTCTGCGGGTGGGATATAACGACGGCAGGCCGCTGTTCATCCTGGCGGCGGGATCCAGGGGCGGCGCCGGGGACACGGTTGCCGTACAGCATCAGGGAGAGGGTCGATGGGCAAGGCGTTGTTGCGGGTGATCGGTGGGCTGGTCGGCTTGGTGCTGGTGGCGGTGATGATCCTGCTGGCCTCACGGCTGTGGCCGCTGTCGGCGGCGCAGAAACGCGCGCTGGCGGCATTGGAAGCACCGCGCGACCTGCCGGGCAGCAATGCCTATGCCACCCTGGCGACGTTGGCCATGGAAGGAACGCCAGCGCAGCGGCAGGCGTGGGTGGACGCCTATGTCGCCGACTATGCCAGGTGGCATGCTGGTTTCCGTGCCCGCATGATCGAAAGTGGGGGTGAGGGGGACGCGGACGCCATGCAGGCCATGCCGCAGTTGGCCGGTGCAGCGGAAGCGGCGTTGCCGCGTGATCCGACCCTGTGCCGCAACGGAACCGGCTGCCTCGCCCAGGTACGCGCGCAGCCGCAGGCGGTGGCCGCCGCGCTGTTGCCGCAGGCCACCGTGCTGGCGCGCATGGACGAGCTGGCCGCGCACGGCCATTACCTTTCGCCGTTGCCCATGGATGCCGCCACTCCCGTGCCGGCACTGCAACCGCTGTTTGTGCCGTTGAGCGCGCATGCGCTGGCCCACGTGCAGGGCGACAGTCCGCGTGCGCTGGCGGGGCTGTGCCGCGATGCCGGCATCGGGCGCATGCTGCTTGATCACGGGGAAAACCTGCTCACCGGCATGGTGGGCGGCGCGATGCTGGCGGCCAATGCGGAACTGTTTGCCGATGTGCTGGCCGAGTTGCCGGTCGATACGCCGCTGCCGGCCAGCTGTGCCACGGCACTGGCGCCGTTGTCACCCAGGCAGGCCAGCAATTGCGCCAGCCTGCAGGGCGAGTTCGCGATGATCCGTGACGGCTACATGCTGACCGAGGAGATGACCCGTACCAGCCTCGATCTGGCGGGAGAGGACTGGTGGGCGACGCCGGCTACGGCGAAGTTCTTCTACAACCGTGACAAGAGCGTGGCCCGTTCGGCCGAGACGCTTGGCCATGCCTGCCTGCCGGAAACCTTGCAGGTCATTGCAGAGGACCGCCCCATGCCGGCCATGCCGGTGCCCTCGGCGTGGCGGCTGGAATGTGCGGCCAATGCGGTCGGCTGCATCCTGACCCGCATTTCCGGGCCGGCATATTCCCGGTATGGACAGCGGCAGCAGGATGTCGCCGCGCAGCTGCGGCTGTTGCAGGCGGTGTTGTGGTTGCGGCAGCACGCGGCGGCGGATGCGGCCATGCCACTGGCTGATCGTCTGGAAGAACTACCCGCCGGGCTGCGCCGGCATCGCCCGATCAGCGTCGCGGCCGATGGCAGTGCGCTGGAAACACCATCCTATGCCCGGCACAAGGGCGTGGACACAGTGCGGGTGCCGTTGCCGCAGGCATTGCGGCCGGAGCCGCAGTAACCGCATCAGGGTGGTGAAAGACGCACGCGGCGGGCGGGGCAGGGGTGCTCCGCTGCGGCTTCAGCGCGAAGATACCGGCGCGGCGCTGTCCCGCTTTTCGCGTGCTTCGGGTTTCAGGCGTACGTAGACCTGTTTGCGCACCCGCGCGACCACTTCGCCCTGTGTGTCGAGGATGTCGTTCTCGAACCAGCGCAGGTGCTTTTCCCCGGAGGCGGTGGCGGCCTTGATCTCATCCAGCAAGGCGTCGTCGACGCGGAACTCGGTGGCGACCACGCCGCGGCCGGGTTTGACGAACTCGATCTCGCCGGCCTTGTCCCACACGTAATAGTCGCGGCCCAGGTTCTGCAGCAGGCACAGCATCCAGAACGGATCGGTCATGGCGAACAGGCTGCCGCCGAAATGGGTGCGCACGTAATTCATGTTCCACGGCCGCTGGCGCAGCTCGACCCGCACGTGGCGGTAGCCGGCATCGATGGCGGTGACATGGATGCCGGCAAACAGGAACGGCGGCCACAGATTGATGCCGTGGCGCAAGAGGCTGGCTTTCATCAGACAGACAACCGGTTCGGGGCCCGGCAGTCTAACATTCGTGACCGTATGGAAAGGCAGGGGCTACGGGCGCCCCTGCCGGGTTCTGGCACGCCTGCGGCGATCAGAACAGCAGCGAGGACATCCGGCGGCGGTAGCGGCCGACCAGATCTTCATCCTCGATCACGCGGAAGGCGTCGATCAGCGCCTTGCGTGGCAGGCCCTCGCGGAAGTTGCGGTCCAGGCGCAGCATCTCGATGAACTGCTCCAGCGCGGCCTCGTCCTCGCCACCGAGCAGGTGGTGGATACCGAGCTGGTAGCGGGCTTCCAGGTCGCTGCCATCGTTGTGCACGCGGGCGGTCAATGCGTCGGCTGCCGGCGCTCCCTGCAGGGCCTCGCCGAAGTCCAGGCGGGCACGGGCGCGCACCGCCCGGTCATCGGTGGAGAGGTTGGCGGGCAGGGCGTCGAGCAGTTGCCCGGCCTCACCCGTCTCCCCGGTTTTGAGCAGCGCCAGCGCCAGGTCCAGCTTCAGCTCGTCCTTTTCCGGCTCGGCGGCAACCGCATCGCGCAGCGCGGCGACCTGGGCCTGCGGGTCCAGCGGAGCGGGCTCGGCACTCCCGGCGTCGGCCGGCGCCTCCAGCGGCGTGACGCCGTGCTGGCTCAGGAATTCGCGCAGCTGGCCCTCGGGCATCGCGCCCGGGAAACCGTCGACGATCTCTCCGTTCTTGATCAGGAACACCGTCGGGACCGAGCGGATCTGGAACGCGGCGGCGACCTGCTGTTCCTTGTCCACGTCGACCTTGGCCAGTTCGAAGGCACCGTTGTACTCGCCAGCCAGCTTTTCCAGGATCGGCCCCAGCGTCTTGCACGGACCGCACCAGGTGGCCCAGAAATCCACCAGCACGGGGGTCTGCAGGGATTTTTGCAGGACCTCGGCTTCGAAGGTTTCAGTGGTGGCGTCGAATACGTGGGGAAGCTCGCTCATGACGGTTGCTTGCTGGCAGGACGGGAGTTCCCTTTATGGCGACGCCGGGCCTGCTTCTCAACCTGCAGGGCGAAACGGGCTCCCGCTGGCGGCAATCCGCCGCAGGTTCGCGCATGCCCGGCTGGGCAAGTGGCGACAGCTGGTGCACTGTACTGGCGCGATCGCTGTCGTGCGGTACTGCTGTCGGTGATGACATCCTGTTGCGGTGCATTGACAGAGAGGGGCGTCACCGCCGGTTGTGGCGGATGGCCGGACGACATGTACGTTCGCGGAAGCGGCCAGTGGCCGTAC
Source organism: Stenotrophomonas sp. UBA2302 (assembly GCA_002345545.1). GTDB lineage: Bacteria > Pseudomonadota > Gammaproteobacteria > Xanthomonadales > Xanthomonadaceae > Stenotrophomonas. The sequence goes on along the minus strand of DDVW01000003.1, from coordinate 37,251 downwards.
GCGGGATTTCTGGGCGGGTCTGGAACAGGTATCTGGATGGAAGCAATGATGCGATGGGCGGCGACGGTCGCGGCGACGCTGCATGTAGTGGGGGTACTCGGTTTCGGCGTGGCGCTGGAGGGGTACTCGATGCTGCAGCACCCCGTGGCGCTGCTCGGTGCCATCGGCGTGCCGCGCGCGCAGAGCTTCAATCTGCTGGCGTTGCTGCTGCCGGGGGCGGTGTCGGTCGCGCTGGCGGTGCAGCTGCTGCGTACCCTGCCGGAGGCGTCATCGCGCTGGTCGCGGGTGGCCGCGCAGATGCTGCTGCTGGCCGGCCTGGCCTTCGTGGCGATGGGACTGCTGCCGCTGGATACCGCTGACATCGATGGACCGGCCAGTCGGCTGCATGCCGGGGTGTGGATGTTGTGGATTGTCGCTTTCGTGCCCGGCACGCTGCTGCTGGGCGTGGGGTGTTGGCGGCTGCCGGGCTGGAAGATGGTGGCATGGGCCTGCCTCGGGGCCGGGCTGGGGGTACTGCTGGGCGCACTCGTGCTGCCGGGCCTGGTGCCTGCGGCGCTGGCGCAGCGGCTGGCTTTCCTTTCCTGGGCGGTGTGGCTGGCGCTGCTGCCGTGGTGGCTGCCGCGCGGCAGGCGCTGCCGCTGAATCGGCAGCTGCGCACGGGTGCAGCCGGGATTTGCGGCTTCTGAACCGGAGGGGGCCGCACCACCGGGAGGCGGGCGGCTGGAGTGGTCTGTTGCACTGCGGTACTCTTTACGGCTTTGCCGTCGCCAGCAGCCGTTGCCATGTCCAGCGTCGAACCCACCATCTACGATCCCCAGCAGGTTGAAACCGCCGCCCAGAAGTTCTGGGAGGCCACCCGGGCATTCGAGGTCGATGAGACCTCCAGCAAGCCCAAGTACTACTGCCTGTCGATGCTGCCGTATCCGTCCGGTGCGCTGCACATGGGGCATGTGCGCAACTACACCATTGGCGATGTGATCAGCCGCTACAAGCGCATGACCGGCCACAACGTGCTGCAGCCGATGGGGTGGGACGCCTTCGGCCTGCCGGCCGAGAACGCCGCGATCAAGAACCAGACCGCGCCGGCCAAGTGGACCTACGCCAACATCGACCACATGCGCAGCCAGCTCAAGTCGCTGGGTTATGCGATCGACTGGTCGCGCGAATTCGCCACCTGCACGCCGGACTACTACGTCCACGAGCAGCGCATGTTCACCCGGCTGATGCGCAAGGGCCTGGCCTACCGCCGCAATTCGGTGGTGAACTGGGACCCGGTCGACAACACCGTGCTGGCCAACGAGCAGGTCATCGACGGCCGCGGCTGGCGCTCCGGTGCGCTGGTGGAAAAGCGCGAGATCCCGCAGTGGTTCCTGCGCATCACCGATTACGCCCAGGAACTGCTGGACGGCCTGGATGAACTGCCGGGCTGGCCGGATTCGGTCAAGACCATGCAGCGCAACTGGATCGGCCGCTCCGAAGGCCTGGAAATCCAGTTCGACGTGCGCGACGTGGATGGCGCCGCGCTGGACCCGCTGCGCGTGTTCACCACCCGCCCGGACACGGTGATGGGCGTGAGCTTCGTTTCCATCGCCGGCGAGCATCCGCTGGCCGTGCACGCGGCCAGGAACAACCCGCAGCTGGCCGCCATGCTGGCCGAGCTGAAGCAGGGCAGTGTTTCCGAGGTCGATCTGGAAACCCAGGAAAAGCGCGGCATGGACACCGGCCTGAAGGCCATCCATCCGGTCAGTGGCGAGCAGGTACCGATCTGGGTCGCCAACTTCGTGCTGATGGGCTACGGCACCGGTGCGGTGATGGCGGTGCCTGGTCATGACCAGCGCGATTTCGAATTCGCCGGCAAGTACAACCTGCCGAAGTTGCAGGTCATCGCGCTGAAGTCGCCGAAGAACGATGACGAGCGCAATTACGATCCGACCCGCTGGCAGGACTGGTACGGCGACAAGAGCCGCGAAACCGAACTGGTCAATTCGGCCGAGTTCGACGGGTTGGATTTCCAGGGCGCGTTCGAGGCACTGGCCGAGCGTTTCGAGCGCAAGGGCCAGGGCCAGCGCCGGGTCAACTACCGTCTGCGCGACTGGGGCGTCAGCCGCCAGCGCTACTGGGGCTGCCCGATTCCGGTGATCTACTGCGACAGCTGCGGCGCGGTGCCGGTGCCGGAAGACCAGTTGCCGGTGGTGCTGCCGGAAGATGTGACCCTGCTGGGCACCGGTTCGCCGATCAAGGCCGATCCGGAATGGCGCAAGACCACCTGCCCGGAATGTGGCGGCGCCGCCGAGCGCGAAACCGACACCTTCGACACCTTCATGGAGTCCAGCTGGTACTACGCCCGCTACACCTCGCCGGGTGCGCGCGACATGGTCGACAAGCGCGGCAACCACTGGCTGCCGGTGGACCAGTACATCGGCGGCATCGAGCACGCCATCCTGCACCTGATGTACTTCCGTTTCTTCCACAAGCTGCTGCGTGATGCGCGGATGGTGGACAGCAACGAGCCGGCCACCAACCTGCTGACCCAGGGCATGGTGATCGCCGAGACCTTCTATCGCGAGCTGCCCAACGGCGGCAAGGACTGGTTCAATCCCGCCGACGTGGATGTGGTACGCGACGAGCGTGGCCGCATCACCGGTGCCACCCTGCGTGCCGATGGCCAGCCGGTGGTGATCGGCGGCACCGAGAAGATGTCCAAGTCCAAGAACAACGGCGTCGACCCGCAGACCATGGTGGGCAAGTACGGTGCCGACACCGTGCGCCTGTTCTCGATGTTCGCCGCGCCGCCGGAACAGTCGCTGGAGTGGAACGAGGCCGGTGTCGACGGCATGGCACGCTTCCTGCGCCGGCTGTGGGCGATGGTGCACAAGCATGCCGAAGGCGGCAGTGCGCCGGCGCTGGATGTCGCCGCGCTCGATGCCGGGCAGAAGGCCATGCGCCGCAAGACCCACGAGACCATCGGCAAGGTCGGCGACGACTATGATCGCCGCCATGCGTTCAACACCGCCATCGCCGCGGTGATGGAACTGCTCAACAGCCTGGCGAAGTTCGACGACGCCAGCGCGCAGGGCCGCGCGGTGCGCCAGGAAGCGTTGCAGGCGGTGGTGCTGCTGCTCAACCCGATCACCCCGCATGCCTGCCATGTGATGTGGCAGGTGCTGGGCAATGCCGAAGCGCTGCTGGAAGACCGGCCGTTCCCGCAGGTGGACAGCACCGCGCTGGTCAAGGATTCGCTGATCCTGGCGGTGCAGGTCAACGGCAAGCTGCGCGGCACCATCGAAGTGGCTGCCGATGCCAGCCGCGAGCAGGTCGAGGCCCGCGCCAAGGAAGAGCCGAACACCGCCAAGTTCCTGGACGGCAAGGAGATCCGCAAGGTCATCATCGTCCCCGGCAAGATCGTCAACATCGTGGCGGGTTGATCCGCCTGTGGTGGATCCCCCCCCAAGTTTCGCTTGTGGAACTTGGGGGGCCGCGCCTTGAGCTTTCATCCGCGCTACGCGCGGATCGCCCCCGGTTTTGGGGCTGGGGTACGCAACAGGTTTTTATGCGAGTGCTATGCGGACGGTGCATATGGGCGTCTGATCCGGCTGCGCGTTGCCACCGCACGCACGGTGCGCGTTTCGGAACAGCTGAACCGGCGATGTGGTTTCATCCCCGCTCACACCCGATGGGCGATGATGCGGGCCGTTTTCTGTTGCCGCTCCCAGCCGGCTCCGCCAGACTGTGTCCATGACCCGATACCTGATCCCCCTGTTCCTTGCCGTGAGCCTGTCGGCCTGCGGCTTCCACCTGCGCAATACGCTCACTCTGCCGGAAGACACCCCGGCGGTGAAGGTCGATTCAGCGGTGCGCTACAGCGAGCTGGTGAAACTCCTGAATCGCGGCCTGCGGGCTTCCGGTGCGAGCATTGTCGAGGACGATGTGCCTGCTGCGGCAGGCAAGGAATCTTTCGCACGGCTGCAGATCCGTTCCGAGCGCTGGGGAGACCTGCCGATCGCGATCGATGGAAGCGGGCGTGCGCAGGAATACAGCCTGCGCTATGCGGTGATCTTCAGTTTCACCCATCCCGATGGCAGCGTGCTGGTGCCCGAGCAGGTGATCGAAATTTCCCGCGATTACGTTTCACAGCCGACCGATGTCACCGGTACCGCCACCGAGCGCGAGATCCTCGCCGACGAGTTGCGCCGTGAGATGTCGGCCTCGATCTTGCGCCGGATCGACAGCGTGATCCGTGCCCGGACGCAGGAAAAGCCGGCCGATGACGGCAATGGCGCTGGCTGAGGCCGTGTCTGCACCCGTTGGATTCCGGCAGGAGCGCGGCTAGATGGAACTGCGTCCTGAGCAGCTTGCCAGCCAGCTGGCATCGCAGCCGTTGGCGCCGGTCTACCTGATCGCCGGACCGGAACTGCTGCGGGTACTCGAGGCCGCCGATGCGGTGCGCGCACGGGCACGTGCCGAGGGTATTGGCGAGCGGGAAGTGTTGGATGCCGATGGCCGCGATTTCGACTGGGCGCAGTTGGCCTCCAGTTTCAACGCGCCAAGTCTGTTCAGCAGTCGCCGGCTGGTCGAACTGCGCTTGCCTACCGGCAAGCCGGGCAAAGAGGGCGCGCAGGTCATCAGTGATTTCTGCGCGCAGCCGCCCACCGATGTGGTGCTGCTGATCACCGCCGGCGAGTGGAGCAAGGCCCACCAGGGCAAATGGGCCGATGCGGTGGCGCGTGCAGGCGTGCTGTCGGTGGCCTGGGCAATCAAGCCCCACGAGCTGGCCGACTGGATCGAGCGGCGCCTGCGCGGCAAGGGTCTGCGTGCGGAACCGGCAGCGGTGCAGCGGCTGGTCGAGCGGGTGGAGGGCAACCTGCTGGCCGCCGCGCAGGAGGTCGACAAGCTGGCACTGCTTGCCGATGGCCAGGTGCTGGACGTGGCAACAATGGAAGCGCTGGTGGCCGATGCTGCCCGCTATGACGTTTTCCGGCTGAGCGAGGCGGCATTCTCCGGCCAGCCGCAGGCGGTGCTGCGCATGCTCGCCGGTCTGCGCGCCGAGGGAGAGGCCGTGGCGGCACTGATGCCGATCCTGATCCGCGAGCTGCTGCTGACAGCGGGACTGGCGCGGGTCAATGCCGCCGGTGGCAATCTGGCCGCCGAGATGAAAAGCAAAGGTATCTGGGAATCACGGCAGGCGCCGTTCAAGCGCGCACTGCAGCGGCATCCGGATCCGCGTCGCTGGGAGCGCTTCGTTGCCGAAGCCTCGCAGGTCGACCGCATGGCCAAGGGGCGGACGGAGGGTGATCCCTGGCGCGCGCTGGAGCGGCTGTTGATCGCGTTGGCCGAGGCGGGAGCGGTACGCCTGCTGGTGCGTGGCGCACGCTGAGGTGGACGTGCGCGAAACCGGAGCATCGCTGCAGGTGTTCTATGGCGGCACTTTCGATCCGGTCCATCACGGCCATCTGGCGATCGCCCGCAGCGCCCGCGATGAACTGGCAGTGCCTGTCCGGCTGATGCCGGCGGCCGACCCGCCGCATCGTGCACCACCGGGGGCCGATGCCGGCCAGCGTGCGGCCATGCTGCAACTGGCCGTTGCCGGTGAGCCGGGCCTGCAGGTGGATCTGCGCGAGCTGCGTCGTGCACGGCAGCAACCGGGAAGGCCGTCATGGACGATCGACACGCTGCGGCAGATCCGTTCGCAGATCGGCATGCAGGTGCCGGTGGCGCTGCTGATGGGCGCCGACAGCCTGCTGGGCCTGCCGGGCTGGCATGAGTGGGAACACCTGCTCGATCTGGCGCACATCGTGGTGGCCGAGCGCCCGGGCAGCGCGCTTGATGGCGGCCACCTGCCGCCGCTGCTGGCCGCGCATCTGCATGGCGCATGGACATCCTCGGCAGCGGAGCTGGATATGGCAGCGGCTGGCAGGGTGTTGCGCCTGCGACAGCCACTGCACGCCGGTTCGGCAACGGCGGTACGGCAGATGATCGCCAGCGGTGGCCCCTGGCAGTCGCAGGTGCCGGAGCCGGTGGCGGCCTTCATCATTGAAAACGGCCTGTACGGATGCCATGTATCGCCGTGAATGCCGGCAGCAGCCGGGTTCACTATAATCACCGTCCTATTTATCGAGTTATGCCGCTTTGACCACCGAAGCCCAAGTCATCAAGACCCACCTGCCCAGCCCGCCGCCTTCCGTTCCGGCATTGCTCGCCTGCGTGCATTCGGCGCTGGAAGAAATGAAGGCCAAGGACGCGGTCGAGATCGATGTCCGTGGTCGTTCCAGCGTCGCCGACTACCTGGTCGTCGTCTCCGGCACCTCCACCCGCCACGTGAAATCCATTGGCGATGAAGTCGTGCGCTTTGCCAAGGAACTGGGCGTCATGCCGCTGGGTGTGGAAGGCGAGCGCGAGGCCGAGTGGGTGCTGGTGGATCTGGGCGACGTGATCGTCCACGTCATGCTGCCGCGCGTGCGCGAGTTCTATGCGCTGGAGCGCCTGTGGATGGCGGGCGACCAGTCGCCGGCCGCTGCCACGCAGGACGAGGAAAGCGACAACGAAAGCCACGCCGGAAACTGATCCGGCGGCAGGTATCGACGCGACGGCGCCGCAGGGCGCCGTTCGTGTTTGCAGGAAACGACTTTGATACGGGAGGCCATGGCCGATGAAAGCCAGATTGATCGCGACCGGTGAGCGCGCGCCGTCCTGGGTGGCGCAAGGCTTTGCCGAGTACCAGAAGCGGCTCTCGCACTGGCTGCCACTGGAGCTGGTCGAGATCGAGCCGGGACTGCGTGGCAAGGGGCGTGATCCGAAGCGTGCGATCGAAGAGGAAGGGCGGCGCGTGTTGGCGGCGCTGCCAAGGAATCCGCATGTGGTGGCGCTGGACGTGCCGGGCCGGCAGTTGAGCTCGGAACAGCTCTCGCAGCGGCTGGAGCACTGGCGTACGCAGGGCCGCGACCTGGCCTTCCTGATCGGTGGGCCGGAAGGACACGCCGCCGAGGTTTCAGCGGTAGCCGATGAAAAGTGGTCGCTGGGCCCGCTGACTTTGCCGCATATGCTGGTACGGCTGGTGGTGGCCGAACAGCTGTATCGCGCAGCAGCGATGATCGCCAATCACCCCTACCATCGTGCGTGAATACCCTATAGAATACGCATCCCCGCCCGAATAGCTCAGCCGGTTAGAGCACTTGACTGTTAATCAGGGGGTCGTTGGTTCGAGTCCAACTTCGGGCGCCAGGATTTACAAGCACTCAGGCCACGCATTGTCGTGGCCTGAGTATTTTGTGGCTCGAGAAAACACGCAAGCCGCATGTGAGCATCGCCCTTGTTGCTTTGATCCTTGCCAATGGATGCAGGCGCGAGGGCGAGCAGAAAGAATGTGGTACGCACCGCAAGGCATCCGTGTTTCCAGAAGTGACCGGACAAGTGGTTGCCAGTGGGATCGCCAACGGCGGGCTGCATAGCAGCTGACTCCACACTCAATGTCCGCCATTGGCCGGTGGGTTGCTGCAGAGCAGGGAAGGGCGCCTTTATGAGCCCTTCGTATGGCCCCGGTCTTTCTCTTTGCAGACTCCATCGGAAAGTGGACAGGTGAACCTGCAATGGCGGGTGGGCGCCATCACCCCGGCCCAGGAAGAAAGACACGGTTCTGCATTGGCAAGGTCAACCCACACTGAGGCTTTTCAATCACCTCGGTTGGGCGGGTTCCTCGATCACCATGCTGCCCAGCACTTTGTCGGCCTTGGCTTCCAGTTGGGGATCGCGGTTGGCATCGACATAGCGGTGGAAGTAGCGCAGCTCGTAGCCGACATCGGCGTACTGCAGCGAGCCGCAGGACAAGGTGTACTGCTCGGTCCACTGCTGCTGTCCATCGGCGGCGGGTTCTTTCAGCTGCAGCCGCAGGTGGATCCGGACGCAGCGCCTGTCAGCCGGATATTCGCCTATCTGCAGGCTGTCGATACTGACCAGCGGGCTGTTTGAAAAGTCCCCTTCGATCCTGCGCCTGACGTTCTCGATATAGCCGGAGATCGGCGTGGCCGGGCCATCCGGCCGGGTCATATAGGCCTCGATCGTCTTGGTGTTGGTGGTCGAGCCGGCATTCCAGTCGACCCTGACGTTTCCGCTGCCCCATTTCTCCGCTTTCCAGTCTTTGCCGGCCGGTGGAATGAATGCCAGGCCATAGGTCCGCTCCGGTTCGGTATAGCGGATGCGGATCGGCTCGGAACCTGCGGCTGCCAATGTCGATGCGGACGACATGGCGAGCAGGAAAAAGAATGCGGTACGCACAGCAGGGCATCCGGGCTACAGAGTTGACCGGGCAAGATGGCCAAGTCGATGCGGGCTGTCAATGATGGAACGTGGTGCAACGGGTGGCACACGATGACCTGCCAGGAAGGAACAGAGCATGATCGACCAGAGCACCACCGTCCCTATCAACCTCGACATCATGCCGCACCTGCTGCGGCTGTCGGAGGTCAAGCACGCCACGGGTCTGAGCCATAGCGCTATCTACGCAATGATGGAGGCCGCCAAGTTCCTGCGACAGTGCGAGGTATCGCTCGCCATCGCGGTATGGACTGAGGTGATCGCGTGGGTGCAAGTCGTGCTGGCGATACCCGCTGATGCGAAGCCCATAGCTGCCTGATGCATATGGAAATGGCAACGATGGCCTGAGTTCCGCACGAACGGCAATGGAGCGGCAACGAGCTTTTCGTTGAGACAAAAGAAAAGAGCCTGCATCGCTGCAGGCTCTTGAATCTTGTGGTGGCCGAGGACGGAATCGAACCGCCGACACGGGGATTTTCAATCCCCTGCTCTACCAACTGAGCTACTCGGCCACTTTGTTTTCGGCGACGTTCCCGTCGGCGAGGACGCGTATATTACGTAGGCATTCCGGTTTAGGCAAGTGAATTCCATGAAATTTCTCATGCAAAGTGGAATTCACGCGCAGGCCTTGGCAAACCGGTGCATCTGAAGCGCTGCCTGTCGCTGCTGGAAGAATCCGTCGAAGGCGGATGTCTCCAGAAGAGAAGAGCCGCATCTTCCGATGCGGCTCTTCTGCAGGCATATGGTGGAGCGGAGGAGGATCGAACTCCCGACCTTCGCATTGCGAACGCGACGCTCTCCCAGCTGAGCTACCGCCCCATACGACGATGAAATTCTAGCGCGCGTTTGCCGGCTGCGCCAAGGGGAAATTTAGCGAGCCGGCAATCATGAAGCTTGTTGCTTCCTGCGCCGGACGCCCGTGTGGGCCGGTGCCCGTCCCTGGGCGGCAGTGTGTTGGCGCCGGAAGCGGGGGCTACTCATGGCTCGGAAAGTACGGCCTGGATGCTGGCAACCAGTTTTGGATCGGGTGCGATGCCTTCGACTTCGCTGCGGGCGCGGACGCGGCCCTCGGCATCGAGCAGCACCAGCACGCTGGTGTGGTTGATGCTGCCATCCTCACGGAAGCGGTAGCGGACTTCCAGCAGGTTGGCGATGGCGCGCACCTCGTCTTCGGCCGGGCGCAGGAAAAGCCATTCGTCGGGGACACGATGGCGTTGTGCGACCTCCGCCAGTGCCGCAGGCGTGTCGCGCACCGGATCCAGGGTGAGCATGGTCACCTGCAGCTGCTTGTGCTGCTCGGCCGGCAGCTGTTTCTGCACGGCCTTGGCGTTCTCCAGGATCAGTGGGCACATCAGGTGGCAGTTGCCGTAGAACATCGACACCAGTTGTGGACGGCCGCGCAGCGAGGCCCATTCCACGGTCTGACCATGTTGATCGGTGAGGGCTATCGGCAGGTGGTACAGCGATTGGCCGGGCAGGGCGGCGGGGTCTGCAGCCGGAGCATCACTGGCGTGGGTCGCCGGTGCGATGCCCAAGGCCAAGCCCAGGAGGAGAAGTGCGGCAGGTTTGTTCATGGCTGGCTCCTTGCGCAGCGGAAACCGAGGTTGCCCAGAGTGGCCCCGGGCTGAAGGGCGGAAAGCAGTACGAAACGCTTGACCACGGCGTAGTCGCCGGGATCGTTGAAGGCCATGGCGCTGGCGCCGCAATAGCGCAGGGCATCGCCGTCCTCCTGGCCGCGGCTGTCGCTGCCGGCCATCATCGAGGCGAAATCCTCGCTCCATTCCCAATGGGCGCCGTGCATGCCATACAGGCCATAGGCGTTGGCCGGTGCATCGGTGGCGGCATCGACGGCATGCGGGGTGCCGTCACTGACCTGGCGCATGCGCCAGGCGCGATCACTGCGTGCATCGTGGCGGGTGGCATCGGCGGCGGCCGCATATTCCCATTCGATGAAGCGCGGCAGGCGCGCCTGCTGGGAGCGGCAGTAGGCGTCGGCCGCGTACCAGTTCACATGGGTCACCGGTGCCTGCGGATCGAGCCGGTCACCGGGTGTGTCGGCCTGGGCCCAATGACCCAGATAGCCGGGGCTGGAGAACACCGCCGGTACCCGGTCGCGCCGCCACTGCGGATGGGTTGCGAGAAAGGCGGCGAACTGGGCGTTGCTGACCGGGCGTGCCATCAGTGAGAAGTCCGCCACTTCCTGCGTGGCGGACGTTTCCTCGAAGCGCACGGAAGAACGGAACTGCCCGCCGGAAATGTCGCGGTAATCCGCATCGGCCTCCACGGCACCGGCCGCAGCCGGTGCCAGGAACAGCATCAGGAAAAGCTTCCGTTGCATGCGTGCGTGCCTCGCTTACTTGTACTGGCTGCCCTGCGGCTCGCCTTCCGGATAGTCGATGTCGTGCTGCTGGCCGGTGTAGATCTCCGGATTCTCCTCACCCTCGACCTTGAGGATGCCCAGCGAGCCCTTGTGGAACGTGCGGAAGATGCTGTGGTCCACCAGCACGAAGTTGCCCGGTACGTCGGCCTTGAACTCGACCATCGTCGCACCGCCCGCCGGGATCAGCGTCGTCTGCACGTTCTCCTGGTACTTCGTGCCACCTTCGGTATAGACCTTGTCGAAGATCTCGCCGATGACGTGGAAGCTCGACACCAGGTTGGGGCCACCGTTGCCGACGAACATGCGGATCGTTTCACCGGCCTTGGCCGTGAGCGCGTTGTCACCCTGCAGGGCATCGACCGAACCGTTGAACACCACATACGTGGGATGCTCGTCGATGGCCTTTTCCAGGCTGAAAGGCTGCAGCCCCGGCTCGCCGTGCGCACCTTCGGTGTAGAAGTCGCCCTGTACCACGTAGAACTCCTTGTCCACCGGCGGCAGGCCATCCTTCGGCTCGACCAGGATCAGGCCATACATGCCGTTGGCGATGTGCTGGCCCACCGGCGCCATGGCGCAGTGGTAGATGTACAGGCCCGGATTGAGCGTCTTGAAGGTGAACTGCGTTTCCTTGCCCGGCAGCGTGAACGTGGCTTCGGCGCCACCGCCCGTGCCCGTGACCGCATGCAGGTCGATGTTGTGGGAGAAGTGCGAGCTGTGGTGGTTCTTCAGCTTGAACTCGACCGTGTCACCCTCGCGCACGCGGATGAAGCTGCCCGGCACCGTGCCGCCGAAGGTCCAGAAGTTGTAGCTCACGCCATCGGCCATGCGCATGTCCTTCTCGACCATTTCCAGATCGACGACCACGTGGGCCGGCGTCTTGCGCGTGATCGGCGGCGGTGCGAACGGCGGTGCCGTCAGTACGGCCTGGATCGTTTCCAGCGGCGCTTCGGCAGCCGGCTTCTTGGCGGCGAATGCGTTGCCGGCGAAAGCGGCGGCGATGGCGCCAGCCAGGGCACAGGCGATGAGGGGGTGTTGCGAGCGCTTCATGAGACCTTCCCGTGAATGGCCGTTGGGCCGATGGGTCCATTTTTTGGAAAGGGCGCCCATGCAGCGTTGATCAGGATCAATTCAGGGCCGCGAAACGGCGGTGAATGCCGCCTGCCTGATTAAAGTCAAACCGGTGTCTGCTTCCCGGCAGCAGACGTGGCCGCGTCTGCCTGGCGCGAGGCGGCAACGGGCAGCCAGTGCATCGCCGAGTGCCAGCAAAGACCCAGCGCAAACAGGGTGTAAAGCCAGGCCAGCAGCACCAGCAGGCCCGCAGGCCGTGCCAGCACGGGCAGTACGCAGGCGCCAGCCAACGCCAGTGCGGCGGTGGTGTGCAGCCACCATGCGCGGCGCTTGGACTGTTCATCGAAGAGACTACCGACGCCGGGTACACGGGTGCCGCGTGGAGCGCGCCGGCGCAGTTCGATCCAGGCCAGGAAGCCGGTGATCTCCATCAGCATTCCCAGCACCAGCGCCGGAAAACCCACGGCCAGCACCAGCGCGCCGGCCAGCAGTGCCTGCCCGTGCCACAGCAGTACCGGCAGCGTGCTACCCAGTGCCAGCGCGCCCAGTGCCCAGAAGCGGCGCAGCACCGGCCCGCGGCGGTGGGGCGCATGCCGTTGCAGGATGATCACCGTGGTGGCGAACAGCAGCAGCGGCAGCGCGGCCAGTACCCACGGCAGCCATGCCGGCGATGCAGGTCCCGCGATTTCCAGCAGGGCCATGGCCAGCAGTATGCCGGTGAGCAGGCACAGCCAGGTCCACTGCCCGCGGCTGGACAGGGTGCGGGTGCCCTGCAGCATCGGCACCACCACGGTGCCGACGGCCGCCAGCAGCCCGAGTACCCAGCCGAGCAGGCCGAAGCTGGCATGCAGGCCGGTCAGCGGCCGTGCGAATGGCGCGATCCAGCCCAGCCGTGCCGCCAGCAGGGCCGTACCCAGCCCGATGGTGATCAGCAGGGCGGTGGCTGCCAGTCCGATACCGGCGCGTACGCTGCGGCTGCCGGCGCCACGCACCACCGCCACCAGCACCAGGGCTGCGAACAACGCCAGCGTGAGCAGCAGCAACGGCGCGGCAAACAGCCCGCAGACCGCCGCACCCCAGGCGATGGCCGGCAACAGCAGGGCCACACCGAGGTTGAAGGTGACATGCAGCAACGGCACAGCGGTGGCCAGCGGCAACGGGCTGCCAGCCGCAACCGGCAGGAACTGCACCAGGCTGCCGAGCATCGCGTTGCCGAGCACGCCCAGCGCGAAGACGTGCGCCAGCGCGATGGTGGCCGGTGCATGCACCGAATGCAGCAGTGGGGCGCCTTCCAGCAGCAGCCACGCCCCGGCCAATGCCCCCCAGACCAGCGCGCTGACCAAGAAACGCAGCGGATGCCACGGCGGCGGCGCCTGTGCGAAGGCCAGGCCGCTCATGGAGGGAGCGGGGCCCCAAGCAGGTGTCGATCCGTGTCGTGGCAGATCACCAGGCGCGCACCATCGCCGGCCGCCTGCGCATCGTAGGCAAAGCCGCTCTGCGCCAGCAGCGCCAGCAGTGGCGCCGGGTAAAAGGGAGTCAATGCCAGCAGTCGCTCACCGGGCTGCAACCTGTCGAGGCGGGCGAGAATCCGCTCCATCGGCTGCGGCGGTGGCAGATCGCGCAGGTCCAGCAGGTGCACGGTGGCGTGGGGGATAGCGTCGCTCATGAGCCGTGGCCTGTGCGGAGGGTGACGGGCCGGCCGTGCGCGATGGCGGAACGGGAGCAACCGGGCATCGTTCAGCCCGGTCGCCCATCGGCACGCGGTGCCAGATAGATGCGACCGATCCGCACCACCCACGGTGCCAATGCCAGCAGCCAGCCGATCGCGGCGACGGCCTGCCAGGCCATGGTGTCCGGGGCGATGTCGGCGATGATGCGTACCACCGCGACGATCTGCAGCAGGACGAAGGCGAACCATGCCACCTTCGGCATCATCAGCGGCCGCCCGGAATGGCCCTGTGTCACCCGCGTCACCATCGCCACCAGCAGGCTGCCGAAAAAGCCGATGAACAAGGCATGCATCGGCGCGCGCCCGAGGATGAATTCGCCGCTGGCCAGGTAGACCGTGCTCTGCAGCAGATACAGCGCGAAGGTGACGGGCAGCCAGAGGGTGCCGATGAACAGCACCGCCAGCAGCCCGGGCATCCGCCCCCGCGGCCACCAGCGCCAGACCGCCCAGCCGGTCAATGCCAGCAGCGGCACGTCGGCCAGCCACAGCCATGCGTAGCCATGCACCAGCTCCAGCCCCAAGTGCAGCAGCAGCAGCCCCCATACCGCGCCCAGCCACGGCAAGGGCCGCCACGGCCGATAGCCCGGCACGGTGTTGCCGGCGAAAAACGGGAACATGCGGTGTGCGACGGTCACGTACACCGGCAGCAGGAGGCCGAAGCCCCCCAGCTTGATGCTGGCAAAGGCCCAGCCGGGTGCGGCGCCGAGTACGAAGGCGATGAACAGCACCAGGCCCAGCCAGCCCAGCACCAGCCCGGCGTAACAGGAGCGTGCATGCCAGGTCCTGCCCTTCTCATCGGCCAGCAGCCGGCCCAGTGTGAACAGTGCCGAGGTCCAGCCGGCCAGCGCCATCCACAGGCCCACGGTCAGTCCGGCCTGCCAGCCGGCCGCGCCCAGCAGGATCGCCAGTTGCCCTCCCATCAAGCCCACGCCCACCGGCAGGTAGTGCCAGCGCAGCAGGTCGGGCAGGCCCATCCAGCGGGGGAACACGGTCAGCAGGAAGCCGAAGATGAAGCTGGGCAGCACCAGGTACTGCATCAGGAAGGCATGCAGCCAGCCGGCGGGAACCGCCAGCTCCGGCATCGTCCACACTCCCCAGCGGGTGGCGGCCAGCCACAGCGCCCACCACAGCATCGCCAGCAGCACGTTGCCGGCGCCGACGAAGAACATCAGCCGGTGCGGGGCATGGGCCAACCAGGCGGGAGAAAGACGGGGTGAGGGCGTGGCTTCGGTTGTCATGCGGGCAGTCTGCGTCGGTGCCCACACCCCCGCCTTGACGTGGGTCAAGGGCGCGGCAGTTTGGTGGGCGGGTGGCGATGGTGATCACACAACGACCTGTACATGAACCGTGGGCGGGGAGATTGCGGTCATCTGTGCCGGGCCGCTTCCCGGAAGCGCCGGTGGCCTGCTTCCCGTTTATGGACCAACCCCCTGGCGGGGAGCAGGTCCGGGCCCGCAGGGTAACCGGTGGGGGTGGCTGCATCCACCGCCGTCCATATTGATGGCTGGAACAAACGGTTGCGGGGAGCGCTGTTGGCATGGGCGCCGGCAGCCGCCATTGTCTGGACATCTTTCCAGGAGCCTGAACATGAGCACTGCAACCCCGGCCCATGTGGTCCGCATCATCGGCGGCATGCCCGCTTCCGATGGCGCCGGTGTGCGCCTGACCCGGGTGATCGGCACGCCGTCGTTGCCGGAGCTGGATCCGTTCCTGATGCTGGACGAGTTCGGCACCGACAGGCCGGAAGACTACCTGGCCGGCTTCCCCGACCATCCGCATCGCGGCTTTGAAACGGTCACCTACATGCTCGATGGCCGCATGCGGCACAAGGACAACCACGGCAACGAGGGTCTGCTGACCCCGGGCAGCGTGCAGTGGATGACCGCCGGGCGCGGGCTGGTGCATTCGGAGATGCCCGAACAGGAGTCCGGGCGCATGCGCGGCTTCCAGCTGTGGGTGAACCTGCCGGCGCGCGAGAAGATGACCGATCCGCGCTACCAGGAGTTCGCGCCCGAGCGCATTCCGCAGGTCGAACCCGCCGAGGGCGTGAGTGTCAAAGTCATCGCCGGCAGCGTCGGTGACGTCAGCGGCCCGATCGTGCAGCCGGCGACCGATCCGCTGTATCTGGATATCACCTTGGCCGCCGGCAGCCATTGGCGGTACACGCTGCCGGCCGGGCACAACGCGTTCGCCTATGTGTTCGAAGGCGGCGTGGCAGTGGGCGAGGGTGAGAGTGCGCGCGCGGTGGCGCAGAGTGAGCTGGCCGTACTCGGTGGTGGCCGCCAGTTGCAGTTGCAGGCCGGAGCGCAGGAGGCCCGCTTGATCCTGGTCGCCGGCCGGCCGTTGCGCGAGCCGGTCGCCCGTCATGGGCCGTTCGTGATGAATACCCGCGAGGAACTGATGCAGGCCTTCATCGACTACCAGGAAGGCCGCTTCTGAATGGCATCCGCCCCGTGCGCCGTCGTGCAGGGGCGGATGCGGTGGATCAGTTGCTGCTGCCGGCCAGTGCCGACGGGTTGAGGTTCAACCCCTGCGTCAACGATTGCAGGCTGGCCAGCTCGCTGGTGTCGGCCGCCTCGATCCAGATCTGCGCATAGCGCTTCTTGTCCAGCTTGACCACGGTGATGCGCCGTGACTCCAGCCCGGGCAGGTCGCGGCCGCCCATGTCCAGCTTGTACCAGTGCATCGACTCCCCGCCGAACGCGCCTTTCTCCGCACGCAACGCGCGGCTGAGCGTCATGTCCGGATCGCGTGCGGTCAACATCATGTTCAGTACGGTGCGGCCGTCTTCGGTGGAGGCCTTGCAGACGATGAAATCGCTTTGCTGCTGTTCTTCCCAGTGCAGGCCGCTGTTGGCTGGCAGCAACGGGCATTGGGCGGCCTGCTGGGCCGAGGCGCTGGCACAGGCGGCAAACAACAGGGCGGCACAAATGGTGCGGACAGTCTTCACTTCGCTTTCCCCATAAAACATCGCCCGGTGCCGGCGCGATGGAAGTTGTGTGGATCGTTTGAAGGCGGTTGCGCGGCTGGTGGGTCTGTTCCCTCGTGCCCGTTTCGCGCATCCCCATGCGCGCCAGTCGTGGCCCTGACGTTATTACACAAACGCCATCACTTGCAAAACCGGTCCGGGGTCACAAAAAAAGCGGCCCCGGAGGGCCGCTTTTCCAGAACGGAGCAGGCGACGGTTTACTTGCCGCTGCCGATCCACTTGTAGGCGATACCGCCGATCATCGCGCCCAGGATCGGTGCCACCCAGAACAGCCACAGCTGGCTGATCTGGCCGGAGCCGGCGAACAGCGCCACCGCGGTGGAGCGGGCCGGGTTGACCGAGGTGTTGGTGACCGGGATGGAGATCAGGTGGATCAGCGTCAGCGCAAGACCAATCGCGATCGGGGCGAAGCCGGCCGGCGCCTTGCCGTGGGTGGAGCCCATGATCACCACCACGAAGAACGCGGTCAGCACCACTTCGCACAGGAACGCGGCCGCGACGCTGTAGCCACCCGGTGACAGCGCGCCGTAGCCGTTGCTGGCAAACGCACCGGCCTGGCTGCCATCAATGGCGAAATCGGCATTGCCCTGGGCGATCTGCAACAGGATGAACGCGGCGACCACACCGCCCAGCACCTGCGCGACGATATACGGCAGCAGGTCCTTGCCGGCAAAGCGGCCGCCAGCCCACAGGCCGAAGCTCACCGCCGGGTTGAAGTGCGCCCCGGAGATGTGGCCGAAGGCATAGGCGCCGGTCAGCACGGTCAGGCCGAAGGCCAGCGCCACGCCGTGGAAACCGATGCCCAGCGGATTGCCGTCGCCACCGAAATGGGCCGCCAGCACCGCGCTGCCACAGCCGCCCAACACCAGCCAGAAGGTGCCGAGAAATTCGGCCGCCAGTCGCTTGCTCATATCCATACGTGTGTTTCCCCTGTTTCCCCAGAGTTCCCCGAAGCGGGTAGCGGAAACATAAGCCAAGGTCGTGACCGGCGGCGTATTTAAATCGTTAAGACCGCGGCCGCTTACGCCGGCAGCGGAATGAACTCCTTGTCATCACCGGGAATCGTGCCGAAGCGGCCGGCCTGCCAGTCGTCCTTGGCCTGCTCGATGCGCTCCTTGGAACTGGAGACGAAGTTCCACCACAAATGGCGCGGGCCATCCAGCGGTTCGCCGCCCATCAGCATTGCCTTGACCGGCGTCTTGGCACGCAGGCGGCCGCGTGTACCGGCTTCGGGAATGATCAGGTGCATGGCCGGCACATCCACACCATCCAGCTGCGCGTCGCCTTCCAGGATGTAGAGCGCCCGCTCCACGTGCGAGGTGTCCAGGTCGATCTCGGCACCGGCATCCAGGTCGATGGCGACATTCAGGGTGTCGGCAAACACCTTCACCGGCGATTCCTCGCCATAGGCGCGGCCGGCGATCACCCGCAGCCAGGCACCGTCGCGGCGCTGTTGTGGCAGCTGGTCGGCGGAGAAGTGGAAGAACGCCGGGTCGGTTTCCTCGTGCGACTTTGGCAGCGCCACCCAGGTCTGCATGCCGTGCACGGCCTGTTCGTGTTCGCGCGCCGCCAGCGGCGTGCGTTCGGAGTGGGCGATGCCGCGCCCGGCGGTCATCCAGTTCACATCGCCGGGGCGGATGATCTGCTCCGAGCCGAGCGTGTCGCGATGGCCGATCTGCCCGGCCCACAGGAACGTCACCGTGGCCAGACCGATATGCGGATGCGGACGTACGTCGATGCCCTGGCCCGGGGCGAAGATCGCCGGGCCCATGTGGTCGACAAACACGAAGGAGCCCACGCTGCGCGCCTGCAGGGTCGGCACCGCGCGGCGCACCTGGAAGCCGCCGAGGTCGTGTACGCGCGGATTGATGATCGTGGTCATGGAGAACTCCCGGTTACGTTGGGCGGCAGGATTGCATGCGCGCGATGCGCTGTCGGCACCGGCAGGGAAACGGATTGTTGCGGCGGGCGGCGGTCACCGTGGATTTCACCGGGACCGATCGCGGCCATCGCGGCGTGAGGCCAGCCGGTCGGCCAGGCGTGTTGGTTCGGGCAACCGGTAGCGGTCAAGGCAGGCCAGCACCAGCGCCAGACTGCGCTGTATCGAGACCCGGTGTCCGGGCGAGACAAACAGCGGATTGCAGCGCGGCTTGCTGCGCAGCACCCAGCCGACCTGCCGGCCCTTGTGCCACAGCGGCTGGTGGTCGCCGCGCAGCGGGCCGGGTTCCTCGTAGTCACCGACCAGCCGGCGCTTGGCCACCCCGATGGTTGGCAAGCCGCTCAGCACGCCCAGGTGGGCGGCGATGCCCAGCCCGCGCGGATGGGCGATGCCGTGGCCATCGACCAGCACCAGTGCCGGAACCTCCTTCAGCTGCTGCAGCGCCTGCCAGGCCGCTGGCAGTTCACGGAAACTGAGCAGCCCGGGGATATAGGGCAAAGTGGTGGGCAGCCGTACCACCGTCGATTCCAGCACTTGCAGGTTGCCGCCATCCAGCAGCACCGCCGCGGCGCGGATGATGCGGCCCTCATCCTCCAGGCCGCTGTCCACCCCGGCCACCCGCGCCGGCAGCGAGTCGAACGCATCGTCCAGCGACACCTGCGTGGCCAGCCGGCCCTGCAACGCCCGCAGCTGGCGCAGGTTGTCCGTGGAAGGCTGTTCGGGCAAGGCGGGCAAGGCGCTGACGTGCATGTGGGCAGCATGGCACGGCCCGCATCAACGCGATGTCGCCCGCACCGGGCCTGATTCCGGGAAACGGCTACAATCCGGCGCTTACCCCCACCATCCGGAGACCTCCGCAGTGACCCGTAAACTCGTGCTGTTGCGCCATGGCCAGAGCCAGTGGAACCTCGACAACCGTTTCACCGGCTGGGTCGACGTCGACCTGACCGCACAGGGCCGTGAAGAGGCCGCCACCGCCGGGCGGTTGATGAAGGAGGAGGGCCTGCTGTTCGATGTCGCCCATACCTCGGTGCTCAAGCGCGCCATCCACACGCTGCAGGGCGCGCTGGCTGAAATGGGCCAGGACTGGCTGCCGGTCAACAAGTCCTGGCGCCTGAACGAGCGCCACTACGGCGGCCTGCAGGGCCTGGACAAGGCCGAGACCGCCGCCAAGCACGGCGAGGAGCAGGTCAAGGTGTGGCGCCGTTCCTACGACATCCCGCCGCCGCCGATGGATCCGGCCGATCCGGGCCACCCGATCCACGACCGCCGCTACGCCGGCCTGGACCGCAACGCGCTGCCGGCCACCGAGTCGCTGGCGACCACGCTGGACCGCGTGCTGCCGTACTGGTTCGACGCCATCGCCCCGCAGCTCAAGGACGGCAAGAGCGTGCTGGTCACCGCCCACGGCAACTCGCTGCGTGCGCTGTACAAGTACCTCAACAACGTCAGCAAGGAAGAAATCCTCGAGCTCAACATCCCGACCGGCATCCCGCTGCTGTTCGAATTGAACGATGACCTCACCGTCAAATCGTTCCGTTACCTGGGCGATCCGGAAGCGGCGAAGAAGGCTGCCGAGGCCGTGGCCAATCAGGGCAAGGCGAAGTAACTCACTATCGCCCCGTGATATCCGACAACACCCGGTCGATGCCGGGTGTTGTCGTTTATGGGAGTGTTCAGGGCTCTATCCCGGGTTGGCAGGTATTTCCCAATAGGGCCGTAGTTACCGGCCGCACTCGGCAGGGGTGTTTTTGCAGGTCTCGTTTATCCGGTTGTCGCGCAAGGCGGCATCCCCGCCCAGAATGAAGCCAGCGACTAGCTGGAACATGATTGCAGCCAGCATAAGACTCACGATCCACAGAATCATCTTGGCGCGATCCACCGGGCTTACAGCGGAGGCTGGTACCGATGCTGGCACTGTTTCGATGCCGGCCAATTGCTTCGGGTCGATGTCCAACGCCGCAGCCACCGCCATCCGCGATTCGTGCGAGGCCTTGCCCTCGGCTTCCAGCCGCTGCACGGTGCGCGGACTGAGCCCGGCGACAGTGGCCAGATGTTCCTGCGACCAGCCCCGCGCCTTGCGCAATGCCCTGATCCGTCGGGCGTCGATCTTCATCGTTTCCTCATTCACTGATGGCAGATCCTGGCGATGCTAATGGAGCGGGCAGCCTGCCGCCACAGCCGTTTGCAGACCACGACAGCAACACGCCAGGCTCACGACAGCTCTTTGAAAACAGTGGCTTGCATGAGCTGCGTAGCACGGTGGTCTATGCCTGCCTGTCGCTGTCTTCCGGTTTCACCATCGCGCCGGTTTACGGCGACCGGCTGGAACTCCCCGCGGGCTGGCCTGTGCTTATGCGGTTCTTTCAATCCCGATCCGGGCGCGGCATGGTGTGATGCGGATAGCAGCAGTGGGCCGTCGTCATGGAAATCCGCAGTGAAACTCCCGCCGACATTGCCGCCATCGAGGCGGTGACGGTCGCCGCGTTCCAGCACGCCGCGCATACGCAGCATACCGAGCAGTTCATCGTCGCTGCCCTGCGCCGGGCCGGCGCACTGATGGTGTCGCTGGTGGCCGAGGAGGAGGGCGAGGTGGTCGGGCATGTGGCGGTATCGCCGGTGACGGTATCCGGCGGCGTGGTGGGCTGGTACGGACTCGGGCCGGTTTCGGTGGCACCGGCGTACCAGGGCAGGGGCGTGGGACGTGCTCCGGTGGAGCGGGCCCTGGCGGAGCTGCGTGCACTGGGCGCGGCCGGCTGTGTGGTGCTGGGGGAGCCGGGCTATTACGCGCGCTTCGGCTTCGTCGCCGAACCAGCGCTGGTGCTTGCCGGCGTGCCGGCGGAATATTTCCAGGCACTTGCGTTCATCGGCCCGCCGCCTTCGGGAACGGTCGCCTATCAACCCGCCTTCGCGGCCACGGCGTGAGTGGCTGCGGGAACTGCCGGGACGGGAATATGCGCTTTGAGTGATGCAATCCGGTTGGCGCCGCTGCGTTATCAAGGCCGGTGGCTGCAGGGCTTTCAACGAGCCCTGTGGTAGAGGCTCATGGTGTCGTCGCGGCGGATGAGGCGGTATCAGGTCGACGGCTTGCCGTTTGCAGAATACGGTGGTGATGATGTCGCCTGTACGGTGGAACCGCCCCTGATTCAGCAGGCCGTGATGCGGCTGTCGTGCAGCAGGCCACGCAGTTCATCGAGCAGGTACGGGTCGATCAGCCGGCCCTGGTTGCGATCGAGAATGGCGAGTGCTTCGTTGCCGCTCATCGGATCGCGATAGGGGCGGATTGAGGTCATCGCATCGTATGCGTCGGCGATGGTAAGGATGCGCGCTTCCAGCGGAATTTCCTCGCCCTGCAGCCCATGCGGATAGCCGCTGCCGTCCCAGGCTTCGTGATGGTGGCGGATCAGCCTGGCAACCTGCTGTGCGTCCTTGCGGCCGGTGGCGGCGAACAGTCGCGCTCCGCGTTCGGGATGGGTGCGCATGACCGACACCTTATGCTCGTCCAGTTTGCCCGGATGCAGCAGCACATCGTCGCGGATACCGATTTTGCCGACATCGTGGAAGCGTGCGGCCAAGGCCAGATGGGCAAGCCGCTCTTCGGAAAGCTCACACCGGTTGCCCATCGCATGGGCCAGTTGCGAGACGCGGTCGCAATGTCGGTCGGTATAGCTGTCGCGCTGGTCAAGGGCGGCGGCCAATACGTCGATGGCGCAGGAAGCATCGTCCGGAGGAATGGACAAGCCCACAGTGGCGGAGATCGGGAGCATGGGAAACAACGCCGTGGAGAACGGCTGCGGGCGTGCGGGGAGGGCGCCATTCTGGTTGCACCGTCCCAAACGGGCAAGCGTCGGAATACCGCTTGCCTCAGAATCAGCCCGGATGCAGCGTGGTCAACAGCGCCCGCGCGGCATTGAAGCGGTCCACGCCTTCCGGCAGCGGATGGCGGATGCGCAGCTTGTCCGGGCCGTCCATCTGGTACAGCTTGGGCTGCTTCTGGATCAGCTGGATCACCGCCATCGGGTCGATGTTGGGCTGCGCCTCGAACACGATGCGGCCGCCGTTCTCGCCCAGTTCCAGCTTGCGGATGCCCAGCGCGTTGGCCTGCAGCTTCAGTTCGGCGATCGCGAACAGATGCTTGACCGGATCGGGCAGCAGGCCGAAGCGGTCGATCATCTCCACCTGTAGCTCGCGCAATGCGACGCTGTCGCGGGCGCTGGAGATGCGCTTGTACAGGGTCAGGCGGGTGTGCACGTCGGGCAGGTAGCCCTCCGGAATCAACGCCGGCACATGCAGCTCGACCTCGGCGCCGCGGACCTCTTCGCCGGCATCCAGATCCGGCAGTTTGCCGGCCTTGATCGAACGTACCGCGCGCTCGAGCAGCTCGGTGTACAGGCTGAAGCCGACTTCGGCCATCTGCCCGCTCTGGTCTTCGCCGAGCAGTTCACCGGCGCCGCGGATTTCCAGATCATGCGTGGCCAGGGTGAAGCCGGCGCCCAGTTCGTCCATCGAGGCGATGGCTTCCAAGCGCTTGTGCGCATCGGCGCTGATCGAGCGCTTGTCCGGCGGCACCACCAGGTAGGCGTAGGCGCGGTGGTGCGAGCGGCCGACACGGCCACGCAGCTGGTGCAGCTGGGCCAGGCCGAACTTGTCGGCGCGGTTGATGATGATGGTGTTGGCGTTCGGAATATCGATGCCCGATTCGATGATGGTGCTGGCCAGCAGCACGTTGAAGCGCTGTTTCTGGAAATCCAGCATCACCTTTTCCAGCTCGCGCTCGGGCATCTGCCCGTGGGCGACGCCGATGCGTGCCTCGGGCACCAGCTCGGACAGCTCGCGCTGCATCCGGCCCATGCTTTCCACATCGTTGTGCAGGAAGTACAGCTGGCCACCGCGCGCGAGCTCGCGCTGGAACGCCTCGCGCAGCTGCGCGTTGTCCCAGGCGGTGATGAAGGTCTTGACCGCCAACCGGTTCGGCGGCGGGGTAGCAATGATCGACAGATCGCGCAGCCCGGCCATGGCCATGTTGAGCGTGCGCGGGATCGGTGTGGCAGTGAGCGTGAGCAGGTGCACGTTGGCACGCATCGCCTTCAGCGCTTCCTTCTGGCGCACGCCAAAGCGCTGCTCCTCATCGACGATCACCAGCCCCAGATCCTTGAACTTCACGTCCGGCTGCAGCAGGCGGTGGGTGCCGACGATCACATCGATGCTGCCTTCGGCGACCTTGTCCAGCTCGGCCTTGATCTCCTTGCTGGTCTTGAAGCGCGACAGCACTTCCACCCGCAGCGGGTAATCGGCAAAGCGGTCGCGGAAATTGCGGTAGTGCTGCTCGGCCAGCAGCGTGGTCGGCACCAGTACCGCCACCTGCTTGCCACCACTGGCGGCAGCGAACGCGGCGCGCAGGGCGACTTCGGTCTTGCCGAAACCGACGTCGCCGCAGACCACGCGGTCCATCGGCTGGCTGGACTGCAGGTCGCGCAGGGTCGCATCGATCGCGGCCTGCTGGTCGGCGGTTTCCTCGAACGGGAAACCGGCCGCGAACGGCTCGTACATCGCCCGGTCGATATCCAGCGCCAGCCCCGCGCGCGCCTGGCGGCGGGCCTGGATCTCAAGCAGCTCGGCGGCGACGTCGCGCACCTTCTCGGCGGCCTTGCGCTTGGCCTTGGTCCACTGCTCGCCACCGAGCGAATGCAGCGGCGCGGTTTCCGGCGAGGCGCCGGAGTAGCGGCTGATCAGGTGCAACTGCGCCACCGGCACGTACAACCGGTCGCCCTTGGCGTATTCGATTTCGAGGAACTCGCCGGGCATGCCGCCCACGTCCATCGCGATCAGACCGCGATAGCGGCCCACACCATGGTCCTCGTGGACGATGGGCGCGCCTTCGCTCAGCTCGCCCAGGTCACGGATGATCGCCTCGGGTTCACGCCCGGCGCGGCGGGTACGGCGCGGCTGGCCGGCGCGTTCCGGGAACAGCTGGCGTTCGGTCAGCACCGCCAGCGGCGGCTCGACCAGCGCGAAGCCGTCATCGAGTGGTGCGACGGTGATCGCGAACGCCGGCACGTTGCCGGCGAGGAAGGCTGGCAGGTCGGGTACCACCGGCGGCCGCAGATCGGCGGCCTGCAGCACTTCCAGCAGCGCCTCGCGGCGGCCCGGTGAATCGGCGGCGATCAGCACCCGGCCCGGATAGTTGTCCAGGAACGACTTCAGCGCCTGCCCGGCCGGCGCGTCCTTGGCGGCCACCGGCAGCGGTGGCAGCGGCTGGTCGCCCAGCGCCTGCGCCTCATTGATGCGCGGGTGGTCGGCCGGCCACACTTCCACACGCGGCAGCTTGTTGAACTGCTCGCGCAGGCTGTCCGGGGTCTGGTAGATCTCCTCGGGCGGCAGCAGCGGCCGTTCGATATCGTGGCGGCGCTGTTCAAAGCGGCTGCCGGTCTGGGTCCAGAACGCATCGGCTGCTTCGGCCACGCCGGTGCCGACGACGGTGAGGAAACCTTCCGGCAGGTAATCGAACAGCGTGGCGGTCCGGTTGAAGAACAGCGGCAGCAGGTACTCGATGCCCGAGGGCAGCACGCCGGCCTTGAGGTCCTGGTACAACGGGCTGCGGCGCGTATCGACATCGAAGCGCTCACGCAGCGTGCCCATCACCCGCTCCAGAGAGGCCGGGTCGGTCGGCACTTCGCGGCCGGGCAGCATCTTCACCGCCGGCACCTTGTCCAGCGAGCGCTGCGACTCCGGATCGAAGGCGCGGATCGTATCGATATCCTCGTCCAGCAGCTCGATACGCAACGGCGCGTCGGCACCCATCGGATAGACATCGAGCAGGCCGCCCCGCACGGCGAAGTCACCCGGGTCCATCACCTGCGCCACGTTGCGGTAGCCGGCACTTTCCAGCCGGCGCTTTTCCGCATCCATGTCCAGCCGCTGGCCGACCTCCAGGTCGAAGCTGCCGCCGACGATATGGCTCAGCGGCGCCAGCCGTTGCAGCAGGGTCTGTACCGGTACCACCACGATGCCGCGGGCCAGCGTAGGCAGGCGGTGCAGCGCGGCCAAGCGCTGGGAAATGATGTCCGGATGCGGGCTGAACTGGTCGTAGGGCAGGGTTTCCCAGTCCGGGAACGGCACCACCGGCAACGTCGAGCCGGCGCCCAGCAGCGTCTGCAGGTCGCCGACCATGTGGTTGGCGCTCTGGTTGTCGCGGGTGACCAGCAGCAGCGGCTTGCCGTGTGCCTCGGCGGCACGGGTCACATGCCAGGCAAGGGCGCTGGGGGAAACCGGGGCGCGCCACCAGGCGCGGAGCTGGCCGGAACGCGGCAGCGGCGGAGAGGGGTAGGAGATGTGATGCGGCATGAGGCCGCTGATTTTAGCAGCGTAGCCACGGGTGCAGAGGAACGGGCCGTGAGCACGGGCGACGGAGAAGCCGGGCCGTTCTCGCACGTCGCCCGTTTACCCGCACTTTTGCCTGTCTTTCAGCTGCCCAGTTCCAGCACCATCCGCACCAGCCCCGGTGCCGCGGCGGGGTGAGGCGCCTGTTTGAAGCCCAGCGAGGCGGCCAGCTGCAGCATCGGCTCGTTGTCCTCGGCGATGTCGCCGTACATGCGGTCCAGATATTTGCCACGCGCCCACTTCACCAGTTTGCGCATCAGCTGGCGGCCCAGGCCCTGGCCGGCGAGGAAGCGGCTGACCAGGATGGCGTACTCGGCATCGCGGGTGCCGGGGATGATCGAAGCCCGCGCCACCGCGCCGACCACCGCTTCGCCGGGCGGCAGCGGTTCGGCGGCGACCAGCGAGATCTCGGTCTTGGGGTTGGGGTGGGTCAGACGCTGCGCGGTTTCATCGGACAGGGTTTCCACCGATTGCAGGAAGCGGTCACGGACTTCTTCCGGTCCGAACAGGGCGAAGGCACCCTGCAGTGGTGCGCCGTCCTCGGGCCGGATGGGACGGATCAGCAGTTCCCGGCCACTGGGGGCTTTGAAATTTTCATGCCACGGCGGCATGCGGTTGCGGGTTGCCATAACTACGTTCCTCCAAAGTCGGCTGATTCTGGCACTGGCCGGGCGAAACTCTGTGAACGCTGTCAAACGCGCAGCGGCATGGCCCGGCGCGTACGAGGCCTACTCGGCCGCCTTGAGCCACTCCATGCGGGTCGATGCCCCGGCCTCGCCCAGGTGCTTCTTCAGCACCGGCAGCGCCGGCCCCAGCACCCGGTCGAACTGCCAGGGTGGATTGAGCAGCAGCATGCCGCTGCCATTGAGACGCAGCGGCGAATCATCCGGGCGTACCAGGAATTCGACCAGCAACGCCGACCTGGCTGGCAGCGCGGCGGCCTTGCGGAAGAAATGCAGCACACTGCGGCGCTGTTTGATCGGGAACCACACCGCGCAGGTGGCCTGCGGCCAGCGCGTCAGGGTTTCGCTCAATGCCGCCAGGATGCGCGGGTACTCGGCGTCCTGCGCTTCGTAGGGTGGATCGATGAGCACCAGTCCACGGCCGATCTTCGTTCCGTTGAGTTTCGGCGGCAGCAGCGAGCGGATCTGGGCGTACCCATCACCGGGATGTACGCCCACACGGCTGTCGCGGGCGAACAGCGCCTTGAGCGCGGCGGCTTCTTCTTCCTGCAGCTCGCAGGCGGCCAGGCGGTCCTGCGCGCGCATGGCCTGGGCGGTGAGCAGTGGCGAGCCGGGGTAGGTGATCATCGCGCCGACCGGGTTGTCGGCCTGCACCGCCTTCAGGTAGCGCTCGACCACCTCCGGCAGCGTGGGCTGGGCCATCAGCCGCATCACGCCGTCGTCGATCTCCGCGGTCTTGCGGCTTTCCTCGCTGGACAGCAGGTAGCGACCGCGGCCGGCATGGGTGTCGAGCACGAAGAACGGGCTGTCCTTGCGCTTGAACGAGTCGATCAGCGCCAGCAGCGTGATGTGTTTGAGCACGTCGGCATGGTTGCCGGCATGGAAGGCGTGACGGTAATTCATCGGCAAAGTGTACGGGGCGGGGGAGGTGGCGGCTATGCTGGGCGCATGTCCGATCAGCCTGCCCGGGTGCTCGTCGTCGAAGACGAGGCCGCCATTGCCGACACCCTGCTGTACGCCCTGCGCAGCGAGGGTTATGCGGCAAGCCATTGCACGCTGGGGCGTGAGGCGCTGGCGCAGCTGCGTGACGGCGGTGCGGAGGTGGTGGTGCTGGATGTGGGGCTGCCGGATATCGGCGGCTTCGAGGTCTGCCGGGAGCTGCGTACCTTCAGTCAGGTGCCGGTGATCTTCCTGACCGCGCGCAACGACGAGTTCGACCGGGTACTGGGGCTGGAGCTGGGTGCCGACGACTACGTGACCAAGCCGTTCTCACCACGCGAGCTGGTGGCGCGGGTGCGGGCGCGGCTGCGCCGGGTCGCGCCTGTGGCCGCGGCGGCCGGCTGGATGCAGCGCGGTGGTTTTGCCATCGACGGCGAGGGCCGGCGCATCCGTTACGGCGAGGTGCTGCTGGACCTGACCCGCTATGAATATGCGTTGCTGGCGGCGCTGCTGGCCCGACCCGGGGCGATCCTGAGCCGGGCGCAGCTGATGGAGCGGGGCTGGGACCATGCCAGCGACAGCGCCGACCGTACCGTCGATACCCACGTCAAAACCCTGCGTGCCAAGTTGCGCGCGGCCGGGGTGCCGGGAGAGCCGATCCGTACCCATCGGGGGGTGGGATATGCGCTGGAGGTTTGAGGCCGGTGCTGTACCGGATGTGCTGCTGCGGCCCCTTCGACATCAAAAGCGTTCACACCTGCTGCGCAGGAGCGAGTCACTTTTCTTTGCTCGTGCAAAGAAAAGTAACCAAAAGAAAACACGGCCGGGACGCGATCCGTCGGGCTGCGCCCGCCGGTTCCCTGTGCTCCTCGCGGATCGGGGCGGCGCGGAACTCGCTGCGCTCAGACACCCGCGCCTTCTTTCCCCGATCCGCTGCGGTGCTCGGCTCGCTTTACGGCAGGGGAAGTCAAAAGCTGGAAGCAACGGCAACGGACAGAAAGTGATGCCGAATGATTGCTGTCAAAAGCGGCGGAGTAGTCGCGGTTGCTTTTGCTTTTCGGCATTTTCTTCCGCAGCGACGGAGCCAGCGGGGAAAACCCGAAGGGCGACGTGCATGGACGCACGTCGTTTTTCTACGCGACAGGGATGTCGCGTAGAAAAATCCTGCTGGCGGAGTGGACCCGGTGCGCGTAGCGCGCGGGGCGCGGAGGCAGGGCGTGCTTTCTTTGGGCCACCTTTCTTTGCACGGGCAAAGAAAGGTGGCTCGCTCCTGCGGAGCAGGAGTGAAAGCTCTTGCATCACAAAACGAGGCTGCGATAAATGCGCCTGGGCCTGAAACTCTTCCTTGGTTTTTTCCTGATCGTCGGCATCGCCGCGTTCTTCGTGATGCGGGTGTTCGTCAACGAGGTCAAGCCGGGTGTGCGTCAGGCGATGGAGTCGACGCTGGTGGATACCGCCAATGTGCTGGCGGTGATGGCCGCGCCGGATCTGCAGGCCGGGCACATCGGTGATGGCGCGTTCGCCATGCATATGGCCACGGCGCAGCGGCGTGATCCACGTGCGATGGTGTGGCGCTTTCCCAAGCGCAGCATCGATTACCGGGTGACGGTGACGGATACCGCGGGCATCGTCGTCTACGATTCGCGCGGGCAGGATGTGGGGCGCGACAACTCGCGCTGGAATGATGTCTACCTCACCCTGCGCGGGCAGTACGGGGCACGCTCCAGCCCGGAAACCCCCGGCGATGAGAGCAGCACGGTGATGCATGTGGCCGCACCGGTGTATGACCCCGGCGATGGACGCACGCTGATCGGCGTGCTGACCCTGGCCCAGCCCAACGACAGCATCGATCCGTTCATCACCGCCAGCCAGCGCGCCATCGTCGCGCGTGGGGCGTGGCTGATCGGCCTGTCGGCACTGATCGGCCTGTTGATGACCTGGTGGCTGTCACGCGGCATCAGCAGCCTGAGCCGCTATGCCAAGGCGGTCAGTGCCGGAGAGCCGGTGCCGCCGCCGCGCAGGCGCCGCGATGAGATCGGCGATCTGGGCCAGGCGCTGGAGACCATGCGCCGCCAGCTCGAAGGCAAGGCCTACGTGGAACAGTACGTGCAATCGCTCACCCATGAGATGAAAAGCCCGCTGGCGGCGATCCGTGGTGCCGCCGAGCTGTTGCAGGAGCCGTTGCCGGAAGCGGAGCGGCAGCGCTTTGCCGCCAATATCGTCCAGCAGGAGCGGCGCCTGACCGAAACCATCGACCAGTTGCTGCGGCTGGCCGAGGTGGAGCAGCACGGCTGGCTGCAGCGGCGTGCGCAGGTCGATCTTGTCCAGTTGTGCCGCGCGCTGGCCGAGGATGCCGCACCGCGCCTGCAGGCTGCGAATGTGGCACTGGAGTGCGAGTTGCCCACCGAGGCGGTGGTACGTGGCGATGCGTTCCTGTTGCGGCAGGCATTGTCGAACCTGCTGGACAACGCGCTGGCCTTCTCGCCCGAAGGTGGACGCATCCGGTTGTGTGTCCGCGCCGGTGACGAAGGCTGGGAAGCCAGGGTGAGCGACGAGGGCCCCGGCGTTCCGGACTATGCGCTGGATCGGGTGTTCGAGCGTTTCTATTCCCTGGCACGGCCGGGCAGCGGGCAGCGCAGCTCCGGGCTGGGGCTGCCATTCGTGGCCGAGGTGGCACGCCTGCATGGCGGCAAGGCGCTGCTGTACAACCGCACCGGAGGCGGGGCCGAGGCCTGCCTCGGACTGCCGGGGTTGTAGGTACGGCTCCCCCGGCTCCTGCAGGTGGGGTTATTGCTTGGCTAGGGCGGGATGATCGGCGCGGGGCCGGTCCAGGTGATAGCCCTGTACCATGTCCACGCCCATCTCGCGCAGCATCTGCAAGGTGTCGGCATCTTCGACGAACTCGGCCACGGCGAGTTTGCCCATGCCGTGCGCGACTTCGATGATCGCGCGCACGAACACTTGGTTGTCGCGCTCGTCCGGCAGGTTGCGGATGAACATGCCGTCGATCTTGAGCACGTCGGCCTGTAGGTTCTTGAGGTAGGCGAAGGAGGCGAAGCCGGTGCCGAAGTCGTCCAGACAGATTGGGCAGCCGGTCTCGCGCAATGCTGCGATGAAGCGCGCGGCATCACCCATGTCCGAGATCGCCGCGGTCTCGGTCAGTTCCACCAGTAGCCGCTGTGGGGCCACACGCTGACGTTGTAACTGGCTGCCGATCCAGACCGGTAGTTCGGGGTCGTCGAAGGAGCGACCGGAGATGTTGATGGCGATGGCAGGCAGCTGCGGATGAGAGGCCAGCAGCTTGATGCACTGGTGGATCACCCAGCGGTCGATCTCCAGAATCTTGCCGCTGCGTTCGGCCGGGACGATGAACTGTCCGGGCATGATCAGCTGGCCGGTGTGGACTTCGTCTCGCATGCGGATCAGCGCTTCCAGATGGGCCAGACGGCCATCGTCGGCGTGGTATACGCCTTGGAAATGCAGGCACAGCAGGTCCTGCTCCAGTGCGCGTGCGATGCGGTCGTTCCAGACCAGTCGACTGGCCATCTCGCGCGAGCTGTCGCGGTCGGGACGATACAAGTTCCAGCGGTTCTTGCCCTGGTGCTTGGCCTGGTACATCGCAGCGTCGGCATGGGCGACCAAGTCGTCGGCGTTGTCGGCATGAGTGGGAAAATGGGCGATTCCCAGACTGGCGCCCAGGCGCACGGTCTGCTCAAGCAGGCGCAGCGGCGTGCGCGCGATCCGCTGCACGATCCGCTCGGCGAGATGCTGGGCATCGTATTGGCTGGCGTGCGGCATCATCACGGCGAACTCGTCGCCGCCGAGGCGGAACAGGGTCTCGCCGGAACGCACCAGCGTACGCACCTCCAGCGCCAGTCGGTTCAATACCGCATCACCGGCGCGATGGCCGAAGGTGTCGTTGATGTACTTGAACTCGTCCAGGTCGAAAAATAGCAGCGCTGCCTGGCAGGGCGTGTGCTGCGCATCGTGGAAGAAGCTGGTCAGGTCGTTCTCGAAGCGGCGCCGGTTGTACAGGCCGGTAAGTGGATCGTGGTGGGCCAGCCGCACGAGCTGCTGTGCGGTGCGGCGCTGGTGGCTGACATCCTCTTGCACCCACAGGTGGCCGATGTGCTGGCCTTGTGCGTCGGGAACCGGGTAGGCGTTGTGCATGATGGTGCGACCGTCGCGCAGGCGGATCTCCAACTGCCGGGTCGACTGGCCGGAGACGGGAGCCGCCTCCAGTTGTGCCAAGACCGTTGCCTGATCGACCATCAGCTGCTTTGCCTGCTGCAGGTTCTCGGCCGTAGTGCGGCCAACCACCGTACTGCTCTCGGGGAATTGCCACATAACCAGGAACGTGGCGTTGCAGTAGGTCACCCGGTTATCGATGCTGATGAACACGATGCCCAGGTTCATCGCGCCGAGCAACGCTAGCAACCTTGCGCGTTCTTCCTCCAGCCGGTTCATGAACTGGCGGCGCTCATCCACTTCGGCCTGCAGCGCCTTGGCATGGGCAAATTGCAGGGTTCGCTGATGCCCCAGCTCCTCGACCATGTCGTCGAAGGCTGTGGCCAACCGGCCAAGCTCATCGTCGCCACGCATGTCGATCGGTGACGGTACGCGGCCTTGACCCAGTTCGTCCACGGCTTGCGTCAGACGTTTCAGCGGCACGGCGAACAGCGTGTTTACCCGACGCCGTAGTACCCACATTGCCGGTAGTAGGCCGAGCATGCCGGCGGCCGCCAGCGCTAGCAGGCCCCATGACAGCAGGTCGTTCACTCGCGCCTGCGGCAGCAGATAGATTTGGTACCAGCCCGGTCCCCGGATCTTCGACCACGCAACCCAGTGGCTGCCATCTGGTGAGCGTCCGGCGCCGGCATCCATGCTCGCCTGCGAGATCATGCGGTGCACCTGTGGTAGCAATGGATCGTCAAGTGTCGCCAGTTGCAGTTGGCCGTCGGCAGCAACGATATGGCGATGCAGTTGCGGGTGGGCGATCACTGTGCCATCGGCGTCCATTACCAGTTGTATCCCGTCCTCGGTGCCGCCGGAATCGATCCGATCGATCAGGCTCTGCACCGAGACATCGTGACCCAGTGTGCCAACCCAGCGTTGCCGCCAGTCCAGCGGTTTGATCACCGACACCATCCAAGTGGCAGCCTGCCTGTCCAGGTAGACGGGTGTCCAGAACACCTGTCGCTGTGGATTGCGCTGTGGATTGGCGCCAAGCATTGTCGGATAGCTGGTATTGCTGGCCGTTGCGTCGGCGCCTTTGCCCCAGTCGATATCCGGGGAGTACACCATCAGTCCGTCTTCGACGAAATCCATGTAGACCGAGAAGAATGGCGGTGCCAGCGCCGGTCCCTGTTCGCGCAGTAGGTCGTAGGCGGCCACTGCACGTAGGCGAATGGAGTCGTCCAGCCCCTGTGGGGGATGGTGCAGGTAGAGCGTGGGGGCCGAGGCGGGTGCCACCTGCTCCGGGCGCAGCCGCCACAGACCATCGCTGCTGCGGGCGAAGAGAGTATCGAAACGGACCAACGTGGTTGCCTGATCGGCACTGTCCAGCCGCCGCAGCAGTTCCAGCTGCAGCCGCGACACGCTCTGCTCGGCTTGCAGGAACAGGCCTTCCGACGCACGGGCGCGTAAATCGACAGTACGCTGTGCGACCATCGGCACCACACGATCGGCGGCCATGCGCATGGCCAGGTAGCCCAGCGTAGAAAGTAGTAACAGCAGGGCCACGAACAGGCCCCATATGTTCAGGGACAGCCGATGGATCAGCGACGTACGTGACCGGGTATGCGGCACAAGGGTTCCTTGGGAGAAGCGCTGACGGTCCGTGCGGACGTTTTGTCTCCATTCATACTATGGCGCGCTGCTCATTCGCAACCGCCTTGGGCTCGGGCGAACGGATTCGCTGGGCTTCGCGATGTTGGCGGTGGCGTTACCGCGACGGCCTGACTTCACACCCGCTTCAAATTCGCCACAAACCCTGTTCACCGTGCAGCGTCAGGCTGGCCCCGTTTCCACACGAGGACCGGACATGACTTCCCTGAAACTGCTGTTGCGCTGCGCCATTGTCGGCGGGCTGGTGTTGTTGCTTTTGATTCCGTTGATGTTGATCCGTGGCACGGTGCAGGAGCGCGAACGCTATCGCGACCAGGCCATCGAACGGGTGGCGCAGAGCCGTGCCGGCGCGCAATCGCTGATCGGCCCGGTGCGGGTGCTGCCGTGGACGCAGGAGAGCGAAGTCGAGGTGGTCGGCCCGACCGGCCTGAAGACCCGCGAGCTGCAGAAGGAACAGGGCTATGACCTGCAGATGCCGGCGCGGCTGCGCGTGCAGGGCGAGATGCGTCCGGACGAGCGCCGGGTGGGGTTGTTCCGGGTGCCGGTGTACAGCTGGCACGCGCGGGTGCAGGCCGAGTTCATCGACAGCGAATACAAGCCGGTGGCCGGACGCAGTTACGGCCAGCCGTACCTGGCGCTGGGCATTGCCGATGTGCGCGGGCTGGTGGGTAGCCCCAATCTGCGCGTGGATGGCCGCAGTGTCGCGCTGCAGGCCGGTGCACGCGCGCTGGAGGCGACCTCCAAAGGTCTGCATGCGCCATTGAAAATGCAGGGTGATGCCGGCTCCGGGGTACTTGCCGATGGCCGCAAGGTCGAGCTGGAGTTCGTGCTCGATGGCACGCGTACGCTGTCGGTGGTGCCGCTGGGTGACGACACCCGCGTGGATATCGCCTCGACGTGGCCGCACCCGCAGTTTTCCGGCAGTTTCTCGCCCAACGAACGCAGCATCGACGACAGCGGCTTCAAGGCCAGCTGGGCGGTGTCTTCGCTGGCTTCGGCGGCGCAGGAGCAGCTGCGCCGCAGCCTGCACTCCGATGGCACGGTGGAGTCGCTGACCGTGGCATTGGTCGACCGGGTGGACGTCTACACCCAGGCCGACCGCGCCACCAAGTACGGCATCCTGTTCGTGCTGCTGACCTTCGTCGGCTTTGCTCTGTTCGAGCTGATCAAGCAGCTGCGGATCCACCCGCTGCAGTACCTGCTGGTCGGGCTGGCACTGGCGATCTTCTTCCTGCTGCTGCTGAGCCTGTCCGAGCAGATCGCGTTCTGGCAGGCGTACCTGATTTCGGCGGCGGCATGCATCGGCCTGCAGGGCTTCTACCTCAGCGGTGTGCTGCGCAGCGCGAAATACGGGCTGATGTTCTCGACCATGCTGACCCTGCTGTATGGCGCGCTGTACATGTTGCTGGGATCGGAGAACAACGCATTGCTGCTGGGCTCGCTGCTGCTGTTCGGCATCCTCGCGCTGATCATGTGGATCACCCGCAGGATGGACTGGTACGAGCTGGGCAGCCGGCCGGTGGCCAGCCCGACCACACCGCCGCGCATGCCGTGAGTGCACCGGTCGTCATGACCGGACGGGGCGGAATACACCGCCCCGTCTACCGGGGAGGATCGATGTGAACCGGGTTTTGATCCATCGTCGCGCCCAGCAGTTGTTGCCCGCTGGCATTGAAACCAGCGGGTTGCTGCAGTTCGGCCTGTCGGCGGTGCAGGCCGGGGAGATGGTGCTGGACTGCCTGTTCGGCACGGCGGCCCGCGGCGTGGTGGTGTTGCGCCTGGCCGCAGACACGCTGCCCGCCATCCGGCAGCAGGGACTGGCGTTCTTCGCTCAGGCGCGGGTTGCCCGGGGCGGACTGGCGGGGGCCGCTCCCGTGCGATATGCGCAGTGGCGGCAATTGCGGCTTGGCCCCAATGTTCCTTCGTCCGGCTGGACCGGTAATGCCTACGTCGCCGCATCGCGGGATGGCCGGGCCTGGCTGGCAGTGCTGCCGGTCGAGCGGCTGGTGATATGCGGCTGGATGGGCCGGCAGCGGACAAAGCTGCGGTCAGTGTCTGCTTCAGCGGGGCGCGCGATGAGGGATGTCACCGGCAGCCGTTGTGCGGCAATGGCTGGAATCGCCCACGACCATGACCATTGGCCGGCTCGCCGTCCCGTGGCGTCTGGCTAGACTGGCCGCTTTGTCGTCATTGGCTCAAGGGCCGGGGGAAAGAGAGTGATCAAGCGAGGTTTGCTGGCGTTGTGCATGGGTCTGGCGGTGGGCGCTCCGGCGCAGGCCAGCGAAAAGGTCGATCTGGACGTGGTCACCCGCATCCGCGCTGAGGCGTTCCACAACTCGCAGGTCATGGATCACCTGACCCACCTGACCGAGAACATCGGCCCGCGCCTGACCAACTCGCCGCAGATGGCCGCCGCCAACGCCTGGAGCCGCGGCAAGTTCAACGAATGGGGGCTGAGCAACGTCCATGACGATGCGTTCCCGGCGTTCGGCCGTGGCTGGGAGTTCACCCACGCCAGCGTGGAGATGATCGGCGACCGCGTGCTGCCGCTGCATGCGCTGCCCAAGGCGTGGACGCCGGGCACCGACGGTGCCGTGGAAGGCGAGCTGGTCCGCGTGGACATCAAGAAGCTGGCCGACCTGGACAAGTACAAGGGCAAGCTGCGCGGCAAGGTGCTGCTGCTGGGCGATGCCCGCGCCTACAAGCGCGGCACCGAGGCCGACAGCCATCGCCATGACGCCACCTCGCTGGAAGGCCTGCAGCAGTTCACCATCCCGGCCACCGCCGCGGCCGACCGGGCCAAGCGCCTGAAGGAATACAACGAGCGCCAGGAACTGGTCCGCAAGACCAACGAGTTCTTCGTCGCCGAAGGCGCGCTGGCGGCGATCTCGCTGTCGAGCTGGGACAACGGCATCATCCGCGTGGCCGGCGGCGGCTCGCGCAAGGCCGGTGAATCGGCCGGCGTGCCGGAACTGACCATGATCACCGAGCACTTCAACCCGCTGGTGCGTTCGCTGGAAGCCGGCGAGACGGTCAAGCTGCGCATCCGCGTCGATGCCCGCTTTACCGACGAGGGCGACAAGCCCGGCTACAACACGCTGGCCGAGATCCGCGGCAGCGGCAAGGCCGACGAAGTGGTGATGATCGGTGCGCACATGGACTCCTGGCACACCGGTACCGGTGCGGCCGACAACGGCGCCGGCGTGGCCGTGGCGATGGAAGCCATGCGCATCCTCAAGGCGATCGGCGTCAAGCCCAAGCGCACCATCCGCGTGGCGCTGTGGAGCGGCGAGGAGCAGGGCCTGATCGGCTCGCAGGATTACGTGGCGCGCAACTTCGCCCGTTTCCCGGAGCCGACCGACCCGGCGCAGAAGGCGCTGCCGGCCTCGCTGCGCGAGCCGACCGGCCCGCTGCAGAAGCTGCGTGACTACGACAAGCTTTCGGTCTACTTCAACATGGACAACGGCTCGGGCCGCTTCCGTGGCATCTACGCGCAGGAAAACATGGCCGCGATGCCGATCTTCGAGGCGTGGCTGAAGCCGTTCAATGACGTCGGCGCCACCACCGTGGTCGCCCGCAACACCGGCTCCACCGACCACATCGCCTTCGATCGCGTCGGCCTGCCGGGCTTCCAGTTCATACAGGACCGGCTGGACTACTTCTCCAACGTCCACCACACCCACCTGGACACCTGGGACCACATCGAAGCCGAAGACCTCAAGCAGGCCGCGGCGGTGATGGCCAGCTTCGCCTACAACGCGGCGATGCGTGACGAGAAGATGCCGCGCAAGCCCGAACCGAAGCCGGCGCCGTAAGCGGGCACAGCGGTAGCACGACACGAAGGGCCGGCATTGCCGGCCCTTCGTCATTGTGGTGTCCGCCAGCGCGTAGCCGGGTAAGCGAAGCGCACCCGGGTGCCCTTGATGCACTCGCCGCGGCTCCGGGTGCGGCCGTTGGCCTTACCCAATCGAATGGACTCCTCCCACTGAT
>DDVW01000035.1 GCA_002345545.1 Stenotrophomonas sp. UBA2302 | reverse complement strand
CCACCCCTGGATCCAGGCCTATTTCCACGGACCGCGCGGCCGCGCGGCGGCGCAGGCGCGCGCCGGATCCACGAGCGCGGCGCCGCCGTGATGCGCGGGTCCGCCTCCTTCCCCCGACCGCGGTCGCGCGCGCCTGCGCCGAACAGCCGCATGCCTATCAGAGAGGTGCACTGAATCATGGAGCCCCGTGCCCGCCACGTCGCCATCGGCGTCTTCGTCCTTTTCCTGGCCGCGCTCGGCTTCGGCGTCGCGCTGTGGCTTGGCGACGCCCGTTCCGACCGTGACTTCCACTACTACCGCGTCATGTTCGACGAGCCGGTGACCGGGCTCTCGATCGGCAGCCCGGTCCAGTACAGCGGCATCACCGTCGGTGAGGTCGCTGCTTTGTCACTGCTGCCCGAGGACCCGCGCCGGGCCATCGCCCGTGTGCGCATCGAGACCTCGATTCCGATTCGCCAGGACACCCGGGCCGAACTGGTGATCACCGGCATCACCGGCGCTGCGGTGATCGAGCTGAGCGACGGTGGTCCTGACGTGCCGCTGCTACCCAGGAAAGAGGGCGAGGAACCGCTGATCCTGGCGCCGCGCTCGGCTCTGGCTTCGCTGGTCTCCGGCGACGGCAACACCATGACCACGATCAACGGCATCTTGCTGCGCACGCATGAACTGTTCTCCGAAGAGAACGTGGCACTGGTGCATAAGACCTTGGTGAACCTCGAGGACACCACCGGCACGCTCGCCGGACAGCGCACCGAGCTGGCCGGGCTGGTCAAGAACCTGACCGAAGCGAGCCGGGAATCAACCGCGGCACTGCGCCAGGCCAATGCCGTGATCGACGATGCCCAAGCGATCCTCAACGAGGAGGGACGCCCCGCACTGGCCAGCACGCGTGAGGCCATGGCCTCGCTGGAGCGTAGTTCGGCGCGGATGGAAGCCCTATTGCAGCGCAATGCGGCCTCGCTGGATCAGGGCATGGCCGCTACCGGCCCGGCGATGAACGAACTGAGGCAGTCACTGGCCAGCCTCAACACCGTGCTGCGCCGTCTGGATCGCAACCCCGCCGGCTACCTGCTCGGCAGCGAGAACATCGAGGAAACCACCCCATGACCCATGCTTCCCGCAAGCTGCCCGCGACCTTCGCGGCGCTCCTGCTCGCCGCCACGCTGCCGGCCTGCAGCATCCTGCCCAAGCAGGCGCCAGCCGCCACCTACCAACTGCCGTTGCAGCACCCGGCACAGGCGCGCAGCGGCGTACATGGGCCGCGCGCCGATGGCCCCATACTGGTCATCCATTCCCCGGCGAGCAATCGGGTGCTCGATTCGGACCGGGTCATCATTGCCCAGCCCGATGGACGCCTTGCGGCCTGGCAGGGACTGCGCTGGGCCGATACCGCACCGGTCCTGCTGCGCGACCGCCTGGCCGAAGCCTTCATCCAGGATGGACGACTGACCGTGCACGTGGACAGTGCGGCGCCCGCCGCCGAACTGGACCTGCTCGGCGCGCTGCGGGCGTTTCAGGTCGAACAGCGCGGCACCGCGCCGGTGGTGGCGATCCGGCTCGACGCGCAACTGGCCGAGCGCGACCGTGCGGGCGCCGGCGTCAGCCGGCGCTTTGAGGTGGTGCATGCCGCCGCGAGCAAACGCGAGACCGACGTGATAGCTGCGTTCGGCGCCGCGTCGGATGCGTTGGCTGCCCAAGTCGTCGACTGGGTCCTGGAGCAGCCCACGGCATCCGCCACCGGTTCGGACGCGCGCGCGCGCCACGCCGACCTGCCATCCCCCGCTGCGGCCGAGTCGTCGCACTCGACTAGGTAAGCTGCCATGCCCAAGTCCGTCCACAGCTACTGGTCACCCGAGCCCATCGCCGTTACCCAATCGCCGAACTGCAGGAGCTCGGCTACGACTGCGCCTTGGTGTCGCCAGAGCAGGTCGCGGTGACGAGCGCCCAGACTTTCGGCGCGGCCCGGATCCTGCAGTGGATCGTTGATCCGGCCAAGTTCATCGTCTCACTGAAACAGCTGGCACTGCGCGCCGGTATCCGCATCCACGTGCGCAGCCAGGTCTCCGGCATCAACGAGGTTGGTGCGGGAGTGCGCGTCGATACCTTCGCCGGTAAGGTGACGGCCGCCAAGGCGATGCCGTGGGTCAGCGCCTTGCCGCCGTCACATTCACAAGCCTGCCAGGTTCCGCCTGCAGCCTTTCTGCTTGGGGTTCTATCATGACTGATCAGCGGCAAAGACATCGCCTAGTGATCGTTGGAGGGGGCGTGGCGGGGCTGGAGATTGCCAGCGCATTGGCCCGCCGATGGCGACGTCCGGGAACGCCCACAGTCACACTGGTCGATCGGGATTCGGCCCACGTCTGGAAGCCTATGCTGCACATGATCGCGGCAGGTACGCGCGATGTTTCGCAGCAGCAAACACCCTACTTGGCGCAGGCGCGCGATACCGGATTCGTCTACCAGCCTGGCGAGCTGTGCGGCCTGAATCGGGAACGGCGAGAACTGCAGATCGCCGCAGTCTACGCTGACGACGGGCGACTTCTGATTCCCGGCCGCATAGTTGGATATGACACTCTGATTATTGCCATCGGCAGTCAAGCGAACGACTTCAGGACGCGTGGTGCCGCAAACCACTGTTACCGGATCGACTCGCGCGAGCAGGCCGATGCATTCAACCGGGAGATTCGACTTCGTGTCCTGCAGTGCGTGGCGCAGGATGCCCAACTCTCAATCGGGATAGTTGGCGGCGGCGCCACAGGCGTGGAGTTGGCTGCCGAATTGGTGCAACTGGCCGAATCAGCGGCGGCGTATGGCGCCCACGACCTGATGTCGCGCATGTCAGTTGCTTTAATCGAGAGCGGACCGCGATTACTGGCCGCCTTTCCCAAAGACATCTCTGAAGCTACCCGAGCGCGTTTGGAGCAATTGGGTGTCCGTGTGTACACCGACACACGGGTCAGCGCAGTGGATGCCGATGCCTTCCTGTTTAGCGACGGCACTCGGCGGGAGGCATCCCTAAAGATCTGGGCGGCCGGGGTCAAGGCTGCGAACTTGCTGTCGAATCTAGCGGGGCTGGAAGCGAATGCTATCAACCAGTTACTGGTACGGCCCTCGCTGCAGACGACGCAGGACCCGCGGATCTACGCCGTGGGCGATTGCGCGAGCCTTACTTTGTCGGGCAACCAGCGCTCCTTGCCGCCGACAGCACAGGTTGCACATCAGCAGGCGCAATACCTCATCCGCCAACTTCCGCGCGTGATCGAGCGAGGCTTGACGCCCCCTGACTTCGTGCACCGCGACCTTGGATCCCTGGTGTCACTAGGCGAGTACGACGCATTTGCGTCGCTGGGCAAGTTCGGCCTGCTCAAGGGGACAACGCTACGCGGAAGGCTGGCGCAGGCCAGCCATGTGCTGCTCTATCGTAGCCACCAGGCACGCCTGCACGGGATCATTCGCGGTAGTCTCTTGTGGCTGGTTGATCAGCTCAACGCACGTTTACGTGGATCGATACGACTTGATTGAGCGATTGGAAGGAATTGGTGAGTTGGATATCCAGATAGTCGACACTGAGACCACTGCGTTCGTATGCATGAGCACGAGAGCACCGAGCGTCAGGACACCTTCCACATGCTCTGGTCATCCAGCAAGCATATGGCGCCGAAACTATGAGCACTCATAGACTTCATGACGACGGAGATTTTAAAGGACTAGTACCTGGAACTAGCCCAACGATGGCCCCTTTGGCCGACCGACTTCCCACGATGCCCCGATACCGTGCATCGTCGCTGCGAGTTGCTGCCCCCGCCGCTGTTCGATCACAGGCCGCCACGGCACCAGGCTGAACCCCATGCCATCATCGAGCATCGCATAGCGCCCGCTGGCAAGCATGACGGAGCGCCGGTAGATGCCTGCAACGCGCTGCCCGTCCGTGGCGGGCCGATGCGCCAGGCCGGTTTCGGCGGCAATGTCCTTGGCGGCCTGCGCCAGTTCCCGATTGCGCAGCGTGCCCAGCAGGTTGCGCGCCAGGATCACTCGCTGCCCGCGCCGCTCCGCCAGCCCCTGTTCTTCAAGGAAGTCGGCGCGCTGTTGCAGGGTGTTCTTGACCTCGCCACCAAAGCCCAAGTCGCCCAGCCCCTTGCCGCCGCCGATCAACTGCTGGTCGAGCCAGGTGGCTCCGATCACGCGCGCCTGCAGCTCGATGGACAGGTGCGATTTCAGCTCCACGGCGACGCCGCCCAGCCGTTGCGCGTCGTACTGGCGGCCACGCTCGGTCAGGTCGTCCGGCACCTTCCATAACCCCTCGGCCACGCGCTCCACGATGCCGGCCCGGCGCAGGGCTTCCAGCCGGCGGACGTGGGCCGCGACGACTTGCTGCGGGTCGCGGTCGGGCTTGGCCCGGCCCTGCTCGATCGCCAGGTGATGATCGGTGCGGTACAGGCCATCGCTCGCCAGCGCGGCGATGTTCTTGTCGGCCGCCCGTACCTCCGCGGAACCACGCACCTCCACCACCGATCCGGTTGGATAGTTCGCCAGCTCGTCGCCGGCGTTCAACGCGACGTAGTGGGCCTTGCCGTCCACCCCGTCGATGACCAGATAGCCGCGGTCGTGCAGCTCGTCGGCCAGCCCCTTGCCGGCCACGCGGCCGACGATGGTGCGGCCGTCGTCGCCCGGCTCGAACACCGCCAGTTCGCGCGGCTGGCCGCTCATGGCGCGCTGCATGGTGCGGATGATGTCGCCACGCTCGCCCAGGGCACGCAAGGTCTTCTCCGCGTCCGCATGGACGGCCCAGGTGCCGGGCTGCACCTCGTCGGCCAGGCCCAGGCGCTGCAAGCGTTGGAGTCGGCCGATCAGCAGCAGCCGCTGGCGTTGCAGCCGGGGTTCATTGAAGCGTTCGATCTGCACCCGGCCATCCACGCCGGCCTCACGCTGCAATGTGCGGTCGAGGCTCGTCCACCGCTCCTGTTTCACCTCGCGTCCCAAGGTCTGCTGGATCTCCAGTTCGGTGCGCTGCCCCAGCCATTCGGTCGCCAGTTCGGCGGCCCGATGGCGGAAGCCGTGGGCGATGTAGTCGCCGGCGATGATGAGGTCTTTGCCGGTGTCGTCGCGTCCGCGCACGATCAGGTGTGCGTGCGGGTTGTCGGTGTTCCAGTGATCCACCGCCACCCAATCCAGCCGCGTGCCAAGGTCGGCTTCCATCCGGTTCACCAGATGCCGGGTGTAGGTGCGCAGGTCGTCCAGCTCGGCGCCGTCCTCCGGGGAGACGATGAAGCGGAAATGGTGCCGGTCGTCGGCGGCCCGCTCCTTGAAGGCATCGAGGTCGGCTTCGTCGGTCTGCGGCCCGTAGGCCCGGCCCGGTTCGCCATCGCGGCCGGCGCCGTCGCGCTCAATGTAGCGCAGGTGCCTGGCGAGCGACTGCGGGCTGGCGTTGCGCTGGTTGACCAGCAGGGTCTTGATGGTCACGCGCCGCGACATGGGCGTCAGCTTCGCCCCGGCGAAGCGCGCCGCCGTGTGGCCGCGCCCAAGCCGTGAACCGGGGCGCTGACCGGCGCGTGCGCCG
Source organism: Stenotrophomonas sp. UBA2302 (assembly GCA_002345545.1). Lineage (GTDB taxonomy): Bacteria > Pseudomonadota > Gammaproteobacteria > Xanthomonadales > Xanthomonadaceae > Stenotrophomonas. Next base: position 112 of record DDVW01000035.1, on the reverse strand, counting down.
CTGCCGCCGGCTGCGGAATGGCGCATCGAGGACTTGCCGCTGCTGGCCTTGCCTGCCTGCTTGAGCACCTTGGAAACGAAGCTCTGGCCCTGACCCTTGCCCCGGTTCTTCG
>DDVW01000043.1 GCA_002345545.1 Stenotrophomonas sp. UBA2302 | reverse complement strand
AGCCGCCGGTGACCCCGTCGCACCGCGCGCCGGATCCGGCCGTGGCCGCCAGGGCGCTGCCGTCCAGCGGCCGTACCGCCGACATCGAATGCCGCATGGTGGTGCTCGGCGCCGGCCCGGGTGGCTACACCGCCGCCTTCCGTTCAGCCGACCTGGGCATGGATACCGTGCTGGTCGAGCGCTATGCCAGCCTCGGCGGCGTCTGCCTCAACGTCGGTTGCATTCCGTCCAAGGCGCTGCTGCACGCGGCCGAGATCATCGACCATGCCGCGCATGCCGATGAGCTGGGCATCGAGTACGGCACACCGAAGATCAGCCTGGACAAGCTGCGCGGCTACAAGGAAAAGGTCGTCGGCCAGCTGACCAAGGGCCTGGCCGGCATGGCCAAGCAACGCAAGGTGCGCACCGTGCACGGCGTGGCCAGATTCGTTTCGGCCAATGAAATGGAGATCACCGGCGCCGACGGCAAGACCCAGCTGCTGCGTTTCGAGCAGTGCATCATCGCCGCCGGTTCGCAGGCGGTGAAGCTGCCGAACTTCCCGTGGGACGACAAGCGCGTGATGGATTCCACCGATGCGCTGGAGCTGGCCGAAGTGCCGGGTTCGCTGCTGGTCGTCGGTGGCGGCATCATCGGCCTGGAAATGGCCACCGTGTACAGCGCGCTGGGTGCCAAGGTGACCGTGGTCGAGTTCATGGACCAGCTGATGCCGGGCGCCGACAAGGACCTAGTCAAGCCGCTGGCCGACCGCTTGAAGAAGCAGGGCATCGAAGTCCATCTGAAGACCAAGGCCGCCGGTGTGAGCGCCGGCAAGAAGGGCATCACCGTGACCTTCGAGGCCGCCACCGAAGGCGACAAGCCGGCGATGGAAAGCGGCACCTTCGATCGCGTGCTGGTTGCCGTGGGCCGCTCGGCCAATGGCAAGAAGATCGATGCCGACAAGGCCGGCGTCGAAGTCACCGACCGCGGCTTCATTCCGGTCGATCGGCAGATGCGCACCAACGTGCCGCACATCTTCGCCATCGGCGACATCGTCGGTAACCCGATGCTGGCCCACAAGGCCACGCACGAGGGCAAGCTGGCCGCGGAAGTGGCCTTCGGCGAGAAGAAGGAGTGGGTGGCGCGGGTGATTCCGTCGGTGGCCTACACCAACCCGGAAATCGCCTGGGTTGGCGTCACCGAGACCGAGGCCAAGGCCAAGGGACTGAAGGTGGGCGTGGCCAAGTTCCCGTGGGCGGCCAGTGGCCGCGCCATCGGCATCGGCCGCACCGAAGGCTTCACCAAGCTGCTGTTCGACGAGGAGAGCCATCGCGTGATCGGTGGCGCCATCGTCGGCCCGCACGCCGGTGAGCTGCTGGCCGAAATCGGCCTGGCCATCGAGATGGGTGCCGAAGCCGGAGACATCGGCCACACCATCCACGCCCACCCGACGCTGAGCGAGTCGGTGGCGATGGCGGCGGAGATCTACGACGGCACCATCACCGATCTGTATATCCCGAAGAAAAAGTAAGTCGCACACGCAATGACCGTCACGACGCCCCTTCACCGGGGCGTCGTTGTTTCCAGCGTCGTACCCGTGCAGCGGGCGGTTGTGCGCGAACACCTCACCCGGCAAGGCCGGCCTGTGCCGTTGGTGGTCCGGTTCCATGCGAGGGGTGGCTGGAGGTGGGCGACGTGTGCGGGCGGTACGGGCCGCCCTGTACGGGTGATGGCGGCCGGGGAGTCTTCCCGGCGCGCCGTTGCGTGCGGCGCGGGCTGGCAGGATGGGGGCGTTCAAGAAGTGTGTGAGGTGGCGTCGCAGGGGCGGGCGACGCCACCTCACCGGGTCCGCCACACGTCGACGAGGTGAAATGCGGCGGACTGCGGGGTGTGACCCGTCACAGATCGGGAAGTTCCCGGTGCTGCGCTGCGACAATGCAGCTGTCCCGAATGTCGCCCGCCGGTGGCGTTTTGGCAGAAATGCCAGCAAATGCGGCCACTTGCATAGTCATATGGGTGTCCTGTGGCGGTTGTCTCTCAAAATGTCCCGCTGTTATACTTTCGCGGCTCGACGAGGCGCCCGCGTGTGGCTCGGCTCTTTCCCATCACCTTCAGGACACCTTTACGTGCTGAACTCCGTTGACGCGGGTCGGCGGCTGATGTTGCGCGCCGCGGTCTATCCGCTTGCCGCAGTGGTGATCCTGGCCCTGGCCTTCCTGTTCATGGGGCCAAGGTATGCACTCGGCGCGCTGGTTTCCGGCGTGGCGGTCGTGGGAGGGTCGGCACTGGCGGCGTGGGTAGGGCTTGGTGGTGGTGTTCAGACCGCCGGTTCAGCAATGGTCCGCATGTTCGTGGGATTGGCGCTGAAGCTTGTGTTGATTGTTGCCGTACTCGGAATGGCTTTTTTCTGGTGGCGGCTTCCTCCTTTGGCACTGCTGGCGGCAATTCCAGTGGCGCTGATGTTCCAGGTTCTGGCTCTGGCCAGGCGTTGATTCACTCATAAAGGTTCCGGACACATGGCGGGCGAGGCACTAACCCCTACCTCCTACATCCAGCATCACCTGCAGAATCTGACCGCTCCGGTCGGTGAAGGCGGTGGTTTCTGGACGATCCACGTCGATACGATCTTCACCTCGGTCCTGCTGGGGCTGGTGATGGTGTTCGCGTTCTGGATGGCGACCCGCAAGGCCACGTCCGGCGTTCCGGGCAAGTGGCAGGCGTTTGTCGAGATCTGCCTGGAGTTCGTCGACCGCCAGGCCAAGGACACCTACCACGGCCGCAGCAAGCTGGTGACGCCGATCGCGATCACCATCTTCTTCTGGATCCTGTTGATGAACCTCATCAAGATGATCCCGGCCGATTTCATCGCCATCCCGCTGTCGTGGGCGGGCGTCCACTACTGGAAGCCGGTGCCGACCGCCGACGTCAATGCCACCTTGGGCATGTCGATCAGCGTGTTCTTCCTGATGATCTTCTTCTCGCTCAAGTCCAAGGGCGTGCTCGGGTTCATCAAGGAATTCCTGACCGCTCCGTTCGGCAAGTGGATGATGCCGTTCAACCTCATCCTCAACATCGTCGAGTGGCTGAGCAAGCCGATTTCGCTGGCGATGCGACTGTTCGGCAACATGTTTGGCGGTGAAATCGTCTTCCTGTTGATCTGGGTATTGGGCGGCGCCGGTGTCTTCGGTGCCATCGCAGGCGGCACGTTCGGCCTTGGCTGGATGCTGTTCCACCTGCTGGTGATTCCGCTGCAGGCCTTCATCTTCATGATGCTGTCGATCGTGTACCTGAGCCTGTCGGAAGACAGTCACTGAGTTACAAGCTTCAACCCGTTTCAACCTTCATCCGTTTCATCACCCTTAGCTACTTAAGTTCCTGGAGATAACCATGTACTTCGCCGTCCTGACCAACCTCGCCCAAGTCCAGAGCTCCACCGCCCTTGCCGTCGGCATCATGATCGGCCTCGCCGCACTGGGCGCCGGTCTGGGTCTGGCCATCATGTCCGGTAAGTTCCTGGAGTCGGCCGCGCGCCAGCCGGAACTGATCCCGGTGCTGCAGGTCCGCATGTTCATCACCGCCGGCCTGATCGACGCCGCGTTCATCATCTCGGTCGCCGTCGGCCTGCTGCTGGCCTTCGCCAACCCGCTGGCTTCCACGCTGCTGGCCGAAGCCGCCAAGCTGGCGGGCTGATCCGGCTGCAGTGAGATGGCCGGTTGCCTGCGGGCAGCCGGCTTCGGATGAAGGTCCGGTTGCGCCGCCACGGCGGCGCAACCACCCCCGACACCAGCGACCGAGCTAACCATGAATATCAATTTCACCCTCATTGCGCAGGCCTTGGCGTTTGCCGCGCTGATCTGGATCATCGCGACCCTGATCTGGCCGCCGTTGATGAAGGCTATCGAGGAGCGCCAGCAGAAGATCGCTGAAGGCCTCGCCGCTGCCGACCGCAGCCAGAAAGACCTGGCCCAGGCCGAAGTGAAGGTCAACGAGGCGTTGAAGGACGCCCGTGGCAAGGCCAACGAGATCATCGATCAGGCGCACGCCCGTGCCAACCAGATCGTCGAAGCGGCCAAGAACGAAGCCATCGCTGAAGCCAACCGCCAGAAAGACCTGGCCAAGGCCGAGATCGACGCCGCCGCCAACCGTGCCCGCGAAGACCTGCGCAAGCAGGTGGCCGCTCTGGCCGTGACCGGTGCCGAGAAGCTGCTCAAGCGCGAAATCGATGCCAACGCCCACAAGGCGCTGCTCGACGAGCTGGCCGCGGAGATCTGATAGATGAGCCAGGCCCTCACGCTTGCCCGCCCGTACGCCCGCGCCGCGTTTGCGATTGCGCGCGAGGATGGCAAGTTCGCGCCGTGGTCGGACGCGCTTGCGTTCTCCGCCCGCGTTGCCGCCGATCCGCGCGTGTCGGCCCTGCTGTCCAATCCGCAGCTCGGCCGCGGCGATGCTGTCGCCCTGCTGGCTCCGGAGGCGGCAGGCGATGCCTACGGCCGTTTCCTGGGGCTGCTGGCCGAGTCGCAGCGGCTGCAGCAGTTGCCGGAAATCGCCGGTCTGTACGAACAGCTGCGCGCCGATGCCGAAAACGTGGTCAAGGCCACGGTGACCTCGGCTGCCGAACTGTCGGCCGACGAGCTGGAAAAGATCAAGGCCGCGCTGGGCAGGCGTTTCGGCCGTGGCGTCGAGGTGACGACCGCGGTGGACGCTTCGCTGATCGGCGGCGCCGTGATCGACGCCGGCGACGTGGTGATCGATGGCTCGCTCAAGGGCAAGCTGTCGCGCCTGCAGACCGCGCTCGCACACTGAATTCAATTTAACGTCCGGCTTGCTTGCCGGCACTAGGACTTGACGATGGCTACCACGCTCAACCCCTCCGAAATCAGCGAACTGATCAAGAACCGCATCGAGAAGGTCGCGCTGTCCGCGGAATCGCGCAACGAAGGCACCGTGACCTCGGTGTCCGACGGCATCGTGCGCATCTACGGTCTGGCCGACGTGATGCAGGGTGAAATGATCGAGCTGCCGGCTTCCGCCAGCGGCGCCAACACCTATGCGCTGGCGCTGAACCTGGAGCGCGACTCGGTCGGCGCCGTGGTGCTGGGTGACTACGAGCACCTGCGCGAAGGTGACGTGGCCAAGACCACCGGCCAGATCCTGTCGGTGCCGGTCGGCCCGGAAATGCTCGGTCGCGTGGTCAACGCGCTGGGCGAGCCGATCGACGGCAAGGGCCCGCTGGGCACCGCGCTGACCGCCCCGGTGGAGCGCGTTGCTCCGGGCGTGATCTGGCGCAAGTCGGTCGATCAGCCGGTGCAGACCGGTTACAAGTCGGTCGACTCGATGATCCCGATCGGCCGCGGCCAGCGCGAGCTGATCATCGGTGACCGCCAGACCGGCAAGACCGCGATGGCCATCGACGCGGTGATCAACCAGAAGGGCACCGGCATCAAGTGCGTGTACGTCGCGATCGGCCAGAAGGCCTCGACCGTGGCCAACATCGTGCGCAAGCTGGAAGAAAACGGCGCGCTGGCCCACACCGTGGTCGTGGCCGCCACCGCCTCCGAGTCGGCCGCGATGCAGTACATCAGCGCCTACTCCGGCTGCACCATGGGCGAGTACTTCATGGACCGCGGCGAAGACGCGCTGATCGTCTATGACGACCTGTCCAAGCAGGCCGTGGCCTACCGCCAGATCTCGCTGCTGCTGAAGCGTCCGCCGGGCCGTGAAGCCTACCCGGGTGACGTGTTCTACTTGCACTCCCGCCTGCTGGAACGTGCCGCCCGCGTCTCGGAAGAGTACGTGGAGCAGTTCACCAAGGGTGAAGTGAAGGGCAAGACCGGTTCGCTGACCGCGCTGCCGATCATCGAAACCCAGGCCGGCGACGTGTCCGCGTTCGTGCCGACCAACGTGATCTCGATCACCGACGGCCAGATCTTCCTGGAAACCGACCTGTTCAACGCCGGTATCCGTCCGGCCGTGAACGCCGGTATCTCGGTGTCGCGCGTGGGTGGTTCGGCGCAGACCAAGATCATCAAGAAGCTGTCCGGCGGCATCCGTATCTCGCTGGCGCAGTACCGCGAGCTGGCGGCGTTCGCGCAGTTCGCCTCGGACCTGGACGAAGCCACCCGCAAGCAGCTGGAGCGCGGCCAGCGCGTCACCGAGCTGATGAAGCAGAAGCAGTACGCACCGATGTCGATCGCCGACCAGGCGCTGTCGATCTACGCCGTCAACGAGGGTTACCTCGACGACGTGCCGGTCAACAAGCTGCTGGCTTTTGAAACCGGCCTGCACGCGCACTTTGCCAACACCGCCGGCGAGCTGATCAGCAAGATCAACGCCACCGGTGCCTGGAACGACGAGATCGAGGCCGCCTTCAAGAAGGGTATCTCCGATTTCAAGACCACCGGCAGCTGGTAATAGCGCAGGTAGAGCGGAGCCAGGCTCCGCTTCACACTGATAAAGCGGGGCCTTGGCCCCGCTCTACGGGAAGAAGAGATGGCAAGCGGACGCGAAATCAAAACCAAGATCAAGAGTGTGCAGAACACCCGCAAGGTGACGCGCGCGCTCGAAATGGTCTCGGCCTCCAAAATCCGCAAGGCGCAGGAGCGGATGAAGACCTCGCGTCCGTACGCGCAGGCGATGAAGCAGGTGATCGGCCACCTGGCCCAGGCCAGCACCGATTTCCAGCACCCGTTCCTGGTTGAGCGCGAGAACGTCAAGCGCGTGGGCTACATCGTGATCTCTTCCGATCGCGGTCTGGCCGGCGGCCTGAACAACAACCTGTTCCGCAAGGCCGTCACCGAAATGCGCGGCTGGCAGGACAAGGGCGCCGAGATCGACATGGTGACCGTCGGCCAGAAGGCCAGCGTGTTCTTCCGTCGCGTCAACGTGAACATGGTCGGCAGCGTCACCCACATCGGTGACAACCCGCAGCTGGAAACGCTGATCGGCGTGATCAAGGTCATGCTCGACGCCTACACCGAAGGCAAGCTGGACCGCGTGTATCTGGTCTACAACCGTTTCATCAACACGATGACGCAGAAGGCCAGCTTCGACCAGCTGCTGCCGTTGCCGCCCAGCGAGACGCAGATGGCCGCGCACGACTGGGATTACCTGTACGAACCCGATGCCGCGACCGTGCTCGAGCACGTGATCACGCGCTACATCGAGTCGCTGGTGTACCAGGCGCTGCTGGAGAATGTCGCTTCCGAGCATGCGGCACGCATGGTGGCGATGAAGGCGGCGAGCGACAACGCGAACAAGCTGATCGGAACCCTGCAGCTGGTCTACAACAAGGCCCGTCAGGCAGCGATCACCCAGGAAATTTCCGAAATCGTCGGCGGCGCGGCAGCAGTCTGACGCGCGCAGTCAAAGCACACATTTAGAGGATGCAGCAATGAGTCAGGGCAAGATCGTTCAGATCATCGGCGCGGTCGTCGACGTCGAATTCCCGCGTAGCGACGTACCGAGGGTGTACGACGCACTGAAGGTGGAAAACACCGAGATCACGCTGGAAGTCCAGCAGCAGCTGGGTGACGGTATCGTCCGTTGCATCGCGCTGGGCTCCACCGACGGCCTGAAGCGTGGCCTGGTCGCCAACAACACCGGTCGCGCCATCTCGGTGCCGGTCGGTGCCGGCACCCTGGGCCGCATCATGGACGTGCTGGGCCGCCCGATCGACGAAGCCGGTCCGGTTGTCGCGTCGGACTCGTGGGAAATCCACCGCGCTGCGCCGTCGTACGAAGACCAGTCCTCCTCCACCGAGCTGCTGGAAACCGGCATCAAGGTGATCGACCTGATGTGCCCGTTCGCCAAGGGCGGCAAGGTCGGCCTGTTCGGCGGCGCCGGCGTCGGCAAGACCGTCAACATGATGGAGCTGATCAACAACATCGCCAAGGCGCACAGCGGCCTGTCCGTGTTCGCCGGCGTGGGTGAGCGTACCCGTGAAGGCAACGACTTCTACCACGAGATGAAGGACTCCAACGTCCTGGACAAGGTGGCGATGGTCTACGGCCAGATGAACGAGCCGCCGGGCAACCGTCTGCGCGTGGCCCTGACCGGCCTGACCATGGCCGAGTACTTCCGTGACGAGAAGGACGCCAGCGGCAAGGGCAAGGACGTGCTGCTGTTCGTCGACAACATCTACCGCTACACCCTGGCCGGTACCGAAGTGTCGGCACTGCTGGGCCGCATGCCGTCGGCGGTGGGTTACCAGCCGACCCTGGCCGAGGAAATGGGCGTCCTGCAGGAACGCATCACCTCGACCAAGACCGGTTCGATCACCTCGATCCAGGCCGTGTACGTGCCCGCGGACGACTTGACCGACCCGTCGCCGGCCACCACCTTCGCCCACTTGGACTCGACCGTGACCCTGTCGCGTTCGATCGCCTCGCTGGGTATCTACCCGGCGGTCGATCCGCTGGACTCGACCTCGCGCCAGATGGACCCGCAGGTCATCGGTACCGAGCACTACGAAACCGCCCAGCGCGTCCAGCAGACCCTGCAGAAGTACAAGGAACTGAAGGACATCATCGCCATCCTGGGCATGGACGAACTGTCCGAAGAGGACAAGCAGGCCGTGTCGCGCGCGCGCAAGATCGAGCGCTTCTTCAGCCAGCCGTTCCACGTGGCCGAAGTGTTCACCGGTTCGCCGGGCAAGTACGTGTCGCTGAAGGACACCATCCGTGGCTTCAAGGCCATCGTCGATGGCGAGTACGACCACCTGCCGGAGCAGGCGTTCTACATGGTCGGCGGCATCGAAGAAGCGGTCGAGAAGGCCAAGAAGATGGCCGAAAAGGCCTAATTCCAGCGTAAGGCGGAGTCCGCTCCGCCTTCGCGGCAACCTGCGGTGGGCGCAGGCCCACCCAACCAGGCGAAGAGAGTTCCATGAGCACCATCCGTTGCGACATCGTCAGTGCCGAGCAGCAGATCTTCAGCGGCGAAGCCACCCTGGTCGTGGCCACCGGTGAGCTGGGCGAGCTGGGCATCGCGCCCAAGCACGCTCCGCTGATCACCCGCCTGAAGCCGGGCAAGGTGGTGGTTACCACCGTCGGCGGCGAACAGCTGGATTTCGCCATCTCCGGCGGCATCCTGGAAGTGCAGCCGCAGGTCGTGACCGTGCTGGCCGACACCGCCATCCGCGCCACCGACATCGACGAAGCGGCCGTGCGCAAGGCCAAGGAAGAAGCCGAGCGCGTGCTGGCCAACCGTGGCGAAGCCATGGAGCTGGCCGAAGCACAGCAGCGTCTGGCCGAGGTCACCGCGCAGTTGCAGGCGCTGGAGCGTCTGCGCCGCAACCTCAAGCACTGAGGTTCGCGCACAGCGCATTGGAAAACGCCGGCCTTGGGCCGGCGTTTTTCGTTATGGACGGACACAGGACAACGCGCTGGTTGTCTGGTGGTGGCGATGGCGCAGGCGCTCGCTCATGCCGACTGTGGACAAGCGCGGATGGTACGCCTGGGTGAGCTGGAAGCGACTGGCCCCGGCCTCTGCGGGGCAGTTGCAGCGCTCAGCGATAGACCAGATGCCGCAGCAGGAAGAAAGTCACCAGCGCCAGCCCGCCCTCCACCAGGGGCTTGCCCAGCCAGGCCATGTGCAGGCCGAGATGGCTTGCGGTGTAGCTGACCAGCAGCGTGCTGATCAGCGTCATCGCCAGCCACAGCGCAAGAAAACGGGCGAAGCGGCGCCATCCGTGACGTTGCTGTCCGTGTCGGGAAAACGTGTAGCGGCCATTGAGCCAGAAGCCCAGCAACGCGCCGCTGATCCTGCCGAGCAGGTTGCTGGGCGCGGCGGCGATGCCCAACGCGCTTGCGGCGACGAATACGCCCCAGTCCAGCAGCAGCTGCAACAGGCCGATGGCGATGTACTGGCTGCCTTGGCGGAACAGGCTCATCAAGGGTTCCGGCAGGAAGGGGGGTCAATGCTACCCATTGCGGGATTAGAATCCGAGCACTGTTCAACAAAGTTTTCCCCATGACCCAGCCATTGCACGTGATCATCCTCGCCGCCGGCGCCGGCAAGCGTATGAAGTCGGTGTTGCCGAAGGTGCTGCAGCCGATCGCAGGCCAGCCGATGCTTGCGCATGTGATCGAGGCCGCCCGGCAGTTGCAGCCGGCGGGTATCCACGTGGTCTACGGACATGGCGGTGAAGCGGTGCGTGCGGCATTCGCCGACCAGCAGGACCTGGTCTGGTCCGAACAGAAACAGCAGCTGGGCACCGGCCACGCCGTGCAGCAGGCGATGCCGGAAGTTCCCGATACCGCGCAGGTGCTGGTGCTGTATGGCGATGTGCCGCTGATCCGTGCCGACACCCTGAAGGCCCTGCTGGCGGGAGCGCCACGGCTGGCGGTGCTGGTCGCCGAGCTGGACGATCCCAGCGGCTATGGCCGTATCGTGCGCGATGCCGAGGGCAAGGTGGCGGCTATCGTCGAGCAGAAGGACGCCGACGAGGAGCAAAAGCGCATCCGCACCATCAACACCGGCATCATCACCGCCGAATCCACCGCGCTGCGGCGCTGGCTGGGGGCGCTGTCCAACGCCAATGCACAGGGGGAGTATTACCTCACCGATGTGTTCGCCTCGGCCACGGCCGAGTACACGCCGGCCGAACTGGTCCATGTCGCCGATGCGCAGGAAGCCGAAGGCGCGAACGACCCCTGGCAGCTGTCGCAGCTGGAACGGGCGTGGCAGCTGCGCGCGGCCAGGGCGCTGTGCGCGCAGGGCGCACGCCTGCTGGACCCGGCGCGTGTTGACCAGCGCGGCACGGTGACCGTGGGCCGTGACGTGCAGATCGATGCCAACGTGGTGCTGGAAGGCCAGGTCGAGCTGGGCGATGGCGTGCGCATCGGGCCGTTCGTGCGGCTGAAGGACGTCAAGCTGGGTGCCGGTACCGAAGTGCGGGCGCACTGCGACCTGGAAGGCGTCATTGCCGAAGGTGCCGCGCAGATCGGTCCGTTCGCGCGCTTGCGTCCGGGCACGCTGCTGGCCGATGGCGTGCATGTGGGCAATTTCGTCGAGACCAAGAAGGTCACACTGGGCAAGGGCAGCAAGGCCAACCACCTGACCTATCTGGGCGATGCGGTGATTGGCAGTGGTACCAACATCGGCGCTGGCACCATCACCTGCAACTATGACGGGGTGAACAAGTTCCAGACGGTGATCGGCGATGCGGTGTTCGTCGGCTCCAACAGTTCGCTGGTGGCACCGGTGACGCTGGAGGATGGTGCCACCATTGCCGCCGGTTCGGTGGTGACCCGCACCGCGCCGGCCGGCAAGTTGACCGTCGCCCGGTCACGGCAGCAGACCGTCGATGGCTGGGTGCGTCCGCTCAAGAAATCCTGAGGCCGGGGCCAGCGGGCGCGGAGCAACCGCGCCTGTTGCGGCAACCGGCGCTTGCCGGATCTGCCGGGATGTCGCCGTCGTGCGGATGCCGGGTAGGCCGTTGTCGAGACGGTGCACAAGCGGTACTTGCGTAGCGTCTGGGCGTGGCAGGTTCAATCGTGCGGCAGCAGGATCGCCACGCACAGGCCGCCGTCCTTGCGGTTCTGCAGCGCGATCCGGCCGCCGTGGGCTTCGATGATCTCGCGGGTCAGCGCCAGCCCGAGGCCGGTGCCGTTGCGCTTGGTCGAATAGAACGGCATCAGCGCGTTCTGCAGCACCGCCTCGTTCATGCCGCTGCCGCGGTCCAGCACTTCGATGCGGAGCCAGTGCGGCAGTTGTGCAAGGCGGACTTCAACCGCATTGTCGCCGGCGCCGTTGTCGGCGCTGGCCTCGTGCGCGTTCTTGAGCAGGTTGAGCAACGCCTGCGAGAACTGCGCCGGATCGATCCGGCTGCACAGCTCATCCGGGAATTCGGCCATGCGGAAACCGATCTGCTGCTGCAGGCCATGCAGGAACTGTTTCCAGACCACCGTCTGCAGCTGCGGCTGCGGCAACTTGGCAAAGCGCGCATAGCCGCGGATGAAGCCTTCCAGATGGCGCGCGCGTTCCTCGACGGTGGCGAAGATGTCCTCCAGCCGTTCGGTCTTGCCGCGCCGGACCAGCTCGGCGCCGGAATGCGCCAGCGAGGCGATCGGCGCCAGTGAATTGTTGAGTTCATGGCTGATCACGCGGATCACCTTCTTCCAGGTCTGCACTTCCTGGCGGCGCAGTTCGGCGGTCAGCAGGCGCAGCAGCAGCAGTTCGTGCGGACGGCCGTTGAGATGGAAGCTGCGTCGCGACAGGTGGTAGATCTGCTCGTCGTCCTCGTCTCCGTCTGCCTCGCGGACCGCGAACAGGCAGTCACCACCGCGCGCGATGGCATTGCGCAGCTCCTCCGGCATGCTCTCCAGCAGCTCGTGCAGGCGCTTGCCTTCCAGCTTCCAGCCGCCATGCAGCAGCTTGCGCGCGGCGGTGTTGGAGAAGGTCACCCGCTGCACGCCATCACCACCGTTGCCCAGCAGCAGCATCGCCACGGGTGTGTTCTGCACCATGGTGTCCAGCAGCAGCTCGCGCTGCACCAGCGCCTGGCGTTGCTCGCGCAGCACCTCGCCCAGCTCGCCATGGGCGCGCACCAGTTGCGCCAGTTCGTCGTTGCCGCGCCAGTGCACGCCGAAGTTGTACTCGCCATCGCGGTAGCTGCTGGTGGTGCCGGCCAACGCGCGCAGCAGCGAGCGCACAGGCGCGGTGGCACGGCGCAGCGCCCACCACATCAGCGCCATCAGCAGCAGTGCCGAGAGCAGCGCCACCACCCAGCCACGGTCCAGCCAGTAGGCCAGCAGCCACGGAAACGCCGCCGCCAGCGCCAGCACCGGCAGCAGCCGCAGGAACAGCTTGAAGGTGAAGGAGCGTGATCTCAGCATCGCCGGCTCATTCGCGCGGGATGCCGTGGCGGTCCATGCGCCGGTACAGCGCCTGCCGGCTCAGGCCGAGGTCGGCCGCGGCCTGGGCAATCACGCCATGGGCACGTTCCAGTGCGTTGACGATCCGCGCGCGGTCCGGTTCATCGGCTGGAATCGACGGGCGGGCATGCACGCGCGGCAGATTGAGGTCGGCCACTTCGATACGCGGGCCCTGTGCGAGCAGGCTGGCGCGCTGGATCACATTGCGCAGTTCGCGCACATTGCCCGGCCAGCTGTGATGCTGCAGCGCTTGTGCGGCCTGCGATGAAAGCGGTTTGCCGTCCTGCCCGAGGAAATGCCGGGCCAGCGGCAGGATGTCCTCGCGGCGTTCGGCCAGTGGCGGCAGCGCCAGCTCGACGGTGTTGAGGCGGTAGTACAGATCTTCGCGGAAGCTGCCATCGCGGATCATCGCAGGCAGGTCCGCATTGGTGGCGCTGACCACCCGCACCGTGACCTGCCGTTCGCGGTTGGAACCGAGCCGTTCGAAACGTCCGGTTTCCAGCACGCGCAGCAGTTTCATCTGGCCGCCGAGGGACAGGTTGCCGATCTCGTCCAGGAACAGGGTGCCGCCATCGGCCGCTTCGAACTTGCCCTCGCGCGCCTTGTTGGCACCGGTGTAGGCGCCGGCCTCGGCACCGAACAGTTCGGCCTCGATCAGCTCGGCCGGAATGGCGCCGCAGTTCAGCGCCACAAACGGGCCGTTGCGGTGGGCCGAGTTGGCCTGGATGATCTCGGCGATCTTCTCCTTGCCGGCGCCATTGGGGCCGGTGATCAGGACCGGCAGTTCCGATCGCGCGACCTGGCAGGCCAGCGCGATCACCCGTTCGCTGGCCGGATCGGCGAACACCATCCCGCACAGGTTGTAGCGCTCGTGCAGGGCCTGCTGCTGGCGCAGCTCGCGGGCACGGCGGCGGGCCAGCTCGCGGCGGGCTTCGGCCAGTTCCAGCAGGTTGTTGACGGTGGTCAGCAGACGCCCGTCATCCCACGGCTTGGCCAGATAGTCGGCGGCGCCGGCCTTGACCAGTTCCACCGCGCTGTCCAGATGGGTCCAGGCGGTGAGCAGGATCACCGGCAGGTCCGGGTGTGCGTCGCGGATGGCACGGAACAGTGTCTGGCCTTCCTCGCCGGAGGTGGTGTCGGCGGTGAAGTTCATGTCCTGCAGCACCAGGTCGAACTCCTGTTCGGCCAGCATCGCCAGCCCCTGTCCGGGCGAACTGGCGTGGCGCGTGTCGATGTCGTGCAGGGAGAACAGCACGTCCAGCGCGGTGGCCACTGCGGTGTTGTCGTCAATGATCAGGATCTGCGGCATCGGCGGTCGTAAAAAGCGGTGAGCGGGCGCATCAGCACATTACACGCTGCGGCTGGCGCTGGCGGGGGGAAGGTTGGAGGCACGTCGCGCCGGTCCGAGTACTGCCAGTTGACCGAGCAGCCACAACAGCACTGCGGCAACGGGCAGGTAGGCCAGCGGCAAACGCGGCAGTTCGTAGAAATGCATCAACAGCATGTTCAGGCTGTAGGCCAGTAGTAGTCCCAGCGCAATGCCGCTGCTGCTGAGCAGGAAATTTTCCAGTTGGAAGTAGCGCAGTATGTGCATACGGGTGGCGCCCAGTGCGCGGCGGATACCGATCTGCTTGGTGCGCTGCTGTACCCAGAAACTGGCCAGTCCCACGATCCCGAAGGCGGTCACCGCCAGCAATGCGATGCACACGCTGGCCAACATCCAGATCACCGAGCGATCACGTCGATGGAAATCCTTGCGCATCTGCTCCACGGTGTCCTGTTGCTCGATGATGCGGTTGGGATCGGTGCGATGCAGCGCCTTGGCGGCAGCGGTGAGCACCGCCGCACGCTGGTCCGGCGCGGTACGTATCGCATAGTTTCCATTGGAAACCCTGATCGGAAATATCATGGTGTGGTAACGCTGGCCGAACGTGCCGGGTGCACCGGGTGCGATGACATCTTCGATCACGCCGACGACCGGTGATGGTGGCTGCTTCTCCCCCCACACATAGACAATTTTGCCAACGGCGCTTTGATCCGGGAAAAGGGATTGGGCCAATGAACGGCTCAGGATGATGGCAGGAACGGAGGGGCCGATCTTGTTCGGGTCGAATGCGCTGTTCTCCAGATATTCGTCGGCCTTGAAGGTGCGGCCTTCCAGCACCTGCAAGCCGAAAGTCCGCATCAGCTGGCCGTCATCCATGTAGAGCGAGGCATGCGTGCTGGGCCTGACCCGCTCCGGATCGAGGCGCACATCCGAGCCCCATACATTGTCGCCATAGGGAATCTGGTTGACGCTGCTGACCGCCTTCACGCCGGGGATCGCTGCGAGTGCCTCGATGTCCTGCCGGCGCAAGGCATCATGGTTTACATCGGGCAGCAGGCTGCTGGTTGTCATAAAGACCAGCTCGTCTTCGACGATTCCGCTGTCGATCCACAGCTCGGCGATGCGGTTGCTGATGATGAACACCGCATTGCAGATGATTGCGCAGCTCAGTGCGATTTCCAGAATGACCAGCAAGGCAGTGGTCCGGTTTCGCGACAGTATTTTCAGTATCGGAAGAATTTCCATGTTCATCCTGATGGAAAGGAACGAGAAAAGTCCGGCGGCAGTGCATATATTTTTGACACGAAGGAAGCAAAGGCATCGCCGGCTGTTCCTGCTCCTTTTGCCCTCATTGGCTCTTCAGCTGCAGTGCGGGTGGGATCCGCATCGCCCGCCATGCGGGCAGTAGTCCGGCGATCAGGCTGGTGGCTACAGCAAGGATGAAAGTCAGGCCCAACGTAGTGAAGTCCATGCGGGCCAGTCTTGCGTAGTCATCCGGTTGCTGGCGGATCAGCCATAGGCCCAGAGCAGCGACACCCAGCCCCAAGCCACCGCCGAACAGGCCGATGACACCCGCCTCGGTCAGGCATTGTTTGAAAATGTCCAACCGTGAGGCACCCAGCGAGCGGCGGATGCAGATCTCACCGCTGCGGCGCAGGAACTTGGCCAACAGCAGGCTGACTGTGTTGATCAGGCATACCAGCAGGAAACCGAAGGCCAGCCACATCTGCAAACGGACGTCGTTGGGAACGATGCGGTTGAAGTCCAGCCATTCCATCACGCTGTGCAGGCGGACATTGGTAGGCTGTTCGAAGCGGCCATTGGCGCGCTGCTGCTCCGAGTAGTCGGCCAGAAACTTGCGATAGTCGGCGACCTGCTGCGGCGATCCTAGCTGCACCCAGTACTGCAGCCAGACACAAGGGGCGTTCAGGGCGTACGGGCCCTCGTCAGAGCCGCTGCTGTTGCCCCAGCAATTCATGTTGCCCTGCGCATCCAGTTGCAGGGCACGTGAGGTGGAGAACGGCAACAGGACCTGCTCGTCACCGCCATAGCGCTGGCTGGTCAGGTCATAGAAGCGTGGCGTCAGGTGCCAGTCGTCGAGAACACCCAGCACGCGGAATACACCCTGTGGCAGCCGGATTTCCCTGCCGATGGCGTTGTCGGTGCCGAACAGGCGGGCCGCCAGCCGATGATCGATGACCGCCACCTGGGCATGTGCCGCATCCTCGGCCGCGCTCCAGGCTGTGCCACTGCGCAACGGCACATCGAACATCGGAAAGAAGTCGGCCGAGGTATAGCGCGCCATGGCCCTGAACGGTTGTGCGGCATTGCCATCCGGTTGCACAGTGACCGAGCCGGCGGTCATTACCGCCTGGCGCTCACCACGCTTCTGCCGCAGCAGCTCCTCTGCGTCGTAGCGGCTCAGTTGTTGTGGCGGATCCTTGTCCAGCGAAGTGTCCTTTCCCAGCGTGCGCGGCTCCAGTTGCGGGTAGAAGAGCTGCCCGCTCTTGTGTGGGATCGGATCGCTGGAAAGGACGAGGTAGAGTCCCAGCGTGGTCATCGTCGCGCCGATACCGATGGCGATCGTTAGCACCATCAGTGTGGTCAGCACCTTGTTGCGGCGGAAACTGCGCAATGCCAGTTGCAGGTAGTAGCCGAGCATTCTCCCTCCTCGTGGAATCGCTTCAGGCGCTGCGCGTGGCTACTGCCGGCGGAATGGCCGCTGCCCGCCGTGCCGGGCCGAACACTGCGACCTGGCCCAGCAGCCACAGCGCCAGCGCGCCGACCGGCAGGTACAGCAGCGGCAGCCGTGGCAGCTCGTAGCGGCCCATCAACCACTGGTTGAGCAGATAGGCCAGCAGCATGCCGAGCACGATGCCGATGCCGGCCAGCAGGAAGTTCTCGGTCTGGAAGTAGCGCAGGATCTGCCCGCGGGTGGCGCCGAGCGCGCGGCGGATGCCGATCTGCTTGGTGCGCTGCTGCACCCAGAAACTGGCCAGACCGACGATGCCCAGCGCGGTCACCAGCAACAGCAGTGCGCTGACGATCAGCAGCAGGCCGATCATGTCGCGGTCATTGGCGAAGTACCGCGCGCGGCCTTCCTCGTAGGTCTGCTTGCGCGACACCAGACGGTTGGGATCGTTCCGGTCCAGTGCGGCCAGCGCCTGCTCCAGCACCTCGGCGCGGCGTGCCGGCTCGCTGACGCGGATCAGGTAGCGGCCACCGTTGGAGAAGTTCATGCGGATCGGGAGGATCATCGAAAACGTGCGGTTGCCGCCCATCATGTTCGGCCGCAGCAGGGTGTCGACCACGCCGACAATGGTCAGCGGGATGTTGGCCATGTACACGGTCTTGCCGACCGCACCGCCGTCGGGGAACAGTTTGTCGGCCGCCGGTTTGCTGAGGATGATCGGTGAGGACAGGCCCTCGGCGTCCTCGACCTTGCTCAGTACATCGCTGCTCATGTATTCGTCGGCGTTGAAGTCGCGGCCGGCGACCAGCGTCAGGCCCATCGTCGCGAGCGTGCCTTCGCCGACCATGTACTGGGTGGCGGTGAGGGTGGGTACTTCCTGCTCGGCGCTGAGCGCGAGCGAGGTGTTCCAGCTGCCGTTCTGGAACGGCAGCTGGTTGGTCACCGCCACGCGTTCCACGCCCGGGACGGCGCGCAGTGCAGCCAGATCCTCGGCGGTGCGGGCATCGGCGTCGGTCTGCTCGCCGATGCCGCTGAGGGCGATTTCGACCAGCCGGTCATCGTCCATGCCGCTGGCCAGATTGAGTGTCTCCATACGCTGGGAAACGATGAACAGTGCGTTGCAGATGATCGCGCAGCTCAATGCGATCTCCAGCACGATCAGCGCCGCCGCCGTCTTGTGGCGGGTCAGCGTGGACAGGATGGGGCGGATTTCCATGGGAATCTCCGGAGGCGAGGAGTAAGGGGTGAGAGGAAGCAACGGCAATCCGTCGCGCCTTCCCAGTGGCGGGGGTTATTCATGGCGGTGGCGAAGGTGGTGGCAGGGGTGTTGATCTGGTTCTTTCTCAGTTCCCACTCCTCTCCACGCATTCCTGTTTCACTGGCTCTTGAGCTGTAGCGCCGGTGCCACCTGCATCGCCCGCCATGCCGGCAGCAGACCGGCCAGCAGGCTGGCGGCGATGGCCAGGGCGAACGTCAGCAGCAGCATCGTGCCGTCCAGATGCGCCAGCGCGGCGTATTCGGCCGGCCGCTGGCGTACTGCCCACAATCCACCCAGTGCGAACAGCAGGCCGAGCAGCCCGCCGGCCAGACCGATCGTGCCGGCCTCGACCAGACACTGCTTGAAGATCTCGCGGCGGCTGGCGCCCAAAGCGCGGCGTACGCCGATCTCACCGCTGCGGCGCAGGAACTTGGCCAGCAACAGGCCAACCGTGTTGACCAGGCACACCAGCAGGAAGCCGAATGCCAGCCACATCTGCAGGCGCACGTCGCCGGGTACCGCATTGTTGTAATCCAGGTGTTCCATCACATTGCGCAGGCGGGTGTTGGCCGGACGCTCGAAACGGCCTGCAGCCAGCTGTTGGCCGGAGTAGTTGTCCAGGTAGGCCTTGAACGTGGACGCATCGGCCGCGGCATCCAGCTCCACCCAGTACTGGATCCATGCACAGGGCGCGTTCAGTGCCTGCGCGTCGTTGACGATCTCGCGGCCGAAGCAGTTCATGCTGCCGTTGCGGCCCAGCTTGAGGTCCAGCGCGGTGCTGAACGGCACGAACACCTCCTCGTCGGCGTCGAACTTGCCGGTGTTCAGGTCGTAGAACTTGGGTTTGGGCGACCACGCATCCAGCACGCCGGCAATGCGCAGCGCATGGCCTTCCACCAGCACTTCCTTGCCGATGCTGTTGGCACCCTGGAACAGCTTGTCATTGAGCGTCTTGCCGATCACCGCGACGCGGGCGTGGTTTGTATCCTCGGCGCCGCTCCAGCCCTGGCCGAACAGGAAGGGCGTGTCGAACATCGGGAAGAAATCGCCCGAGGTGTAGCGCATGCTCACGCGGAAGGGCTTGAGTGCATCCGTGCGCGGATCAACAAGGCCGCCACCGCCGGTCATCATCGCCTGCCGCGGCGCCTTCTTCTGCCGCAGCAGCTCCTCGGCGTCGAAACGGGTCAGCTGCCACTCCGGCTCCTCGCCCGGCTTGTAGCCTTCCCGTGTGCCCGGATCGAGTTGCACGTAGAACAGACGGTCGCTCTTGTGCGGGATCGGATCGCCGGCCAGCACCTTGAACACGGTCAGGGTGGTCATCGCCGCGCCGATGCCCAGGGCGATGGCCAGCACCATCAGCGCGGTGAGGATCTTGTTGCGGCCAAAGCTGCGCAGGGCCAGTTTGAAGTAATAGCGGAACATGGCGTTGGCCTCAGCCGGCAACGGGAACGGAATGCGGATGGGCCAGCACCGGCTCGCGCAGCAGGTCGGTGGCCTGGCCGTCGACGATGTGCACGTTGCGCTGCGCGCGCGCGGCCAGTTCCGGATCGTGGGTGACCATGACGATGGTGGTGCCCTGGGAGTTGATCTCCTCCAGCAGTTCCATGACGCCGCGTGCCATCTGCGTATCGAGGTTGCCGGTCGGCTCGTCGGCCAGCAGCAGGCGCGGGCTGCCGGCCAGGGCACGGGCGATGGCGGCACGCTGCTGCTGGCCGCCGGACAGTTCGGCCGGGTAATGCTTCATCCGCGAGCCCAGGCCGACGCTGGTCAGCGCCTTCTCGATGCGCTCGCGGCGCTCGGCGCTGGGCATGCCGCGGTAGCGCAGCGGCACATCGACGTTATCGAACAGGTTCAGGTCGGGGATCAGGTTGAAGCCCTGGAAGATGAAACCAATCTTCTGGTTGCGCAGTCGTGAGCGGGCGTCATCGCCGAGGTGGCTCACATCCTGGCCGTCGAGCAGGTACTGGCCGCTGGTGAAGGTTTCCAGCAGGCCGGCGATGTTGAGGAAGGTGGTCTTGCCGGAGCCCGACGGGCCGGTGACGGCGACGAACTCGCCTTCGCGCACGTGCAGGTCCAGCGAGCGCAGCGCGTGGGTTTCAACCTGTTCGGTGCGGAAGACCTTGGAGACGGAGTGCATCTGGAGCATCGGAAGTTCCTGCGCTGGAAAGGAAGGATGTGGGAAAAGGCGGGGGAATCAGTTGATGGAAACGCGCTCGGCGTCACCGAACAGGTCGGTACCGGAGACGATGACCTTCTCGCCCGGCTGCAAGCCCTGGATGATTTCGACTTCGCCCAGGCTGCTGACGCCGAACTGCACCGGGCGGCGGGTGGCCGTGCTGCCGTTGACCACCCAGGCGTAGCGTCCGCCGGACTGCTCGACGAACGGGCCGCGCTCGACCTTGACCACGTCCTTGCGGGCATCGAGCAGGACGCGCGCGCTCATGCGCTGGCTCTGGCGCAGGCCCGGCGGCTGCTGGTCGGAAAAGCGGATGCGGGCCACCACTTCGCCGTTGACCACTTCCGGCGATACCGCCGAAATCTCCCCCGGGAACGGCTGGCCGGAGCCGCTGGTCAGCTGCGCCGGCATGCCGATCGCCAGATCGCGGGCGAAGCTTTCGGGCACCTTGATCTCGATCTCGAAGCGCGACAGGTCGACCACGCCCAGCACCGGTGCGTTGGCGGCGACCTGGGTGTGCTGGGTGGCCTGCACCTGGCCGACCTGGCCGTCGAACGGGGCGCGCAGGGTCAGTGCATCGACCTGGCGCTGCACTTCGTCCACCACCGCCTGCTGGCGGTTGGCCTGCAGGCGCTTGTTGCGCGCGTCCAGGTCCGCACCGCGGCTCTGCAGCGTGGCGTCGCTGCGGGCATGCTGCAGGGTGATCTCGGCTTTCTTCAGGTCGTCCTGCGCCTTGGCCAGATTGACTTGTGGCACTGCGCCACCGTCGTAGCCGCGCTGGTAGCGTTCCAGGTCGCGGGCGGCGGCCTGGCGGTCGATGGCGGCCTGGTCGGTGATCTTGCTGGCGGTGGCGCGGGCGAGGGTGGCATCGAGTGCGGCGCGTCCGGCCTCGGCCTCCAGCCCGGCGAGCGTGGCCTGTTCCTGCGCCAGCTTGCTGCGCAGCTCCGGACTGTCGATCACCGCCAGCTCCTGGCCCTGCTTGACCACGTCACCAGCCACCACCTTCAGGGTCACGGTGCCGGCGGAGATCGCATACAGCACCGGGCTGTTGGCGGCGATCACGCGGCCGTCGGCGGCGATGTCGCGCACCAGATCACCCCGGCCGACCGTGGCGATGCGCAGGCGTGCGTCATCAAACGAACGTGATCCGCCGAGCCAGCCCTTGGCGACGAAACCGATGCCCGCCAGCAGTGCGATCGCAATGACCGCCGGCCACAGCCAGCGGTGCCATTGCGGCCCGGCGCGCTGGGAGAGTGTCTGGTCCTGGGCGGAGGTGTCGCGGATCATCGTCGGCTTCGCTATAGGAGGTGATACGGATAAAGCAGGCTCCGTGCCAATATCCAAGTGAATGAAAATAAAGGGTTATTTTCTTTTCGATGATGTGTCCGGGTGTCCGCGGACACCTGCACGGACACTGTCTGGGTGAAGCCGTGTCCGGTGGTTGTCCTGTGGGTGGCTGGTTGGTTTGACCTAAAATGTCCGCTTCTGAATCCAGGTGGATGGACTATGTGCGGCATTGTTGGAGCGATCGCCGATCGCGATGTGGTTCCGGTACTGATTGAAGGACTCAAGCGGCTGGAATATCGCGGTTACGACTCCTCCGGCATCGCCGTGCTGGCCGCCAACCAGATGCGCCGTGTGCGCCGCACCGGCCGTGTCGCCGAGATGGAAAGCGCCGCCGCCACCGAAGGCTTCGCTGCGACGCTGGGCATCGGCCATACCCGCTGGGCCACCCACGGCGGTGTCACCGAGTCCAATGCCCACCCGCATATCAGCCAGGGCGTGGCGCTGGTGCACAACGGCATCATCGAAAACCACGAGCAACAGCGCGAGCGGTTGACCGCGCTGGGCTATGTGTTCGAGTCGCAGACCGATACCGAGGTCATCGCCCACCTGATCCACCATCACCTGCAGGCCGATCACGATGACCTGCTGGGTGCGCTGCAGCGCACGGTGAAGGAATTGACCGGTGCCTATGCGCTGGCGGTGATCAGCCAGAACGAGCCGGGCCGCATGGTGGTCGCGCGCATGGGCTGTCCGCTGCTGGTGGGGCTGGGCGAGGGCGAGAACTTCGTCGCCTCGGACGTGTCGGCGATCCTGCAGGCCACCCGTCGGGTGATGTTCCTGGAAGAGGGCGACACCGCCGAGCTGACCCGTCAGGGCGTGCGTGTGTTCGATGGCGACAATGCGCCGGTGCAGCGCGAGCAGCGCCTGTCCGACGTGTCGCTGGCCTCGCTGGAGCTGGGCCCGTACCGCCACTTCATGCAGAAGGAAATCCACGAGCAGCCGCGTGCGCTGGGCGATACCGTGGAAGCGGCGATCGACGCGGGTGGCTTCCCGGCGACGCTGTTCGGCGCCAATGCCGAAGCGGTGCTCAAGGATATCGAAGGCGTGCAGATCCTGGCATGCGGCACCAGCTACTACGCCGGCATGACCGCCCGTTACTGGATCGAAGCCATCGCCGGATTGCCGTGCAGCGTGGAGATCGCCAGCGAATACCGCTACCGCGCCGCCTGTGCCAACCCCAAGCACCTGATCGTCACCATCTCCCAGTCCGGTGAAACCCTGGACACGATGGAGGCACTCAAGTACGCCAAGTCGCTGGGCCACCAGCACACGCTGTCGATCTGCAACGTGCCCGAAAGCGCCATTCCGCGTGCCAGCGAGCTGGTCTGCTACACCCGTGCCGGCGCCGAGATCGGTGTGGCTTCGACCAAGGCCTTCACCACCCAGCTGGCGGCGCTGTTCCAGCTGACCGTGGTGCTGGGCAAGCTGCACGGCAAGGTCACGGCCGCGCAGGAAGCCGATTACCTGGAGCAGCTGCGGCACCTGCCGGGCAGCGTGCAGCATGCGCTGAACCTGGAGCCGCAGATCATCGCTTGGGCCGAGCGCTTCGCCGGCAAGTCCAACGCGCTGTTCCTGGGCCGCGGCCTGCATTACCCGATCGCGCTGGAAGGCGCGCTCAAGCTGAAGGAAATCTCCTACATCCACGCCGAGGCCTATCCGGCCGGCGAGCTCAAGCACGGCCCGCTGGCGCTGGTGGATGCGGAAATGCCGGTGGTGGTGATCGCCCCCAACGACAGCCTGCTGGAGAAGGTCAAGTCCAACATGCAGGAAGTGCGCGCGCGCGGCGGCGAGCTGTTCGTGTTCACCGACCAGGACAGCAACTTCAACGCTTCCGAAGGTGTGCACGTGATCCGCACCCCGCGCCACGCGGGCGTGCTCAGCCCCATCGTGCACACCATTCCGGTACAGATGCTGGCCTATCACACCGCCCTGGCCCGCGGCACCGACGTGGACAAGCCGCGCAATCTGGCCAAGAGCGTCACGGTGGAGTGACTGCCGTCATCAGGCAGTCATCAAATGCGGGAAGGATACGGGTCGCAATCCGGCCCCTCTCTCCCCCGACATTGCTTCCAAAGCCCGGCATCGCGCCGGGCTTTGTATATGTGCAGATCGAAACCGGGCCCGGAGAATCAATTGCCCCGGTCCGTCCTGTATGTAGCTAACAAGGGTCTGCGTCGAGCAGGTCGAACCTTTTTACAGTGTCTGGAGCCGAGGCAGCGGTTCAAGTGCTGGGTGCCTTGAATGGCGTAATACCCACGCCTGGTTCCAATAACGCATCAGCTCATTACATCTGCTCCGTACCCGTGCGTTTTGCCCGAACCCCGGCAACGCGCGACAATGCAGTGCTGAATTTCCAGCCTTTTACTTTCGACGGAAACCACCCCCATGCCCGATACGCCGAAGATCATCTACACGCTCACCGACGAAGCCCCGTTCCTGGCGACGCAGTCGCTGCTGCCGATCATCAAGGCGTATGCCACCACCGCGGGCATCGCCGTCGAGACCCGTGACATCTCCCTGTCCGGCCGCATCCTGTCGCAGTTCCCGGATTACCTGAAGGACGACCAGAAGATCAGCGATGACCTGGCCGAACTGGGTGCGCTGGCAACCCGGCCGGAAGCCAACATCATCAAGCTGCCGAACGTGTCGGCCTCGGTGCCGCAGCTCAAGGCCGCGATCAAGGAACTGCAGGACCAGGGCTACGTGCTGCCGAACTACCCGGACGCGCCGACCGATGACGTCTCGCGCGACATCCAGGCGCGCTATGACAAGATCAAGGGCAGCGCAGTGAATCCGGTGCTGCGCGAAGGCAATTCCGACCGCCGCGCACCGCTGTCGGTGAAGAACTACGCGCGCAAGCACCCGCATCGCATGGGCGCGTGGTCCGCCGATTCCAGGTCGCACGTCGCGCACATGGACGGCGGTGATTTCTACGGCAGTGAGAAGTCGGCCACGCTGGCCAATGCCGGAAGCCTGAAGATCGAGCTGATCGGCAACGATGGCAAGACTGTCGTGCTGAAGGAAAAGACCGCGGTGAAGGCCGGCGAGATCGTCGACGCCTCGGTGATGTCGCGCCGCGCACTGGCCAGCTTCATCGATGCCCAGGTGGCCGATGCCAAGGCGCAGGGCGTGCTGTTCTCGCTGCACTTGAAGGCGACGATGATGAAGGTCTCCGACCCGATCATGTTCGGCGTGGTGGTCGAAGAGTTCTACAAGGACGTGTTGGCCAAGCATGCCGCCGCCCTGAAGGAAGTCGGTTTCGACGCCAACAACGGCATCGGCGACCTGTACGCGCGCCTGCCGCAGCTGCCCGACGCGACCCAGGAGGCTATCAAGGCTGACATCGCCGCCGAGTACGCCAAGCGCCCGGCCGTGGCGATGGTCAACTCCGACAAGGGCATCACCAACCTGCACGTGCCCTCGGACGTGATCGTCGACGCCTCGATGCCGGCGATGATCCGTGACTCGGGCAAGATGTGGAACGCCGAAGGCAAGCTGCAGGACACCAAGGCCGTCATTCCGGACCGCTGCTATGCCGGCGTGTACCAAGCGGTGATCGCCGACTGCAAGGCCAACGGCGCGTTCGATCCGGCCACCATGGGTTCGGTGCCGAACGTCGGCCTGATGGCGCAGAAGGCCGAGGAATACGGCTCGCACGACAAGACCTTCCAGATCCCGGCCGATGGCGTGGTCAAGGTCAGCGACGATGCCGGCAACGTGGTGTTCGAGCACAGCGTGGAAGCCGGTGACATCTGGCGCATGTGCCAGACCAAGGATGCGCCGATCCAGGACTGGGTGAAGCTGGCCGTCAGCCGTGCCCGCCTGAGCAACACCCCGGCGCTGTTCTGGCTGGATGCCAACCGTGCGCACGATGCGCAGGTGATCGCCAAGGTCGAGCAGTACCTCAAGGACCACGACACCAGCGGCCTGGATATCCGCATCCTTGATCCGGTGGCCGCCACGGCTGTTTCGCTGGAGCGTATCCGCAAGGGCCAAGACACCATCTCGGTGACCGGCAACGTGCTGCGTGACTACCTCACCGACCTGTTCCCGATCCTGGAGCTGGGCACCAGCGCCAAGATGCTGTCGATCGTGCCGCTGATGGCCGGTGGTGGCCTGTTCGAGACTGGCGCCGGTGGCTCGGCGCCGAAGCACGTGCAGCAGTTCGTCGAAGAGGACTACCTGCGCTGGGATTCGCTGGGCGAGTTCCTGGCCCTGGCCGCCTCGCTGGAACATCTGGCCCAGCGCTACGACAACAAGGGTGCCGCGGTGCTGGCCAAGGCGCTGGACGAGGCCAACGGCAAGTTCCTCGACAACGACCGCTCGCCGGGCCGCAAGCTGGGCACCATCGACAACCGTGGCAGCCACTTCTACCTGGCCATGTACTGGGCGCAGGCCCTGGCCGAGCAGGACGACGATGCCGCGCTGAAGGCGAAGTTCGCACCGCTGGCCGAAGCACTGGCCGACAACGAGCAGAAGATCGTCGACGAGTTGATCGCGGTGCAGGGCAAGGCCGTGGACATCGGCGGCTACTACCGTCCGGACCTGGCCAAGGCCGGTCCGGCGATGCGCCCGAGCGCGACGCTCAATGCCGCCCTCGCCAGCCTGGAAGGCTGAGTGAGCTGACGCGCGGCAACGCGTGTCGAGAGTGTTGAACGAAGCCTGCATCCGCCCGTTGGATGCAGGCTTTTTTCATGCATGACGTCATGGTCGTCGTGCGCACTGCAGAATCTAGATCCGCACAGAATCCCTGCACGGGTACACAGTGACGGACGGGATGGATTCCGCGATCGTCCACTTCGCCTGTTGCCGAAAGTGGCCTGCCGGAAGGCGCCGCGTGATGGCCAAATATTGTGGGTATGGGAATGCAGCTGCGACATGCGGATCGAGTTGTCGACGGCGCGGGGCGGATGCGACACTGCCGCCAGGTGCCCTGCCGGTGGCGATGCCATGACTGGATTCTTTCCCTGCGCTGATCGTGCGGCTTCGCTGGAACACGGAAAATGAGCTGCGTGCTGCAGGAGGTGGCGGTGGCCGAGGACATCGCGGGGCGGATCGCAGCCGGCTTCGAGCACTATCACCAGGCGTTCTCCGTGATCACCCGAAGGGCGAGGGAGCGCTTCCAGACGCAGGACTGGGCCGGGGCCAGACAGGATGCGGTGGAGCGCATCGAGCTGTATGACATCTGCATCGCACAGTGCCGTGAACAGCTGCAGCAACTGCTGGGCGAGGCACCACTGACGCAGGAGTTGTGGCGTCAGGTGAAGCGCAGTTTCGATGCGCTGGTTTCCGGGCGCATCGACAACGAACTGTACCGGACGTTCTACAACACGTTGACGCGGCGCCTGTTCGCCACGCGCGGCGTGGATAACAGCATCGAATTCATGGCGCTGGATATCGAACCGTCCGATGCCATCACCCATCCGGTGGCCCGCCACGTCTATGCCGTGTCCGAAGCCCGCCCGGTGGAGGCGTTCTCGCGGTTGCTGTCCGATTACGTGTTCGATGTGCCCTATCGCCACCGCTTGCGCTGTGCGGCGGCGATCGCGGTACGGCTGCAGGACGACCTCGCGCATTGGGGGCCGCATCCGCTGCGTGCCGTCGAGTTGCTGCAGACGGTGTTCTATCGCGAGCGCCGCGCCTATCTGGTGGGTCGGGTGTTCGGCGAGCACCGTTTCTCGCCCTGTGTGATCGCGCTGGTCAATGACGGCGAAGGCCTGCGCGTGGAGGCGGTGCTGACACGTCGCCGCGACGTGGCGCATCTGTTCGGTGTATCGCGCAGCTATTTCCAGGCCGACCTGCCGACCGTCGCCGATGCGGTGGTCTTCCTGCGCAGCATCCTGCCGGGCAAGCCGGTGGATGAGATATACACCGTGCTGGGCCGGGCCAAGCAGGGCAAGACCGAGCGCTATCGCACCTTCTTCAGCCATTTCCAGCAGCATGGTAACGAGCAGCTGGTGCATGCCGAAGGCACCCCGGGCATGGTGATGGCGGTGTTCAACCTGCCCAGCTATCCGCTGGTGTTCAAGCTGATCCGCGACCGCTTCGCCTGGCCCAAGACCATGAGCCGGCAGGATGTGGAGGACAAGTACGCGCTGGTGTTCAACCTGGACCGCATCGGTCGCCTGCTTGATGCGCAGCCGTACCGGCACCTGCGCTTCCCGGTGAATCGCTTCGCTCCGGCATTGCTTGACGAGCTGGTGGGCCAGTGCAGCCGCAGCGTGCGCATCGAGGGCGATGATCTGGTGATAGCGCTGTGTTACGTGCAGCGTCGCTTCCGTCCGCTGAACCTGTATCTGCGCGAGCAGGGGGCGGAAGCGGCCAGGGCTGCGGCGCTGGACTATGCGCAGGCCATCCATGACATGGCCTGCAACAATATTTTTCCCGGCGACATGCTGCTGAAGAACTTCGGTGTGTCGCGCCATGGTCGCGCGGTGTTCTACGACTACGATGAGCTGTGCCTGGTCACCGATTGCAACTTCCGCGTCTGGCCTGCGCCACGCAACGAGGAAGAGGCGATGGCGGCCGAGCCGTGGTTCCACGTCGCCGCCAATGATGTGTTCCCGGAGCGCTTTCCGTTGTTCATGGGCCTGCCGGCGCCATTGCTGGCGCTGGTGCGTGAGAAGTATGCGGTACTGTTCGATCCACACTGGTGGACAACGCTGCAGGCCGGTTTCCGGCACGGGGAGATGCTGGATACGCTGCCCTATCCACCGTCTCTGCGGTTGGCATGAAACGTCCGATCTGGCCTCAATGGCGGATGGGGGCGGGAAGTTGCGGATTCCACACAAGGAGGTCGGCGATGTACAGGAAAGTCCTGAAGACGCTTTTGCTGTCGGCGATGTTGCTGTTGCCACTGTCGGCCGCAGCGGTGGGGACCAGGGCCATGAAGGAGCGGGTCGAAGTGGCCATGCGCCTGACAGGAACGATAAAGGGGAAGGGGATCTCCGCTATGGTCGCTGGGAGGTCTGCATTCCGGGGCCACGACAGCGTGCACCATGGATCACCGGTGCCGAATGGGTGGACGCCTCCGATGCACTGGCCGAGGGCGGTGTCTACATGGCCGGAAACAGCCAGACCCCCAAACTGCTGACCCCATTGGGAGGCTGATTCGCCAACGGCCGCAAACAGGAAGGCCCCGCTTTGGCGGGGCCTTTTCATGCAGCACGCAAGATGGATTGCGCTATCAGCGCTTCATCGAGCCGAAGAACTCGTCGTTGGACTTGGTGTTCTTCATCTTGTCCAACAGGAATTCCATCGCGGCGATCTCGTCCATCGGGTGCAGCAGCTTGCGCAGGATCCAGATCTTCTGCAGCAGCTCCGGTTCGATCAGCAGGTCTTCGCGGCGGGTGCCGGAACGGTTGATGTCGATGGCCGGGTACACGCGCTTCTCGGTGATGCGACGGTTCAAATGCACTTCGCTGTTGCCGGTGCCCTTGAATTCCTCGTAGATCACCTCGTCCATCTTCGAGCCGGTTTCCACCAGCGCGGTGGCGATGATGGTCAGCGAGCCGCCTTCCTCGACGTTGCGTGCAGCACCGAAGAAACGCTTCGGGCGGTGCAGGGCGTTGGCGTCCACACCACCGGTCAGCACCTTGCCGGAGCTGGGCACGACGTTGTTGTAGGCGCGGGCCAGGCGGGTGATCGAGTCGAGCAGGATCACCACGTCCTTCTTGTGCTCGACCAGGCGCTTGGCGCGCTCGATCACCATTTCGGCGACCTGCACGTGGCGCGCGGCAGGTTCGTCGAAGGTCGAGGAGACCACTTCGCCGCGCACGGTGCGCTGCATTTCGGTCACTTCTTCCGGACGCTCATCCACCAGCAGCACGATCATGTGCACTTCCGGGTGGTTGGTGGTGATGGCCGTGGCGATCTGCTGCATCATCATCGTCTTGCCGGCCTTGGGCGGCGAGACGATCAGCGCACGCTGGCCTTTGCCCTGCGGTGCCATCAGGTCGAGGATGCGGCCGGTGATGTCTTCTGAGGAACCGTTGCCGCGTTCCAGGGTGAAGCGCTTGCGCGGGAACAACGGGGTCAGGTTCTCGAACAGCACCTTGTTCTTCGACGCTTCGATCGGCTCACCGTTGATGGTGTCGACGATGTTCAGTGCGAAATAGCGCTCGCCATCCTTCGGGAAGCGGATGCGGCCGGCGATATGGTCGCCGGTGCGCAGGTTGAAGCGGCGGATCTGGCTGGGCGAGATGTAGGTGTCGTCCGGGCCGGCCAGGTAGCTGGCCTCGGCCGCGCGCAGGAAACCGAAGCCGTCGGGCAGGATTTCCAGCACGCCATCGGCGGCGACGCCTTCGCCGTGACGGGTCAGCACCTTCAGCAGCGCGAAGATCACGTCCTGCTTGCGGGCGCGGGCCACGCCTTCGGAAATCTGCAGCTGCTCGGCCACTTCCAGCAGCTTGTGCGCCGGCATGCGCTTCAGATCGCTCAGCGAATAGACCGGGAAGCCTTCCGGCACGCTCGGGATCGGACGCGGCGGATGGTTGTCGTTGCCACCATCGCTGGGCAGGCCGTCATCGCGGAAGCGGTTGTTGCGGTCACGGTCACGGCGGTTGCGGAAGCGGTCGCGGCGGTTGCCTTGTCCGTGCTGGCCCTGACCCTGACGCTGCTGGCCTTCGCTGTTGCGCGATTCGCTGCCGTCCTGCGCGGTGGCCGGGGCTTGCCGGTCATTGTCGGAAGGGGCGGGCGCAGCCGATGCTTCGCTGGCCGGAGCCGGAGCCGGAGCCGGAGCCGCTGGAGCGGAGTCCAGTGGCAGCGCGGGCTGTGCCGGCGCAGCGGCGATGGCGGGGCTGCTGTCGGTGGTTTCGGCGGACTTGGCGGCGCGCGGTTTGCGTACGCGCTTCTCGACGGGCGCGTCGGCGCTCCCGGTTTCGGAAGGAGTGTTCTCGGACAAGTGCTTGATTCCTCTCGCTTGAATGTGCGAGCGCCCTGCGGGGCGGCGAACTGGTTTGGGAATGGTCCGGGCGAGAACCCGGCCAGAGGGTGCGGCATGCGAATGCTGCCGGATGCAATGACACTACCACCGCCCGGTGCGGCGGTGCAAGATCCCGGAGAACCTTGTTGGGCCTGCGTATGGCAGGCCGGAAGACCGGCGGGAAGGCCGCCGGTCGGTATCGGTCAGGCCAGCGCCTTGTCGATCATCTGGCTCAGTTGGCCCTTGCCGACGGCGCCGATCTGGGTCGCCTGGATCTGGCCATCTTTGAACAGCAGCAGCATCGGGATTGAGCGCACGTGGTACTTCACCGCGGTCGCGCGGTTCTCGTCGACGTTGACCTTGGCGATCTTCAGCTTGCCGTCATAGGCATCGGCCAGTTCGTCCAGGACCGGGGAAATCATCTTGCACGGGCCGCACCATTCGGCCCAGAAATCCACCAGGACCGGTTCGCCGGATTGCAGGACGGCGGTGTCGAAGTCGGCGTCGCCGACGTGTAAAACCTTATCGCTCACTTTGGAGTCTCCTGGTGCAATGCGACTACCCATGCCGGGTTGGCGGCCGCATTGCGGTAAACTGGGGCATTGCGCGGACAGTGGGCAGGGCCCGACGTCGCGCGACCCGGCGCAGGGGCCGCAGTGTGCGACGGCACCCGTATCGATGCAAGCCGCCCGGCCGTTGAGGCTGCCCGGCACTATGAAGACAGAATAATGAGCGACAAACCGCTGACCGATGTGACGTTTTCCTCCTTCGACCTGCAACCGGCATTGGTGGCAGGCCTTGAAGGAGCCGGCTTCACCCGCTGTACCCCGATCCAGGCGCTGACCCTGCCGGTGGCCTTGCCGGGTGGCGATGTGGCCGGCCAGGCGCAGACCGGCACCGGCAAGACGCTGGCCTTCCTGGTGGCGGTGTGCAACCGCCTGCTGACCCGCCCCGCGCTGGCCGACCGCAAGCCGGAAGATCCGCGTGCGCTGATCTTGGCGCCGACCCGCGAGCTGGCCATCCAGATCCACAAGGACGCGATGAAGTTCACCGCCGAAACCGGCCTGCGCTTTGCGCTGGTCTATGGCGGGGTGGACTACGACAAGCAGCGCGAACTGCTGCAGCAGGGCGTGGACGTGATCATCGCCACCCCGGGCCGGCTGATCGACTACGTCAAGCAGCACAAGGTGGTGTCGCTGCACGCCTGCGAAGTCTGCGTGCTGGACGAGGCCGACCGCATGTTCGACCTGGGCTTCATCAAGGACATCCGCTTCCTGCTGCGGCGCATGCCCGAGCGCACCACGCGCCAGACCCTGCTGTTCAGCGCCACCTTGAGCCACCGTGTGCTGGAGCTGGCCTACGAGCACATGAACGAGCCGCAGAAGCTGGTGGTGGAGACCGAAAGCATCACCGCCGACCGTGTGCGCCAGCGCATCTATTTCCCGGCCGATGAAGAAAAACTGCCGCTGCTGATCGGCCTGCTGTCGCGCAGCGAAGGCGCGCGCACGATGGTGTTCGTCAATACCAAGGTGTTCGTCGAGCGCGTGGCGCGGGCGCTGGAAAAGGCCGGCTACCGCGTCGGCGTGCTGTCCGGTGACGTGCCGCAGAAGAAGCGCGAGAGCCTGCTCAAGCGTTTCCAGGCCGGCCAGCTGGAAGTGCTGGTGGCCACGGACGTGGCCGCGCGCGGCCTGCATATCGACGGCATCAAGTACGTCTACAACTACGACCTGCCGTTCGACGCCGAAGACTACGTGCATCGTATCGGCCGTACCGCGCGTCTGGGCGAAGAGGGCGATGCGATCAGCTTCGCCTGCGAGCGCTACGCGATGGGCCTGCCGGACATCGAGGCCTACATCGAGCAGAAGATTCCGGTGGAAGCGGTGACCAGCGAACTGATGACCGCGCTGCCACGTCCGGAGCGCGCACCGTTGCCGGAAGGCGAAGCCGAGGAAAGCGTGGGCGCGATCTTCCGCGAGGCCCGCGAGCAGAAGGCGGCCGACGAGGCCCGTCGTGGCGGCCGTGATGGCAAGCCCGGTGGTGGTCGTGGCGGTCGTGGTGAACGCGGCGCCGATGGCAAGCCGCGTGGCCCGCGCAAGCCGCGTGTGGAAGGCGAGCAAAAGGCCGCCGATGGCACGTCCAGGCCGCCGCGTCCGTCTACGGACTCTACGGATAGTGCGCCGCAGGCGACCGGTACTCCAGCGGTGGAAGGTGAGCGCGCGCCACGCAAGCGCCGTCGCCGTCGTCATGGCCGTCCAGTGGAAGGTGCCGATACCGCCATCGTCGCTCCGGCCGTGGCCAATGCACCGGTGCAGGTGCCGGTCAAGTCGATGCGCAATGCCGGCAACGCGAACGACTCGTTCCTGACCCGGCTGGGGCGCAAGATCCGCCGCATGCTGTCCAGCGACTGATCACAGCGCGGCCATCGCCGTTGCCGATGGCCGCCGATGCATCGGATTGTGATGGCCACTCATGGCTGCTTCGGATACTCCCCGGCAGTGGCCGCCGTGCGTCCGGCATGAAGGTGGATACCGGATGCCGAAGCTGCTGGCGGGTTTTTGAGCAGGGAGCGGCATTGCCGCCTTCGCCTCCGGCATAATCGGCGCAATGAGCGTCCTGCGTTTTGACAATGTCAGTAAACAGTATGCCGGCGGCCATCAGGCGCTGGCCGATGTCAGTTTCGAGGTGGCCGCGGGCGAAATGCTGTTCGTCACCGGTCACTCGGGTGCAGGCAAAAGCACCCTGCTCAAGCTGATCCACCTGAGCGAGCGGCCCACCCGTGGCACGGTGGTGTTCGCCGAACGAAACCTGTCGAAGGTGCGCGGCGGCAAGGTGGCATTGCACCGGCGCGAGGTTGGTGCGGTCTACCAGGACCACCGCCTGCTGACCGACCGCAGCGTCGCCGAGAACGTCGTCCTGCCGCTGGTCCTGCGCGGTGACCGGCGGGCCGATGCCGGCAAGCGGGTGCGTGCGGTACTTGAGCGCATGGGACTGGGGCACCGTGAGAAGGCGCTGCCGGGCCAGCTTTCCGCCGGCGAGCAGCAGCGCGTGGGCATCGCCCGCGCAATCGTCGCCGAGCCGCGCCTGCTGGTGGCCGACGAGCCGACCGGCAATCTCGACCCGGCGCTGGCGGCGGAAATCATGGCGCTGTTCGCCGAACTGCCCGGCCGCGGCACCAGCGTGCTGGTGGTGAGCCACGATCTGGCGCTGATCAAGCAGATGCGCAAGCGGGTGCTGATCCTCGATCACGGCAAACTGGTCGATGACATCTCGCCCAACGACCTGGCCGAGTGAAGCAGGCACGATGAGCAAATCCACCAATACCGAATCCGCTGCGCCCTCGCGCCTGGCCATCTGGCTCGGCCACCATCTGCACAGCGTGGTCTTCAGCCTTGGCCGCGTGCTGCGCAAGCCGTGGGCGACGGCATTGACCATCGCGGTGATGGCGCTGGCGCTGGCGCTGCCGCTGGGGCTGTCGATCGCGCTGGACAACCTGAAGCTGTTCGCCGGCAGCGTGCAGCAATCGCGCGACATCAACCTGTTCCTCAAGCCGGAACTGGATGTGGCCGCCGCGCGGGACGTGGCCACGGCATTGCGCGCACGCGCCGACGTGGCCGAGGTGACGCTACGCTCGCCGGAAGAAGGCCTGGCCGAACTGCGCCAGAGCGCCGGCCTTGGCGAGGCGATCGATGCGCTGGGCGAGAACCCGTTGCCGACCCTGCTGATCGTCACGCCCGCTGCGGGGGACGACGCGGCGCTGGCCACGTCATTGCAGGCCCTGCCGCAGGCCGATCTGGTCCAGCACGATGCGTTGTGGCGGCAGCGTCTGGACGGCTGGCTGGGTTTCGGGGCACGGCTGGTACAGGTGCTGTCGGCGCTGCTGGGGCTGGGCGCGGTGCTGGTGGTCGGCAACACCGTGCGCCTGGATATCCAGGCGCGACGCGAGGAAATCGGCGTGCTGCAACTGCTCGGTGCCAGTGACGGTTTCATCCGCCGCCCGTTCGTCTACCTCGGCGCCTGGTACGGGCTGGGCGCCGGGCTGGTCGCGCTGGGCCTGATCGGCGTGTGCGGGCTGGCGCTGCGACCCCCGCTGGCCGAACTGTCACACAGCTACGGCAGTGCGTTCGTACTGCATGGGCTGGACCTGTTCCATTCGGTCATGGTGCTGGTGGGAACCGTGATCCTGGGCTGGCTGGGGGCGTGGCTGGTGACCGGGCACTTCCTCAGGCAGACTCGACCGACCGATACCTGAGGCCTGCATGCGCGCGCAAGAACTCAAACATCTGATCAGTGACGCCCCGCGGGTGATGGTGGTCGATGGTTCCAAGCTGGTCCGCCGGCTGATTTCCGATGTGCTGCAGCGCGAGCTGCCGGATGTGGATGTGATCGGCTGCGCGAGCATCGAAGAAGCCCGGCAGACGCTGGCCGCCGGCCCGGTGCATCTGGTCACCACCTCGCTGGCATTGCCCGATGGCGATGGCCTGGCGCTGGCACGCAGCGTGCGCGAGACCGCGGGGCAGGCCTACGTGCCGGTGATCGTGGTATCCGGCGATGCGCAGCAGCATCT
Organism: Stenotrophomonas sp. UBA2302; assembly: GCA_002345545.1. Lineage (GTDB taxonomy): Bacteria > Pseudomonadota > Gammaproteobacteria > Xanthomonadales > Xanthomonadaceae > Stenotrophomonas. The sequence continues at coordinate 27,285 of DDVW01000043.1, read as the reverse complement.
GGAGCAGCGCCGCTTCACCGAATTTGTCACCGACTATTTCGACAAGGCGCTGGGCCACGAGGCGCTGGCGACCTTCATCCGCGGCTATGTGCAGCCCGAGCCGGTGCCCGGCGCGACGGTGCTGTATGTCGAGGACAGCCGCGTGGTCGCCGAAGCCACCAAGCGCATGCTCGAGCGCCACGACCTGCAGGTGCTGCATGTGCTCACCGCCGAGGAGGCGTTCTCGCTGCTCACCGCCGAATCCCTGGGACGTACCAGCCGGCGCATCGATCTGGTGCTGACCGACGTCACCCTCAAGGGCGAGCTCAATGGCGGCGACGTGGTCGAACGCATCCGCGTCGACTTCGGCTACGGCAAGCGCCGCCTGCCGGTGCTGGTGATGACCGGCGACAGCAATCCGCACAACCAGTCCACGCTGCTGCAGTCCGGCGCCAACGACCTGGTGCAGAAACCGGTGGAAGAGCGGTTGCTGGTGACCAAGGTGCTGTTCCAGTTGCGGCTGGCGCGCCTGGCGCAGCCGGCACTGGTGCTGTGAGCACGGAAGCGGGCGCGCAGATCCAGCTCGAACCCGGCTGGAAGGCGCGCGTCGGTGACTGGCTGCTGCGTCCGGAAATGCGCGAGCTGTCCGCCTACCTGCGCCAGCGCAAGGCGGCCGGGGCGCGGGTGTTTCCCCCCGGCCGGCAGATATTCGCCGCGTTCGATGCCACGCCCTTCGAGCAGGTGAAGGTGGTGGTGCTCGGGCAGGATCCGTATCACGGCCATGGCCAGGCCCATGGCCTGAGTTTCTCGGTGATGCCGGGCGTACCGGTGCCGCCGTCGCTGCTGAACATCTACAAGGAAATCGAGGCCGACCTGGGCATCCCGCGTCCGGACCACGGCTGCCTGCTGCCGTGGGCGCGGCAGGGCGTGCTGCTGCTCAACGCCGTGCTGACGGTGGAAGAGGGCAAGGCCGGCTCCCATCAGGGCCGTGGCTGGGAAGGTTTCACCGACCATGTGGTGGATGTGCTCAACCGCGAGCGCGAAGGACTGGTGTTCCTGCTGTGGGGCAGCTATGCGCAGCAGAAGGGCAAGGTCATCGATACCCGCCGCCACCGCGTACTCAGGGCGCCGCACCCCTCGCCGCTGTCGGCACACCGCGGATTCCTCGGCTGCCGGCATTTTTCGCAGGCCAACGAGTATCTGGGCCGGCGTGGGCTGGGGACGATCGACTGGCGGCTGCCGCCGCGCAGCGAGCTGGACGNNTGCATGAACAGAACACTGGAACTTTTCCTGTACCGGGCAGTCCAATAGTCCGACTGTTAAGATGAGGCACTATGAGCCAGAACACCTCCACTGCCCTTGTGGCAAACAATCTCCCGATTCCCAGCGCGCTCGGTTCGCTGGACGCCTATATCGGTGCCGTGCACCAGATTCCGGTGCTGTCGGTCGATGACGAGCAGGAGCTGGCGCGCCGTTTCCGTGACGAACAGGATCTGGACGCGGCCCGCGAGCTGGTGCATTCGCACCTGCGCTTCGTCGTGCATGTGGCCCGCGGCTACAACGGTTACGGCCTGCAGCTGGGTGACCTGATCCAGGAAGGCAACATCGGCCTGATGAAGGCGGTCAAGCGCTTCGACCCGGAGATGGGCGTGCGCCTGGTGTCCTTCGCGGTGCACTGGATCCGTGCCGAGATGCACGAGTTCATCCTCAAGAACTGGCGCATCGTCAAGGTCGCCACCACCAAGGCGCAGCGCAAGCTGTTCTTCAACCTGCGCAAGTCCAAGACCCGTCTGGGCTGGTTGAATGCGGCCGAAGTCAGCGCCGTGGCCAAGGACCTGAACGTCTCCGAGCGTGAAGTGATGGAGATGGAGTCGCGCCTGTCCGGCCGTGACATCGGCTTCGATGCACCGTCCGACGAGGATGACGACCGGGCACCACCGTCGCCGGCCGCCTATCTGGTGGCGCATGACGAGGACCCGTCGCAGGCCTACGAGCGCCAGGACAGCGAGGACAACCAGCTGGGCCTGCTGCGCGAAGGCCTGTCGCGGCTGGACCAGCGTTCGCGCGACATCATCGCCCGCCGCTGGCTGGATGACGAGAACAAGGTGACGTTGCAGGAACTGGCCGACGAGTACGGCGTGTCGGCCGAGCGTATCCGCCAGGTCGAGGCGAACGCGCTGAAGAAGATGAAGGCGCTGTTCGCGGCCTGATCCGCCGGCAAGCGTGGTGACACAGGAAAAGCCCGGGGAAACCCGGGCTTTTGCGTTGCCGTCGTGACGGGTGTGCCGCTCGCCGGAACCGCGCAGGCGATTGTTTGAGGATCACGCCTGCGCGCCGACCAGCCGGACTCCATTGGCGGGAAGCCGAGGTTCTACGCGCCGGCCAATCAGACGCCGGTGCGGAGCGGCCAGCCGGTGTTCGAGCAACGCACCGCCGGATAAGGCCAAGTTCACTCAATCCGCCTGCGGCGGCGTGGGCGCTGCGCTGTCGTGGGGATCGCCAAGGATGATGCGCGCGCTGCGCCGGTAGCTCCAGTACGCCACGGCCCAGTTCAGCAGCACCACCAGCCGGTTGCGGAAACCGATCAGGAAGAACACGTGCGCGGCCAGCCAGAACCACCAGGCCAGCACGCCAGACAGCTGCAGCCTGCCGATGTGGACGATCGCGGCCATGCGCCCGATGGTGGCGAGGTTGCCCTGGTCGTTGTAGCGGAACGGTGGCGGCGCGGGGCGGCCGTCCAGGCGGGTGCGGATCAGCGCGGCGACGTATTTGCCCATCTGCTTGGCGGCCGGGGCCACGCCGGGAACCGGCCGGCCGTTGTCCTGCATGAGCGTGGCCAGGTCACCGGCGACGAACACGTCGGGATGGCCGGGCAGGCTGAGGTCCGGCTGCACCTGCACGCGGCCGGCCCGGTCCAGTGGCGTGTCCAGCGTGCGCGCCAGCGACGAGGCGGCCACGCCTGCGGCCCAGACCACGGTACGCGCGGGGATGTGGCGCCCGCCCAGCTGGAAGCCATTGGCATCGATGCCGGTGACGGCGGTGCCTGCCAGCACTTCCACGCCCAGCTTTTCCAGCTGCCGGCGTGCTTTCAGTGACAGGCGTTCCGGGAACGAGGACAGCACGCGCGGGCCGGCTTCCACCAGCCGCACCCTGGCCGAGCTCGGGTCGATATGGCGGAACTCGTTCTTCAGCGTGTGGCGGGCGATCTCGGCCAGGGTGCCGGCCAGCTCCACCCCGGTCGGGCCACCGCCGACGATGGCGAAGCTCAGCCAGGCGGCCTTCTTCTGCGGGTCCGGCTCGGCCTCGGCGCGCTCGAAGACCAGCAGCAGCTTGCGGCGCAGCTGCAGCGCGTCGTCCAGGGTCTTCAGGCCGGGCGCATCGGTGGCCCATTCGTCATGGCCGAAATAGGCGTGGGTGGCGCCGCTGGCGACCAGCAGCAGGTCGTACTGCAGCCGGCTGCCATCGCCCAGCACAACCTGGCGGGCATGCGTGTCGATCGACGTCACTTCGCCCAGCCGTACATCCACGTTGCGCTGCCGGCCGAGGATGTGGCGCAGCGGCGCGGCGATGTCCGGCGCGGACAGGCCGGCGGTGGCGACCTGGTAGAGCAGTGGCTGGAACAGGTGGTGGTTGCGGCGGTCGATCAGGGTGATATGCAGGCGGGCACCGGCAAGGGCGCGGCAGGCCCACAGGCCGGCGAAGCCGCCGCCGATGATGAGCAGGTGGGGAACGTGGCCGTGTGGCATGGATGCTCCTGGGAGCCGGGGCTGCCGCTGCAGGGTAGGTGACGCTGCGTGAATCCGGAATGGCGGATACTCGTAGCGGTCCTGCATGAAGGAGCGAACCGGTGTCCGAACCTGAAAAGCGTATCGCCTTGCTGATTGATGCCGACAATGCCCCGGCCGCCAAGATCGATGAAATTCTGGTGGAAGTGGCGGCGTTCGGCGTGGCCAATGTGCGCCGTGCCTATGGCGACTGGAAGAATCCGCGGTTGAAGGGCTGGGAGAGCGTGCTGCACGAATTCGCGATCCGGCCGATCCAGCAGTTCGCCTATTCCAAGGGCAAGAACGCCTCGGACATGGCGATGGTGGTCGATGCGATGGACCTGCTGTATGCACGCAACCTGGATGGCTTTGCGATCGTCTCCAGCGATGCGGATTTCACCCCGCTGGTGATGCGGCTGCTGACCGACGGCTTGAAGGTGTACGGCTTCGGCGAGCAGAAAACGCCGCTGGCCTTCGTCAATGCCTGTTCCAAGTTCATCTATCTGGAAGCGCTGGGAAACCCGGAGGCTGATCCGCCGGAAGCCGCTGGCGAACCGGCGGCGGGAGCGGCTGCACAGGCCGGCCAGGCATCTTCCGAGGCAACACCGTCTCCCCCGGCGGCGCCGATCACGCCGCGTCCCGGCAACGAGTTGCGTGGCGATACCCGGCTGATCACGCTGCTGCGGGGCGCGGTGGAGGCGGCGGCCGATGAGCAGGGCTGGGCGACGCTCAGTGTGGTCGGCAGCCAGATCGCCAATCGCGCCTCGTTCGATTCGCGCAACTACGGCTACCGCAAGCTGAGCGACCTGATGAAGGCCACCGGCCTGTTCGAGATGAAGAAGGAGGGCAAACTGGCCACGGTGCGCGCGCTGCCACGCAAGACCGCTGGCAAGCGTGCGTCGGCGAAGGGCTGAGCGGGTGGCGGGTGTCAGCGGCGGACGCCGGCCACGCCATCCAGCACCCGCTCCGTCCTGAAGCCGGCTTTCTGCAGGCGCACGGCCACTTCGCGTGGCACATCGCGGCCACTGGTGAGCCTGTTTGGGGTGCCGGTGTAGTGGAAAAGCCGGCCGCCCGTGCGCAGCACGCGCGCGAGCTGGTCGTAGAACACCTGCGAGTACAGCTCACCGGCGATGCCGAAGCGGGGCGGATCGTGCAGCACCGCATCGACCGAGGCGGTGGCGATCTGCGCGATTTCCTGTGCCACATCGCCCTGGCCCAGCTGCAGGCGGCCTTGTGCCTGGGCGCTGGCGGGATCGGGCGACCATGGATTGAGCGTGCGCAGCCACAGCACTTCGGGACTCTTTTCGAAGGAGCGGATGCCGGCAGCACCGGCCTCCAGGCAGCAGGCGGCGAAGTAACCCATGCCGCCGCAGGTATCGAGGATCTGCCTGCCGGCGGGCTGGATCAGGGCGACCTTGCGGCGCGCATCGTCCATCGGCGAGATCTGCGCGCTGACCAGCATCTTGATGCCATCGATCTCGAAGGTCGGTACGCCCCAGGCGGTCGGCACCAGCTTGTACAGGCCGCTGCCGAAGCGTGACGCGGCGCTGAAGTCGGCGCCATCCCAGTAATAGATGGTGCGGTCCCTGAGTTTGGCCGGGTACGGATAGGCCTGGCCTTGCCAATACCAGTGATCCTGCCCAGGTTGCGCCGTCGTGCGGCTGCGGCCCAGGTCGAACGAGCCTTCACAATGGTCCAGGCCGCGTTTGCGCGCGGCCAACAGGACATCAAGCAGCGGGCGGGTCAGCAGCGGGCCGGAATAGTGGGTCACGTCGAGGTCACAGTCCGGCTCAGGACCATGAGGGCCCAGCCGGAAGCAGGAAGGTCGGGCATCGTAACCGACATGGGCCGAACGGCGGTTGTGGGTCAGGGCGCGTATCGATCGCGTGATCGGCCATCGGCGCGGTGCGCCGCCTGCCAGCGTTGCGGGCGTGTCGGGTGTCGCCACACCCGGCATGGACATCGCCGCGCGTCGTGGGATTGTTGCAGCTGTGCGGCACGGCGGGCATGCCGGTGTGAACACAACTTCCCGTCGATGATCAGATCAGCGCCGGATGTACTCGTTGAAGCGGCCGAATTCGGCCAGTTCATCCAGCACGTTCTTGCCGTGGGTGAGGATCTGCAGGGTGCGGTTGACGTCATCCCAGCCAGTGGCGCCGTGCTTGCCGCCGTGGAAAACATTGTTGCGGGCCACGCGCAGCAGGATCGCCACCGCCTGCAGCTCGTATTCGTTCTCGTCGAACTCGATTTCGCGCCAGGCCAGCTTGCCGTGCCCGGTGCTGATCTGCTGCTGGGGCGCGGCGTTGAGCAGGGCCAGTGCATCGGCGGACAGGCTGTAGCGGGTGCGGTTGCTGCGCACGAACTTGTCCCAGTTCGGCTCGGCCTTCTTGCCGGGCTTGTCCGACTTCAGATAGCCGGCTTCCTTCATGCAGAACTCGAAGCGGGCGAAGGCGTAGAGGAACTCGAATGCGGTGTGTTCGAGCGCGGGGGTGATATCGGTCTTGATCATGTGCCGGTCCATTGCCGAGACGGGAGGGTGGCCGTTGCGTGCAAAGGCGGCGGAAACGGGAAGGCTCGCGCCCTACCCGTCGGGCGGTCGAAGGACGGCGGCGTGGGGCGCCAGTGTAAGGGAAGCGGCCGGGGCTGCCGAATCGACCGTCACAGTCGATCCGGTGCTGGGCCAGCCGGGAGCTGGATGGATGCGCAAGGCGCGGACCTCCAGCGCGGCCGTGGCCGGGCTGAAGGTGGGACGCCCCGGCCTGGCTGTCAGTACACGTCGAAGGCGTAACCCCCACGTTCCAGCGTTGAAGCGGCCAACGATTCGATGATCCCGTCCTCGTTGCGCTCCAGTCCGCGGATGTTGCGAGCCATGCGCCGGCGTGCCTGGCGAGCGAACAGGCGTGCGATCTTCACCGCATCATCGGCCGCCGGGTGCCCGGACTGCACCAGACTGTCGGCGCGCGAGAGCACGCACAGGCCGACGAACAGGTCGATGGCGATGTCGGCCACACGCTTCTGCGCATGCTGCTCGTCGGCGATTTTCTTGCCATGCTTGCGCAGCAGGCGGTCGGAAGCCTTGGACAGTTCGACCACATACTTCTCACACAGCCGGGCCAGCGGGCGCAGCGGCTCGGCGACCGGATGATGGATGCGGTCGGTGCCGTAGCCGGTGGCCTCGCGCACGCGCCGCCCGGCATAGTCGCCGAGCACGCCGAAGCCCTTGATCGGATCGTTGAAGATGCCGCCCACCGCGCTCTGCAGCTCGCTCAAGGTCGCGCCCACGCCCTTGAGGCCGTTCAGCGCCACATACAGCCGCAGGATCTCGTTGGTGCCCTCGAAGATCGACAGGATGCGGGTGTCGCGGGTCATCTGCTCGTACGGCAGCTCGCGCATGAAGCCGTTGCCGGCGGCGATCTGCAGCGCCTCGTAGCAGCAGCGCTGCACCGCCTCGCTGGCGAACACCTTGCTCATCGCCGCTTCCACCGAATAGTCGCTGCGGCCGCTGTCGATCAGGTGCGCCACCATCCACACCGTGCTCTCGGCGGCGAAACAGTCGGCGGTCATCTGCGCGATCTTCTCGCGCACCAGCCCGAACTCGCCGATGGCCTGGCCGAACTGCTTGCGCTCGTTGGCCTGCGCGCAGGCCATGCGGATCAGCGCGCGCATGCCGCCGACCGCGCCGCCGCCCAGCCCGGTGCGGCCGCTGTTAAGGATGTTCATCGCCACCTTGAAGCCCTTGCCGACCGGGCCCAGCACGTTGGCGGCCGGCACGCGGACCTCGTTGAAGGCGACGGTGGTGGTGGACGAGGCGCGAATGCCCATCTTGTCCTCGTGCGGGCCATGGCTGACGCCGTCCCAGCCGGCCTCGACGATGAAGGCGGTGACCTTGCCCTCCGGCGTGTCGGTGCGCGCGAACACCGTGTAGAAGTCGGCGATGCCGCCGTTGGTGATCCAGATCTTCTCGCCGCTCAGGGTCCAGCTGCCGTCATCGTTGCGCGTGGCTTTGGTGCGGATCGCGGCCGCGTCGGAGCCGGCGCCGGATTCGGTCAGGCAGAACGCGGCGATCATCTCGCCACTGGCCAGCTGCGGCAGGTAGCGCTGCTTCTGCTCGTCATTGCCGAACAGCAGCAGGCCCTTCATGCCGATCGAGCTGTGTGCGCCGATGGTCAGCGACACCGAACTGTCGTGGCTGCTGGTCTGGCCGAGCACGCGCGCATAGGCGCCGTTGGACAGTTCAAGACCACCGTATTCCTCGGGAATGATCAGCCCGAACAGGCCCATGTCGCGCAGTGCCTGGATGAACCCGGCTGGCTGTTCGGCATCGCGGTCGTACTGGCGCAGCTCGGCGCCCTTGTCGGCCAGGAACTGGTCGATGGCGTCGGTCATCGCGCCGAGCATCTCGCGGTCGCGTTCGCGGATCTGTGGATAGGGGAACAGCGCCTCTTCGCTGATCTGCCCGAAGAACAACTGCTTGGCGATGCTCTCGTCCAGGTGCTGCGGTGCAACGGTATTCACGGAACCACTCCTTTGTGCGGTGATGGCGGAAACGGGGCCGGTCTTCCGGCGCGATACCCCGATCATGCCCATGCCGGCGCCGATAGTGGAACTCGCCGTCGTTTTGCCGGTCTGTTGCCGGCTGCAGATGTGCCGTGACAGGGCCGGAAAATGCCTTGTGGACCGTTGCCCGATGGAGTCGCATGCGCCCAGCCCGTTCGCCAGATCCGTTGTGGACCCGTGTCGTTGCACTGCTGGCAACACTGGCGGTGCTGTCGATCGGGCTGTGGCTGTTGTGGCAGCTGCCGCAGTCGCGCGATCCGTCGCCGGAGTCGCGCCTGCAGCTGCGCTGGCGGTTGCCGGCGGCGTCGCTGTTACTGGCAGGTGCGGTGCCATCGGTCAGCCAGTCGCTGCCATCGGCGACAGCGCCGCGCCCCCCGCCGATGACCGCGGACACGCAGGGCGATGATCTCTTCCCGCGTGCTATCCCGGCATTGCCGCCAGCAACGGATACGGCACCCGCCAGGTCGTCGCGGTCGCTGTATGGCAGCGACGGCCAGATCGTGCTGGCACCGCAGACCGTGCGCCAGGACAGGCAACAGAGCAATGCCGAGCGCGTGTTCGAACACCGCGATGAACTGGCCACGGGCGTGGGCGAGCGCGCGACGGCCAACCTGTTTTCGGGCAGGCGTGCCGGAACACGGCAGAAGCGCTCGGAGAGCCTCATCTATGGCGAAGACATCCAGGCGGCTGAAGCGCGCCGTCCTCCGGATATCGCCTTCAACCCGTCGTTGCACGAACGTCCGTCGGATCTGGGCAGCGAGGCCAGCGGCGATGCCTACAAGGCCGCACCGATCCGCTACGAAAAAGCGCCCGGCCTGGACGGCGAGGCCAGCCGCCGGATCCGTGCGGCGCTGGGTGATCTGGAGCAGCGCTATCGGCGTTGCAGCCCGGCCCAGCGCAGCCAATGGCTGGCCCCGGCGCTCGCACAGTTGGAGGCGCTGCAGCGCGTGGAGTACCGATTCAACCACGGCGCCGATCCGGTGGAGGCCGAGCACAGCCTGCCCAGTGCCGCCGACAACGCCTATGACATGGCACGGCGTGCGTTGTGGGATGCGGAGCGGCGGATGAAGACCTGTAGCTGAAACGGGACTGTCCCGGCTGGGCCCGCAGGCGTGTTGGCGGGGACTCCGGGGTGACTTTCAAGGGCCCGTTTACGCCATTGCCAGGCTGGCAGGAACGGTTCTGCCGACACGATGTGGACATCCATCCGTCAAATGAGGACAGGTTTAAGCGCCAAGAACTTTTCAGCGATTTTCCCGTGCGTTTCATGCCTAGAATCGGGATTCGCCGAACTTTGGAGCCCCGATGAAGTCGATCACCCCCCTCGCCTGCGCCCTGGCATTGGCTACCACGCTGGGCTGTCAGGCGGCGCCCGAGTCGGCTCCCGCCGCGACCGCCCCTGCCGCTGCAACCGCGACTGGCGCAGGGGTCGCACCCGGCCACAGCCATGCACTGCCCAAGCATGCGCTGATCGGCTATCTGCACAATTTCGACAACGGCATCGGCGTGCTGCCGCTGGGCGAAGTCGACGACAGCTGGGACGTGATCGTGCTGGCGTTCGCCGATGACATGGGCGAAGGCCGGATCGCCTTCAATCCGGACCCGGCACTGGACCGTGGGCGCCTGATCGCCGATATCGCCGCCAAGCGCGCGCAGGGCAAGATCGTGGCGCTGTCGTTCGGTGGCGAGCTGGGCAAGGTGACCCTGAACACCCAGCACGATGAAGACAACTTCGTCGCCACCACCGCCGAGGCGATCAACACCTTCGGCTTTGACGGCATCGACATCGACCTGGAAAAGGTGGCCGGCGTGGTGCATGACGCGCCGGTGACGCCGCACCTGATCTCGGCGGTCAAGCGCCTGCATGCGATGTACCCGAACCTGTACGTGTCGATGGCGCCGGAGCATCCGTACGTGCAGGGCGGCTCCGTATCGATGGAAGGCATCTGGGGTGCCTACCTGCCGCTGATCGATGGCGTGCGCGAGGAGCTGGACCTGCTGCACGTGCAGCTCTACAACAACGGCGGCCTGCCGACGCCGTATCGTGCCGAGAAGTATCCGGCCGGCAGCGTGGACATGATGGTGGGCTCGGTGATGATGCTGGTCGAAGGCTTCGAGCTGGCCGCCGGCAAGGGTCGCTTCGAGGGCCTGCGTGCCGACCAGGTGGCGCTGGGCCTGCCGTCGGGCCTGCGCGCGGCCGGCAACGGTTACGCCGCGCCGGCCGACATCAACCGCGCCTTCGACTGCTTGACCACTGCCACGCAATGCGACGAGGTGCAGCCGGCCCAGGCGTACCCGGATTTCCGCGGGGTGATGACCTGGTCGATCAACTGGGACGTGACCGATGGCCGTGCTTTCTCTGGGCCGGTGGGGACGCACCTGCGGGCGGTCAACGCGGCGCGCTGATCCAGGGGGTGGTGGCGCCGCGAGGGGAGTCGCGGTGCCACCTTTTTTGGAAGAGCGCTGTGTCAGTCCAGCACGAAGTGCACCAGCGTCACCATTTCGCCGGCATCAAAGCCCGGATAGAACTGCCGCAGTACCTGCAGCAGCCCGTCCGGTGTACGGCAGCGCGGATCATGCTCGTCGCGGAGATCGGTGCAGGTCAGGGTGTCGAAGCGCAGCAGCCGCGTGCTCAGCGCGACGGTGATGGCCGGTTCGTCCGGGTGCCGTCGCAGCTGTGCCCGTGACACGCCGTGCCAGCGCTCGCCACGCCGCACGCTTGTATTGCGGCCGGGATGGAACTGCAGATTGACGAAGTCCAGCAGCGGCAACTCACAGGCGGACATGGGCGGCTCCGGAAGGATGGAGGCTGCATTGTCCGGCGTTGTGGCTGACGGTGGCAGTGCACGGTGGCTGGCCCGCCGGGGGTATGCCGGAGACAGGCGTGGGGTCGCCACGGCGCAGAGCGCTGACGGCTGCCTGCGGACCGTCCCGACGGCGGCTTTTCCGCCAGCATCGCGGGCTGGCATCGGCGCACAGGTTCCGCTGTCGGCCGCGGGCGTCTATCGTGCCCGGTCCGCAGTGGTTTGAATGTTCATGGATCGCAAGTACCAGGTAATTGCCGTTGTCGTCCTCACCGGTGTCGCGCTGGCGGCCACTTTGCTGTGGACGCCGCGCGCGCCGGCGCCTGCACCGCCGCCGCCGACACCGCTGGGCTGGCAGGCGCGGATCGACCTGCTGGGCGGTGACGGCGTGGCCGGCAACCGCACCGGTGGCGCGGCGCAGAGCCGCTTCAGTGATCCGTGGGGTATCGCCGTGGATGCGGCCGGAACCCTCTATGTGGCCGATGCCGGCGACAACAACCGGCTGCTCTACCGCTGGCTGGATGGACGCTTCCATGTGCTGGCCGGGGGCATCGAGGGTTTCGCCGATGGCCGTGGTGCGGGGGCGCGGTTCAACACGCCTTCGGGCATCGCACTGGACCGGCACGGCAACCTGTATGTGGCCGATACCGGCAACCACGCCATCCGGAAGGTCACGCCGCAGGGCGAGGTCAGCACCGTGGCCGGTGATGGCACGCCCGGTTACCGCGACGGGGCCGGTGCGCAGGCGCGCTTCAACGGGCCGATGGGGGTGGCGGTCGCCGGCGATGGCCGCATCTATGTCGCCGACACCTGGAATGACCGTATCCGCGTGATCGCGCCCGATGGCCGCGTCAGTACCCTCGCCGGCGGTGAAGGCCCCGGCTGGGTGGATGGACCGGGTGCGCAGGCGCGTTTCGATACGCCTACCGATGTGCAACTGGATGCCGGCGGTGTGCTGTGGGTGGCCGATCTGCACAACAACGCCCTGCGCAACATCAGCGTCGACGGTGAAGTGAGCACCCGTACCGGTTCGCCTGATGGCGGGCGTGTGCTGTGGGGGCCGATGACACTGGCGGTCACCCACGACGGCGTGGCCTATGTCGGCGAGCGGCTCAGCGGGCGCGTGGTGCAGGTGTCGCCGCATGGGCATGTGGTGGCGGTGGCGGGGGATGAAAGCCGGCGCTTCGCGCGCCCGGCGGGACTGGCGTTGGCAGCCGATGGCAGCCTGCTGCTGGCCGATGCCGATGGCTACCGGGTGCATCACCTGGCCCCCCGCATCGCTGGCGATGCGCAGGTCCCGGTGCAACTGGGCCCGTCCCCGGACAACCCGCTGCCGCACAACCAGGGACGCTGGCCGCTGGCGCCGCAGCTGGGCTGGCACGAGGTGACCGGTACGCTGGGCGAGGTTCGCGGCAACTTCAGCGGCGAAAGCCGTCACCACCTGCACAGCGGCTTCGATGTGCGTGGCGATGTCGGCCAGCCGGTGCTGGCGATCGCCGCCGGCAAGGTCAGCAGTCCGGCGGCGACATGGAGCCTGGGCGGTCAGGCCGAGGGGCTGTCACTGGACAAACTCGACTACATCCACATGAAAGTGGGGCGCGACGCCGGCAACCGCGCGCTGGACCCGGCGCGCATGCAGTTGGTGTATGCCGATACGGGCAAGCTGGAGCGCGTGCGGGTGCGTCGCGGCACCCGCTTCCAGCCCGGTGACGTGCTGGGCAGCATCAACAACCAGGCGCACGTGCACCTGGCGGTAGGGCCATCGGGCTATGAGCGCAACGCGGTACGGCTGGGCTTTGCCAATTACGCCGACAGCGTCGCGCCGACCATCGACGATATCGCCCTGCTCGATCGCAGCGATCAGCGCCTGACGGAAAAAGTGGACGGACGACTGCGTGTGCCCCGCGACGGCGGCGGTCTGCAACTGGTGGTGGAAGCCTGGGACCAGGTGGACCACAACCTGCCACGGCGCCGGCTGGGCCTGTACAGCCTCGGCTACCAGATCCTCGATGCGGGTGGCCTGCCGCTGCCCGGCTACGAACAGCCGCGGGCCAATCTGGTGTTCAACCGCATGCCGCCGCAGCGTGCCGCGGTGAAAGCGGCCTACGCTGCCGACAGCGGCATCACCGTGCACGGCAGCCACCGCACCCGCTTCCGTTATGTGCTGACCAACACCGTGCGCGACGGCGAACTGGCCACCGGCCTGTGGCAACCGGCCGAGCTGCCCGAGGGCGACTACATCATCCGCATCACCGCGCAGGACTACAGCGGCAATGCCGCCATCGAAGGCCGTGAGCTGCCGGTCAGGCTTGTCGATGCAGGGTAGGGGCAGGGCGCGATATTGCGCTGCCTCCCCGGTGATCGCCGTTTTCAGTTGCTTGAGCCGCCCAGAAAAAGACCCCGGCACATAGGCCGGGGTCAAGAGGTCTAGCCTTGCTCGAGAGAGCCTGGTGGACTACTGCACTCAGAAATCGTAGCGCAGTGCAAAACGGACGTAGCGCGGGGTCGAGTAGCTGATCACGCGATCGGTCTGCGCGTACGGATTGCCGACGTTGGTGATTTCGCCATACTCGATGTAGTTCTGGGCAGTCTGGGCGTTGGTGACGTTGAACACGTCCACCGACAATTCCAGCTTGTCATTGAGGAAGGACGGACGATAGGCCGCGCCCAGATCCATACGTCCCACCCACGGCGTGGTACCCGCTGAACCACGCGGGGAAACCTTGCCATTGCAGTAGCGGTAGTACGGGCCGCCATACTCGACGGTGTTGGAGAACTCGCTGTCCGGATCCGGACCGGCATAGATGCCGGTGCAGTTCTTCGGGCGCCCGGACATCATCGTGAAGGTGGCCGAGAAGCGCCATTCCGGGGTGAACTGGTAGAAGCCGAACGCCTTCAGGTAGTGGCGGCGGTCGTTGGGCAGGTTGCCGGAGGCGTGGAACATCATTTCCGGGTGGTCCCAGTCCATCGTCTGCGACACGTCACCTTGCGCCACGTCCGACTTGAGCTGGCCTTCGGCGTTGCCGTAGTTGTGCGACCAGGTGTAATCCACCTTGCCGTAGAACCTGCCGTCAAACGGATGCTCCAGGAACAGGTCGATACCCTGGTAACGGCGCTTCAGCTTCGGGAAGCCCAGCTGCTTGGCGGACAGCGGCACGGTGACCAGGTTGCCGGTGCCATCGTCCAGCTGGAAGGTGTTGCCTTCACCCGGGTTGAACAGGCGGCAGTTGCCCAGACCATTGCCCAGATTCTCGGCGACTTCTTCGGAGTAGCCGTTCTCGATTGCCCAGTAGTACGCAGGACGCCAATCGCACATGTCATCGATGGCGCTCCTCAGGTCGCGGAAGACGTAGCGGGCACCGAACACCAGGGAGTCACCCAGCTGCTTCTCCATACCAAGGACGAACTCATCCTGGAAGTGCGACTTCAGGCCCTTGGCAGCGACCGATGCCGGATCCGGTGCCTGGCCATACTCCTGGTTGGAGGAGAACGGACCGTTGCCCAGCGGGGTCAGACCGAGCGGCACGCCGGTATTGGGGTCGATGCCAGTGAATGCGAAGTACTCGTTCGTGTAGGTGGAACCGGCGGCGCCACGCAGTGCGACGTTGTTGGGCATGGCCAGGTGATAACGGCCGGCGTTGGCGAACACTTTCAGCGACGAATCGCCGAAGACGTCCCAGCTGGCGCCCAGACGCGGGGCCCACTGGTCCTTCTGCTCGACATAGACGATGCCGTCGGCATTGAAGTTCTGGAACTGCTCGTTGCGGATGCCCAGCGACAGCAGCCAGTTGTCGTTGATCTGCCAGCGGTCTTCCAGATAGAACGCCTTCTGTTCGACCTTGAAGGTACCGCCGTTGGCGTAGACGTATTTGGAGACGTAGTCGCCATTGCCACCCGGGCCGCGTGCACCGCCCGTGCCGGGGATCGTGCTGTTCTCGTTGCCGGCGCCGGTGTTGTAGTAGATCCAGCGATAGCCGGGACCGGAAGTCATTTCGCCGGCGCGCGATTCCGAGTTCTGGACGTCATAGCCGGCGCGCAGGGTATGGGTGCCGACGCGCCATTCCAGATCGATACGGCCGCCATCGGTCTTGTCGAAGGCATCCGGGAAGTCGAGCTGGTCGTAGCTGCCGAAACGGACCGGGTTGGGGTTGTTGCGCGAGTCACTGACGAAAACCACCGACGGGTCATAGCCCCAGGGGGTGGCGATATGGTCCTGTTCCTGCTTGCCGTACAGGGCGGACAGGGTCAGGTTGTCGGTGAGGTAGCCGGTGTACTTGCCGATATACAGCTCGCCGCCATCTTCAAAGTAGTAGCCCGCATTTTTGGTGTTGCCGGGCTTGAAGGCGTTGTCACCGGTATAGGCGTACGCGTACTGCGACAGATTCTGCTTGGTGGTGTCACCGATGCCGGTGAATTCCAGCAGGTGATTGTCGGTGATGTACCAGTCCAGCTTGGCCAGCCAGCGCGGGACTTCGTAGTTGCGCTTGGAGTAGCCGTTGGGGGTGTTGCCGCGGGTGCCTACCGTGATGCGGTCCTGGTCTTCGAATTCACCGGAGGCGTAGAAGAACAGGCGGTCCTTGATGATCGGGCCGCTGACATAGGCGCCGTAGGTCAGCGAATCGGTCTCCTGCACGCTCAGGTTCTGGTACAACAGGCCGTCGGTGGAGAGGCCGTTCTTCGGGTAATAGATGTTGCGCGGGGTCGAACGCAGGCTCTCGGGGGTCCACAGAACCTGTGCCCCAGCCTTGAATTCGTTGGTGCCGCTCTTGGTGATGATGTTCACCACGCCACCAGTGGCGCGGCCGAACTCGGCGCCGTAACCGCCGGTGATCGCCTGGTACTGGCTGATGCCGTCGAACGGCAACGAGGTCGAGCCCAGGTTGGTCAGCGGGTTGGTGACGGCGTAGCCATTGATGTAGAACGCGTTTTCTGAAGCCGCCGAACCGCCGAAGGAGGCCACATTGCCGTAGCGCGAGTCCGCAGCGACCACGCCCGGAGTCAGCAGGGCAAGTGCGTTGATGTTGCGGCCGATAGGCATCTTGGCGATCTGTTCGGCGGTGAATACCGAGCGGGTGTCGGTGGAGGAGACGTCGATCGGGGACATCGCGCTGCCACGCACTTCGATGCGGTCCAGTTCGGTAGCCCCGGAGCCGCTGCTTACCGTGCCGAATGACACCTCGCTACCGGCACCCAGCTGCACCAGTACCTCGGGCTTGGAGGCAAGGACCTGGCCGTCACGCTTCAGTTCGACCTGGTACTTGCCTACCGGCAATGCGGAGGCGTTATAACGGCCATTGGCGTCCACACGGATCTCACGGGTCAGGCCGGTGTCGGTATTGCGGATCGTTACGGTAGAGCCGGGTTCACCACCCGCGCCATAGATGGATCCAGACGCGTTGGACTGGGCATTCGCCGTAGAGGCGAGGCACAGGCTCAGGGCGACGCATAGCGATGCCCGACGGATAGTCTTGGTTCTGATCATTGCGTTCTCTCTCTCCAGAAACACTGCAATCGATGGGCTTGGGCTTATGCAGAAGGCGCTGCCTTATGCAAGGCCCAAGGTGAACGAATGCTAACTCAGCCCTGCCGGGTTTTGAACAAAAGGTTAACGATTTTCGTGATTTTTATCGGGGCGAGGCTGTAACTCGTTGACTTTTTTGTTTTTTTCACAGCGCTCGCGCCAGTGTGGGCCAAGATGGGCAAAAGGCGCGCCCGATACGGCAGAGTTATGCTCAAAAACGTAGGAGCCAGGATTGCTCCTCGTGTCCGTGCAGCAGCGTGTGGTGGCACGGTTTTCGTTCATATCCACAGGGCGCAGCGTGGTGACCCTGTACAAGACGGAGGTGATGAAATGCTCAGGTATTTCCTGCTTTCTGCCGCCGTTGCGGTGGCATCAAATGTCCAGGCTGCTTCCCCGGCGCCCACACAAGAGGCCGCACGGATAGCCTGTGACCAGAACACAAGCCGTGTCCTGCCCGGCGACTACAACTTCTGCCTGGGACATAAATACTGGGAGTCTGGCAAGTACGAGTCCGCTCGGCAGATGCTGGAGCTGGCCGCTGGCTGGGGTAACAAGGCGGCCCAGCGGGCGTTGGGCGTCGCCTATTTCAATGGCGATGGACTCACCGAGGATCGACCGCTCGGTCTGGCGTGGCTGGCTCTAGCCGCAGAAAGGAAAGAGCCTGCAGCGGCAATGCTCTACAACTCGGCATTGGCGCGGACATCCGTGGACGAGCAGCGTACTGCTGTGCGGATGCTGATGCAGCTTCGTGAGCGATATGCGGACGATGTCGCGGCGTTACGGGCGGACAACCGTTTCCAGCGCACCCTCCGCGAGATGTCCAGCAATCCTGTCTATGGGCGTGGGAAGTGCCTGCCCGGATCGGGAGGCCTGCCACCGGGCGCCACCTTCGCCCAGGCTGTCGATGGTGCCGGCAACTGCAGCATGGCAGCTGATAACCGCTTTATAGCGGCACTTGAAAGGCGCTATGAAGTCTATTCGGAAGGATGGTCCAAGCGACGGGTTGAGCTCGGCAAGGTGGAGTCGCTGCGGAGTAATTGACCGGTTTGATGGCGAGCGGGGCCGTGAACTGCAGGATTCCCTGTCGTTGAAGACGGGGTAAGACCCGGTGCGGGTATCTGTGGTGTGTGCGGATACTTTTCACCGGATGCTGGCACCAGAGGGCTCAGATGCTGCTCCCGCAGGCTGAAGCGGCAACGGGCATTTCCCGCAGCGGCAGGAGCATGACGATGAAGCTGATACCGTTCCTTGGTTTTGACGGCCAGGCACATGAGGCGATGGTGTTCTATGCCCGGGCGTTTGGCGGGCGGGTGGTGTCGGAGATGAAGTACGGCGACATGCCACCGGGCATGGACAGTGACCCGGAAGGCTGTGGCGGTTTCCAGCCGCAGCCGGAGCACATCGCCCACAGCCAGCTGGAAATCGGCGGCGCGGTGCTGATGGCCGCCGACGGCCCGCCGGCCGATGGCACATGTGCGACCACCATCAACGTGGATGTGGACAGCATCGAAGAGGCCGAGCGCGTGTTCGCCGCACTGGCCGAGGGCGGGCAGGTGCAGATGGCGCTGGCCGAGACGTTCTGGGCGCACCGCTGGGGCATGCTGCTGGACCGCTACGGCAAGCCGTGGATGGTCAACTGCATGAAGCCGATGGACGGCGGGCACTGATGATGGC
Source organism: Stenotrophomonas sp. UBA2302 (assembly GCA_002345545.1). Classification (GTDB taxonomy): domain Bacteria; phylum Pseudomonadota; class Gammaproteobacteria; order Xanthomonadales; family Xanthomonadaceae; genus Stenotrophomonas. The sequence continues at coordinate 8,986 of DDVW01000043.1, read as the reverse complement.
CATGCCGCAGATGATCTTCGTCAACCTGCCGGTACGTGACCTGGATGCCTCCAAGGCGTTCTTCGCCGCGCTCGGCTACCGCTTCAATCCGCAGTTCACCAACCAGGACGGTGCCTGCATGGTGATCAGCGACAGCATCTTCGTGATGCTGCTGGTGGAGCCGTTCTTCAAGGGCTTCACGACCAAGCCGCTGTGCGATGCGCGCAGCCATGCCGAGGTCATCACCTGCCTGTCGGCGGGCAGCCGCCAGGCGGTGGACCAGCTGGTGGACAAGGCGGTGGCCGCCGGCGGCAGCGAGCCGATGCCGGCGCGTGACTACGGCGTCATGTACCAGCGCGGCTTCCAGGACCTGGACGGCCACCTGTGGGAAATCGCCTATATGGAGAGTCAGCCGGAGCCGTGAGCGGCGCGCGCCGGCCGTGTATTCCGGCACTGCCCGCATCCGGCCGGCGCTGGCTACACTCCGGTCACGTTGTCTGACTATCTGGAGTACCCGCGTGAAACGAGTCGTGATCAGCCTGTTGGCGATGTCCGTATCCACGGCCCTGATGGCCGCCCCGCCCAAGTTCGATGGCGCCCGCATCTCCGCCGACGTCAAGGAGCTTTCCTCCGACGCCTACGGGGGCCGTTCCCCGGCTACCGCCGGCGAGGAGAAGACCATCGCCTACCTGAGCCAGCAGTTCGCCGAGGCCGGCCTGCAGCCGGGCGGTGATCTGCACGATGGCAAGCGTCTGTGGACCCAGGCGGTGCCGCTGCTCAAGGGCGATATCGTCGGTACCCCGCAGCTGTCGCTGACCCGCGACGGCACGCAGCAGACGCTGACCCAGGGGCAGGAGATCGCCGTGCGCGCGGCGATGAATGGAGACAGCCAGGTCGCCATCACCGATGCCCCGCTGGTGTTCGTCGGCTACGGCGTCAAGGCGCCGGAGCGCAATTGGGACGACTTCAAGGGCGTGGACCTGAAGGGCAAGATCGCGGTGGTGCTGATCAATGACCCGGATTTCGAAACCGGCGCGGGCGATTTCGACGGCAAGGGCATGACCTACTACGGCCGCTGGACCTACAAGTACGAGGAAGGCGCGCGCCAGGGCGCGGCCGGCGTGCTGGTGGTCCACGAAACCGCACCGGCCTCCTACGGTTGGGCGACGGTGGCCGGTTCCAACACCAACACCATGTTCGACGTGGTCCGCGACAATCCCGCCGAAGCGCACCCGGCGCTGGAAGGCTGGATCCAGCGTGATCTGGCGGTGGACCTGTTCAAGCGCGCCGGGCTGGATTTCGAGGCATTGAAGAAGCAGGCGCAGTCGCGCGATTTCCAGCCGGTGGAGCTGAAGGGCGAGACCTTCTCGGCCCACTACGCGGTGAAGAACGAGGTCATCACCTCGCACAACGTCGCCGCACGGCTGGAAGGTACGACCCATCCGGACGAGACCATCATCTACTCGGCGCACTGGGATCACATCGGCGTGGGCGAGCCGGATGCACGTGGTGACCGCATCTTCAACGGCGCGATGGACAACGCCTCCGGTACCGCGGCACTGGTCGAGCTGGCCCGTGGTTTTGCCGCCCAGCCGGCGCCGCAGCGCTCGGTGCTGTTCCTGGCGGTGACCGCCGAGGAGAAGGGTTTGCTCGGCTCGGAGTACTACGCCAGCCATCCGCTGTATCCGCTGGCCAAGACCGTGGCGGTGATCAACATGGACGGCATGTCGCCGTACAGCCCGTCGCGCGATTTCGGCATCTACGGCTCGGCCAAGATGGAGCTGCTGGACAAGCTCAAGGACGTCGCCACGGGCTGGGACATCCGCTACACGCCGGACCCGAAGCCGGAAGCCGGGCTGTTCTTCCGCTCCGACCACTTCCCGTTCGCCAAGCGCGGCGTGCCGGCGCTGTCGTATTCGGCCGGTCAGGACTGGATCGACGGCGGCGTCGCGGCCGGCAAGGCGGCCTCGGACGACTACACCGCCAAGCGTTACCACCAGCAGGGCGACGAATGGCAGGCCGAATGGACCTTCGCCGGTGCAGTGCGTGATCTGGAAGTGGTCTACACCTTGGGCGAGCAGCTGGCCAACTCGCGTGACTGGCCGAACTGGAGCCCGGAAGAGGCCTTCCGCGCCACCCGTGACGCAAGCGCCGCAGAGCGCAGGTAATCACCGGCCGCGCCTCTCCGGGTGATGGAAGAGGCGCGGAGATTTGCGGGAAACAGGGCCGCACTATGCGGCCCTGTCCGTTCAGTGCTTGATGTTGTAGCGCAGCGTCAGCTGGTACTCGCGACCGGGCTGGTTGTACCAGGCCACGGTTTCATACTCGCGGTCGAACACGTTGGCGGCCTTGGCCTGCAGCGTCCACGCGTCGCTGAGAGCGTACTCCACGCGCACATCGACGGTGCCGTAACCGGCCAGACGCACGGTGTTGGCGGCGTTGTCGAAACGGTGACCGCTGCCGGCGGCGGTCACGCCCAGGCGCAGCGGACCGAACGCCTTGTCCACGTCCAGACGGCCGCTGGTGCGCGCGCGGCGGGCCAGCAGGTTGTCGTAGGTGGCCGCACCGGAAGTGTGGTCACGCGGGTCGGTGAAGCTGGCCTGGGCGTTGATGTCGAAACCGGCCAGCGACACGAAACCGGTCAACTCGGCGCCGCGGATACGGGCTTCGGCCACGTTGACCAGCGCGAAGCTGCTGTCATAACCGATCAGCTGGTCGATGCGGGTTTCATAGGCGTTGAAGGTCCAGTTCCAGGTGTCGGCGTACTGGGCGATGCCGAGGTTCAGGCTCCTGGATTCTTCCGGCTTCAGCAGCGGGTTGCTGAAGCCCGGGTAGTACAGGTCGTTGAAGGTCGGTGCCTTGAAACCGGTGCCGGCGCTGGCGCTCAGGCGCAGGCCGTTGCCGAAGGCCAGGCCGTAACCGACGCTGCCGGTGGTGTGGTTGCCGAACTGCTCGTTGTCGTCATTGCGCACGGACGCCTGCAGCGAGTGCGCGCCGAACTGGCCCAGGTACTCGGCGAACACGCCGGTGTTGTCGCGGTTGTCCACGTCGAACGCGGTGGTGCTTTCGATCTCGTCCTGCTGCCAGTCGGCACCGACGCTGATCTGCTGGCCTTCGCCGAACTTGATGTCGCCCTGCACGGCGGCGGTGTCGCGGCGGGTGTCGAAGCTGCTGGCGAAGCTGCGCCTGCCGTCGGCGGCGAAGTAGGCATCGGCCTGGTCGACGTTGCGGCCGATCTGCGCGGTCAGCTGGAACGCGTCGGAAGCGGCCCAGGCCAGCTTGCCGCCATAGACCTGCTGGCGGTTGTCGGCTTCATTGCCGCCGAAGATGCTGCCGTCGTACTCGTTGCGGGCGTCGGAGTTGAGCACGTGGCCTTCCAGGCTCACGGTTTCACCCAGTGCGTAGCCGCCGCGCACGTTGATCGAGGTGTTGCGGTAGCCGTCACGGTCCGGCTCGTCGGCATAGCAGCCGGCGCCCCAGGGGTGTTCGGCATTGCCGGCGGTGCCGCGGCAGGCGTTGATGCCGTCGGTGCTCTGGTAGCCGCCTTGGGCCGAGATCCAGCCACGTTCGCCGCGGTTGCTGAAGCCGGCGCTGGCCTGGCGCAGGTTGTGGCTGCCGGCGCTGAGTGACAGGTTCTGCTGCAGGCCCGGGCCGGCGCTGCGGGTGAAGATCTGGATCACCCCGCCGATGGCTTCGGAGCCGTACAGGCTGGAACGCGGGCCGCGCACGATCTCCACCCGCTCGATCTGGTCCACCGGCAGGTCCTGCAGGGTCGGCATGCCGTTGGTGGCCGAGCCGATGCGCACGCCGTCCACCAGCACCAGCACCTGGTTGGAGTTGCTGCCGCGCATGAACAGCGAGGTGATCTTGCCGGCGCCACCCTGGTTGGTGAAATCCAGCCCGGCGCGGCCACGCAGCAGCGCCTGCAGCGAGCTGGCCTGGCTGCGCTCGATCTGCACGCGGTCGATCACCTGCACCGGCACCACGCTGTCCTCGATCGAGATCGGCGTACGGGTGGCGGTGACGATGACATCGTCCAGTTGCGTGGGTGCCTGTTCGGCGGTGGCGATGCCCGGCAAGGCCAGGGCAAGGGCGAGGGAAAGGGTGTGGCGGGACAGTTTCATGCAAGCTCCGGTACCTGCGCGCTCCCGCGCAGGACAAGTGGGGGAGGTTGCCAGACAGAGAACGGGAGACGGAGGTCGCGCGCACGGCGCCACAGCCGCCGCCATGCCCTCCGCATCGCAACCAGTCGGCTTCCGGGCCGGTCTCCGGACTCGCAGGCGAAGCGGCAGCTGCCGTTTCCGTCCAGACGCCTTCCCGTGCACTGCACAGTGGCGGTATGTCTGGCCTTGTCCTGCTTACCGTTGCGGGGGCAGTGCCGGAATGGCGGCCGCTGGAGTTCCAGCGGTACGCGGCACCGGCTTCCCGTTTCAACCCGTCGGCGTTTGCCGGGGGTCACCCGAAAGTGTGCGCATTCTATGCGATCACATGCCGTGCATGTGCGAAGCGGCGGAGATCCGGCCGCGACGGGTAAAATGCGCGATTGCAACGCAGTATCGGAACAGACGTGACAGAAATGTGGTTCGGGCAGGCCTGCGGGCAGCCGTCGCAGGAACACCGTCAACGGGCCATGGCCCGCCAGCGGCAGCTGACCAAGCCGGAGGGCGCACTGGGCCGGCTGGAAACACTGGCCATCGAGCTGGCCGCGCTGCAGGCCAGCGACCGGCCGCAGGCCGCGCAGGTACCGGTGATCGTGTTCGCCGGCGATCACGGCGTGGCCGCGCGCGGGGTCTCGGCCTATCCGCCCGAAGTGACGGTGCAGATGCTGCACAACTTTGCCGCCGGGGGCGCGGCCATCGCGGTGCTGGCACGTGAGCTGGGCCTGCCGCTGCACGTGTGGGACGTGGGCAGCCGTGCCACCGCGCCGGTTGCCGGCGTCGTCACCGACAAGGTCCGTGCCGGGACCGAGGATTTCAGCACCGCCGCGGCGATGTCGGAAACCGATCTGGACGCCGTGTTCGAGGCCGGCCGGCGTGCGGTGGAGGGTGCCTGCGGCAACGGTGCCGACCTGCTGGTGCTGGGCGAGATGGGTATCGGCAACACCACCGCTGCCAGTGCGCTGGGGGCGGTACTGGGGCCGGCGTCGCTGGACGAGCTGGTCGGCATCGGCACCGGACTGGACGCGGTGCGCATGGTGCAGAAGAAGAACATCATCAGTCGCGCGCTGACGCTGCACGGTGCGGCCATCGATGCCGCGCCGGTACCGGGCCGGGAGGCGTTGCGCCGCGTTGGCGGGCTGGAGATCGCGGCGATGAGTGCGGCGATGATCGCCGCCGCACAGCGTGGCGTGCCGGTGCTGGTGGACGGCTTCATCGTCTCGGCCGCAGCCCTGGCGGCGGTGCGGATCAATCCCGGCGTGCAGGCCTGGCTGCTGTTCTCGCACCGGTCGGCCGAGCGCGGGCACATCCGCCTGCTGGAGCTGCTGCAGGCGCAGCCGCTGCTGCAGCTGGACCTGCGTCTGGGCGAAGGCTCCGGCGCGGCACTGGCATTGCCGCTGGTGCGCATGGCCTGCGCGCTGCACAACCAGATGGCCACCTTCGAGGAAGCGGCTGTGGCCGATCGCGACGGTCGGCGATGATCCTGGACCTGCTGCGGCACGCCTCCACCGGGCGTCACGGTCATCTGGACGGGCGCACCGACCCGCCGCTGGTCGACGGGGCGATGGATGCGCTGTACCGCTGCCATGCCGGAATCGGCTGGAGCCGGGTGATCAGCTCGCCGCGGCGGCGCGCGCTGGATACCGCGCACGCGCTGGTGGCCGGCAGCAACCAGTTCTGCGAGATCCACCCGGACTGGGCCGAGCTCGACTTCGGCGACTGGGACGGCCTGCATTTCGATGAACTGCCCGCCGAGCAGCTGGCCGCGTTCTACGAGGAGCCGCATGCGGTGGTGCCGCCCAACGGCGAGTCGTGGCCGCAGTTCCAGGCGCGCATCGAGGCGCAGCTGCAGCGGCTGGTCGACGAGGACGACGGTGATGGCCGGCCATTGCTGGTGGTCAGCCATGCCGGGGTGTTGCGGCTGGCGGTCTCGCGCATCTGCGGCATGCCGCTGTCGGCGTTGTGGGCGATGCGCATCGACTACGGCACCCGCGTGCGGCTGCGCGTGGAGCGTGGCGAGGACGGCCAGCTGTGGGGCGAGCTGCTGGAGCTGCGGCAGCCATGAGCGCGCGCCGGCTGATCCTGGCGATCCAGTTCCTGACCCGGCTGCCGACGCCGCAGGTGAAGGACTTCCGCCAGGAGGATCTGAGCCGTTCGGCGGTGTACTACCCGCTGGTCGGCGCGCTGATCGGGGTGTTGCTGGTGCTGCCGCTGTACGCGCTGGCCGGGCGGCCGTGGCTGGCCGGGGCGATGACCCTGCTGCTGTGGGTGTGGGTGACCGGTGCGTTGCATCTGGACGGGCTGGGTGACGTGGCCGATGCCTTCGGGGCCGCGCATCGCAACCCGCAGCGCTTCCTGGAAGTGCTCAAGGATCCGCACATGGGCGTGTTCGGCGTGGTCACGCTGGTCATGCAGCTGCTGCTCAAGTTCGTGCTGCTGAGCGAGCTGGTCGCCAGCCCGCTGTGGTACGGCCTCGTGCTGGTACCGGCATGGGCGCGCTGGGGCACGTTGTGGTGGAGCCAGCGGATTCCTTCGCTGCATGGCGATGGCATGGGCGAGCGCTTTTCCTGGCAGTTGCGACCGGCGGCAATGTGGCTGTGGGCGGTGGCGCTGGCGCTGGTCAGTGCGCCGCTGGCGTGGCCGTTGTTGCTGGCCTTGCCGCTGGTGCCGCTGGTGGCAGTGTGGTGGAAGCGCAGGCTCGGCGGTATTTCCGGCGACTGCCTGGGCGCCAGCGTGGAGGTGGTCGAAACCCTGCTGCTGCTGGCGCTGGTGCTGTTGCCCGCCGTGACCGCGTAGGGGCTGAAGGAGCTGAAGGAACGGCGAGAGTCGCGCCGCCGTTGCCGCCGCTTCCGTGACCGCGCAGGAGTTGTAGCAGCGATGCAAGTCGCGACGCCGCAGATCGCCCTCTGCCCGGTCCGCTGCTTCGTGGCTGCGCCGCTGCTGCGGTGATCAGTCCTCCCGGTTCTGGCCGCTTTCCTCGTCGTCAGCGTCGGCCTGCCTGTAGGTTTCACGCACCGGCCCGGCCAGTTGCGCCTCGCGCATGGTCGGCAGCGCGGCCGCAGCGGCCTCGTAGTCGGCGACCAGCTGCTGGCGGCGGGCTTCGGGCACGTCCTGCCAGTGGCAGTCCTGCAGCGCGCCCTCCAGTGAATACAGCAGGTTGAGGCTGGGCTTGAAGCCGGCCCGGCGGACCTTCATGAATGCCGCCACCGGACCGGCCGCGGCAAGGTCGGCGGGGCTGTGCAGGCCGACCTGGCGCAACCAGGCCGCGCTCTTCGGGCCGATATTGCGCAGCCGGATGGCGCTCACGTCAGCGACTCGATGAAGACCTGCGCGATGGCTTCCAGTCCGGTCTGGTCGTCGGCATCGAAACGGGAGGTGACGGGACTGTCGATATCCAGCACCCCGACCAGTTCGCCGTCATGCAGCAGCGGCACCACCAGTTCCGAGCGCGAGGCCGAATCGCAGGCGATATGTCCCGGGAATGCGTCGACATCGTCCACGCGCCGGGTCTGGCGGCTGCTGGCCGCCGCGCCGCACACACCTTTGTGCAGCGGGATGCGCACGCAGGCCGGCAGGCCCTGGAACGGTCCGACCACCAGTTCGGTGCCATCGAAGAAGTAGAAACCGGCCCAGTTGAGCTGCGGCAGCGCGTGGTAGATCAGCGCCGAGAGGTTGGCGGCATTGGCGATACGGTCGGATTCGCCGTGCACCAGGGCCCGCGCCTGGGCCAGCAGCTGGGCGTACTGTTCCGGCTTGCTGCCGGTGAGCGTTGCGGTAGTGAACATCTGCGCAGTGTAGCTGGCCGGCTCGCGCGTGAGCCGGGGGCGGGGGTGCTCAGGTGTCCTTGCCGGCGCTGAACGGCTGGCGCAACAACGCGTCCAGGGCCCGGCTGTTCTTCAGCTGCAGGTCGATGACCTCGTGGCCGGCGCTGGCCAGCCGTTCGAAGTTGTCGCGCGCCAGCTGCAGGCCGTCGGGCAGCAGCGACTGGAGCCCCGTGGGGCCGTCGTCGCGGGCCAGTTGGCTGAAAAATCCGGCGGTCGCGCTGGCGTTGCGTTCCAGCAGCCGCAGTTGCACGCCGATCATGCTTTCGGCACTTTCCAGCGCCAAGCGGCTGGCGTCCTGGCCGATAGTGGCGAACTGTCGGGCGCGGCGGTGGAAGTCATCGGGCGGGACGGACATCGGCGGAACCTGTCTTGTTGCAATGCAGCAATGATCGCCGCCGACCTGCGGTGGCCGCCTGTGCCGGTGGTCATGCCGCGCGGCGACTGGCCGGGCTCAGGGGCCGCGGTAGCTGCAGCCGGAAGTGCAGGTCTCGTGCACCACCACTTCGCTGAGCAGCGGCAGGGCCGGTTTCAGGCGCTCCCAGATCCACATCGCCAGGCGTTCGCTGGTCGGATTTTCCAGGCCGGGGATGTCGTTGAGGTAGTGATGGTCGAGCTGCTCGTACAACGGCTGGAAGGCGGCCTTCAGGTCGCCAAAATCCATGATCCAGCCGCTCTCCTCGCCCGGTTCGCCGCTGACCCGCAGTTCGATGCGGAACGAGTGCCCGTGCAGGCGCGCGCACTTGTGGCCGGCCGGGACGTTGGGCAGCCGGTGCGCGGCTTCGAGGGTGAAGATCTTGAAAATATCCATGGGTCGATTGTATCGCCGGGTGGGGGTGGGCAATTCCTGCCGGGTGCTTCAACGCATGAAGGCCGGCGGGTGCCGGCCTTCATGCAGGGCGATGCGGCGGGGATCAGACGCTGCTGCGGCTCTGTCCGCCGCCCTGTCCACGGCCACCGCCACGGCGCTGGCCGCCGCCGGGGGAGGCGTCACGACGTTGGCCGTTGCCGGTCGCCGCGCGCTGGCCG
>DDVW01000022.1 GCA_002345545.1 Stenotrophomonas sp. UBA2302 | reverse complement strand
TCGGTCAGCAGCGCGTCGATGTGGAACGGCACTTCGGGCACGCCCACGCGATAGCGCCGCGTCGAGATGGTCGCGTGCAGGTAGGTCAGCGTCTGCGCGTCATCGAGCCAGTCAATTTCCGGCATCACGCCGTCGAGCAGGTCAAAGACGCGATCCGTTTCCGCGACGAAGGCTTGCAGCCGCTCGCGCCAGTCCACACCATTCGTCGGCGTGTTCTCGTAGAGCATCCTGGCTGCGCGGGCGCGGGATTCTTCCGGCGGCAGGTAAAGCAGCGTTAGGTGATAGCCGCTCTCGAAGTGATGGCCCGATTCCTCGAAGGCGGCCCGGCGTTCTTCCTCCACCAGCCACGAAAGCGGTTCGGGAAACTCCGAGCGCGGATAGTCGGCAGCGGCCCGGCGGTCGGCTTCGATGAACAGCGCCCAGCCCGATCCCATGCGGCGCAGGGCGTTGTTCAAGCGCGCCGACGTGGCGATCAGTTCGCCTTGCGTCGCACTGTCGAGGTCGGGCCCACGAAACCGGGCTGTGCGCTGGAAACTGCCGTCCTTGTTCAAGACGACGCCCGGTGCGACCAGTCCGGCCCAGGGCAGCCAGTCAGCAAGCAAGGCCGGGCGCTGGCGGTATTCGGCGAGGTTCAGCATCGCGGCGTCCTCCCCTCACACGTCCAGCAGCGGGCGGTGCTTGATGTGCCGCGCAAAGACCTGCATGAACTGCGGATCGACGCGCGCACCCCACACCGCCAGCGAATGGCCGACGATCCAGAGCACCACGCCGGGAATCCACAGTTGCAGGCCCAGGCCGACCGCGGCAGCCAGCGTGCCGTTGGCGATCGCCACGGTGCGCGGCGCACCGCCCAGCAGAATCGGCTCGGTCAGCGAGCGATGCAGCGGCACCTCGAAGCCTTCCGTGAAGGCGTCCGGGGCGCTCATACGACGGCCCCGCCGGAGAAGCTGAAGAACGACAGGAAGAAGCTGGAAGCCGCGAAAGCGATGGACAGGCCGAAGACGATCTGGATCAGCTTGCGGAATCCGCCAGACGTGTCGCCGAACGCGAGCGCGAGGCCCGTGGCGATGATGATGATGACGGCGACGATGCGAGCTACCGGCCCCTGGATGGATTCGAGGATGGATTGCAGCGGGCCTTCCCACGGCATCGAGGAGCCGGCGGCCTGTGCTGTTCCAGCCAGGAACAGCAGCAGCGCGGCCAGCAGCAGTCCTTGCCCCGCAGGGCGGCCCAGGCAGCGCAGCCGTGCAGAGTTAGACAAGTGAGAAGGCGGATTTACGGAAACACGGAAAGCAGGAATGGTCATCTGCGTCATGGCAGTTCTCCAAGTGAGTGAGGGGATCGGGAAGTCGCCGCAGCGGGTGCGGCATCGGGACGTGGCGGCAGCTCGGGAAACGGCGTTTCCAGCGCGTCCGCCAGTTGGTAGCCCACGCCGTCGAAGCCGACGACGCGGGCGATGCTCTCGATGCGGCGCTTGCGCCCGCGTCCGGCTATGTGGATCACCACGTTGACCGCCTCGGCAATCAGCGCACGGGGCGGATTCACCGCCACTTCGAGAATCAGTTGCTCCAGGCGCAGCAGCGCGCCGAGCGCGGAGCCGGCATGGATCGTGGCGATGCCGCCCGGATGGCCTGTGCCCCACACCTTGATGAGATCCAGTGCCTCGGCGCCGCGCACTTCGCCAACGACGACGCGATCAGGCCGCAGGCGCATGGACGAGCGAACCAGCTCGGTCATCGATACCACGCCTGCGCGGGTGCGCAGCGGAACGTGGTCACGGGCCGCGCATTGCAGCTCCACCGTGTCTTCAAGCACCAGCACGCGGTCGCCCGTGGCGGCGATCTCGGCCAGCAGCGCATTGGCGAGCGTGGTCTTGCCGCTGCTGGTGGCGCCGGCGATCAGGACGTTCTGCCGCTCGCGCACGGCGCGAACGAGAAAGCCCGCCTGGGCGGCGGTCATCATCTGGTCGATGACGTACCGCTCCAGCGGGATCACGCCGATGGCGCGCTTCCGCAGCGCGAAGGCCGGCCCTGGCGCGGCGGGCGGCAAGATGCCCTCGAAGCGTTCGCCGGTTTCGGGCAGTTCGGCGGATAGCAGCGGCTGGCCGCGATGGACTTCCGCGCCCACATGGGCCGCGACGAGGCGGATGATCCGCTCGCCATCGGCCTCGGGCATCTCCACACCGATCGGCGCACGACCCGACGACAGGCGATCCACCCAAAGGGTGCGATCGGGGTTGAGCATGATTTCCACCACGTCCGGGTCTTCCAGCGCGGCGGCGATCAGCGGCCCCATCGCCGTGCGCAGCATCTGGATGCGCCGGTCGAGCGACGTGGCGCTCATGGACTGCGGAGCGGCGCTCATGAAGCACGCTCCTGCGCTTGCGCGGCTGCCGCCGCGTCCTCCATCCGCATCGGATCGGGATGCAGTTCCTCCACCACGTCACGAACCAGGCTGCGGCCCCGCAGCAGGTGGCGGCCAAGCTGCTCGGTGAACTGCTCGAAGCGCACTTTGCCCTGCGCGCGTGCCGCGTCTTGATGCGCCTCGGGAACCGGCGTGCTCACGGTCAGGTAGTAGCGAATGAACAGCGCCAGCGTTTCGATGGCGATGTTCTGGTCGCGCTCCATGCGCTCGGCCTGGCGCGAGAGGCGATCAAGCCGTTTGGAAATGGCCGCTTCGCGCTGGTCGCCGGCATCGGGCGACAGCCACGATGCGAGCGCCGCCGCGACGATGGACGACTTGGACACGCCCTTCTTGGCAGCCAGTTCATCGAGCCGCTTGGCGTGCTCAGGCTGGATGAACAGATTGAGGCGGTAGTGGCTCATAGCTCGATTCCGTCGTTGGGGTCGAGGGAAGCCAGCCGCGCCGTGCGCTGCATGGATGGGTCAAGCTGGCGAGGAAGGGGAAGCGGCAGGTCGTCGTCGTCATCGAGCAGCGCGAGGTCGGCCGCAGGCGCGGCCAGCTCAGGGGCGTAGGCGACGGTTTCGGAGAGTTCGGGCTGACGGCGCGGGCCGCCGTCGTCGGCAGAGGCAGCGAAGCCCTCGGCGGTATCGGACGCCGGCGCAACGGGCACGGCGGGAATCGCCAGGCCGCTCCAGTCGTCCAGACGCAACGGCGGCACGTCCGCGTACTGCCCGTCCGCGAGCGCGGGAGGCAGCAGCACACGGCGCTTGAAATTGCTGTCCGCGTAGTAGCGCAGCTTCTTGGCCTTGATCGGCGCGACGCTGGACACCATCACCACCGCCTCGTCAGGCGGAAGCTGCATCACCTCGCCCGGCGTCAGCAGCGGGCGCGCTGTTTCTTGGCGCGACACCATCAGATGCCCGAGCCACGGCGCGAGTCGGTGGCCCGCGTAGTTGCGCTGGGCGCGCAGCTCGGTGGCCGTGCCCAGCGTCTCGGAGATCCGTTTGGCGGTGCGCTCGTCGTTCGTGGCGAACGTCACGCGCACATGGCAGTTGTCGAGGATGGAGTGGTTTTGCCCATACGCCTTGTCAATCTGGTTGAGCGACTGCGCGATGAGGAAGCTGCGGATGCCGTAGCCGGCCATGAAGGCCAGCGCCGTCTCAAAGAAGTCCAGGCGTCCCAGCGCCGGGAACTCATCAAGCATCAGCAGCAGCTTGTGGCGACGCTCGATGCCGTCGGAGCCATCGAGCGATTCGGTGAGGCGCCGACCGATCTGGTTGAGGATCAGGCGAATGAGCGGCTTCGTCCGAGAAATGTCCGAAGGCGGCACCACCAGATACAGCGACACCGGATGCTCGGCAGCGATCAGGTCAGCGATGCGCCAGTCGCAGCGCGACGTGACTGCGGCCACGGTCGGATCACGGTACAGGCCGAGAAACGACATGGCGGTGCTCAACACGCCGGAACGCTCGTTGTCCGACTTGTTGAGTACTTCGCGCGCCGCCGAAGCGACGACAGGATGCGGCCCATTGCCCAGATGGGGCGTGGTCATCATCCGATGCAAAGTCAGCTCGAACGGGCTGGCCGGGTCGGACAGGAAGTTGGCGACGCCGCGCAGCGTCTTGTCTTCGCCCGCATAGAGCACATGCAGGATGGCCCCGACCAGCAGCGCGTGACTGGTTTTCTCCCAATGGTTGCGCTTCTCCAGCGCGCCTTCGGGGTCAACGAGAATGTCCGCGATGTTCTGCACGTCGCGAACTTCATGCGCGCCGCGTCGAACCTCCAGCAGCGGGTTGTAGGCCGCCGACTGCACATCGGTCGGGTTGAACAGCAGGCAGTGCGAGAAGCGCGAGCGCCAGCCGGCGGTGATCTGCCAGTTCTCGCCCTTGATGTCGTGGATGACGGCGGAGGCCGGCCATGACAGCAGCGTCGGCACCACGAGGCCAACGCCCTTGCCCGAGCGCGTGGGTGCGAAGGTCAGGACGTGTTCCGGGCCTTCATGACGCAGGTATTGGCGATCATGCTGGCCCAGGAACACGCCGGCAGGCTGTGTGAGGCCAGCCTTGCGAATGTCCTGTGCGTTCGCCCAGCGCGCAGAGCCGTAGGTTGTGACCATGCGTGCTTGACGCGAGCGCCAGACCGACATGGCGATGGCGACGCCCACGGCGGCCATGCCGCTGGCGCCGGCAATCGCGCCGCCGGTGTCGAAGACCTCCGGTGCAAAGGCGCCGAAGAAGAACCACCACTCAAACAGTTTCCACGGGTGGTAGATCGACGTGCCAAGAAAGTCGAACCAGGGCGAGCCAAGGCGTACTTGATAGCCAAGGGCCGCTGCCGTCCATTGTGTGGCGGCCCACACTCCGGCGATCACGATGCCGAGCACCACGGCGATCTGACCAAACAGCACGTTCGTCCCTTGCATGACCTGGCCTCCGATTTCTCCTGCGCTGATTCCTCATGGAGATCGCGGCACAGGGGCGTGCCGCAGGCGTCAGGTTCGGTGTCAAGTCAGTGCTGGTCAAAGACCGTGTTGAGCAGAAAAGTCAAGAAAAAAGAAAGAATGAGTGCAGTGGCGAGTCAAAGAAAAGCGCCGCAAGCGAAGACGCATTGCGGCGTGTCGAACAGGAGAATGAAGATGATGCGTCGAACCGACAACGATCAGAACTTGGGCGGTTCCTTCGGAGGCGTGTATGGCGTTTCGCCGTCGCCATAGAACCGCTTGCGCGTAGCTTCGGCCACCCGGTTGCACAGCACGCCACCCAACTTTGGGCGGTCAGTCTTGCAGTGCTGGCGCAGTTCCTTGAGCCGTTCAGGATTGGCCGCAAGCTCTTCCACTGTTGGAATATTCGCTTCGGAAGCGTTGATCTTCTGAGGCGCTTCGGACTGGCCGCAGGCAGTCATCGCGGTCACCAGCAAAAGCGGGATGATCCTTTTCATGGCGCAAGCGCTCCCGGGGAATCAGGTCGATGCTTGGGAGACTCTGGCGACTGGATGGCCTTCACTCGCTCGATGAAGCGCGAGATCTCATCGGATGGATCGCCCTCAAGGCGCAGCAAGTAGGTCGTCAGCGGCGGCACACGCGATGCAAGCGGCCGTGCCACAACGCCCGCTTCGCGACTGGTGGAAATGTGCGCCTCGCCCGTCAGACCCAACGCGAAGCCTGCGGATACCAGCGCCATCATCAGATCGCAGGAGGCCACACGCTCGGCTATCAACGGCTCCATGCCTGTCCGACGCAGCACACGTTCGACGTGCTTGGCATGACCCTCGCACACCTGTGGATCGCATAGCACTAGCGGGTAACGCAACAGCGCATCCAAAGGGATGCGCTTGTGGACCAACAGAGGGTGCCGCGCAGGCACCGCCACCATAAGCGTATCGCTCCAGGCCGGCATGGCGACAACTCTGTCGCCCACTTCGTCGGACTGCGCGAAACCCACGTCATAGAGGTCATCATGCAGTCCCTTGATCTGCTGCGATAGAGGCACCTCGAAGAACCGAAGCTCAACCTCTGGCTCTTCTTGGCGGCACAGCGCCAAGAGCCCCGGCAAACGCGACGGGGTGATGCCATCGGAAAGAGCCACGCGCAACTGCCCGTGGAAGCCGTTCGCAGCTGCTTGCACGCTATCGCGAGCCTGCTGCAATGCTGCGAAGACGCGCGGCACATGATCCATAAATAACTTTCCGGCACGAGTAAGTCGTGTGCTGCGAGTGGTGCGGGCAAGCAGAATCACGCCCAGTTCTTCTTCAAGCTCCTTGATGGCGCGCGACAGCGGCGATTGCTCAATATGCAGCCGCTCAGCCGCACGGGCGAAGTGCAATTCTTCGGCTACGGCAAGGAAATAGCGAAGGTGTCGTAGTTCCATTGTCATGGTCTCGCCATACCCGGGAGTTAATCTCTACCCCGAATTCTCGGGCTCGGCTGAAGCATGCGGAGTGCTGGATTCGCCACTTGTGTTTCCTGCGACAAACAATGACCAGGCCGCCATAAAAAAGGCCGCGATAACCGGTCCAGCGACGAGACCGGTCAATCCAAAAAGCGAGATTCCACCGAGAGTGGATAGCAGGACGATATAATCCGGCATGCGAGCTTCCTTACCAACGAGGATCGGTCGCAGGATGTTGTCGATTAATCCGATTACACCGGCGCCGAACGCGGCCATAAGAGCCGCTTTTGCCACTTCACCCGTTGCTAGAAGATAAAGTGCCACCGGCCCCCAGACCAACCACGCCCCCAGCACGGGGATTAGTGACAGCACTGCCATTACGACACCCCACAAAACTGCTCCTTGGATTCCGAGCAACCAGAACAGCACGCCTCCAAGCGCACCCTGGATGCCCGCGACCATCAGGCTTCCCTTAATCGTCGCTTTCACCATGTTCTCGAACCGAAGCCCCAACTCACCCAAGTAGCTGCGCTCGATTGGTAATGCGTCACGTAAATTCTCGACCACCTTCGTTCCATCACGGAAAGCAAAGAAAAGAAGGTAGAGCATCAACGTGAAGCTCACTGCAAGCCGCAGCGTATCTTGACCAACTGCGACGGCGTGCGAGGCGATGAATTGCAGCGCTTGTTCGAGGATCTGTACTGTGTTGCCGCGGATGCCATCCAACTGGTTGAGGCCCATCCGTTCCAGCCACGCCCGCAACCAAGGAGGAGCCGTCTTTACGGCCTGATGTATACGGGCTTCGATGCCGCTGCCGCCATCAGCCAGTAGGTGATCGTAGAGTTGCACTACTTCCTGCGCAGCAGATATAGCGACCAGTGCAAGCGGAACCACTACGAGCAGCACGCACGCTACTATGGTCAAAAGAGATGCCAGTGCCGGGGATCGAGGCATCGATGACAAGATGCGCTCGTAGAGCGGCCAGAACAGCACTGCTAGCGCCGTCGCCCAAAAGATTGCTGCGTAGAACGGCCATAGCAGTAGGCCGAAGAGCAGCGTAATTACGATCAGCGCGAGAATGAACGACCGATCCTTTAGGTTCACTAATTGCATATCGACCTGATGTCCATTGCGTATTTTTTCATTAACACATTTCATCCATACATCTGGCTCGACCTCCTTTCCCTCGGATCGGGAGGGATTGAAACCAGCTTGCCAGCGACCTCATCCAACTGGAGAAGGAGAATTGCGAGCACTTCCACCACGACGACCGCGCGGGTCGTTAGAGCGCAATGGGCAACGATTTAGACGATCGCTTTCTTTGCCGCTATCTCAGCGCGGCCTTGGTTTGTTCCCAAGCCTGTTCGAGTTTGGCAGCGCGCTTATCGTAGTCTTCCTGGATATCGGCAATGCGTTGTTCAATCCGCTTTCCAGCCGATTCGACAGCCCCCTCGGCCTGCGCTTGTAATGAGACGATTACAGCCTCCGTTTCTTCGCGAAGAGCTTTGGCCTTCCCTTGAATTCGCTTGCTGGCTTCGGCCAAGGATTTGTCCAACAGTTCGATGCGCACCTTTAGTTCTGTGCCAGCATGCTTACCCTCTTGGAGCAGTTGCTCGCGTAGGTACGTCAATTCGTTCGTGATGTCATTGATCTCGCGTCGGATCTGGGCTTCCTCGACTTCGTGACGGAACGTACGCACCACCACGCCGCCTAGAGGGGCGATGCGAATATCAAGGGGCGAAGTCCAGCCCTCATCGATTTCGGCAATGACCACGCTCCTGCCAGGCGTAAGTTCTTCGGAGATGACCTTGATAAAATCCCCAGAAATTCCAGCATCGAATATATCTTTAAGCCCGCCGAGAAGCGCGCCGCCGGTCAGTCCTGCGATTGTGCCGAACGGACCTGCCAGCAAGCCGAGAAGACCACCAGTAACTGCGCCAATCGTGGTTGCAAGCCCGCCCGCCGACTTGGCTTCCCTGATCGAGAGCTTGCCGGCTTCGTCCTTGACGACTACCGTTTCGCCGTAAAGGAGGATACTGCCCTCTCGATGCAGCTCGCGAAGCGCCAGGACCCCTTCGTAGGCCCGCGCTTCATCTGGAAAAATGATGGCTACAAATTTGTTCATGTGTCCGCCTTGGTAGTATGTCCGGAGTCTGCAAATCGGATGCGACTTTATGGTCGGCTTTGCGGCAACCATGACAAACGCTTGTCGGCGGACGAAACGACCAGGTCGTGCCCAAGCTTCTTCCGCCTCACGTTGTGCGTTTGTGCATCTGTCCGCCGTAGCAGCCTGCCGGGCTTGCTTGAAGAATTCTTTTGGGATTCTTTTGGATTTTGTTAAGTCGCTTGCCATTGCACGGCGCGAATGCGGCGCTGGGACGATAACCTCTGGATGTCTCGAACTGTTCCTTAGAAGCCTCGGGTGAAGGTGACGCTACCAAAGACCGGTCGTTGTCGCTGCCCTGCGAACTCGCGGGTGCGGTGATAACGTGCAAAGGCGATCCGCCAGCGCCCGCGGTCGGCCGCGATGCCGTAGCCGATGTCGGCGACGAAGGGGCGCTTATCGACGCTGTGGCTGTTGCGGAAGGTATTGCCATCGAGTGTGATGTCGCGCATCACCCAGCGGGCATCGAGGGACAGGAACAGGTGGCTACGCCACATGCCATCCGCGAGAGTTTGAAAGGCTGTGGTGTTCTCACCGGCCGGACGCAGCGGCGCCATGCCGAAGTCGTCCGACAACTCAGTGCCCAGGCGCAGTTCCATCCCTGCATGGGCGGCAGTCGCGAAGTTGCCAATGCTGCCACCCACCGCCCCGATGGCGTCCCACTGCCAAGCCTGGGACGAGGAGCTGCTGCGCAGACGCTCTCGCCGCTCGTGAATCAGTTGGATCACGGGCTCGTCATGCAATTGATTGTCCCAGCCAAGAGAGCTGTCAGCACCGATGACGCGGTGCAGCGCGTTCTGTACTTCGCCAGCCTTGGCCGAGGGGCCTACCACGCCGACGCGCAACTGGGACGTCCGCAGGACATCACCCGTGCGCGCGCTGTATCCCAAGCTGAACATCAGCGCCCCGGCGTAGGGGCGGTCGCTGGCAATCAGGCCCCGCCGCTTTCGCTCCGTGGGCGTGAACATCAGGTGGCCGAATCCGGCAGTGAGATGCCATTCATCGATGGTCGATGATTGTCGTTCGGCAAACTGCTGGCTGAGCCAGCGCGCCACGCCCGGCAGGCAGGTCGAATTCGCTTGATCTGCTAGGTTAGGGGAGACCAGCGTCGCCAATATGCCGTTGGAATATCCCTGATCCTGGCCGGTGCCGCCGAGCAGGTCGTTGTCCATGCGCAGGTTGAGCGTGCTCGCACTTCTGGGGGTGGCGGGAGCTTGGCATGGCTCGCTGGCCAGTGCCGTCGAGACCCAGCACAGCACGGAGAGTAAGAACAACCCCCGAGCGGGCGCGGTGGCGCGATGGAAACTGCCGGCTCGCTCCAGAAGTGCGGGCTGGATTGCCTGCCGGGGCGGCAGAAGCAGGGACGGGATGAGCATTGCACGGCAGCTTGCTTTCGGAGCGTGGCGAGCATGCGCGTGGAATTTAAAGATTTTCTTTGGATATGGTTGACCTTTCGTTAGGCATGGATTGCGTCAGGACACCATCAAACAGTACGCGCAGCACATGCAGCCCTATCCGCAATCGATGTTGTGACTGGCTACCAGCACACCTTTGGTGACGAACTGCGCGGCTTCGCACACCGGTAAAAAGGCCGATCAGTTGAGAGATGAATTCAGATCCGCTTGCTGCCGTTGTCCAATGCTGGATAAGTCTCTCGACGAGACTGGCAGTTGCCAGAAGCACTTGACTGGGCCGGCGCATTCCCTAATAGCCAGCTCGCCAATTCGTAGCTCAGTATTCGCCACGACTTTCGTCCGCTTACTTCAGGTCTCAGGTCAACCGGTCGAGACAAAAGTCCGCGTCGGCAGGCGCACGCTTACGATCAAGCCGCCAGCGCTACGATTGCCGCATTCCAGCTCGCCCCCGTGTGCCCGGCAGACGGCCGCAGCTATCGCCAGGCCAAGTCCGCTTCCACCGGAATGACGCGCTCGCGAGGTTTCGGCGCGCCAGAAGCGGTCGAGCATCGCGGGAAGATGTTCTGGTGCGACGCCAGGCCCGTGGTCCGAGACGGTAATCGTTGTGCCCAACGGCGTACTATTTGCGTCGATCTCCAGTGTCTTGCCGCGCGCCGCGTAACGCAGGACATTCTCGACGAGAATCGTCAGTACCTGCCCTATGCGATCTCGGTCGGCATACAGTTGGATATGGGTCGCAGCCGACACAACCGGCTTAATGCCTGCTCGATCCAGGTCAGCTGCGGCCCATTCCAGCCGCTCCGCAATCAGTTCCTGCAGCGGGAAGCTGTCCATTTCGAGCGGGAGCTGCCCGGCACGCGCCAGAGAAACCAGGTGTAGATCGCCCACCAGCCGGTTGATCTGCTCGAGCTGGCGAAGAATCGCACCAAGCTGATCCTGCTCCAGCGGGAAGACCTCATCCATCATGCCTTGGACACGGCCCATGGCCGCGTTGAGCGGCGTGCGCAATTCGTGCGCCAGCATCGCACTGGAGTCACGCACCTCGCGCTCGTACTGCTGTAGCCGCGTGGTCATGTCGTTAAAGTTGCGCACAAGGCCCGCCAATTCGTCGGGTGCGGTAGTCACCGCATCGACGCGATTACCGAAATGGCCTTCACTGACTCTGCGGGCTGCTTCTGCGATCAGTACGAACTGACGCGAAAGTGGTCGCGACAACCACAGCCCGACCAGGATGACGACAGGGATTGCGACGACGACCATGACGGCCAACATCAGCCAGTCAGGATTGGTCAGGCCGGGGCCGAATCGCTCGATGTTGTGGTAGCGCTCCATCAGCTCCCACAGCCGAGGCTCATTGCCGCGAGGATCCTCACGCAGCCGCTCGATCTCCTGGCGCGTCTCCGGCGGTGCCTGGCGCAGTGTTAGCGTATCGGCGATGTCGAAGTACGCCCACATGCCGATCGCCACCGCCAACACGGTTCCTACGGCCAGCGCGCTCATGCGCAGACCGAACCACCACCATAGCGAGCCCGGACGCCGGCGCGGCCACAGCAGCGTACGCAGCTTCATTGGAAACGGTATCCGACGCCACGTACTGTCATCAGTACGCCGCTCACACCACGCTGTTCTAGCTTGCGGCGGAGGTTGTGCATGTGCACGTCGACGGACCGCTCCAGTGCATCGCTTTCGGGCAAGCAGGCGTCGAGCAGTTCATGACGGGTGAAGGCCTTGAACGGCGTCTTCAACAGCTTGGCCAGTAGGTTGAACTCGGCAGGCGTCAGGGACAGCGGAATTGGCTGTCCCGATGCATCCTCCACGCTGGCCAAAACCGCACCGGTATCGACTACGACGTTGCCGTGGCGCAGTAGACCATCGGGCCGCGGCGAGGGGCGTGCGCGGCGCAGCACTGCGTGCACGCGAACCACCACTTCCTTTGGGCTGTAGGGCTTGACGATGTAGTCGTCGGCGCCGTAGCGCAGTGCGCCGAGTTTCTCCGGCTCGTCGCCGATGGCGGTGACCATGATCACCGGCGTGTCGCCAACACGGCGAATAGCGGAGAGCACGTCGGTACCACTGACCTTGGGCAGCATGACGTCCAGTAGGACCAGGTCGGGGCGCCACTGTGCGTGCAACTGCAGGGCCTGCGCGCCGTCGTGTGCCTTGCTGACCTGGAAGCCGTCCTTGTGCAGGTAGGCCTCCAGGATGCTGGCGCTGTCCAGATCGTCCTCGACGACCAGTATTTTCTGTTGAGACATGCTGACTCCACTCGCTCGTGCATGCGCCACGTGATCGCGCTGGGCGCGAAGCGGCGCTTCTTAATCAAATCTAAAAAAAACCCGAAACATCCCTTCAAGTCCCGAAGGCAACCTACACCGATTCTTGTAACACGCTGGAGAATTCGCATGTTCCCAAAATTGTCTGGCGATGTCCCGGCCTGGTTGATGGCCTCCGTGCTGGCCGCGCCGTGGCTCGCTGGATGCTCGATGGCACCGCATTATGAGCGGCCGCCGCAGGCAGTACCGGCGACGTTCGGGCAGCTTCGCGCTGCAGCGGCCGCCACCGCCGCAGAGCAGGCCGCGCCCGCGGCGCTGACGGATCAGGAGCGTGAGTTCCTGGGCGCCCTGACGCCCGACGGCGCCCTGGCGCCGCTGGTAGTGCGCGCTCTGGCGCACAACGCCGACTATCGACTTGCGGCGCTTCGGGTCGAGCAGGCGCGCGCGCAATACCGCGTCGAGCGCTCTGCGCGCCTGCCCACGGCCGGTATCGATGCGCAGCAGACCCGACAGAGCTTCGACGATCCCGCGCTACGCGAGCGCTACCAGCAGGATCTGTCGCGTGCCGGCATCGCCATCAGCGACTACGAACTGGACGTATTCGGACGACTGAAGTCGCTATCCGATGCCGCTCGCGAACATTATCTAGCCAGCGAGGCTGGGCAGGAGGCAGCGCGCGGCGCGTTGGTCGCCGAGGTACTAAGGGCCTATGCGCTGGTCTGCGCGGCGACGCAGGCGCACCAGCGCCTGCAGGCCGTGCATGCGGACAACGCGGCGCTGCTGGAGATCGCGCAAGGGCAGTACGACATCGGGCTGATCGCACGCGACGCGCTGGACCGCCGGCGTGCCGCCACCGAGCAGGCGCAGGTGGCCGCACTGCGCGCCGGCGACGATGCCGCAGCAGCGCGGCGGGCGTTGCAGCTGCTGACCGGATTCGATGCGGAGGTGGCACCCGGCCCGCTGGCACCGCTCGCCGAGGCGCCCGACGCAATGGCGGCACTGCGCGATCTGGATTCGAAGGTGCTGCTGCAGCGTCCCGACATCCGCCAGGCCGAGGCCGAGCTGCGCGCGGCCAATGCGAACATTGGCGCAGCCCGCGCAGCCTTCTTTCCCTCGATCCGCCTGAGCACCTCGCTGGGTAGCGCCAGCAACTCGCTGGACGATCTGTTCAGCTCGGGCAGCCGCAGCTGGTCGTTCATGCCGCAGTTGGTGCTGCCGATCTTCGACTTCGGCCGCAACCGCGCCAACCTCGACCTGGCCTGGACCCGCAGGCACGCCGGCGTGATCGAGTACGAGCGCAGCATCGAGGCCGCATTCCGCGAAGTCGCCGACGCGCTCGACGCCCGCGCCACCTTCGCCGTGTCCGAAGCCCAGTTGCGCGAGCAGGATCGGCTCGCGGCGCTGCGTCTCGAACGCGCCGAGCGCCGCGTCTCGCGCGGGCTGGCGGATCGCCAGGACCTGCTGGCCGACCGTATCGAGGCGACCCGCACCACGCTCGACCACCTGCACGCTCAGCGCGATCTGGCGCTAAGCCGCATCGCACTGTTCAGGGCCTTCTACGGCGTCGAACTGCCCGCCCGGCTTTGAGAGAGGACCCCGACCAATGACGCTTCGCTTTTCGCCCGTGCCGGATTGCTCCACCTGGACAGCGGCGCCGACTATCCCTTCCCCCCTTCAGACCGGCGCGCAGGCGACCGGAGGTAGCCTTATGCCCATTGCGCGCTCCATTGTCCCCGCCGGCCTGCTGGTCGCGACACTACTGCTGTCGGCCTGCAGTCCCGACACGCCCGCGCCCGAACCGCTGCGCACGGTCAAGCTGGAGGCCGTCGGGGCCGGTTCGGCCGCCGCCGCCTCGCGCTTCGTCGCCGCCCTGCGCCAGGAGCAGCGCGCGGAATTGGCGTTCGAGAACGGTGGGCGCATCGCCGAGATCGCCGTGGACGTGGGTGACCGCGTGCGCAAGGGCCAGGTGCTTGCGCGTCTGGACGCCGAGCCGGCGCGGCTGCGGCTGGCACAGGCCGAGGCGAACCTGCGCGCGGCCACCGTGCAGGCCAGGGAACGGCAGATCCAATTGCAACAACAGCAAGCGATGTTCGAGGACGGAGCGATTTCGCACGCGACGCTGACCAGCGCCCAGGTCGCCGACGACTCGGCACGGGCGCAATTGCGCGTGGCCGAATCCGACCGCGCGTTGGCTGCACGCGCGCTGCGCCAGAGCGAGCTGCGTGCGCCGTTCGACGGCAGCGTGGTGGCCCGCCAATTGCAGCCCCAGGCCGATACCTTGGTCGGGCAGACCGTGCTGCAGGTCGAGGGCCAGGGCCAGCCGCAGGCGCTGGCGACGCTGCCGAGCTCGGTCGCGCAGGGCCTGGCGCCAGGCGCGCTGGTGCGGGCGATGCGCTCGGACGCGCCGCAGGCGACGTTCGAGCTGCGCTTGCGAAGCGTCTCCTCACGGCTGGAAGGCGGTGCCAGCGTCCAGGCAATCTTCGACGTGACCGAGGCCTCGGTACCGCTGCGCAGCGGCGACAGCCTGCTGCTCGCGCTTTCGAATGAGTCCGCAGTCGACCTGTCGGTGCCACTGCAGGCGGTAGTCGGACAACAGGGCGAGGATGCGGTGTACGTCTACGATACCAAGGTGGGCACCGTGACCCGCCGCCGCGTCGAACTCGGCTCGGTCGAAGGCGAGCGCGTGCGCGTGACCGCCGGCCTGCAGCCAGGCGACCAGGTGGTCACCGCTGGCGGCGCCTTCCTCAGCGACGGCCAAGCGGTGCTGCCGTTCCGCTCCGCTTCGCGCCTGAATGAAGCGGGGCGCCCATGAAGCTGACCCATTCGGCCCTCGGTGCCAGCCGCCTGACCCTGTTCGCCGCGCTGATGGTACTGGTCGGCGGCATCGTCACCTTTCTCGGATTTCCTTCACAGGAAGAACCTACGGTCACGATTCGCGATGCATTGGTGACGATTTCGCATCCCGGCATGCCCAGCGAACAGGTCGAGGCCCTGCTGGCCAAGCCGGTCGAGGAGCGCCTGCGCGAGATCGGCAGCCTCAAGAGGATCGTCACCACGGTGCGGCCCGGCACCGCGACTATCCAGCTCACCGCCTACGACCACGTCAAGGACCTGCCGGCGCTGTGGCAGCGCGTCCGCGCCAAGTCGGCTGAGGCCGGCCAGGCCCTGCCAGCCGGCAGTTTCGGGCCGTTCGTCGACGACGACTTCGGACGGGTGGCGGTGGCCTCGATCGCTGTCACCGCGCCGGGCTTCGGCATGAGCGAGATGCGCGAGCCGCTACGCGACCTGCGCGCGCAGTTGCATACCTTGCCTGGCGTCGAGCGGGTGACATTCTATGGCCTGCAGGAAGACCGGGTCTACGTGGCGTTCGATCGCGGGCGCCTGGTCGAGGCCGGGCTGAGCCCGGCCTCGGTGATGCAGCAGTTGCAGGCGCAGAACGTGGTCGCGCCCGGTGGGCTGGTGTCGGCTTCGGGGCTGGCGATGACGGTGGCCACTTCCGGCGAGTTGCGCAGCACCGAGGAGTTGCGCCACTTTCTGGTCTCGGTGTCGGACACATCCGGTGCGGGCGGTACGCGCGAGGTGCCGCTGGGACATCTTGCCCGGATCGAGGTGATGCCGGCCGATCCGCCCGAGAGCGCCGCGGTCTACGAGGGCATGCCGGCGGTGGTGGTCGCGGTGTCGATGGCCACCGGCTACAACATCGGCGACTTCGGTGCGCAGCTGCGTACTAAGCTGGAAGAGACCGCACGGCAGTTGCCGGCCGGCTTCGAGCAGCACGTGGTCACCTTCCAGGCCGACGTGGTCGCGCGCGAGATGGGCCGCATGCACCAGGTCATGGGCGAGACAATCCTGATCGTCATGGTCGTCGTGATGCTGTTTCTGGGTTGGCGCACCGGTCTGATCGTCGGCGCGATCGTGCCGCTGACCATCCTCGGCGCACTGATCGCCATGCGCGCGCTGGGCGTGGAACTGCAGACGGTATCGATCGCGGCCATCATCATGGCTCTCGGCCTGCTGGTGGACAACGGGATCGTCATCGCCGAGGACATCGAACGACGGTTGGCCGCCGGCGAAGAGCGCCGCCATGCATGTATCGAGGCCGGCCGCACGCTGGCGGTGCCGCTGCTGACCTCCTCGCTGGTGATCGTGATGGCGTTCTCGCCGTTCTTCATCGGCCAGACCGCCACCAACGAATACCTGCGTTCGCTGCCGATCGTACTCGGCCTGACCCTGCTCGGCTCCTGGCTGCTGAGCATCACGGTGACGCCGCTGCTGTGCCTGTACTTCGCCAAGGTGCATCCGTCCCACGGCGAGGGTGCTGGCCAGTACGATTCGCGCTTCTACCGCGGCTACCGCCGGATCATCACCCGGGTGCTGGACCACAAGGCGCTGTTCATCGGCACCATGCTGGTGCTACTGACCGGCGCCGGCGTTGTGCTGGCGTCGATCCCCTACGACTTCCTGCCCAAGTCCGACCGACTGCAGTTCCAGATGCCGGTGACCCTGCAACCTGGTAGCGACTCGCGCGAAACCCTGCGCACGGTGGAGGCGATGAGCCGCTGGTTCGCCGACGACAAGGTCAATCCAGAGGTGACCGATAGCATCGGCTACGTCGCCGACGGCGGTCCGCGCATCGTGCTGGGCCTGAATCCCCCGCTGCCGGGCAGCAACATCGCCTACTTCACCGTCAGCGTCGCGCAGGGCACCGACATCGAGCAGGTGATCGACCGCACCCATCGGTACATGCGCGAGGCGTTTCCGCAGGCTCGCGCCGAGCCCAAACGCTTCCCGCTGGGTGCGACCGAGGCCGGCGTGGCCATCTACCGCGTGGTCGGCCCGGACGAGGCGGTGCTGCGCGAGACGGGCGAGCGCATCGCCGCGGCGCTGCGCGGGTTGCCTGGTATTCAGGACGTCTACGACGATTGGTTGCCGCGCGTGCCGCGCTACGTGGTCGAGGTCGACCAGCTCAAGGCGCGCCGCGCCGGCATCAGCAGCGAAGACGTGGCCCAAGCACTGCAACTGCGCTACAGCGGCCTGCAGGCCTCGCTGATCCGCGACAACGGCGTGGCTGCGCCGATCGTGTTGCGCGGCGATGCGCGCGAGCGCGATGCCGCGGGCAGCCCGGCCGATACGTTGGTCTATCCCGGCGCGGGCGGCGCGCCGCTACCGTTATCGGCGATCGCGTTGGTCTCCACGGCGAGCGAGCCCTCAACGATCATGCGCCGCAACCTGGTGCGCACGCTGACGGTCACCGGCCGCCATCCCAGCATGACCGCCAATGGAATCGTCGCCGAGATCGCGCCGCAGATCGATGCGATCGAGCTGCCGCCGGGCTACCGCATCGAACTTGGCGGCGAGATAGAGGATTCGGCTGAAGCCAACCAGTCGCTGCTGCAGTTCATGCCGCATGCGCTGATCATGATCCTGCTGTTGTTCGTGTGGCAATTCAATTCTTTCCGCAAGCTGTTCATCGTGGTGGCGAGCATCCCGTTCGTGCTGATCGGCGCGGCCCTGGCGCTGCTGCTGACCGGCTACCCGTTCGGCTTCATCGCCACCTTCGGCCTGCTGGCGCTGGCCGGCATCATCGTCAACAACGCTGTACTCCTGCTCGAGCGCATCGAGGCTGAACTGGCCTCGGGCCTGGCGCGGCGCGAGGCGGTGATCTCGGCGGCTGTGATGCGGCTGCGCCCGATCGTGATGACCAAGCTGACCTGCATCGTCGGCCTGATCCCACTGATGCTGTTCGGCGGTCCCCTGTGGACCAGCATGGCGATCACGATGATCGGCGGCCTAGCGCTGGGAACACTGGTGACGCTGGGCCTGATTCCGATCCTGTACGACCTGCTGTTCTCGCTGCGCGTGCGCAGCGGCGGCAAGTCCACGAATGGGGAAGCGACCGCATGAGTTTCCCCTCCGCCATGCATGCACGCCGACTCCGGTCCGCGTTGCGCCACGACCAGGAGGCTTTGCGATGACGCAGGCATGGCTACGCCGCGAGGCCAACGCTGACGGACACGCGGCCTGGATTGCCGGCGGCGACTGGACGATCGAGCACTACGGCCGATTGGCCACGTTGGTATCCGACGCGCGCGCAAACCCCGGTGCGCAGCGCGCGGTGCCGTTCCTAGACTGGACGCAGGTCCGCCAGCTCGACACCGCGGGCGCGGCGCTGCTGGTCGAGATGCTCGGCCCAGTGCTGGCGCGCGAGCACCTGCGCGCCGATCCACGGCTGGAGCCGGAACGCCGAGCCCTGCTGGAGGTGCTGGTGGACGCTGCGGAGGCCCAACAGGTCGCGGGGCACCCTGCGCTCGATTCCGCGCCTGCATGGCTGCGCGGCATCGCGGGCATCGGCGCAACGGCCGAGCGGGGGCTGCATTCGTTACTGGATCTGGCCGGCTTCGTCGGCCAGATCCTGGAGACTTGGCTGCGCATTGCGCCGTACCCGCGGCGCTGGCGGCTGACTGCGGTGGTCGCGCAGATCCAGCGTGTCGCTGTCGATGCTGTGCCCATCGTCGCCCTGCTGAGTTTCATGGTCGGTACCGTGGTCGCCTTCCTCGGCGCAACCGTGCTGGCCAACTTCGGCGCCAGCATCTTCGCCGTGCACCTGGTCGCGTTCTCGTTCATGCGCGAGTTCGGCGTGCTGCTACCGGCGATCCTGATCGCCGGGCGCACCGCCAGCGCCTACACCGCACAGATCGGCTCGATGAAAGCGAACGAGGAGATCGACGCGCTGCGCTCGGGAGGGTTGAACCCAATCGAGCTGCTGGTGTTGCCGCGGGTGCTGGCACTGCTGGTCTCGCTGCCCCTGCTGACCTTGGTGGGCGTTCTGGCGGGCATCGCTGGCGGTGCCGCGGTCTGCGTGCTGAGTCTCGACATCTCGCTGGCGCAGTTCCTGGCCATAGTGCAGGACAAGATCGAGGTGCGGCATTTTCTGGTCGGGCTGAGCAAGGCACCGTTCTTCGCCGTCATGATCGCCGCGATCGGCTGCCACGAGGGTTTCAAGGTCTCCGGAAGCGCGCAGTCGGTGGGCGACCACACCACCTCGAGCGTGGTGCAGTCGATCTTCGTCGTGATCCTGCTCGACGCGCTGGCGGCGCTGTTCTTCATGGAGATGGGCTGGTGAGCGGCCTTTCGAACGGAACGGCAACTCATGCCATCGAGGTGCGCGCGCTGGACAACCGCTTCGGCGAGCAGCAGGTGCACCAGAACCTGGACTTGGACGTTCGGCGTGGCGAAATCCTGGGTGTCGTCGGCGGTTCGGGCACCGGCAAATCGGTCCTGCTGCGTAGCATCGTTGGTCTTCAGCGCCCGCATGCCGGCGTGGTCCGCATCGAAGGCCTGGATCTGCTGCAGCTCCACGGCGCAGCGCGCACGCATCTGGAACGGCGCTTCGGCATCCTGTTTCAGAAGGGTGCCCTGTACTCGTCGCTGAGCGTGACCGAGAACGTCGCCCTGCCGCTGATCGAGCACGCCGGCCTGCCGCGTGCCCAGGCCGAGCACCTGGCGCGCAGCAAGCTGGCGCTGGCTGGCCTGCCACCGGATGCCGGCGACAAGTCGCCGGCATCCCTGTCGGGTGGCATGGTCAAGCGTGCGGCCTTGGCGCGGGCGCTAGCCTTGGACGCGGGCATCCTATTCTTGGACGAGCCGACGGCAGGACTGGACCCGATCGGCGCAGCCGCGTTCGACCAGCTGATTCTGACCTTGCGCAATGCGCTGGGGCTGACCGTGTTCCTGGTGACCCATGACCTGGACTCGCTCTACACGATCTGCGATCGCGTGGCGGTGCTTGCCAATCGGCAGGTGCTTGTCAATGACAGCATCGAGGTGGTGGAGCGCTTCGACCACCCCTGGATCCAGGCCTATTTCCACGGACCGCGCGGCCGCGCGGCGGCGCAGGCGCGCGCCGGATCCACGAGCGCGGCGCCGCCGTGATGCGCGGGTCCGCCTCCTTCCCCCGACCGCGGTCGCGCGCGCCTGCGCCGAACAGCCGCATGC
>DDVW01000036.1 GCA_002345545.1 Stenotrophomonas sp. UBA2302 | reverse complement strand
ACCCCGGGAGTCCCTGCGCTGCCGCCGCTCCGGGAGCCCTGGCGTCCTGCGCCGGCGCGTCCCGAACCTGCGCCGGTGGCTGCCGCGGCTTCCGCGCCCGCGCAGCGGACGTGGACCCCGCCGCCGCCCGCCGCCCCCGGTTTCATCGAGCGTGGCATCGAGCACATCAAGCACTGGTTCACCCGCGGCAACGTGCCGGTGAAAGTCGGCATGCTGGTGCTGCTGGCCGGTGTGGGAGCGCTGCTCAAGCTCGCCACCGATCAGGGCTGGCTGACGGTCTCGCCGCTGTTCCGCCTGCTGGGGATCAGCATTGTCGCGCTGGCGGGGCTGGTATTCGCCTGGCGCCAGCGTGAGAGCCACCGCACCTTCGCGCTGGCCTTGCAGGGCGGTGCGATCGGCGTGCTGTTGCTGACCATATTCGCCGCGACCAGGAACTACGGCTTCATCGAGCCGCTGCCGGCGTTCGCGCTCAGTGTGGTGCTGATCGCCGGGCTTGCGGTGATGGCGGTGCTGCAGGAGTCGCGCACGCTGGCCATCCTCGGCGTGCTGGCCGGTTTCATGGCGCCGATCTGGCTGTCCAGCGGCGGCGGCAACCATGTCGCGTTGTTCTCGTACTACGCGCTGCTCAACGCCGGCATCTTCGCCATCGCCTGGGTACGGCCGTGGCGCATCCTCAACCTGCTCGGTTTCGTCTTCACCTGGGGCATCGGCACGCTCTGGGGAGTGCTGGATTACGAGGCGGCCGACTTCGCCAGCACCCAGCCGTTCCTGTTGCTGTTCTTCGGCTTCTACCTGCTGCTGCCGCTGCTGTATGCGCGCAAGGCGGCAACAGCGGGCGGGGCACGCATCGACGGTTGCCTGCTGTTCGGCACGCCGCTGATCGCGTTCTCGCTGCAGGCGGGATTGCTGCAGGGCGAACGCATGCCGCTGGCGCTGTGCGCGCTCGGTGTAGCCGCGCTCTACGCGGTGCTGGCACGCGTGCTGCTGGGCCGCGAGCGTCTGCACCTGCTGGTGCAGGGATACGCCATCCTCGCCGTGGGCTTTGCCACGCTGGCGGTGCCGCTGGCGTTGTCGGCCAAGGCGACCGCTTCGGTGTTCGCGCTCGAGGGTGCCGGCCTGGTCTGGCTGGGTCTGATGCAGCAGCGCCGGCTGGCGCGCTGGACCGGTATCGGCCTGCAGCTGGCCGCAGCGCTGGCGATGTTGCTGGGGGTCAGCCGGGTATATCCGCTCGATACGATGGCCATCGCCAATGCTGGCTTCATGGGCGCACTGCTGATCGCGCTGGCCGGTTTCGCCACCGCCTGGCTGTACCGCGGCGCGGGGCGGTTGCCTGTCGCCAGCGTGGCCTACATCTGGGGCCTGGCCTGGTGGCTGGGCAATATCACCCTGGAGATCGGCAACTTCATCGATCCTGGCAGCCGCCTGCATGCGCTGCTGCTGATGCTGGGTGTCACCGGCTGGCTTGCCGCCGAGGTACAGCGGCGTGTACCGGCACTGGCGTTGTCGCTGACCACGCTGGGTGGCTTCGTGCTGGCCTTCCCGGTGGCGTTTGCGCAGGTGGCCGAGTACGGCCAGCCGTTCGCCGGATACGGTGGCTGGACGTGGCTGCTGTTCGCGCTGCTGGGCATCCGCAGCCTGCTGTGTCTGCGCGCCGGCAACGGCCTGCTGGCGGGTATGGCGCAACTGGCCTGGTGGCTGCTGTGGCCGACGGTGCTGTCGCTGCTGGCCTGGCATATCGGCGAGCGCTTCACCCTTGCCGAAGGCTGGGTGGGCCTGCTGCTGGCGCTGCCGTGGCTGCTGCTGGCGGTCGTGTCGATGCGGCGCTGGAGGTGGCTGGAGCTGCCGCTGGGTGAGGCCTTCGGTCGCTACAAGCCGGTGCTGCAGACGGTGGTGTTCGCCGCTCTCGGGTTGTGGTGGCTGGGCGCGCTGGGCAGCACTGCAAGTGCGGCGCCATTGCCGTGGATCGTGCTGTTCAATCCGCTGGAACTGGCGCAGGTGGCGGTACTGGTGCTGGCTGCGCTGTATCTGTGGCAGGACCGTGGCGGGCGCATCGTGCCGGCGCAGTTAGTCGGCATGGCGCTGGCGGCACTGGTGCTGGTCACGGTGATGACATTGCGGGCGGTGCATCACTGGGGCGGCGAGCCGTGGAGCGAACGCCTGATCGGCACGCAGCTGGCGCAGACCAGCCTGACCGTGGTGTGGAGCCTGCTGGGCGTGATCGGCTGGGTGTCCGGCTCGCGGCGCGGGCAATGGGGACTGTGGCTGGCCGGCGCGATCCTGATGGGCGTGGTGCTGGCCAAGCTGCTGCTGGTGGACCGTGGCAACCTCGGCGACCTGCTCGGCATTGGCGCGTTCATCGCCTATGGCCTGCTGTGCACGCTGGTGGGCTGGCTGGCGCCGGCGCCGCCACGGCGCGCGCTGACAAACCAGAACAACGATGGGGAAGTATCCGCATGATCAAGCGTCTGCTGTGGCTGGCACTGTTGCCGATGAGTGCGCAGGCCGCCGATGATTTCGCCCGGCAATGGCCGTTGCAGCTGTCGCAGGCCGACGCCGGCGCCTATCGCGTGACGCTCGATGCGCCGGTCTACGCCGCCGCCTACTGGCGCGACCTGCGCGATGTACGGGTGATCGATGCCGACGGCAGGCCGGTGGCCAGCGCGGTCTATGCGGCGGATACGCCGGTGTCGGCTCCGTTGCGCACGGTGGAACTGCAATGGTTCGCATTGCCGGCAGCGGCGACCAGCGCCGATGACGATCTCAGCGTGGTGGTGGAGCGTGATGCCCGCGGCCGGCTGCTGTCGATCCGCAACGCAATCGCCGGCAGCATCGGTGCGGCCGACCCGATATGGCTGGTCGATCTCGGTGACGACGCCAGCCGACTGCGTGCGTTGAGTGTGGACTGGGCCGATCCCGATGCGACGCTGGACCTGGGCTACCGGCTGGAGGGCAGTGACGACCTGCGTGGCTGGCAGGTGCTCGATCCACAGGTGCGCCTGCTGCAGTTGAACAACCAGGGCCGCGCACTGCGCAACAACCGCATCAAGGTGCATAGCGATCTGCGCTACCTGCGGCTGGTGCCGTTGCAGCGTGCGGGTGCCCCGGCGCTCGGTGGCCTGCGCGGCGAACTGGCCGATGTGCGGGACAGTGGCGACTGGCAATGGCAGGAGCTGCAGGCCGAGACCGGTGGCAACGGCAAAGACGGCTATCTCTACCGTTTGCAGGGGCGGCTGCCGGTACAGCGGCTGGATGTGCGGATGCCAGCCAACAGCGCGGTGAGCTGGACGGTCTCCACGGGTGATCCGGATCGTCCCGCTGCCGATGACCGCACACCACAGTGGCGACCGCTGATCCGCGGCTGGAATGCCTGGAGCCTGAGCGAGGGCGGCACGCAGCAGTACTCGGCACCACTGGAAACCTCCGGTGTCATCAGCGACCGCCAGTGGCGGCTGCAGGCCGAGCCGGGCGCCGCGCCTGCGCAGGCACCGCTGCTGCGGCTGGGCTACCGGCCGGGCAGCGTGGTGTTCCTCGCCCAGGGCCGCGCGCCCTACCTGCTGGTGGCGGGTAGTGCCAATGTCACCGAAACGCAGGCCGCCCTCGATCCGATGCTCGATGCGCTGCGTGCGCGCAATGGAAGGGAGTGGCAGCCGGCGATAGCGGCACTGGGTGAGGGCACGGTGCGTGCCGGTGACGTCGCCTACCAGCCGGCCAGGCCGCCGCGCGACTGGAAGAACCTGCTGCTGTGGGCGGTGCTGGTGCTCGGCGCGCTGCTGGTGGCGGGATTTGCATTCAGCCTGATCCGCAGTGGCCGGAAAGACGGCACGGATACGCAGCCGTGACGGGTATCGGTTCGGGCCGGCAATCGGAGCGCGGATGAAGATTCCAGTTCTTAAGCGATCCCAGGAAAGAGCGCTGCTGATGTCACTGCTGGGCGGTATCCACACGACAGTCGACAACAGTGTTTACAGCCGGGTGAAACGGTTTCTGGCCTCGTTTCTGTTGTCGATGTCCGTGCCGGTCCTGATGCTTTTCGCCTTGCGGATTGGAGGGGGCTGGGGCGCGGCAACCGTGGTCGTGGCACTGGTCATGGGTTTTCTGATTGCGCGCTTTCTGTACCGTTTTTCAGTGGCCAGGCACTGGGCGGTGATCGCGCGCAGTCTTGATCGGCGCGAGATCGAGCGACGGCTTCAAGAGCTGGATGCGCAGTTGCCCAAGCGGTGACTCGTATTGCTGCATCAGTTCCGGATGAAATCCCGTCGCAGCAAGCCGTAGAAAGCGGTATCGCAAAGCTCGCCGTTGACGAACCAGCGTTCGCGCAGCAGCCCTTCGCGCACGAAACCCAGCTTCTCCAGCAGGTGGCATGAAGCGGTGTTGCGCGGGTCGGTATCGGCTTCCACGCGGCGCAGCTGCAGCCCGTCGAACAGGTAGCCCAGGATCAGCCGCAACGCTTCGCTGGCCAGCCCGCGGTCGTGCCAGTCGCGGTGCAGGCTGTAGCCGATCTCGGCCCGGCCCTGATCCGGGTTGAGTGCGAACATCGCGCTGCTGCCGATCAGCCGGTCGCTGCCGGCCTCGGCGATTGCCCAGATGAGGATGTCCTGCTCGCGGCGCTGGCGCTGGATGTCGGCGACCTTGGCCTCGGCCTGGGCCAGTTCCGTCCATGCCGGATAGCTCCAGTAGCGCATCACTTGCGGATCGCTGTGGATGGCGAACAGCGCAGGCGCGTCCTCGCTGCGCACCTCGCGCAGCCGCAGCCGGGGACTGCTCAACTCGGGTTGGGGCAAGCGGATGCGCATCGGAAGAAACCTTCAGGTTTACCCCGGTTGCCGGGGCGGGCGAGAATGGCGGTTTCCCCCACTTTGCGGAGCAGATCCTGCCATGTCCATCGTTCGCATGACCGACCTCGACCTTTCCGGCAAGCGCGTATTGATCCGCCAGGATCTGAACGTGCCGATCGACGAGAACGGCAGGATCACCTCCGAACAGCGCATCACCGCCTCGCTGCCGACGCTGAAGCTGGCGCTGGAAGCCGGCGCCGCGGTGTTGGTGACCTCGCATCTGGGCCGTCCGAAGGAAGGCGTGTGGAGCCAGGCCGATTCGCTGGCGCCGGTGGCCGCGCGCCTGTCCGAGCTGCTGGGCGTGGACGTGCCGCTGGTCAAGGACTGGGTGGACGGCGTCGACGTGGCCCCGGGCAAGATCGTGCTGCTGGAAAACTGCCGCATGAACGTGGGCGAGAAGGCCGACGATGAGGCGCTGTCGAAGAAGTACGCCGCGCTGTGCGACGTGTTCGTGATGGACGCCTTCGGCACCGCGCACCGCGCCCAGGCCTCGACCCATGGCGTGATCCGCTTCGCCCCGGTGGCCGCCGGCGGCCCGCTGCTGATGGCCGAGCTGGACGCGCTGGACAAGGCGCTGGCCAAGCCGGCGCGTCCGCTGCTGGCGATCGTGGCCGGCTCCAAGGTCTCGACCAAGCTGGAGCTGCTGTCCAGCCTGGTCGGCAAGGTCGACCAGTTGATCGTCGGTGGCGGCATCGCCAACACCTTCATCGCCGCCGACGGCCATGGCGTGGGCAAGTCGCTGGTCGAGAACGACCTGCTCGACACCGCGCGCAAGATCGACGCCGATGCCAAGGCGCGCGGCGCTGAAATCCCGCTGCCGACCGACGTGGTTGTGGCCCCGGCCTTCGCCGCCGACGCCCCGGCCACGGTGAAGGCGGTGGATGCGGTCGACGCCGAGGACATGATCCTGGACATCGGCCCGCAGACCGCTGCGCGCTACGCCGAACTGATCGCCAAGGCCGGCACCGTGGTGTGGAACGGCCCGGTCGGCGTGTTCGAGTTCGACGCTTTCGGCAAGGGCACCGAGGCGCTGGCCCGTGCCATCGCCAGCTCGCAGGCGTTCTCGATTGCCGGCGGCGGTGACACCCTGGCGGCAGTGGACAAGTACGGCATCGCCAAGGAAGTGAGCTACATCTCCACCGGCGGTGGCGCGTTCCTGGAATTCCTGGAAGGCAAGACCTTGCCGGCCGTCGCGGCGCTGGAGGCCCGCGGATCGTGAGCCGCGATGTGCTGTTCTTCGATCTCGACGGCACCCTGATCCAGTCGTCCGAAGGCGTTACCCGCTGCGTGGCCTATGCGCTGGAAAAGATGGGCCAGCCGGTGCCGGCGATGCCCGAGCTGCGCAAGTGGATCGGGCCGGCACTGCGCACCAGCTTCGCCCCGGTATTCGGTGACACGGAACGGGTCGAGCGGGCGGTGGCGCTGTACCGCGAGCGTTTCGAGAGCGATGGCTGGAAGGAATATGAGCTGTATCCGGGTATCGAGGCGGTGGTGCGTTCGCTGAAGGCCGACGGTCACCGTATGGCGATCGTTACCGCCAAGACCGAGTCGCACGCGCAGCGCATCGTCGAGCACCTGCCGTTCGGCGACTGCTTCGAGGATGTCACCGGTGCCAGCCTCGACAGTGCGCGCAGCCACAAGCCGCAGCTGGTGGGCGAGGCGTTGCGCCGCCTGTCGTTGCAGCCGGAGCAGTGCTGGATGATCGGCGACCGCCGGATGGATATCGAAGGTGCACGCCATCACGGCATGCGTAATATCGGTGTGCTGTGGGGCTTCGGTGGCCGCGAGGAGCTGCAGGCGGCCGGTGCGCATGCGCTGGCGGCGACGCCGGATGAGCTGGTGACGCTGCTGCGCGCGTGATTGCCAGGCAGTCCGCTGGCCGGCGCCTTGCAGGCACGGCCAGTGGCGTACAGGTGGCGGTTGGGCTGCCGGCCCATCGTCGTGCTCATGCCGGTTCCGTGACCGCCATTTTTGCCGCCGGGGCTGCGACTGCGGCAAGACACCGGTGGATTTTCCAGTGGCGGGCTGATGTCCGGGGGCGGGTGCCTGCTCCATGTCCATGCAGCGTTGCGGCACACCCGTCAGTCCCGCGTTGTCACTGCGTATGGTTTGTCCGGGGTGCCTGTCCCTGCTGTCTTCTGGACAGCAGGTGACTGTCCCGGGCAAAGTTGTGGAGACATCGTTGTCATCCAGTGCGTGTGCTATTTTGAGCGGTCAACAAGGGAGACTACGCACCATGATCGAACGTCAGCGCCGTACCAAGATCCTCGCCACCCTCGGTCCTGCAACCGATGCGCCCGGGGTGCTGGACGATCTGTTCCGCGCCGGCGTGAACGTGGTGCGCCTCAACTTTTCCCATGGCGATCCGTCCGGCCAGGCCAAGCGCGCGGCCGACGTGCGCGCCGCCGCGCAGCGGGTGGGCGTGGAAGTGGGCATCCTGGCCGACCTGCCGGGTCCGAAGATCCGTATCGAGCGCTTTGCCCAGGGCAAGGTCCAGCTCAAGGCCGGTGACCGTTTCGATCTGGTCGCCTCGGTCGATGCCCCGGCCGGTGATGCCAGCCAGGTCGGCGTGAGCTACCTGGGCCTGCCGCAGGACGTGGCCCCGGGTGATGTGCTGCTGCTGGACGACGGCCTGATGCAATTGCAGGTGGTCGAGGTGCAGGGCGAGCGCATCATCAACACCGTGCTCAACGATGGCGTGCTGTCCGACCGCAAGGGGCTCAACAAGCAGGGCGGCGGCCTGTCGCTGGGCGCGCTGACCGAGCGCGACAAGGAATTGATCGGCATCGTCGCCAAGATCGGCGTGGACTTCATCGCCGTATCGTTCTGCCGCAACGCGCAGGACATGAACGATGCGCGCGACATCGCCCGCTCGCACGGCTGCGATGCCGCGCTGGTGTCGAAGATCGAGCGCACCGAGGCGATCGAGAACCTGGAGGAGATCGTCGGGGCCAGCGACGTGGTGATGGTGGCCCGTGGCGACCTCGGCGTGGAGATCGGCGATGCCGAACTGCCGGGCCTGCAGAAGAAGATCATCAAGGCCTCGCTGGCGCAGAACAAGGTGGTGATCACCGCCACGCAGATGCTGCAGTCGATGGTCGAAAGCCCGATCCCGACCCGCGCCGAGGTGCTGGACGTGGCCAACTCGGTGATCGACGGCACCGACGCGGTGATGCTGTCGGCCGAAACCGCCGCCGGCGCGTATCCGGTCAAGGCGGTCGAGGCGATGGCCCGCATCTGCCTGGGCGCCGAGCGCCAGTTCCAGACCGAGACCGATTTCAACGCCTCGCCGCGCAACCTGCAGCGCGCCGATCAGGCGATCGCCATGGCGACGATGTTCCTGTCCCAGCACGTGGGGGTGCGCGCGATCGTGGCGATGACCGAATCCGGCGGCACCGCCCGCTACCTGTCGCGCTTCCGCGCCAAGGCGCCGATCTTCGCGGTGACCCGCCACGACGGCGCGCGCCGGCAGATGGCACTGATGCGTGACGTGTTCCCGATCAATTTCGACAGCCGCGGGCTGACCCCGCGCGAAGCGGCCCGTGGCGCGATCCGCCTGCTGGTTGATGCCGGGCAGCTGCAGGCCGGTGACCGCGTGGTGTTCACCAGTGGCGAGCACATGGAAACGCTGGGCGCCACCAATACCCTGCGTCTGCTGGAAGTCGGCGCCGATGGACGCGCCTGCGGTCTCGGCGAGCTCTGACACTCCAGGCCATGCTCCGGCCATACGTCTGGCCGGAGCAGACAGGGCTTGTCCTGCTGGCGGCGTATTGAAAGCGGTTGCGAGTCTTGCGGATGACAAGTCCGCAAGCATGACCGGCTATAATCGCGGTTTTCCCGCACTCCGTCACAGGTAAAGACATGAGCATCGAACTGCTGGCTGAAACCGCCCAGGCCATGGTCGCCCCGGGCAAGGGCATCATCGCCATTGACGAATCCACCGGCACCATTGCCAAGCGTTTCGCCAGTGTCGGCATCGAGAACACGGAAGAGAACCGCCGTGCCTACCGCGAACTGCTGCTGACCACGCCCAAGCTCAGCGAGCACATCTCCGGCGCGATCCTGTTCGATGAGACCATCCGCCAGTCGACCAAGGACGGCGTGCAGTTCGCCAAGTACATGGCCGACCACGGCATGATCCCGGGCATCAAGGTCGATACCGGTGCGCACCCGCTGGCCGGTTGCCCGGGTGAGCTGGTGACCGAAGGCCTGGACGGCCTGCGCGCGCGCCTGCAGGAGTACTACAAGCTCGGTGCCCGCTTCGCCAAGTGGCGTGCGGTGATCAATATCGGCGAGACCATTCCCTCGGGCACCTGCATCGAGGTCAACGCCCATGCGCTGGCCCGTTATGCGGCGCTGTGCCAGGAAGCCGGCCTGGTGCCGATGGTCGAGCCGGAAGTGATCATGGACGGCGACCACGACATCGAGACCTGCTACGAAGTCACCGAAGCCACCCTGCGTGCGCTGTTCGATGCGCTGTACCAGCAGAACGTGGTGCTGGAAGGCACCATCCTGAAGGCCTCGATGGTCATCGCCGGCAAGAGCTGCGAGGAGCAGGCCGATGTCGAGGAAGTGGCCGAATCGACCGTGATGTGCCTGAAGTCGGTGGTGCCGGCGATCCTGCCGGGCATCGTGTTCCTGTCCGGTGGCCAGAGCGACGAGCAGTCCACCGCCCACCTCAATGCCATGAACCAGCTGGGCAACCTGCCGTGGCCGCTGAGCTTCTCCTATGGTCGCGCCATGCAGCAGGCCGCGCTGAAGCTGTGGGCCCAGGACATGAAGGGCAATTACGCCGCGGCACAGAAGACCGTGTATGAGCGTGCCAAGGAAAACGGCCTGGCTGCGCTGGGCAAGTGGGAAGGCTGATTCCCGCCCGGGCATACGCCACTGAAGTAAAGGAAACGCCGGCCTTGTGCCGGCGTTTCCGTTTGTGCGATCCAGTGCTTGGGTGCTCAGGTGACAGGGAGCAGCCCGTGGCTGGATGGCGGCATGTCGGGTACCGGCATCTGCCCCGTCGCCGCCAGTGCCTGCTGGTAGAGCTTGAAGGCGGTGGCATTGAAGGCCACCAGGATGATCCGCAGCGGGCGTGTG
Source organism: Stenotrophomonas sp. UBA2302 (assembly GCA_002345545.1). Classification (GTDB taxonomy): domain Bacteria; phylum Pseudomonadota; class Gammaproteobacteria; order Xanthomonadales; family Xanthomonadaceae; genus Stenotrophomonas. The sequence continues at coordinate 109,487 of DDVW01000036.1, read as the reverse complement.
TGGCTCTTCTGCCAGGTGGTGGTTTCGGTAGCCGCGATCTGCGCCGCCTGATGCAGCGGAAAGCCGTATACGCCGCAGCTGATGGCCGGAAATGCGATCGATTCCAGCCCCATCTGTGCGGCCAGCCGCAGCGACTGCCAGTAGCAGTTGGCCAGCAGCGCCGCCTCGTCATGCTGGCCCTCGCGCCACACCGGGCCGACGGTGTGGAATACGTGGCGGGCGGGCAGGCCGTGGCCACCGGTGGCCCGTACTTCCCCGGTCGGGCAGCGCACGCCGGGCCGCAGCTCCGGCAGTCGTTCGCATTCGGCCAGCAGGCCGGGGCCGGCGGCCCGGTGGATCGCCCCATCCACGCCACCGCCGCCCAACAGCGTCGGGTTGGCCGCATTGACGATCACGTCAACGTCCAACCCGGTGATGTCGCCTTGCCAGACTTCGATGCCCATGCGCTGATCTTCCACTGCCCTGTATGAGAAATGCGTGAGGGCCACCGGGTGCAGGCAGGCCGGCGGGCAGTGTGTCTGCGGGGTGTCTCAAAGCCTGCGATCGGTCCGGGTGGGCGGCGGTCAGCGCCGTTTTGAGGGAAAGCCGATTGCCGGGAATCGAGGGCAATCTTTGCGGCAGGCTCACGGCAATGGCCGGCCTTTCCGCCTGCACGTCCTTTCACCATCCACCGGGGCGGTCCCTATCGCCCGCGCCGCACCCTTGAAGCGCCAATGGAGATGGTCGGCCCGTGTCGATCATCCATCTCCAGCCCCGGTAGCGTGTGCTGGGAATGGTCGGATGAGCCACCAATTGGAGCCGGGCTTGTCGAGCTGATTGCCGGCGTCATGCCGGCGGTAAAAGCGACGGCCACCCGGAGGCGGCCGTCGTGATGCAACCGGTGGGGGCGATGCTTACGGCAGCCCGGCCAGCCAGTCGTCGTCGCTGCCTTCGTTGACGTCGGCAAACAGCGGGGTGGAGAAGTAGCGCTCGCCGGTATCGGGCAGCATCGCCAACACCACCGAGCCGGCCGGTGCGGCCGCGGCCACTTCCAGCGCGGTGGCGGCGGTGGCGCCGGCGGAGATGCCGACGAAGATGCCTTCCTCGGCGGCCAGCTGGCGTGAGACTTCGATCGCGCGCTCGTCCTGGATGCTGCGCAGTTCATCGTAGGCGCCGCGGTTGAGCACTTCCGGCACGAAGTCCGGGGTCCAGCCCTGGATCTTGTGCGGCTTCCACTCATCGCCCTTGAGCAGGGCCGCGCCGGCCGGTTCGGTGGCGATGATGCGGGTATCCGGGCGGGCGACCTTCAGCACCTCGCCGACGCCGGTGAGGGTGCCGCCGGTGCCCCAGCCGCTGACGAAGTAGTCCAGGCGCTTGCCGGCGAAGTCGCGCAGGATCTCGGCGGCGGTGGTGTTGCGGTGGTAAGCCGGATTGGCCGGGTTGGCGAACTGGCTGGCCAGGAACCAGCCATGTTTGGCGGCCAGTTCCCTGGCCTTTTCGACCATGCCGGTGCCGCGTGCGGCAGCCGGGGTCAGGATCACCTTGGCGCCATAGGCGCGCATCGCCTTGCGGCGTTCGACCGAGAAGGTTTCGGTCATCACCGCCACGAACTTGTAGCCGCGCGCCGCCGCGACCATGGCCAGGGCTACGCCGGTATTGCCGGAGGTGGCTTCGACGATGGTGTCGCCGGGCTTGAGCACGCCGCGCTGCTCAGCATCGAGCACGATTGCCAGCGCCAGGCGGTCCTTCACCGAGCTGCCGGGGTTGAACGATTCGACCTTGACGTAGACCTCCACGCCGGCCGGGGCGAGCCGGTTGAGTTTGATCACCGGCGTGTTGCCGATGGTGTCCAGGATGCTGTTGTAGATGGCCATGGGGGTTCTCCGGGAAGAAAGTCAGGCAGCGTCGGCCAGTGTCGGTGGCGACGTCTGTGCGGAAAGTGAGGAAAGGGTTTCAGGCGCGTGCAAGGGCGGGGCACCGAACCAGTGCAGTTCATCGGCCAGCGCCGCCACCTCGCCGACCACCAGCAGCGCCGGCGACTGCACCCGGTGCTGCTGCGCGGTATCGGGCAGGGTGTGCAGTTCTCCGCGGACGACCCGCTGGTCGCTGCGCGAGCCGTTCTCGACCAGCGCGAACGGGGTGCTGGCCGGCAGGCCGGCAGCCAGCAGGTGCTGGCGGATCTTCTCCAGCGCCGCCACGCCCATGTAGAACACCAGGGTCTGGCGTGGTGCGGCCAGCGCCGGCCAGTCCAGCGTGTCCAGCGAATCGCGGCAATGGGCGGTGACCAGCCGCAACTGCTGGGCATGGTCGCGATGGGTCAGCGGGATGCCAGCATAGGCGGCGCAGGCCAGTGCCGCGGTGATGCCGGGTACCACCTGGTAGGGAATGCCGTGCGCGCGCAGGAACTGCAGTTCCTCGCCGCCGCGACCGAACACGAACGCATCGCCACCTTTGAGCCGTACCACCTGCCGGCCGGCACGGGCGTGCTCCAGCATCAGCGCGTGGATACGCTCCTGCGCGGTGCTGTGGCCCTGCGCGGATTTTCCGACCTCGATGAAGTCGGCATCACGGCGCGCCAGTTGCAGCACCTCGGCACTGACCAGGCGGTCATGCAGGATCACGTCGGCACGGTTGAGTGCATGCAGGGCATTGAGCGTGAGCAGGCCGGGATCACCCGAGCCGGCACCGACCAGTACCACCGAGCCAGCCGTGGCGGTGGGCGCATCGGCCATTTCCTGCAGCAGCCGGGCTTCGGCAGCGTCGTCCTGGCGACGGCGCAGCAGGTCCAGCAGTGGGCCTTCGATCAGGCGGTCGAAAAACTGGCGGCGGGCGCCCATGTCGGGGAAACGCGTGCGGATCGCCGCGCGCCTGTGGCCGACCAGTGTGGTCAGTTGCCCCCAGGCCTGGTCGAACATCAGCTCGATCCGGCGGCGGACATGGCGGGCGACCATCGGTGCGCCGCCACCGCTGGAAATGGCGATCTGCAACGGCCCGCGCTCGACCACCGCCGGGACATGGAAGGCGGAGAGGGTGGCGTCGTCGACCACATTGGCAAACAGGCGGCGCTGATGGGCGGCGGCGGCCACGGCCTGGTTGGTGGCGGCGTCATCGGTGGCGGCGATCACCAGCCAGATGTCATCGGCCAGCCAGTGTTCGCTGAAGCTTCCCTGCAGCCACTGGATGCGCAGGCTGCGGGCCATCGCCTGCAGCGCCGGCCCCAGTTGGGGGGCGCCGACACGCGGCAGGGCGCCGGCGCGCAGCAGTGCCTGGATCTTGCGCTCGGCCACCGCGCCGCCCCCCACCACCAGTACGGCGCGGCCACGCAGGTCGGCAAACAGCGGGAACAGGGCGGTATCCAAGATCGGTGCGGGGGAGGGTGGGGAGGGAGCGGATGACCGTACTGCCGCCGGCAAATCGCCGGAAATGACTTGCGCCACCTTGCATATGACTTTCGGTTATAAGATGGGCCGGCAATTTGACCTACATTCGTCCGCCTGCCACCAGCTGTGTTTTTCCACTTGCGATGACCCTCACCCAACTGCGCTACCTGGTCGCCATTGCCGACGCCGAGCTGAACATCACGTTGGCCGCGACGCGCGTGCATGCCACCCAGCCGGGGTTGTCCAAGCAGCTCAAGCAGCTGGAGGACGAGCTCGGCTTCCTGCTGTTCGTGCGCAAGGGGCGCAGCCTGGATTCGGTGACGCCGGCCGGCGAGGAAGTGATCGTCCGCGCCCGTGCGGTGCTGGCCGAGGCCAACAACATCCGCACCTATGCCGCCAACCAGCGCGGGGAAAGCCAGGGTCAGCTGATCCTCACCACCACCCATACCCAGGCGCGCTTCGTGCTGCCGCCGGCGGTGGCGCGGATCAAGCAGGGCTATCCGCAGGTCAGCGTGCACCTGCAGCAGGCCGCCGAAAGCGATGCGCTGGACCTGCTCAGCCAGGGCGATGCCGATATCGCCATCATCAGTACCGCCGGCAGCGAGCCGAGCACCGGCATCGCCGTGCCGCTGTTCCGCTGGCGGCGGCTGGTGCTGGTGCCCAAGGGGCATCCGCTGGACCGGGCCGGCAAGGCACCGGACATGGCAGCGCTGGCCGCCCATCCGTTGATCAGCTACGAATCCTCGACGCGGCCGAGTTCGTCATTGCGGCGCGCGTTTGCCGCGCAGAACCTGGAGCCGGATCTGGCGCTGACCGCGCTGGATGCGGACCTGATCAAGACCTATGTGCGCACCGGGCTGGGCGTGGGCCTGCTGGCGGAGATGGCGGTCAGCGCCAATGACGGCGACCTGCGTGCGTGGCCGGCACCGGCGGCCATTCCCGAGTGCATCGCCTGGGCGGTATTGCCGCGTGAGCGGGTGTTGCGCGATTACGCCCTGGAGCTGGTGCATGTGCTGGCCCCGCAGATCGACAAGCGCGACCTGCGGCGCGTGCTGGACGGCAACCAGGAGGCCGACTGGCCCACGCCGCCGAGCTGGGAATCACTGACCCAGACCATCACCAGCTGAGGCAGGCCATGGATGCCGGCAACGGGCGGCAGGCCGTTGTCGGGGTGATGAGCTGGCACAGCATCCTCAGCCTGCGCAAATGGCGTTACATGCCGCTCCACTTTGCCGGGCACCACAGCTGACTGCGGCACTCGGTCGCAGGGGCAAACCGGGCGTGCATCTTTAAACTGCACATGTGATCCGTATTCCGCACCTGCAGCGTTGGATGTTGTGGCTCGCGCTGGCGGCCACCCTGCTGATGGCATTGGCGCCGGTGCTCAGTCGCGCACTGCAGGCAATGCCGCCACCGGGCAGCCATGCCGGGCTGGTGCAGGATCACCTTGCGCATGGAGCCGGCTCCCATCAGATGGACGGCGAAGCGCGTCCCGGCACACCGTCCGGTCCGCATGCCGCCCATGGCGAAGTGTGCGACTACTGCACCATGGCCTCGCGGCTGCTGCCGTGGCTGGCGGTGCTGCTGGTACTGCTGCCACTGTGCGCCCGCCTGTCCGTCCATCCGCCACGTGCGACGACCCTTCCTGCCAGTGTCCGCTGGCCGGCACATCCGCCGCGCGGGCCCCCCGCGTTCTCCTGACGATCCGCTTCCTTCCATTCCACCACCTGCCGCCTGTCCGGCGGTACGTGGACTGTCGTCCCGGAGAACCTGATGAATTCCGCTTCCCGAATGCCGGTCATCCCGGCGTGCCTGGCCGCTGCAGTGTGCCTGGCCCTGTTTCCGTACCGTGCCCATGCTGAGGAATCGGCATCGATCAAGACGCTGGACACGCTGGTCGTCACCAGCGCGGCCCCGGCCTCGCCACTGAACTGGGTCACCGATCCGCGCCTGCCGCGGCAACCGGTGCCGGCCAGTGATGGCGCCGATTACCTGAAGACCGTCCCCGGTTTTTCCGCCATCCGCAATGGCGGCACCAATGGCGATCCGGTGCTGCGCGGCCTGTCCGGTTCACGTCTGAACATCCTCAGCAACGACGGCAGCCTGATCGGTGCCTGCCCGTCGCGCATGGACAACCCGCTGTCCTACATCGCCCCGGAAACCTATGACCGGCTGACCGTCATCAAGGGCCCGCAGAGCGTGCGCTGGGGTGCGGGCGCCTCGGCCGGCACGGTGCGCTTTGAACGTGACCTGCCGCGCTTCGACACGCCGGGCATGGAGTTGCAGGCTAGCGCACTGGGTGGCTCCAACAACCGCAACGACCAGATGCTCGATGCCAGCTTCGGCAGCAGCCCCGGGTACGTGCGGGTGAGCGGCAACCGTTCCGAAGCCGACGACTACCGCGACGGCAATGGCGAGGTGGTGCCGTCGCGCTGGCACAAGTGGAATGCCGACGCCGCCATCGGCTGGACGCCCGATGCCGATACCGTGATCGAGCTCAACGCCGGCACCGGCGACGCATTGGCCCGCTATGCCGGCCGCGGCATGGACGGTGCATCGTTCAAGCGCAGCAGCTACGGCCTGCGTTTCGAGCGCGGCAACCTGCCCGGGGCATGGGACAAGCTGCAGGCCAACCTGTACAGCAACACCGCCGACCACGTGATGGACAACTACACGCTGCGCCAGCCCAATCCGCACGGCAGCATGCCGATGGCGATGGCCTCGAACGTGGAGCGGCGCACCAGCGGCGGGCGCATCGCCGCGGAATGGCGCTGGCCGGAAGTGGCCATCGTCGCCGGCATCGATGCCCAGGACAGCCGTCACCGCAAACGCCGCGGCATGCGTGGCGTCTGGCAGCAGTTGCCGTGGATGCGCGATGCCGACCTGCGCAATCACGGTGCATTCGCCGAGCTGACCTTCGGCGAGGACACGCCACGGCGCTGGGTGAGCGGCCTGCGCATCGACCGCGCCGAAGCGGAGGATCTGCGCCAGACCACCGGGATGATGGGCAAGCCCAACCCCACCGCCGGGCAGCGGCGCGAGGAGACGCTGGGCAGCGGTTTCCTGCGTTATGAGCGTGACCACGGCCAGGACTGGACCTGGTATGCGGGGCTGGGCCACAGCGAGCGCATGCCCGACTACTGGGAGCTGTTCTCCGCCGATGCCGGCCCGGCCGGCAGTGCCAATGCCTTTGCCGGGGTGAAGCCGGAGAAGACCACCCAGCTCGACCTCGGCCTGCAGTTCCGTACGCGCACGCTGGACGGGTGGGTCTCGGCCTATGCCGGGCAGCTGCAGGACTACATCCTGTTCACCTATCGCAGTGGCGGCATGATGGGCAGCAGCACCGCAGCCGGCAATGTCGATGCGCGGATCGCCGGTGCCGAGGCGGGACTGGAATGGCGCCCCGTCCAGGGCTGGAAGCTGGGCGGCACGCTGGCCTACGCCTGGGGCGAGAACCGCGATGGGAACCGGCCGCTGCCGCAGATCCCGCCGCTGGAGGGACGTTTCAGTGCCAGCTGGGAGCATGCGCGCTGGTCCACTGGCGCCCTGCTGCGGGTGGTGGGGCGGCAGAACCGGGTGGCGCTGGACGAGGGCAACGTGGTCGCGCGTGATCTCGGTCCCAGTGCCGGGTTTGCCACCTTCTCGCTCAACGCCGCCTACCGCATCAGCGACCGCCTGCGTGCCAGTGCCGGTGTGGACAACCTGTTCGACCGCGCCTATGCCGAGCACCTGAACCTGGCCGGCAGCGCCGACTTCGGCTTCCCCGCCGATCCGGTGCGGATCAACGAGCCGGGTCGCAGTGTCTGGCTGAAGCTGGATTACCGCATGTAACGCAGGAGCGGATCAGGAACGGGCGAAGCAGGAGCCGGGAACGGGGCGGAGCAGGTGCAGGGCGGGGTGGTGGACTGCTTCCATTCATTCCCTGTTTCTCTCCGCCCGGTCCCCGCCTTCAGATTTCCTCGTGCAACCCGCACTCGCGCTTGAGGCCGAAGAAACGGGTGTCCTCCTCGCGCATGCCCGGCTCCCAGCGGCGGGTGGTGTGGGTGTCGCCGATGGAGACATAGCCCTGCTCCCACAGCGGGTGGTAGGGCAGCTCGTGCTGCTTGAGGTAGCGCCACACGTCGCGGTCGTTCCAGTCGGCGATCGGGTTGACCTTCCAGCGGCCGTCGCGCTTCTGCAGGATCGGCGTGCCGCTGCGGCTGCCCGATTGCGCGCGGCGCAGGCCGGTGAACCAGGTGCCGGCCTGCAGCTCGGCGAGCGCGCGCTTCATCGGCTCGACCTTGCGCAGGTTGTTGTACTGCTCGATGCCGACCAGTCCCTGCTCCCACAGCCGGCCATGGCGTGCTTCCATCCATGCGCGGCTGACCAGCGGCCGGTACACCTTTAGGTTGAGCTGCAGGCGCTCGGCCAGTTCATCGGCGAAGCGGTAGGTTTCCGGGAACAGGTAGCCGGTATCGACCAGGATCACCGGAATGTCCGGTTGCTGGCGGCTGAGCAGGTGCAGGGTCACCGCCGACTGCGCGCCGAAGCTGGAGGACAGCACGTGCGTGCCGGGGGCGTTTTGCAGTGCCCACTGCACGCGCGCCTGCGCGTCCATCGTTTCAAGCTGCAGGTTGAGCGCGGCGATGGCTTCGGGCGGTGCGCTGGCGGCCTCGCGGGGATCGGCTGGGAGGGCACTCATGGCTGCAGTTCCACTGGAATCTGGCGATAGGTCGGGTAGGGCGGCAGTTCGACAATGCCGGCGCGGTGCAGGAAGTCACCGAAGCGCTCGCCGGCGTCGCGTTCACCGGCATAACGGGCCAGCAGCGGCTCCAGCGCCTCCAGGATCTGCGCCTCGGTGATGTTGTCGCGGTACAGCGTGTTCAGGCGCTGGCCGCGGTGGTCGCCGCCGAGGAACAGGTTGTAGCGGCCCGGTGCCTTGCCGACCAGCGCGATCTCGGCCAGGTACGGGCGCGAGCAGCCGTTGGGGCAGCCGGAAATGCGCAGCAGGATCGGTGCCTCGCGCAGGCCGTGTCTGTCCAGCAGCGGCTCCAGCACGCCGAGGAAGCCGGGCAGGTAGCGTTCGGCCTCGGCCATCGCCAGCGCGCAGGTCGGCAGCGCGACGCAGGCCACGGCGCTGCGTTCGATCGCGGTGGGGGCGTTGTTCTCGCGATCCAGCGTGTGTTCGGCGACCAGCGCATCGATCCGCGCGCGCTGCGCGGCGGGTACGCCGGCGATGATCACGTTCTGGTTGGCGGTCATGCGGAACTCGCCTTCGTGCACCTTGGCGATCTCGCGCAGGCCGGTCAGCAACGGCCGGCCGGCGGTGTCGGCGATGCGCCCGCAGGGCAGTGACAGGGTCAGGTGCCACAGGCCGTCCTCGCCTTCGATCCAGCCGAAACGGTCGCCGTTGTGCTCGAAGTGGAACGGCCGTGCCGGCTGCAGGCTGAAGCCGGCGCGCTGCTGCATCATCGCCACGATTTTTTCCGAACCGTGGTCGTCGATGGTGTACTTGAAGCGCGCATGCTTGCGCTCGATCCGGTCGCCGAGGTCGCGCTGCACGGTGATCGCCGCTTCGGCGATGGCCAGGGTCTGTTCGGGGGTGACGAAGCCGATCACGTTGCCCACGCGCGGATAGTGCGCGGCGATGCCGTGGCTGGCGCCCATGCCGCCGCCGATGGCGACGTTGAAGCCGGCCAGGTTGCCGCTGCCGTCGACGATGGCGATCAGGCCCAGGTCGTTGGCGAACACGTCCACGTCGTTGTACGGCGGTACCGCCACGGCGATCTTGAACTTGCGCGGCAGGTAGGCATCGCCGTAGATCGGCTCGTGCTCCACGCCACTTTCGGCCACCTTTTCCTCATCCAGCCAGATTTCGTAATAGGCGCGGGTGGCGGGCTTGAAGTGCAGCGACAGCCGCTGCGCCCACTCGTGCACCTGCGCATGCAGCGCCGACTGCAACGGATTGCTGGCGGCCAGCACGTTGCGGTTGACGTCGCCGCAGGCGGAGATGGTGTCCATCGCCGCGGAATTGATCGCCTGCATCGTCGCCTTCAGCTCGCGCTTGATGACGCCGTGGATCTGGAAGGTCTGGCGGGTGGTCACGCGCAGCGAATGATTGGCGTAGGTGGTGGCGATCTGGTCCAGCTTGAGCCACTGCTGCGGCGTGAACACGCCGCCCGGCGCACGGATGCGGATCATGAACTGGTGGGCCGGCTCCAGTTTCTGCCGGCGGCGCTCGTCGCGCAGGTCGCGGTCGTCCTGCTGGTAGCTGCCGTGGAACTTGATGGTGCGCTGGTCCTCGAACGACAGCGAGCCGGTGGTGGCGTCCAGCAGGTCTTCGGCGATGTTGCCGCGCAGGCGCCGGCTGTCGAGCTTGATCTTTTCTACGGAAGGATGGGACATGGTCGTGGGGTGTCTGCGCCTGTGGCTGGTGGAGGAGCGACGTCGGTCGCGAAGGCTTTCCCGGCAACCCCCGGTCGCGGCTGGTGCCGCTGCTGCAGGGGGGGAAGGGGTCAGTAGACGTCGCGGGCGTAGCGGCCTTCGCGCTGCAGGCCGGACAGATAGTCGCTTGCAGCTTCGGCATCACCCCCGTTGTGCGCGGCGATGACCTCCAGCAGCGTGGCATGCACGTCCTTGCCCATGCCGATTGCGCCGCACACATACAGGTGCGCGCCGTTCTGCAGCCAGTCGTACAGGTCATGGCCGTGTTCGCGCAGGCGGTCCTGGACGTAGATCTTTTCGGCCTGGTCGCGGGAGAAGGCCAGATCGAGGCGATGCAGTTCCTTGCGCTGCAGGGCGTCCTGCCACTCGACCTGATAGAGGAAGTCGCTGTTGAAATGGCGGGCGCCGAAGAACAGCCAGTTGCGTCCGCTGGCGCCGCTCTCGGCACGTTCCTGCACGAAGCCGCGGAACGGTGCGATGCCGGTGCCGGGACCGATCATGACGATGTCGCGGCTGGCATCGGCCGGTACGCGGAAACGCTCGTTCGGCTCGATGTACACCGGCACCCGCGCGTCTTCCGCCAGTGCGGAGAGGAAGGCACTGGCGGCGCCGATGTGCTCACGGCCGTGTGCGCTGTAGGCCAGCTCGTCGACGGTCAGGTGGACCTCATCGCCCACCCGCTTGCGGCTGGAGGCGATCGAATACAGGCGGTGGGTGGCCGGGCGCAGCGCGGCGACGAGTGCGCTGGCGTCCCAGTCGGCCGGCCAGCGGTGCAGCACGTCGACCAGCTGGTGATCGCCGAACACGGTTGCCAGCTCGCTGCTGCGTGACGGCTCCAGCAGGCCGGCCAGATCGGAATTGCCGCTGCGCTCGGCCACGGTGGCCAGCAACGGACGCGAGATGCGGGTCAGCTCGCGGTGCTCGCCCAGCCACTGCGCCAGTGGCCGGCTGTGGCCGTCATGGGCAACGTCGGTGTCACCATCCAGGCCGGTGGCGGTGAGGATGGCGTCCACCAGCGGCGGTGCATTGCGGTGGATGATGCCCAGCGCGTCGCCCGGCTCGTAGTGCAGGCCGCTGCCTTCCAGCGACAGCTCGATATGGTGCACGCGCTTGTCGATCCGGCCGTACTGGCCATAGGCCGGTCCCTTGAAGTCACGGCCGCTGAGCTGCTGGCGTGACAGCAGTTCGGCGTGGAACGGATGGCTGGCGCCATGCGCGCTGGCCGCAGCCTGGCGCAGCGGGGTGACGTTGCTGCCGGGTGCGGCCGCGTTGGCCGCCGCACCGAGGACGCTGCGGGCATCGGCCAGTACCTTGGCGCGCCACGGCGTGGCGACGGTGTCGATGTCCAGGTCGGCCTCGGCCAGCGGCTGCAGGCGCTGCCCGCCCAGTTCGGCCAGCCGCGCATCCAGCGTGCGGGCGATGCCGCAGAACTCCACATAGCTGGAGTCGCCCAGCCCCAGTACCGCGTACTTGAGTTCCGGCAGCTTGGGCGCGCGCTTGCCGCCGATGAACTCGACCAGACCGATGGCGTCATCCGGCGGATCGCCTTCGCCCTGGGTGCTGATGACGAGGTACAGCAGCTTCTCGCCGGCCAGCTCGCGGGTGGAGTAGGCGTCGGCCCGCACCAGGCGCACCGACAGGCCGGCCGCCTCGGCCTCGGCAGCCACCTGCTCGGCGGCGCGACGGGCATTGCCGGTCTGGCTGCCATAGAGCACGGTCAGGCGTGCGGTACTGCCGGCGGCCGCTACCGGCTGGCCGCCGCCGGGAATGACCGCCAGGGACGGGGGAGGGTGTCCCTGGGCCAGCCCGGCGGCGAATCCTGACAGCCACCACAGGCTGTTGCCGTCCATGCCTTCCACCAGGCGGGTCAGCAGGAGCCGGCGCTCTTCGGGCAAGGGGCTGGGGGGAATGACGGCAGCGGCGGAGGTCATTGTCCTGTCCGGTCGGGGTGGGAGGCTGATCCTAGGCAGCGCCTCGCGCCAGTGGAAAGGACGGGGGGTTATGGGCTCATGTCATGCGCTCATTTCAGCCCCGTGCCGCTGCGGCCCACACTCGCTGCCCTGCCGGAGAGCCCTTCTCCGCGCACTGATATCCTTACCTGCCGCCCCCCCTGCGCCCTTTTCCGTGAAGCAATGACCGTCACCGCATCCCTGTCACACCTGGACCGGCTGGAAGCCGAAAGCATCCACATCCTGCGGGAAGTCGCCGCCGCCTTCGACAATCCGGTGCTGATGTACTCGGTGGGCAAGGACAGCTCGGTGCTGCTGCACCTGCTGCTCAAGGCGTTCGCGCCGGGTGTGCCGCCGATCCCGCTGCTGCATGTGGACACGCGCTGGAAGTTCCGCGAGATGATCGCCTTCCGCGACCGCCGCGTGGCCGAGACCGGCACCGAGCTGCGCGTGCACATCAATCCCGATGGCATCGCCCAGGACATCGGCCCGGTCAGTCATGGTGCGTCCGTACATACCGACGTGATGAAGACCCAGGGCCTGAAGCAGGCGCTGGACAAGTGGAAGTTCGATGCGGCCATCGGCGGCGCGCGCCGTGACGAGGAGAAGTCGCGCGCCAAGGAGCGGGTGTTCTCGTTCCGCAACGACCGCCATCGCTGGGACCCGAAGAACCAGCGTCCGGAACTGTGGGACCTGTACAACGCGCGGATCCACACCGGCGAGAGCGTGCGCGTGTTCCCGCTGTCCAACTGGACCGAGCTGGATATCTGGCTCTACATCTACCGCGAGAAGATCCCGGTGGTGCCGCTGTATTTCGCCGCCGAACGGCCGGTGGTCGAGCGTGACGGCAGCCTGATCATGGTCGATGACGAGCGCCTGCCGCTGCTGCCGGGCGAAGTGCCGCAGCTGCGCAAGGTGCGCTTCCGCACGCTGGGCTGCTATCCGCTGACCGGCGCGATCGAATCGGACGCCGACACGCTGGAGAAAATCATCGCCGAGATGCTGGTGTCCACCACCTCCGAGCGGCAGGGCCGGCTGATCGACCACGACCAGTCCGCCTCGATGGAGAAGAAGAAGCTGGAGGGCTATTTCTGATGACGACCGCGACCCCTTCCACCGACATCTCCGCCTACCTGCAGCAGCACGAGGCCAAGCCGCTGCTGCGCTTCATCACCTGCGGCAGCGTCGACGACGGCAAGAGCACGCTGATCGGCCGCCTGCTGTACGAGAGCAAGCGCCTGTTCGATGACCAGTTGGCCGCACTGGAGGCCGACAGCCGCCGCCACGGTACCCAGGGCGAGCGCATCGACTACGCGCTGCTGCTGGACGGGCTGGCCGCCGAGCGCGAGCAGGGCATCACCATCGACGTGGCCTACCGCTACTTCGATACCGACCGCCGCAAGTACATCGTCGCCGACTGCCCCGGGCATGAGCAGTACACCCGCAACATGGCCACCGGCGCCTCCACCGCCGATGTGGCGGTGGTGCTGGTGGATGCGCGCAAGGGCCTGCTGCCGCAGACCCGCCGCCACAGCTACATCATCTCGCTGCTGGGCATCGGCCAGGTGGTGCTGGCGGTCAACAAGATGGACCTGGTCGATTACGACCCGGCGGTGTTCGCGCAGATCGTCGCCGACTACCAGGCGCTGGCCGCGCAGCTGGGGATCGCCAATGTGCAGGCGATCCCGCTGTCGGCGCTGGAAGGGCAGAACCTGTCCAGCCGTTCCGCGCTGATGCCGTGGTACGACGGCCCGAGCCTGCTCGAGCATCTGGATACGGTGCAGATCGCCACTCATGACGCGGCCAGCGGCCTGCGCCTGCCGGTGCAGTGGGTGAATCGTCCGAACCAGGATTTCCGCGGCTTCGCCGGCACCATCGCCGCCGGCCAGGTCCGCGCCGGCGATGCGGTGGTGGTGCTGCCCTCGGCGCGCCGCTCCACCGTCAAGCAGGTGCTGGGTCCGGATGGTCCGCTGCCGCTGGCCACGGCCGGACAGGCGGTGACGCTGACCCTGGCCGACGAGATCGATGTCAGCCGCGGCGATGTGATTGCCGCCGCCGGTGATCCGCCGGAAGTGGCCGACCAGTTCGCCGCGCACGTGCTGTGGATGGACGATGCGGCGCTGCTGCCCGGGCGCCCGTACTGGCTGCAGATCGGCAGCCGCACCGTGGCCGCCAGCATCAGCGAGATCAAGCATCGGGTCGATGTGAACACGCAGGAGAAACTGGCCGCCAAGCGGCTGGAGCTCAACGAGGTCGGCTACTGCAACCTGTCGCTGGACGAGCCCGTCGCGTTCGCGCCGTATGTGCAGAACCGCGCGCTGGGTGGCTTCATCCTGATCGACCGGCAGACCAATGCCACCGTCGCCGCCGGCACGCTGGACTTCGCGCTGCGCCGCGCCGGCAACGTGCACTGGCAGCATCTGGATGTGGACAGGGCCGCGCGTGCCCGCATCAAGGGCCAGCAGCCGAAGGTGCTGTGGTTCACCGGCCTGTCCGGTGCCGGCAAGTCGACGATCGCCAACCAGGTCGAAAAACGCCTGCATGCGCGCGGCTGCCACACCTTCCTGCTCGATGGCGACAACGTGCGCCACGGCCTGAACCGTGACTTGGGTTTCACCGACGAGGACCGGGTGGAGAACATCCGCCGGGTGGCCGAGGTGGCGCGGCTGATGGCCGACGCCGGGTTGATCGTGCTGGTCAGCTTCATCTCGCCGTTCCGCGCCGAGCGGGAGATGGCGCGGGAGCTGTTCGCCGAGGGCGAGTTCATCGAGGTGTTCGTCGATGTACCGCTGGAAGTGGCCGAAGCCCGCGACGTCAAGGGCCTGTACCGCAAGGCGCGGGCCGGGCAGATCCCCAACTTCACCGGGATCGACTCACCGTACGAGGCCCCGGAGAACCCGGAGCTGCACCTGTACGCCGACGGCGAGGCGCTGGACGCGATGGTCGACCAGGTGGTGCGGCTTGTGTTGCGCTGAATACGCCATCCGGGCGGGGCGGCGGTGAGGACATGCCTGCCCCCCTCTAACGGCACATTCGACCGTCACGTTGCCCGGCTAGACTGCCTGATCGTGTAACAGACGGATTTTCCTATGTTGGGGCGTTTTGTCGTCACCGTTGCCGCTGGCGCGGTCCTGGCGCTGGCACTGGCCGGTTGCAATCGTGAAGGCGGCCAGGCGCCGCGACAGGCCGCGGCCGCGGTGCCGGTAACCACCCAGGTGGTGCAGTCGTCCGCCTGGAACGACACCCTGCAGGCGCTGGGCACCACCAAGGCGCGCGAGTCGGTGGTGATCACCGCCAAGGTCAGCGAGATCGTCGACACCGTGCATTTTGAAAGTGGCCAGCAGGTTGCCGCTGGGGCGCCGCTGGTCACCTTGCGCGGCGATGCCCAGCAGGCCGCGCTGGCCTCGGCCCAGGCCACCTTCGCCGAGGCCGACAGGCTGTACCAGCGCCAGCGCGAGCTGGCCGCGCAGCAGCTGGTGTCCCATTCCACGCTGGATACGCAGAAGTCCATCCGTGATGCGGCCGAGGCCCGCGTGCGGCAGATGCGCGCCGATATCGGCGACCGCCAGGTCCGCGCGCCGTTTGCCGGCGTGCTCGGCATCCGCCAGATCAGTCCCGGCGCGCTGCTGACGCCGAGCACGGCTATCGCCACGCTGGATGACCTGTCACGCATGCATGTCGATTTCCCGCTGCCCGAAGCCGAGCTGGCCTCGCTGCAGCCCGGCGACAAGGTCAGCGGCAGCAGCATCGCCTGGCCGGGCCGCAGCTTCGAAGGCCGGGTCAGCACCATCGATGCGCGGGTCGATCCGGGCAGCCGCGCGGTCACCGTGCGTGCCGATTTCGCCAACGCCGACCATGCGCTGCGTCCGGGCATGCTGCTGGATGTGCGCCTGTTCCGCCCCGAGCGCCAGGCGCTGGTGATCCCGGAGATCGCCGTGGTCCAGGTTGGCCGGGATTCCTTCGTCTACCGGGTCAAGGACGACGCCAGTGTCGAACGGGTCGATGTGAAGACCGGCACCCGCCGTGCCGGCGTGGTCGAGATCGTCGACGGCCTGACGGCCGGTGAGCGCATCGTGGTGGATGGCACCGGCAAGCTGCGTCCGGGCATCCGCATCGAGGAGGTCGAACCGGCCGATGCCGCGCCGGCACCGGTGAAGCAGGCGGCGGCCGGATGAAGCTGTCCGACCTTTCGATCAAGCGGCCGGTGCTGGCCGTGGTGATGAGCCTGTTGCTGGTGGTGCTGGGCCTGATGTCCTTCGGCCGGCTGACGCTGCGCGAGCTGCCGGCGATCGATCCGCCGATCGTGTCGGTGTCAGTGGACTACACCGGGGCCTCGGCCGCGGTGATCGAAAGCCGCGTCACCCAGGTGCTGGAAGACGCGCTGGCCGGCATCGAGGGTATCGATACGATCAACGCGCGCAGCGTCAACGGTCGCGCCTCGGTCAGCATCGAGTTCAGCGCCAGCCGCGATATCGAGGCCGCCGCCAACGACGTGCGTGATGCGGTCAGCCGCGTCGCCGACCGCATGCCCGAGGAGGCGCGGCCGCCTGAGATCGCCAAGGTCGAGAGCGACGCCGATCCGATCATCTGGTTCAACATGAGTTCCAGCATGATGGACACGCTGGAGCTGAGCGACTACGCCGAGCGTTACGTGGTGGACCGCTTCTCCAGCATCGACGGCGTGGCGCAGATCCGCATCGGCGGCCGCCAGCGCTATGCGATGCGGATCTGGCTGGACCGCGACCAGCTGGCCGCGCGCGGGCTGACCGTGGCCGAGGTGGAATCGGCGCTGCGCAGCGAGAACGTGGAGCTGCCGGCCGGGCGCATCGAATCGGCCGACCGCGACTTCACCCTGCGGGTGGAGCGCAGCTACGTGGCCCCGGCGGACTTTGCCAGCATCCCGCTGGGCAAGGGCGATGACGGCTACGTGGTGCGGCTGGGCGACGTGGCCAAGGTCGAACTGACCTCCTCGGAGCGGCGCGCCTATTACCGCAGCAACGGCGAGCCGGGCGTCGGCCTGGGCATCGTCAAGACCTCCACCGCCAACGCGCTGGACGTAGCGCGGCTGACCCGTGCCGAGGCCGAGCGCATCGGCCAGACCCTGCCCAAGGGCACGCAGATCTTCGTCGCCTTCGACAACACCACCTTCATCGAGGCGGCGGTGGAGCGGGTGTACTGGACGCTGGTCGAGGCGATGGCGCTGGTACTGGTGGTGATCTGGCTGTTTCTGGGCAGCCTGCGCGCGGCGCTGATCCCGGCGGTGACGGTGCCGGTGTGTCTGGTGGCCGCGTTCATCGCGCTGTTCGCGTTCGGCTTCTCGATCAACCTGTTCACCCTGCTGGCGCTGGTGCTGTGTATCGGACTGGTGGTCGATGACGCCATCGTCGTGGTGGAAAACGTGCAGCGCCGCATCGACCTGGGCGAGCCGCCGCTGGTGGCCGCGCGGCGCGGCACCACCCAGGTGGCGTTCGCGGTGATCGCCACCACCGCGGTGCTGGTGGCGGTGTTCCTGCCGGTGGGCTTCCTTGAAGGCAATACCGGCCGCCTGTTCCGCGAACTGGCGGTGGCGCTGGCCTCGGCGGTGGCGCTGTCGGCGTTCGTGGCGCTGACGCTGACGCCGATGATGGCCTCCAAGCTGCTCAAGCCGCACAGCGAGCGCAAGGTCGGCCGCCTGCATGGCTTCATCAACCGCCAGCTGGAGCGGGTATCGGCCGCCTACGGGCGGGTGCTGGACAGGCACGTGCAGCGCACCTGGATCTTCGGTCTGGTGATGCTGGCCGCGCTGGGCGCCAGCTGGGGCCTGCTCACCGTGCTGCCCTCGGAGCTGGCCCCGGCCGAGGACCGCGGCTCGTTCCAGATCATGATCGATGGCCCGGAAGGCGCCGGTTTCGATTACACCGTTGGCCAGGTGCAGCAGGTCGAGCGGATCGTCTCGCAGTTCGTCGGACCCAACGAACCCATCGTCCGCGCCAATCCGCGCGTACCCGGTGGCTGGGGCAACAACGAGGAGATGCATACCGGCCGCATGAGCGTGTTCCTGCAGCCGTGGCGCGACCGCACCGAGGCCACCGCCGATGTCGCCAGCGACCTGCAGAAGCAGCTCAACGGACTGAGCGGCGTGCGCGTGCGCACGATGGTCGGCGGGGGTCTGGTGCGCAGCTTCGGCCAGCCGTTCCAGATCGTGCTCGGCGGCCCGGAATATGCCGAGATCGCGCAGTGGCGTGATCGCCTGCTCGCGCGCATGGCCGATTACCCGGGGCTGGTCGGCGCCGATTCGGATTACAAGGAAACCCGGCCGCAGATGCGGGTGAATATCGACCGCCAGCGTGCTGCCGACCTGGGGATTTCCGTCACCGACATCGGCCGCGCGCTGGAGACGATGATGGGCTCGCGTCGCGTCACCACCTTCGTCGACAACGGCGAGGAGTACGACGTGCTGGTGCAGGCCGCACGCGAAGGCCGCGCCTCGCCGGCCGACCTGGCTGCGATCCAGGTGCGGGCGCGTTCGGGCGAACTGGTGCCGCTGTCCAACTTGGTCACGCTCAGTGAAGTGGCCGAGGCCGGCAGCCTGAACCGCTTCAACCGGCTGCGCTCGATCACCATCAGCGCCAACGTCGCCCCCGGGCACACGCTGGGCGAGGCCATCGCCTGGGTGCAGGACGTCGCGCGCGAGGAGCTGCCGGAGTATGCGCAGATCGACTGGAAGGGCGAGTCGCGCGAGTACCAGCGCGCCGGCAGCGCGGTGCTGCTGACCTTCGCGATGGCGCTGCTGGTGGTCTATCTGGTGCTGGCCGCGCAGTTCGAGAGCTTCATCCACCCGCTGGTGATCATGCTGACCGTGCCGCTGGGCGTGCTCGGCGCGCTGCTCGGGCTGTACCTCAGCGGTGGCACGCTCAACCTGTTCAGCCAGATCGGCATCGTCATGCTGGTCGGGCTTGCCGCCAAGAACGGCATCCTGATCGTCGAGTTCGCCAACCAGCTGCGCGATGAAGGCCGCAACGTGCACCGGGCCATCGTCGAATCGGCGATGGTGCGCCTGCGCCCGATCCTGATGACCTCCATCGCCACGGTGGTCGGCGCGATTCCGCTGGTTGTGGCCGGTGGCCCCGGTTCGGCCAGCCGCGCCACCATCGGCGTGGTGGTGATCTTCGGCGTCACCGTGTCCACCTTCCTGTCGCTGTTCGTGGTGCCGGCGTTCTATGCGCTGCTGGCGCCGTACACGCAGTCGCCGCAGACGGTGGCCAACGAGCTGGCCCGACAGGAGCGCGAGACGCCGGCGGTGGGCGGCCATGCATGAGCCGCTGCTGCAGGGCCGGGTGCGGATGCGGCCGTGGCGGCAGGACGATCTGGAATCGCTGCTGCTGCATGCCGATGACGCGGCGGTGTCGCGCGGTCTGGGCACGCGCTTCCCGTATCCCTATACGCGCAACGATGGCGAGGCGTTCCTCACCGGGCGGGTGCTGGATCTGGGCGGCCCGGTATTCGCGCTGGAGATCGACGGCCAGGCCTGTGGCGGTATCGGCGTGACACCGGGGCAGCATGAGCGCCGCTATTCGGCGTCACTGGGCTACTGGCTGGGGCGGCGCTATTGGGGACAGGGCGTGATGACCGCGGTGGTTGCCGCCTACGCGCCGTGGGTGATGCGGGAGCTGGGGCTGGCACGGTTGGCCGCACAGGTGATGGCGGGCAATCCGGCCTCGGCCCGGGTGTTGCTGAAGAATGGATTCATTGAGGAAGGCGTGGAGCGCCAGGCGGTTTTCAAGGACGGCGTATTGCATGACATGCGGTGTTTCTGACGCTTGCGTCCGTTGCCGCCAAGCGCGTGACGGGCCTGCACATCCGGGCCTGAACGTGGAAAAATCGGCCGGTCCCGCAGGCGGGGCCGCTACTTTCAGCTTTTGCGGGGAATCACGTGGAATCCATCGTCGACTACATCAACGGCATCATCTGGAGCAATGCGCTCATCTTCATGTGTCTGGGGGCAGGTCTCTGGTTCACCGTGCGCACGCGCTTCATGCAGATACGCGGTTTTGCCGAGATGTGCCGGCTGACGGTACGCGGGCAGAAATCCGATGCCGGCATCTCCTCCTTCCAGGCACTGGCCATGTCGATGGCCGGGCGCATGGGTATCGGCAATATCGCCGGCGTGGCCACGGCCATCGCCTATGGCGGCCCGGGCGCGATCTTCTGGATGTGGGTGATGGGCTTCCTCGGCGCGTCCACCTCCTATGTGGAATCGACGCTGGCGCAGATCTACAAGACCAAGGATGCCGAAGGCCGCTACCGCGGCGGCCCGGCCTACTACATCGAAAAGGCGATGGGCCTGAAGTGGTATGCGGCGACCTTCGCCGTGGCCACGGTCATCGCCGCCGGCTTCCTGCTGCCGGGCGTGCAGGCCAACGCGATCGCCGACAGCGCGGTCAACGTGCTGTGCACCGGCGCTGACGCCTGTGCCAGGTTTGGCGGTGCCGGCAGCATGAAGCTGTGGATCGGGCTGGCGGTGGCGGCCCTGCTGGGCATGATCATCTTCGGCGGGATCAAGCGCATCGCCAGTTTCGCCGAGGTGATCGTGCCGTTCATGGCGCTGGCCTTCATCCTGATGGCGATCGTGGTGATGATGCTCAACGCCAGCAAGGTGCCGGCGATGTTCGCCGACATCTTCTCCAGTGCCTTTGGCGCGCATGCGGCGTTTGGCGCGATCATCGGCCAGGCCATCGCCTGGGGTGTGAAGCGCGGCATCTATGCCAACGAGGCCGGACAGGGCACCGGCCCGCACGCCGCCGCCGCGGCCGAAGTCTCGCACCCGGCCAAGCAGGGCTACGTGCAGGCCTTCGCGATCTACTTCGACACCATGCTGGTGTGCACCTCCACCGCGTTCCTGCTGCTGTCCACCGGCATGTACAACGTGTTCCGTGAAGTCACCGAAGGCGGTGCGCAGAAGCTGGAGGCCATCGTCACCGGCGTGCCCGGGCTGGCGCCGTCCGAAGGCGCGCTGTTCACCCAGGCCGCGGTGGAATCGGTGCTGCCGGGCTGGGGTGCGGGTTTCGTCGCGCTGGCGCTGTTCTTCTTCGCCTTCACCACGATCATGGCCTACTACTACATGGCCGAAACAAACCTGACCTACCTGGCCGGCAGCAACCGCACCCACCCGCTGGCGACACTGGCGCTGCGTCTTGGCATCATGGGCATGGTGGTGTTCGGCGCCTTCCACAACGCCAAGATGGCCTGGGCGCTGGGCGACATCGGCGTGGGCCTGATGGCCTGGCTGAACGTCATCGCCATCTTCATCCTGCAGAAGCCGGCGATGCTGGCGCTGCGCGATTACGAGCAGCAGAAGAAGCAGGGCCTGGACCCGGTCTTCAACCCGGATGCGCTGGGCATCAAGAACGCCGATTTCTGGCGCGGCAATAGATAAGAGAGACACACGCAGTGAGCAACCCCTGGAACAACCGCCGTCCTTCCGTACGTCCGCCACGGGCCACGCCACCGGCCCCGGCTGCCGAGCGCAGTGGCGGCGGTGGTCCGCCCATCCGTGGCAGCGATGAGCTGCGCCTGTACGGCGTCAACGCCGTGCTGACGATGTTCGCGCAGCGTCCGCAGTCGCTGCGCAAGCTGTATCTGGCCGAGGCGATGATCCCGCGCCTGCAGCCGCTGCTGAAGTGGTGCGTGGCCAACCGGGTCGGTTACCGCGTGGTCGGCGAGGGCGACCTCAACAAGCTGGCCGCCACCACCCACCATGAAGGCGTGGTGGTCGACGTGCTCAAGCGCGAGCCGCTGTCGCTGGCGGCGTGGCTGTCGGCGGTGGAGGAGGGGCCGGTGCTGGCGCTGTGGCTCGATGGCGTCGGCAATCCGCACAACTTCGGCGCGATCCTGCGCACCGCCGCGCACTTCGGTGTCGGCGCGATCCTGTTGCCGGGCGACTCGCCGCTGGCACTGTCGGGCGCGGCCGCGCGCGTGGCCGAGGGCGGTGCCGAGTTCGTGCCGCTGGTGCGTCTGCCGGCGTTGCCGCAGGCCGTCGCACAGCTGCGCGATGCCGGCTTCGGGCTGGCGGCCACGCTGGTCGAGGGCGGGGACAATGTGTTCACCGCGGCCCTGCCGGAACGCATGGTCTATGTGATGGGCGCCGAGGGCGAGGGCATGGATCGCGAGTTCGCACAGGGCTGCGACCTGCGCCTGTCCATTCCCGGCAGCGGTGCGGTGGAGAGCCTCAACGTGGCTTCGGCCACGGCGGTGTTCCTCGGCAGCTGGTACAGCCGCCAGTTCCGGCGCTGATCATTTCGACGCGTTGAAACAACAAAGGCGCCCTTGAGGCGCCTTTGTTGTCCGGGATGTTGCCGGCATTGGTGATGGCCATATACGCATGGATTCCATCGGCCTGCCGGCATGGGAAAAACGCTGTGTGGCGCTTTCCCTGCCGGGTGCGGTGATGGCGATGCTCAGCGCTTCAGGTTGTCGCGGATCTCGCGCAGCAGCAGCACTTCCTCGCTCGGCTCGGCCGGTGCCGCCGGCTCTTCGGCCTTCTTGCGCGAGAGCCTGTTGATCACCTTGATCAGCATGAAGATGGCGAAGGCGACGATGATGAACTGGATAAGCGTATTGATGAAATCGCCGTAGCCGATCACCACCGCCGGCACTTCCACGCCGTCGGCACCGATCTTGGCCGGTGCCAGCTCCCAGGCCAGCGCGGAGAAATCCACATTGCCGATCAGCCAGCCGATCGGCGGCATGATCACCTTGTCCACCAGCGAGGTGACGATCTTGCCGAATGCGCCGCCGATGACGACACCGACCGCCAGGTCGATGACGTTGCCGCGCATCGCGAATTCCTTGAACTCACTGATCATTCCCATGTTTTTCTCCTTTGCAGTGCGATAGGTGGGAGCCGCCGCAGCGTACCCCGTGGATGTGCCGTCAGGCGATGATGCCGTCGCGGCGGGCGATATCGCCCAGGCGCGCGCTGAAGCGGTCACCGCGTTGCAGCGCGGCCACGCCGGCCGGGGTGCCCATGAAAACAAGGTCGCCGGCGCGCAGTGCGTACAGTTTGGACAGCTCGTGCAGGATCTCGGCGACGTTCCAGATCATCTGATCCAGCGTGGACTTCTGCCGCAGCTGGCCGTTGATCTCCAGCGACAGCTCCAGCGTGGCCAGTTCGCCCACCTGCGCGGCCGGCACCAGGGGGCTGACCGGCGCGGAATGATCGAAGCCCTTGGCGATGTCCCACGGCCCGCCCTTGGCCTTGGCAGCGGCCTGCAGGTCGCGCCGGGTCAGGTCCAGACCCACGCCATAGGCCAGCACCAGCGCCATTGCATCGGCCACCGGCAACACGCCGGCCGGCGCATCCTTGCCGAGCGCGACGACCAGTTCCACTTCATGGTGCAGGTCGGCGGTGGCCGGTGGATACGGCACCGGAGTATCACCGGTGACGATGGCATCGGCCGGCTTCATGAAGAACATCGGTTGGCCGCGTTCGCTGGCCGGGGGTGGCGTGGCGCCCATCTCGCGGGCGTGGTCGGCAAAGTTGCGGCCCACGCAGTAGATGCGGTGCACGGGAAACGTGCCGCCGCCGGCCACCGGGATGCGGGGCTGGGGCAGGGCGGGAATCAGATCGGTCATGGTGTGCCTCCGCGTGAAACAACGCGGAAGTCTAGCGGATTGCAGCCGTTCCGCGCTTCAACGGGCGTGCGGCAGCACGGCCTTGCGTACCACGCGGTATTCGGCATCGACCACGTTGGACGGGGTTGCGTGCGAAGCCCGGGATTTGCGCGGGGCCAGCAGCTTCCAGGCCACGCCGCCGAGGATCATGGCCGCACCGATGAACAGCCCGCCGACGATCAGCACGGCCAGTATCACCAGGCCGAGCAGACCCAGGGCCAGCCGTACGAGCGGGTTGCGCGGCTTGCGCGGCTCGAACAGATTGCGGAGCTTGGCGAACTGGATATAGCGGATATGCATGGCATGACAATGACAGTGGTACTGGACGCAGTATCTGTGACGGTTCAAACGCAAGCGTGAATTTGTTGTTAAAGCCAGCTGCGGACCGTTCATCGACAGCCGGCTGCCGGCGGGGCAGTGGCGGCTACATGCGACAATCGCGGCTCCTGTCCGTACCGGTGCCTGTCATGTCCGTCACCCCCGTCGCCCAAACCGAACTGGCCGTGCTCGACAACCTGCCCGACCGGGGTTTCCACGCGGCGCAGGCGATGATCGACGGCTCTTCCGAGCCGCTGGTGCTGTATCGCGACGGGCAGCAAGTGCGTGCGTGGCTGAACGTCTGCCCGCATGCCGGGCGGGCGCTGGACTGGGCGCCGGGCCAGTTCCTCAAGAGCAAGGAGGGCCATCTGGTGTGCGCGGTGCACGGCGCCAGTTTCGAGACGCTCCACGGCCAATGCGTGGCCGGGCCGTGCCGTGGCGACAACTTGCGCGTGGTGCCGGTGCGGATTGCCGACGGCAAGGTCTATCTGGCCGATTGAGGTCACCGTGCGCGTGTCGCGCAACGCCACGCTCAGAACATCAGGTTGATCATCAGCACCACCACCAGCGTATAGATCGCCGACAGCGGCGCGCCGACCCGCCACAGCTCGCGTGGTACGTACTTGGCCGGCCCGGTGATCATCGAGATGACCGGGTTGGAGGCGGTCATCAGGTTGTTGGAGGCCGACAGCGCCACGATCAGCGCGAACGCGGTGGGGTTGCCGCCCACCGCCAGCGCCAGGTTGACTGCGATGGGCACCATCACGATGGTGGCGCCGACATGGCTGATCACCAGCGAGAACGCGGTGGTGAGCACGGCCAGCGCCAGTTCCAGGGCCCAGACCGGAATGCCTTCGGGCAGCTTGTCGATGGTATGGCCGGCGATCCACGCCGCCGCGCCGCTGCTGTCCATCGCCCAGCCCAGCGGAATCAGCCCGGCCATCATGAAGATGGTCTTCCAGTTGATCGAGGCGTAGGCCTCGTCCATGCGCAGCACGCCGGTCAGCAGCATGCCGGCCACGCCGGTGAGCAGGGTCAGCGCGACCGGCAGCCTGGAGGTCAGCGCGATGATGATGGTCAGGGCGAAGATCGCCATGGCGATCTTGAACTTGTGCGGGCGCTGCTCGCCCTTGGGGTAGTCGGTGACCACCACGAAGTCGCGGCTTTCCGCCGCGGCGGCCAGATCCTGCCAGATGCTGTGGAACACCAGCATGTCGCCGCTACGCAGCGGCACGTTGCGCACGTCCTCGCGGATCACCTGCTTGTCGCGGTTGATCGCCAGCAGGCTGATGCCGCGTTCCTTGCGCAGCCGCAGCTGGCCGGCGGTCTTGCCGATCAGTTTGGAGGTGGGCGGAATGACCGCCTCGGAGATGCCGGCGCGGGCCGGGTTGAACAGGTCGCCCAGGTTGCGCAGGCGCGAGGACATGCGCAGGAACTGGTTCTGGGCGAAATCGGCCACCTGCCGCTTGTCGCCCATCGCCCCGATCACGCTGCCGACCCAGATGCGCATGTCCGCCGGTGGTGCCAGGCGGGTGTCGTTGCCGGATTTCAGCGCCAGCAGCAGCGGGGCGTCGAACAGGCTCTCGGCTTCACCGACGGTCATGCCGACCAGCGGGCTCTCGGCGGTGACCAGCAGTTCGAAGACGTCGCCCTTGATGCCGTAGGTCTGCGCGAAATAGCTGTCGGTACGCGCCGGGGTCTGCCCGCCGTTGACCTCTTTCTCGTTCTCGGCAAGCTTGCGGTCGCCGCGGAAACGGAAGTACAGCAGCGAGGCGAGCAGCAGTGCCACGCCGATGGGCAGCGGCGCGAACATGCGCAGCGGCTCGATGGTGGCGCTGCCGGAAGGCAGGTTGTTGTTGGCCGAGATCAGCAGGTCGTTGAGCAGGATCAGCGGCGAGTTGCCGACCATGGTCAGCGCGCCGCCCATCACGATCGCCGCGGAGATCGGCAGCAGCAGCCGCTGCAGCGTCAGCCCGGTGCGCGAGGCCAGCCGCGAGGCGACCGGCAGGTACAGCGCCATCACCGACGGATTCTGCATGAAGGAGGAGTTCAGCCCGGCGGTGGCGCAGGTCAGCAGCAGCAGGCGCTGTTCCAGTCCACGCGAGCGGCGCAGCAGCCAGCCGGCCAGCCGGTTCAATGCGCCGGTACGGTCCAGCCCGGCACCGAGGATGGTGGTGGCGATGATGCTCATCACCGCGTTGCCGGAGAAGCCGCCGAAGATCTCCTCCGGCGCGATCAGCCCGGTGACGCCCAGCACCACCATCACCACCAGCGCCACCACGTCGGCGCGGATGCGCTCGAACAGGAACATCGCCATCGTGAAGCCGACCAGCCCGAGCACGAGCTTCATGTCGGTGGTCAGCGTCAGCGCGGTATCCATGCCAGTGCGGTTCCTTCAGTGATCCCGGTCAGATGCGGTCGTAGAGCAGGTCCCAGACACCGTGTCCGAGCTTCTGGCCGCGGGTCTCGAAGTGGGTCTGCGGCCGCCAGTCCGGGCGCGGCACCGCACCGCGCGGGCCGGCACGGTTGACCAGCCCGGCAGTGGCATCGAGCACGTCCCACATGTGTTCGGCGTAGTCCTCCCAGTCGGTGGCGCAGTGCAGGCGGCCACCGATGCGCAGCTTGCGCACCAGCAGTTGGGCGAATGCCGGCTGCACCAGGCGGCGCTTGTTGTGGCGCTTCTTGTGCCAGGGGTCGGGGAAGTAGATGCGGATCTCATCCAGCGCCCCGTCGGCGATTTCCTGCTCCAGCACCTCTACCGCGTCATGGTGGTAGACCTTGGCATTGGTCACGTTGTCGGCCACCAGATCGTTGAGCAGCCGGCCGACGCCCGGCGCGTGGACTTCCAGCCCGATGTAGTCGCGGCTGGGGTCGAAGCCCGCGGCAAAACGCAGCGCGGCGCCATTGCCGGTGCCGATCTCCATCACCTTCGGTGCGTCGCGCCCGAACAGGGCATCCAGATCGCGTG
Organism: Stenotrophomonas sp. UBA2302; assembly: GCA_002345545.1. Taxonomy (GTDB): domain Bacteria; phylum Pseudomonadota; class Gammaproteobacteria; order Xanthomonadales; family Xanthomonadaceae; genus Stenotrophomonas. The sequence continues at coordinate 82,818 of DDVW01000036.1, read as the reverse complement.
GCTGGCCGTTGTAGTCGACGCCGAAACGCGGCCAGGCGTCATCGAACGCGCGCTGCTGGGCCGGGGTGAAACGCCCCTGGCGCAGCACGAAGCTGCGGATCTCACGGCGACCTTCGGTCACGGTGAACGGTTTGGGCGGTGCCTTGGCACCGGCACTGTCGAACGGATTGGTCATCAGCCCAGCAACCCGTCCACCGGCGAGGAGGCGCTGGCGTAGCGCTTGCGCGGGATGCGCCCGGCCAGGAACGCTTCACGCCCGGCTTCCACCGCCTTGCGCATGGCGCTGGCCATCAGCACCGGGTTGCGCGCACCGGCGATGGCGGTGTTCATCAGTACGCCGTCGCAGCCCAGCTCCATCGCGATGGCGGCATCGGAGGCGGTGCCGACGCCGGCGTCGACGATGATCGGCACCTTGGCGCTCTCGATGATCTCGATCAGGTTGTACCTGTTCTGGATACCCAGCCCCGAACCGATCGGCGCGGCCAGCGGCATCACCGCGGCGCAGCCGATTTCCTCCAGGCGCTTGGCCAGGATCGGGTCGTCGGAGGTGTAGACCATCACGTCGAAGCCGTCCTTGACCAGCATCTCGGCGGCCTTCAGGGTCTGGATCACATCCGGGTACAGGGTCTTCTGGTCGCCCAGCACTTCGAGCTTGGTCAGGTTGTGACCGTCGAGCAGTTCACGCGCCAAGCGGCAGGTGCGCACCGCGTCCTCGGCGGTGTAGCAGCCGGCGGTGTTGGGCAGGATCGCGTAGCGCTCCGGCGGCAGCACGTCGAGCAGGTTGGGCTCGCCCGGGTTCTGGCCGATGTTGGTGCGGCGGATGGCCACGGTGACGATCTGGGCGCCGGCGGCCTCGGTGGCCAGGCGGGTTTCCTGCAGATCCTTGAACTTGCCGGTGCCGGTCAGCAGCCGGGAGGAATAGCTCTTGCCGGCGATGACCAGCGAGTCGGTGGGGGCATTTGCGTTCATGCGCCGGATTATCACCCATCCCGCTCTGCATCGTGATGCGGAGGCGCTGCTGCGGTGTGGTGCCAGACCGGTCAGAGGTGATGCCGAGAAGATGCCGGCGCAGGGCTGCTGCGTGGTGCAGCTCAGCTTTCAGCCGCCTCCCAGAGCATGCACGATCTCGACCACATCGCCGTCCTGCAACTGGTGGGTGTCATGCAGGCTGCGCGGCACGATCTCACCATTGACCTCGATCGCCACGCGCCGTCCGGCCAGGCCTTCGTCATTGAGCAGCCCGGCCAGGGACAGGGGGGCGTGGAGGTGGCGGGGTTCGCCATTGAGCTGGATATCCATGCGGCCATTCTCGCCAGTGGGCCGTCAAAAGCCCAGTGCGTGCGGCGGCGCAGCGTGTGCCTCTTACGCTTGAATGGAAAACTTGCAACGTGCGGGGGCGTACGTCACCCGTTTCCATCCGCCTATCAGGAGCTCCCCCATGAAGTCTGTGTTCCGTCCGCTGTGCTCGGCCGTGGCCGTCGCGCTGGCCCTTGCTGCCGTGCCGGCGATGGCGCAATCGCCGTTTTCCAAGACGGTGTTCTTTGGCGACAGCCTGACCGACACCGGCCATTTCCGCCCGGTGCTGGTGCAGCTTGATCCCAATGCCAGCATCATCGGCCGTTTCACCACCAATCCCGGCTGGGTCTGGTCGGACCATCTGGCCGACTACTACGGCACCGATGCCCAGCCCAACGGCAACGGCCAGAACGGCGACAACTATGCCGTCGGCGGGGCGCGGGTCGGAGTGGATGTGATGGGCGCGCTTGGACCGATCACCTCGATGAAAGCGCAGCTCAACACCTACCTCGCCGCCAACGGCGGCAAGGCCGATGCCAACGCGCTCTACAGCGTGTGGGGTGGCGCCAACGACCTGTTCGCGGTGGCGGCCGGTGCACCGGCGCAGGCTACCATCGGCGCGGCGGTGGCCGACCAGATCGGCATGGTCGCCACGTTGAAGGGCGCCGGCGCGCAGTACGTAATGGTGCCGAACCTGCCGGACATCGGCCTGACACCGTCCTCGCGGAAGGGCGGCCCGGTGGCAATGGCGACCGGTACCGCCTTGGCCAAGGCCTACAACGACGCGCTGTTCGGTGGCCTGAAGCAGGCGGGATTGCAGGTCATCCCGGTCGACACCTTCAGCATCCTGCAGGAGATCGTCGCCAATCCGGGCACGTTCGGCTTCCGCAATGTCGCCAATCCCGCGTGTCTGACCCAGCCGGCGCCGAAGGGGGATTCGGCGCTGTTCTGCAATCCCTTCAGCTATGCGGCCCCCGATGCGGCCGATGCCTATGTCTTCGCCGACGGCGTACATCCCACGACCGGCGCGCACAGGATCCTGGGCGAGTACGCGATCTCGGTGCTGGAGGCGCCGCGCCTGCAGCAGGTGCTGAGCCATTCGGCACAGACCACCGGTCGCGCCCGTGCCGACCAGGTCGGCGGCCACATCGGCGGCCGTCCGGCCGATGGCATGAGCTGGTGGGGCAACGTGCGTGGCGACATGCAGCGCTATGCCCATGCCGATCTGTATGACGGTCTGGCGCCGGCGGGTCTGTTCGGCATCGACTGGGCGCGTGACGGCATGGTGGTCGGCGGCTTCGCCGGCTATGGCCGCATGGAGGCCGATTTCGGCAACAGCAAGGGCGATTTCAGCCAGGACGACACCACGCTGGGCCTGTTCGCCGGCTGGTATGGCGAGCGCAGCTGGATCAATGGCCAGGCCAGCTACAGCTGGCTGGGCTATGGCGTGACCCGCAAGGTCCAGCTTGGCCCGGCCACCCGCGAGCACAGCGGGTCACCGGACGGCAGCAACCTGACACTTGCACTGAATGCCGGCTACGAGTTCGGCCAGCAAGGTGGCTTCCGTCATGGTCCGGTGGCGGGTGTGATCTGGCAGAAGGTCAAGCTGGATGGTTACGAGGAGAGCAACCACAGTGCCACCGCGCTGGGCTATGGCGACCAGGACGTGGATTCCACGGTCGGCCATCTGGGCTGGCAGGCGCGCTTTGATGGCGGCACGGTGCAGCCGTATGTGCAGGTCACCTGGGACCACGAGTTCGAAAAGGGCGGGCAGGCCAGTGCGTGGCTGCAGACCATGGCCGATGCCGGTACCTACACGGTGCCGGGGCTGGAGTTCGACCGTGATTACGCCACGGCGGTACTCGGTGCGCGCATGAACCTGTGGGGGCTGGGCAGCAACATCGGCCTGAGCACCACCACCGCGCAGAAGTCGGCCCGTGATGCCACGCTGTTTGCCACGTTCAGCGGCAGCTTCTGAGCCGTCACGAACCTGATCCACCGGCTCGGGTCATGCGCGCCGGTGGGGACTTCCCCGGAAAGCGCCTTCCGGGGAGGCCCGGTGAAACAGGCGGGGGTGTCGGGCTGCATGTCGGCACCCTTTTTCCAGGTGCGGAAGCGGTGCCGGCCGCTGCCTGCCCGTTGCGCCGGACCCGGCCGCGCGCATAGACTTGCGGCCTGATGCGGGTGTAGCTCAATGGTAGAGCAGAAGCTTCCCAAGCTTACGACGAGGGTTCGATTCCCTTCACCCGCTCCATGAGGCAGTGCCTGCACGCTGCCGCTTCACGCCGCTCCGGCCCGATCATCCCGTTGTTTCCCTCCGTACCCTGAGCCACACGGCGGCAGTCTGCCGAGCGTGGGGCGCAGTGATCGTGATCATCGTGCCGGGCATCGCCGCCACGCTATGCTGCGCGCCTCCCGCTCGGCGATGCCGTGATGAAACTGGCGATCCTCTCCCGCAACAGCAAGCTCTATTCCACCCGGCGTCTGGTCGAGGCCGCGCGTATCCGCGGGCATACGGTGCGGATCCTCGATCCGCTGCGCTGCTACATGCGCATCACCGCCGGCGGTTTCAGCATGCATTACAAGGGCAAGCCGCTGGCGGGTTTCGATGCGGTGATTCCACGCATCGGCGCCTCGGTCACCCGCTACGGCACGGCGGTGTTGCGCCAGTTCGAGATGATGGGTGCTTACACGCCGAATCCTTCCGATGCCATCCTCCGCGCCCGTGACAAGCTGCGTGCGCACCAGTTGCTGGCAGCCAAGGGGATCGACATGCCGGCAACGGTATTTGGTGACAATCCGGATGACACCGACGATCTGCTGTCGATGCTGGGGCCACCGCCGCATGTGGTGAAGCTCAGCGAGGGCACCCAGGGCCGGGGAGTGATCCTCACCGAGAAGCTCAGCGCCTCCAAGGGCACGGTCGAGGCGCTGCGCGGCCTGTATGCCAATTTCCTGGTGCAGGAGTTCATCGCCGAGGCGCAAGGGGCCGACCTGCGCTGTCTGGTGGTTGGCGACAAGGTGGTGGCGGCCATGCGCCGGCAGGCGCAGGAGGGCGACTTCCGCTCCAACCTGCATGCCGGCGGCAGCGCTGCGGCGGTGGTCTGCAGCAAGGCGGAACAGCAGGTGGCGGTACGTTCGGCGCGCGCGCTGGGGCTGGGGATTGCCGGGGTGGATCTGATCCGCTCGCAGCGCGGCCCGCTGGTGCTGGAGGTCAATTCGACACCGGGACTGGAGGGCATCGAGAGCATCTCCGGACAGGACGTGGCCGGGCAGATAATCGGTTACGTGACGCGCCCCCGGCGCAGCTGAATCGTGCGATTTGTTTGCACGGTTTTAACAGTGGCTTAATCCGGCCGCGCCTAGCCTTTGTCCACGGTACCCAGCCCTCCTCAGTGGGTCCGGTGATCGGGATTTTCAGGCCCTGGCGGGTTCGTCAGGGCCTTGTTTTTTGGGGTTGTTACAGGCTGAGTGGGCGACTAAAGTCGCTATACATCACATGGATTGGAGGGGTTGTATGTACGGGAAGGCGCTGTTGGTAGTCCTCGCTATGTTCTCGGTATCCTCCGCGTATGCCGCGCAGGAAAAGTCCAAAATGCCGTTGCAGGAGGGGATTCCCTTCGCCGAGCAACGTGATCGCATCCGGACGGATCTGCGGGGGGGCGAGACCTATGCGGAGATTACGGCGGAAGATCGCAGTGCAGTGCTGGCAGCACTTGAACGCATTGATCAGAAGCTGGTGAACAAGGCTGGCTCGGTGCTGTCAGAGACCGACAAGTTGGCAGTGTTCAATGATCAGGAGCTGGTCAATTCTCTACTGGTGCGTGCCCGTGAGGACAGTCGCCTGATCTGTCGTCGCGAACGCCCGGTCGGTAGCAACCGCCCGCAGAATATCTGTATTTCGGTAGCGCAGCGGCGTGAGGCGCGTGAGAACGCACGGGACCTTATGCATAATCAGGTTTCCAGTCAGGCCCCGATAATAGATTGAGGCTGCAGTTCAGTGGATGGCTGGCAGATTCACAGGGGAGGGACGGTGTAGGAGAGCCAGTTGTAGGCTTTTCGCCGATGTGGCACTCATGCAATGGCCGAGGAATAACGTGCGCATTCTAGTAATCGAAGACAACAGCGATATCGCGGCCAACCTTGGCGACTACCTCGAGGACCGCGGGCATACCGTGGACTTCGCCGCCGATGGGGTGACCGGCCTGCATCTGGCGGTGGTGCATGATTTCGACGCGATCGTGCTCGACCTCAACCTGCCCGGCATGGACGGCATCGAGGTTTGCCGCAAGCTGCGCAATGATGCGCGCAAGCAGACGCCGGTGCTGATGCTCACCGCACGCGACTCGCTGGACAACAAGCTCGCCGGATTCGACTCCGGTGCCGACGACTACCTGATCAAGCCGTTCGCGCTGCAGGAAGTGGAGGTGCGCTTGAACGCGCTGTCGCGTCGCGGCAAGGGCAACCATACCCGGGTGCTGGAAACCGGGGACCTGGAATACAACCTGGACACGCTGGAAGTGCGTCGCCAGGGCAAGCTGCTGCAGCTCAATCCCACCGCGCTGAAGATCCTGCAGGCGCTGATGGAAGCCTCGCCGGCGGTGGTGACCCGGCAGGAGCTGGAAACCCGCGTCTGGGGCGAGGAGCTCCCCGATTCGGATTCGTTGCGCGTGCATATCCATGGCCTGCGCGCGATGGTGGACAAGCCGTTTGACGTGCCGATGATCCAGACCCGCCACGGTATCGGTTACCGCATCGCCGCTCCCGATGCCTGAAAGTCCCGCGTCCGGCCCGGTGCGCAAGCGGGGGCGTTACCGCCGCCGCCTGCGCAGCCGCATCATCGTCTCCTTCGTGCTGCTGGGCTTCTGCCTGACGGCACTGTTCGCGTTCGCCACGAACTGGGCGCGCATGCGCGTGGAAAACCAGCTCGTCGAGGACGTGATGAACCGGAATATCGACGAGTACGCACGTCGCTATTACCTCGATCCGACCCGCAATCCCGATCTGCCAGTCCAGCAGATCAAGGCGTACTTCTATCCCAGCGACAAGTTCGAGCGGGTGCGGGAGGAACGGCCGGAATGGGCGGCACTGCCCAACGGCAACCACAATGTCAGCGGTATCGATGAGCAGGGGCAACCGTTCGCCTACAGGCTGGCGGTGCGCAAGGCTGATGACGCGTGGTTCTTTCTCGCCTACGACATGACCGAAAGCACGCGCGTGGAGCAGCAGCTCAAGCGTGCGCTGTTCCTGTCGGTGATCGTGTTCAGCCTGTTGTCGTGGGTGTTGGGCTGGTGGTCGGCATCGCGGGTGATGCGCCCGGTGTCCGATCTTGCCGCACGCCTGCGCGCCTATCGCGGTGGCAACCAGCATCCGCAGCCGCTGGCACCGCGTTTTCCGGATGACGAGGTGGGCCAGCTGGCCGAGGCGCTGGATGATTATTCGGCGCGCCTGACCGAGGTGGTGCAGCGTGACCGTGAATTCAACGCCGATGTCAGCCACGAGCTGCGCACGCCGCTGGCGGTGATCCGTGGCGCCACCGAGCTGCTGCTGTCGCGCCCCGGACTGGACGACAAGATGCAGCAGCGCCTGCAGCGCATCCAGCGTGCCGAACAGCAGTGCAGCGACCTGATCGGCTCGCTGCTGCTGCTGTCGCGCAACGAGCGTGGGCAGGGCAGCAGCAATGTGGCACGGGTCGGCGAGCAGTTGCTGGAATCGCACCGCGCGCAGTTGGGCGGCAAGCCGCTGGAGCTGGTGCTTGAAGGCAACCGTGAGCTGGTCATCGATGCGCCGGAGGCGGCACTGTCGGTGGCATTGGGTAATCTGATCGGCAATGCGGTGAAGTACTCGCAGGAAGGCGAGGTGCGGGTACGGGTGCTGGATGATGCGGTCGAAGTGATCGACAACGGTCCTGGGCTCAGTGAGGAGGACGCCGCCAGCCTGTTCCAGCGGGGATACCGCGGCACCCACGCCGGCCACTCGCAGGGTGGCGGAATCGGCCTGTCCATCGTCAGGCGGCTGTGCGCGTTGTACGGCTGGCAGGTGCAGATCCGCCCGGGCGATATGCGCGGGGTGGTGGCGACGCTGACGTTCGTGCCGGGTTGAGCGGCGGGCCGGCGATTGCCGTTGGCGCTTATTGCCCGGCGAGGCGCCGGTAAAGGCTGTCCAGTCGTTCCACCTGCGGCTGCAGTTGCTCGGGCAATCCGTCATTGAGGATCACATCGTCCGCCAGTGCCAGGCGCTGCTGCCGGGTTGCCTGCGCATCGATCATGCGCTGCGCCAGTACCTCGTCGATAGTGTCGCGGCGGAGCAGCCGCGACAGCTGGACGGCTTCGGGCGTATCGATGACGAGGATGCGATCCAGCCACGGATAGCTGGGGCGGCCACCGGCCTCGGTCAGCAGCGGGATCGCCGCCATCGCATAGGGACCGGGAGCGGACTCGCACCGTGATTTCACCCGCGCCCGTATCGCCGGATGGGTGATGGTCTCAAGCGCGCGCCGTTCCCCGGCATCGGCAAAAACGCGCTGGCGCAGGCGGCTGCGATCCAGGCTGCCATCGGCTTGCACCACGTCAGGACCGAAGCGCTCGACAATCTCGGCCAGGGCGGGGCTGTCAACGGCCACCACTTCGCGGGCGGCGATGTCGGCATCGGCCACGGTGATGCCCAGTGCCTCGAAGCGACGGCTGACTTCGCTCTTGCCCGAAGCTATGCCGCCGGTAAGGCCGACGATGAAGTTGCTCATTTGATCATTCCAGTTGGAGGGCTGCCTGCGATGGGCTGGCGGTCCTGTCAGGCAATCCGGTCCACGCGCATGGCATGGGCCTCGTGGAGGCAGCGGCGTTCACGATGGCAGCGGTTCAGCGCGGATGATCGGCGCGGTAGCGTTCGAACGCGGCGATGGCATCGGCGACGCCGACCAGCGACATGACCTCGTCGAACTCGATCTTGGTGCCCCACTTCAACGCGCTGGCCGGCTTGTGCAGAAAGCGGCGGGCGGCATCGTCGTAGCGGTTCACGCAATAGCGGCGATCCGAATACGGGCCGCTGCGCTCCGGGTTGCTGGCCGCGTGCAGCCCCAGCACCTTGGTGCCCACCGCATTGGCGATATGCATCGGGCCGGAGTCGGGGGTGACCAGCAGCTGGGCGCGGGCCAGCAGCGCCGGCAGCTGTTTCAGGGTGTCCTTGCCGACCAGATCCAGCGCCGGGTGTTCCATCGCTGCGAGGATGGCATCGCTGGTGCTGCGTTCCAGCTCGCTGCGGCCACCACACAGCACCACGCGCCAGCCCTGTGCGGCGGCATGGTCGGCCAGTGCGGCATAGCGGTCGGCATACCAGTTGCGCCGGGTGTGGCTGGAACACGGCGAAATCATCAGCACCGGGCGGCCATCATCGTCCCATTGCGCACGGGCCCAGTCATGCGCTTCCGGCGGTGTGGCCAGGTCCCAGCTGACCTGCGTCTGTTGCAGCCCCAGTGGTTCGCAGAAGCTGCCGATCGCATCGAGCACATGGATGCCGGGACGGTCGGGAATGCGCTCGTTGATGAAAAGTCCGTGCAGGTCCTTCGAGCGCGATCTGTCGTAACCGATGCGACGCCGGGCCGGGATGAAGGCCGAGAGCAGGTTGGCGCGGAAGGCGACCTGCATCTGCAGCAGCGCGTCGAAGCGGCCGGCGGGCAGCTCGCCGCGCAGCGCACGCATGCCGGCCACGCCGCTGTTCTTGTCGTAGACGTGGAAGTTCACCCCCGGCAGGCCTTCAAGCAGCCGGTGACCGGCCTTGTCGATCACCCAGTGCAGCGTGGTGGCCGGATGCGCCTGCTGCAGTGTCCGCACCAGTGGCACGACATGGGTGACATCCCCCAGTGCCGAAAGGCGCAAGAGGCACAAGGAGGGGGACGATGCAGGCATGGTGTTGTTAGACTCGCATTGATGGTTGCATTCGACGCCACTGAAGCGCTGACGCCGTGCCGCGATGGACGTGGTTACGGGGCCATTCTGTTCGACCACGAACGCCTGCGGCAAGCCGGGCCCGAGCTGTTTTCGCCTGCCTACTGGGGCGACAAAGCGCGTCCGGTGGCCGATGGCGGGCGCGGTGGCGCATGGTTCGTCGATGCCGGGTTCGGCCATTGCGTGCTGCGCAACTACCTGCGCGGTGGCGCGGCTGCCAGATTCAGCCGTGACCGCTATCTCTGGCAGGGGGCGCATCGCACGCGCAGCTTCGCCGAATTCCGGCTGATGCGGAAGCTGCTGGCCAACAAGCTGCCGGTGCCGCGGCCATTGGCGGCCTTCTACATGCGCGATGGGCTGGGTTACCGCGCGTCAATCCTGATGGAGCGGCTGGATGGCGTGCGTTCGCTGGCCGACCGGGCGCTGGTGGCCGGGCGCGGCGCGCCGTGGGAAGAGGCGGGGCGGTTGATTGCCCGCTTCCATCGCGCCGGCCTGGATCACGCCGATCTCAATGCCCACAACATCCTGTTCGATGCCGGTGGCCACGGCTGGTTGATCGATTTCGACCGTGGCGTGCTGCGTATTCCGGCCACGAGCTGGCGTGAGCGCAATCTCAAGCGCCTGCTGCGTTCGCTGCTGAAGCTGCGTGGCGAGCGCAGCCGAGAAGACGTCGAACATGATTTCGCGCGCTTGCGCCGTGCCTATGATCTGGCCTGGAACCGGGGCGTCTGAAGTGCACTGGGCGTTGCGCTTTCTGGGAGTCGGCAATGCGTCGGCGGTGGAGCTGGGATCGCCGATGGCGGTGGTCGAGCGTGGCGGCCGGCCATGGCTGACCATCGATTGCGGCGGTGAAGGCTTGACCGCCTATTGCGCGCAGTACGGCGCGATGCCCGCGGCGGTATTCGTCACCCATATCCATCTGGACCATGTCGCCGGTTTCGAGCGGCTGTTCGTGGATGCCTATTTCAACCCGCAGCGGCGCGGCAAGGTGCGGCTGTATGTGCCGGCGCCGGTGGTGCCGCTGCTGCATAAACGCGTGGGCGATTACCCGAACGTGCTGGCCGAGGGCGGTGCCAATTTCTGGGACGCGTTCCAGCTGGTCGTGGTGGGGGATGCGTTCTGGCATGACGGCGTGCGGCTGGAAGTGTTCCCGGTACGCCACCATTGGCCGGAAACCGCCTATGGATTGCGGCTGCAAGGTGCACTGGTGTGGAGCGGGGATACCCGCCCGATTCCAGAAATGCTGGCGCGTTATGCCGGCGATGGCGAGCTGATCGCCCACGACTGCGGCTTGCACGGCAATCCCTCGCATACCGGTGTGGACGACCTAGAGCGCGAGTACGACGCCGCAACGCAGGCGCGGATGATGCTCTACCACTACGCCAGCGCCGCCGATGGCGAGGCCCTGCGTGCACGCGGCCATCGTGTGGCGATGCCCGGCGAGTGCGTGCCGCTGGCCGTACCCACTGCGCCGCGTGCGGAGCCTTTCGACGGCTGAGCTGGCAGGCGCGGGAAGGGGATGAAAAGGCGGTGGCCCCGCCGGCTGACCTCGGCGCCCGCGTCGATCGATACCGTTGCTGCCTTCCGGCCCTGGCGGGATTTTCGACCTAGCGTCGCGAGGGGCCGACGGGGCCACCATAGACGCGAGCCGCGCATCGCGCGGCCCGGTTTTCGCTGTTCCGGACGGATCCGGATACTGAAACTGGCGGAGAGAGGGGGATTCGAACCCCCGAAGCGCGGTTTAGACGCTTACACACTTTCCAGGCGTGCTCCTTCAACCACTCGGACACCTCTCCGGGACCTGCAACCAGCAAGAAGGCGCTGCAGGGGCGCAAATTCTATAGGGACGGGGCGATTGCCACAAGTCGCAATTGCGCGCCGCCGCGTCGATGGCCGCGATCGGGCATCAAGGCAGGCGGCAGCGGCTTGCCATCCCGCCAATCTGCCAGCCTGCTCATGTGCAAGAAGGCACCAAGTGGCGACTTCTTTCGCCATGACCGCTTTGGCCTGCTCCGCTATCGCCGCGGTATGTGCGGCAGTCGATTCCCATGCAGCAGCCTGTACAGGCCTTGCTTTCCTGCCGATGGGAGGGCGTACAGGCGGCGCACTGTCTGCCGCATCCCTTCATATGCCGCCGGAGGCGCCTGTGGCCGGAGCGGTGGTTGCGGAAGGGCGGGGAGGGGAGAGGGCATGGCACAATGTCGGCTCAGCTGAAGACGGTTGCCCGATGTCCTATCTCGTCCTTGCCCGCAAGTGGCGTCCAAAGCGTTTTGCCGAGCTGGTGGGCCAGGAGCATGTGGTCCGCGCGCTCAGCAATGCGCTGGACAGTGGCCGCGTCCACCATGCCTTCCTGTTCACCGGCACCCGTGGTGTCGGCAAGACCACCATCGCCCGCATTTTCGCCAAGTCGCTGAACTGCGAGCAGGGCACCAGCGCCGATCCGTGCGGCCAGTGTCCGGCCTGTCTGGACATCGATGCCGGCCGCTATATCGACCTGCTGGAGATCGACGCAGCCTCCAACACCGGCGTGGACGATGTGCGCGAGGTGATCGAGAACGCGCAGTACATGCCCAGCCGTGGCAAGTACAAGGTCTACCTGGTCGACGAGGTGCACATGCTGTCCAAGGCGGCGTTCAACGCGCTGCTGAAGACGCTGGAGGAGCCGCCGGAGCACGTGAAGTTCCTGCTGGCCACCACCGACCCGCAGAAGCTGCCGGTCACCGTGTTGTCGCGCTGCCTGCAGTTCAACCTCAAGCGGTTGGATGAGGAACAGATCCGCGGGCAGATGTCGCGGATCATGAGCGCCGAGCAGATCGAGTTTGACGACAGCGCCATCGTGCAGCTGGCGCATGCCGCCGATGGTTCATTGCGCGACGGCCTGTCGCTGCTGGACCAGGCCATCGCCTATGCCGGTGGTGCGCTGCGCGAGGAGGTGGTGCGGGCGATGCTCGGCACCGTCGACCGTACCCAGGTGGCGGCGATGCTGGATGCCCTGGCGAGCGGCGATGGCGCGCGGCTGCTGCAGGTGGTGGCCACGCTGGCCGACTTCTCACCGGACTGGAATGGTGTGCTGGATGCACTGGCCGAAGCCCTGCATCGCATCCAAGTGCAGCAGCTTGTACCGGGTACGGTGGTGCCGGGCGAAGGCATCGACGCGGTGGCTTTCGCACAGCGGCTGCGTCCGGAAGTGGTGCAGCTCTGGTACCAGATGACCCTGGGAGGGCGTCGCGATCTGCATCTGGCGCCCAGCCCGCGTGCCGGTTTCGAGATGACCGTGCTGCGCATGCTGGCGTTCCGCCCGGCCGATGCCGTACCGGCGGTGCCGGAAGGTTCGGGGCAGGGTGCAGGTGCCGGTGGTGTTGTGCCGGGGGGGGCGGATGCAGGTGTTGCCACCTCGGCTGCAGCCAACCCGGCGCCGCTGGCCAAGGCGGTTGAACCTGTGCGGCAGCCGGTGGTTGCCGCACCTGTGGCCGCACCCGTCGAAGTGGCGGTGCCGGTGGTCGAGGTCGTGCCGCAATCGCCAACTCCGACACCGCCCGCACCGGCTGCAGCTGCGGAGAAGCCGCGTGCTGTCGCCGATGATCTGCCGCCGTGGGAAACACAGGCTGCCCACGCCAGTGCGCGGGACGAAGCCATGGCCATGGAGATGGCCTCGTCCGAAGAGGTCGAGCCTGAGCCGCTGCAGGTCGCACCGGTCCGCTCCGCGCCACCTGTGGCGACAGCGCCGGTAGCTGCTCCCGCTCCCGTGCGGCCGACCGGCATTGCCATCGAGCCGGCAGCCGCGGCCAAGCCGTCGGCCGGTCGCGCGCTGGAGAATGCCGAGCAGTGGCTGGATCTGGTGGCTGACAGTGGTCTGACCGGCCCCTCGCGCGAGCTGGCGGCCAACTGCGCTTTCGTCAGTTTCCAGCACGGTGTGTTGCGGCTGGGGCTGCTGCCCGGTTTTGAATACCTTCAGTCCGAGCGCGCGCTGGCGGCACTGGCGCAGGCCTTGTCGCAGGCGCTGGGCAGCACGCCGAAAATCGTGATTGAAACCGGCAACGTCCAGGCCGAGACGTTGCACGAGCGCGCCGACCGCCGGCGCGGTGAACAGCAAGATGCGGCAGAAGCCGTTTTCATGGCCGATCCGCAGGTGCAACAGCTGATCCAGCAGGGTGCCCGGGTCGTGGCCGATTCCATCCGTCCATTTGAAGAGTAAGCAACCATGCGCGGCAATATCGCCCAGATGATGCAACAGGCCCAGAAAATGCAGGAAAACCTGCAGAAGGCACAGGAAGAAATCGCCAAGTTGGAAGTGACCGGCAGCGCCGGTGGCGGCATGGTCAGCGTCACCCTGACCGGTGCCAAGGAATGCCGCAAGGTGCGCATCGATCCGTCGGTGCTGTCCGACCAGGAGATGGTGGAAGACCTGATCGCCGCCGCCTTCAACGACGCCTCCAACAAGATCGATGCCGAGTCGCAGGCGCGCATGGGCTCGGCCACGGCCGGCATGAAGCTGCCGCCGGGCATGAAGCTGCCGTTCTGATGATGCCGGTGCCGGGGTGCCCGGCCCCTGTGTCGTCCACGTCGCGAAGCCTTCAAGGCTTCGCGCGTTCGTTTTGAAGAGAGCCTGTTGCGATGAGCCTGCCGCTGCTGGAACAACTGATCGAAGCCTTCCGGGTGTTGCCCGGCGTCGGCCAGAAGACCGCCCAGCGCATGGCCTACCATGTGCTGGAGCGTGCCCGCGACGGTGGCCAGCGGTTGTCCGAGGTGCTGGCCGAAGCCATCGAGAAGGTCGGCCACTGCGCGCAATGCCGCGATTTCAGCGAGAGCGAGGTGTGCCCGGTGTGCGCCAGCAGCAGCCGTGAGCGGCAGATGCTGTGCGTGATCGAGTCACCGGCCGACCGTCTGGCGATTGAACATGCCACCAGCTATCGCGGCGTTTACTACGTGCTGCAGGGACGGCTGTCGCCACTGGATGGCATCGGCCCGCGCGAGCTGGGTCTGGACCAGCTTGAAACCCGGCTGGCGCAGGGCGAGGTCACCGAGCTGATCATCGCCACCAACTCCACCATCGAAGGTGAAGCCACCGCGCACTATCTGGCGCAACTGGCGCGCCGCCACAAGGTGCGGCCGAGCCGTCTGGCGCAGGGGCTGCCGCTGGGCGGGGAGCTGGAATACGTGGATCGCGGCACCTTGTCACATGCGTTTGGCAGCCGCAGCGAAGTCGGCGAATAGCCGCTGCCGAAACGGTAAGCTGTAGGCCGTTTCCCGCAGTGAGCCGCCGCATGACCGATACGATTTTCGGCAAGATCATCCGCCGCGAAATTCCCGCCAGCATCGTCTACGAGGACGAGGAAGTGCTGGGCTTCAAGGACATCGCCCCGCAGGCGCCGGTGCATGTGCTTTTCATCCCGAAGAACGAGGTCATTCCGACACTGGATGACCTGCAGCCGTCACAGGCGCACCTGATCGGCAAGCTGGCCCTGGCCGCGGCGGAATACGCACGCACGGAAGGGCTGGCGCAGAACGGCTACCGTATCGTGATGAACTGCCGCGAGGATGCCGGGCAGACGGTGTTCCATATCCATCTGCACCTGCTGGCCGGTGCGCCGCTGGGACATTTCGGCACGGCGTGAGGCCGGCTGGACGGACAGAGCAGGGCGCCACCTCCGGGTGGCGTTTTTGCCTTTGGAACGGCAGGAATTGCGCCAGCGGTGGGCCGCGTTGATGGGCCCTGAGGCGTGCTGTTTTTCGGGCTTTGCCCTGATTGGCATGGCTGTACCGCTGCAACGGAAAACGCCGCCCGGAGGCGGCGTTGCGGTGTTTCATGTGTTGGCCGGGCTCACCACCAGCCGCGGTAACCCCAGCCCCAGCCGGGACCCCAGCCCGGGCCCCACGGACCGTACGGATAGGCCGGCACCACGTCCACTTCACGCTGCAGCGGCCACAGGTACACCACGTCGGCGGCGATCTTGGCCAGCGGATACTCGTACTCGCCGATCCGGGTGGTCTGGTAGCCCTCGACGCGGCCGATGAAGGTCACATCGCGGCCCGGCTCGAACACCGCAGGATCATAGAAGCCCGCGCGGCAGGCGATGAAGCGGCCGTCGCTGGCATCGGCTGCGGTGCTGCTCGGACGGCCGGTGCCGTTGAGCGGACGGGCGAGCATCTGGAAGCAGGTTTCACCCTGTCCGGGCAGGGTTTCGATGATGCGGCCCCCCCAGCGCACCGGCGTGCCGGTCTGCTGCTGGGCAACGGAGTCGCGCGGCGAGACAGTGCTGAACTGCCCCTGCAGCGGTTTGGGCGCGGTGGCACAGGCGGCCAGCGTCAGGCTGGCGGCGAAGGTAAGGAAAATGCGGGTCTTCATGGTCGTGCTCCGGAGTTCGGACGATGCCTGCGCAGGTCCGCCAATAGTGAAGCGAGGTCGGACATGGCGCCAGCGTAGCGCGCATCGCTGAAACGCTGGCTGAGTACGGGCAGGTCGCTGCCGGGGCGGATGCGGTCCACGCGGTGTGCCCAGGCAAGAACCGGCTCGTGGATCTCGCGCGCCAGTCCCAGCCGCGCATAACGTGCTTCCAGCCGGTGCCAGGCGCGCAGCAGCGGGTCGCGCTCGCGTTCGCCGCGTGCCAGCAGCCAGATCATGCTGCCGACCGCCAGCAGCGCCAGGGTGGCGAACAGGGCGATCAGCTGCGCCGGCTGCAGGCGCTCGATGCCCAGTGGGCGCAACAGCTGCTGCTGCCGCCTGGCGTCGAAGGACAGCACCATATCGTTCCAGCCACGGCGCATCCAGTCGCCGAGCTGGGCGATACGGTTCCACTGCCCGGCGATGGTGAAGCCGGCGCCGCCGCTGCCGCCCGCACCGAGGCGGTCTTCGAGGGTGTCATAGATGCGCTCCGGAGCGACCGCTGCGGTCGGGTCCACCCGCACCCAGCCGCGCCCCTGCAGCCAGACTTCGGTCCAGGCGTGCGCGTCCATCCGTCGCACCACCCAGTAGTCGCCAAAACGGTTGCGCACACCGCCGGCGTAACCGGTGACCACGCGGGCGGGGATGCCGGCGCTGCGCATCAGCACAGCGAATGCGGAGCTGAAGTGCTCGCAGAAACCGGCCTTCTGCTCGAACAGGAATTCATCGGCGCTGTGGCGGCCGGCCAAGGGTGTTTCCAGCGTGTAGGCGAATTCGCCGCTGATCCATTGCAGGGCGCGCTCGACGATGGCGGCCTCATCGTCGCCGGCATCCGTGCGCCACTGGCGGCCCAGTGCCAGCGTGCGCGGATTGAAGCCGGCGGGCAGGTGCAGTGCCTGCTGACGCAGTGACGCCGGCAGCTCGGGCTGGAACTGCCGGTATGCGGTGGATTGCAGGCGCCAGCGGCTCAGTGCGGTAAGCGGGCGGGTGCTGCCGAGGCTGTAGTCGGCGTCCAGCCGTGCGTCTTCCGGAGCGCGGGTGGGCAGGTCGAGGGCGACCAGTTGCCGGCGTTCGGTGGGTTCGTATTCGATCTGGTAGTCCCACTGCTGGCCGGCAGCCACCAAGGCGGGCGGGGCGGCATGGCGCTGGCTGTCCAGCCGGGTCCAGGCGCGGCCATCGAAGCGGGTCAGCACCGGTCCGCGCCAGTAACGCTGGTTCTCCGCTGGCACCGCGCCGAAGAACTGTGCGCGCAGGGCGGGACTGTCATCGGCCATCAGGTCGATCCACTCACCCGGTCGCAGGCTGTCGGAAAGGCCGGGGCGGCCAACCGCCCGTTCCGGAATGCCCCACAGCGGCGTGGGCAGGCGCGGCACCAGCCAGAATGCGGCCAGCGCCAGTGGCAGCGCCACCATCATCAGGCTGCCGACGACATGCAGCTGGCCGGCAAGTGGCAGCGACGCATGGGCAACGTCGGCATCGGCGAGGCGTTGCAGGCTGAGCAGGGTGCTGGTCACTGCGGCCAGCGCCAGCAGCAGGGTGGCCGGGCCCTGGTCGAGCAGGAAGGCCGAGAACGGGGCGAACAGCGCGAAGCCGAGCAGGCTGCGGGCGTCGCGCCGGGTTTTCAGTTCGCTGGATTTGATCGCCAGCATCGCCGCCAGCAAGGCGCAGCCGCTGTCACGACCGGGGCGGGCGCCCATCTGCCAGTAGATCGCCAGCAGCATCGCCGCCACCAGCAACAGTCGCAGCGGCATCGGAACCGGGCGGTGCCAGGACAGGGCGGCCACGATCACGGCGCTGATCGCATAGCCGATGGCCAGCGCCGCCGGCAGCTGCAACAGCAGTGGCAGCAGTGCCAGTGCCGCGCTCAGCAGCACCCAGCCGCGGGTGGGCGGGTCGAGTGTCGGGTGCTTGCTCATGCCGCTGGCAGCAGCGCGAGCGCGCGCAGGCACTGGTGGCGATGGGCGTCACCGTTGCCGGAGGTGACGATGTCGCCGGGAATCTGCAGGCGGTAGCGGCGGCCTTCGCGCTCGGCCTCGTCCACCCAGCGCGCCAGACGGGCGATACGGCGCTCATGCGGCAGGGTGTGCAGTGTGTTCCAGTCCAGTACCAGCTCCGTGCCGGAGGAGCGTTCGTATTCGCGCACCAGCAGGCTGTCGCGGCGGGCCGAGTGCTTCCAGGCGATGGTGCGCCTGGCATCACCGGGGCGATAGGGCCGCAGTTGCTGCAGTTCATCGCCGAGTGGATGGACATGGGTACGGGCGTTGCCGGAGCCGCCATCGGGCAAGGGCGGGGCCGGGGTTTCCGGGGCGGGATAGACCAGCAGCGGGGTGTCCGGCCAGATCCAGCTCCAGGCGCGGAACAGCCCGAGTGGCTGGGTGGTGCTGAGGCGGATGCGTTGCAGGTCGAGCCAGCCGCGCCGGCGGGTCGGCAGCCACAGGTCCACCTCCCGGCGGCTGTCACCCTGCAGGTCGAGGTGTGCCGCTGCAGTTCCATGTTCGATCTGCAGGCCACGTCGCGGGCGCACGTCACCGCGCGAAAGCATCAGCCGCAGGCGCAACTGCTGGCCGGCGGCGACCGGCTCGGCCGACAGGGCTTCCAGGCGCAATCCGGAAAGCTGCAGGTGGGAGTGCAGGGCACTGGCCAGCATCGTGGTTGCCAGCAGCAGCGCCAGCAGCAGCGCCGGATTGTTGTTGTAGTTCAGCGCACCCAGCAGCATCACCGCCAGCAGGCCGCACAGGAACAGGCCGAAGCCGGTGGGCAGCACGTAGATCCGCTGCCGGTCGATGCTGGCCGGCAGTGATTCGGGCTGCCGCGGGCGCGCCAGCAGTTGCAGCGCCTGCCAGCGCTGGCGCAGGGCTGTCCGCATCAATCCACCTGGACCGCATGCAGGATGGCGCGCGCCAGTGCGGGGCCGGTGCTGGCTTCGGCCTCGGGAACCAGCCGGTGGCCGGCGACCGCGAGAAACAGCGCCTGCACGTCTTCGGGCAGCACATGTTCCCGTCCCAGCAGCAGCGCATGGGCGCGGGCCGCGCGCAGCAGGGCGATGCCGGCGCGTGGCGACAGGCCGACCCGCACGCCGGGATGCTGGCGGCTGCGCAGCAGCAGGCGTTGCACGTAGTCGACCAGCGCATCGCTTGCATGCACCTGCGTGACCGCGCCGCGCAGCAGGCGGATGTCGTCCGCGGACAGGCAGGGCAGTGACCGGGCGATAAGTTCCCGCCGGCTGCCACCGGCGAGCAGGGCGCGTTCGGATTCGACATCCGGGTAGCCCAGTGTCAGGCGCAGCAGGAAGCGGTCCAGCTGCGAGTCCGGCAATGGGAAGGTGCCCGACAGGTCCACCGGGTTCTGCGTGGCGATGACGAAAAACGGATCGGGCAAGGCATGGGTGACGCCGTCGAGGGTGACCTGCTGCTCGGCCATCGCTTCCAGCAGCGCGCTCTGGGTGCGCGGCGGGGCGCGGTTGATCTCATCGGCCAGCAGCACATTGCAGAACACCGGCCCCGGGTGGAACTGGAAACTGCGGCTGTGTGCCTCGTAGACCGAAATGCCCAGCACGTCGGCCGGCAGCAGGTCGGAGGTGAACTGCACGCGCTGCAGTTGCAGGCCGAGACTGGAGGCCATGGCGTGGGCCAGCGTGGTCTTGCCGAGCCCGGGCAGATCCTCGATCAGCAGGTGCCCGCCGGAGAGCAGTGCGACAAACGCCAGCCGCACTTCATGGGCCTTGCCCAGCAGCAGCGCATTGACCTGCTCCTGCGCGCGCCGTAAGGACTGTAGGGTGACTTCAGGTAGCATTCCGGACGGTGCGACGGGCATGGTCGTCTCAAAAACGGGATGGGGGGAGTTTACGTGGCATCTGCAAGCGAGCAACGCGCCTACCGGGCGTTCCTGCTGCTGTGGGCACTGGTGGGCAGTATCAAGGTTCTGGTCGCTGCGTACCTGCCACTGTTCGTGGACGAGGCGTTCTACTGGCAGGAAGGCCAGCATCTGGCGGCGGCCTATTCCGATCTGCCGGGATTGACCGCGTGGATGATCCGCCTCGGCGTGGAGATCGCCGGGGGCCACCGGCTCGGCGTGCGCCTGCTGTTCCTGCTGCTGGGAGCACTGATGCCGTGGATGGTGGTGGCGATCACCCGCCGCTGGTTCGGCGTGCGTGCGGGCTGGCAGGCAGGTGCGCTCACCGTGCTGATGCCGCTGTCGGCGACCCTCGGCATCCTGGCGGTACCGGATGTGCCGATGGCCTTCGCGGCGCTGCTGTGCCTGTGGGCAGGTGCGCTCTTGCTGCGCAACGTCGATGCAGGCAGCGCATTGCTGCTGGCGCTGGGCCTGCTGGTCGGTGCGTTGAGCCACTATCGCTTCATCGGGGTGATCGTGGTCGGTTTTGTCGCGCTGCTGCTGTTGCCCGAGGGGCGGCGGATACTGCGCGATGCGCGGGTCTGGATGGCGCTGGCGGTGGGCATCGCTGCCTGGTTGCCGCTGCTGGCGTGGAATCTGGACAATCACGACGCGGGACTGAAGTTCCAGATCCTGGAGCGCCATCCGTGGGCGTTCCAGAGCGAAGGCCTGTTGTTCCTCGTCATCCAGCCATTGCTGGTCACGCCACTGCTGTTTGTGGCGATGGCGATGACCGCGGTGCGCGGTTTGCGTGTCCGCGGAGCGGGTGCCCGGCAGGTGCTGTGGCGCTATTTCGCCTCGATCGGTGCCGTTTCAACGGTGCTGATCTTCCTGGCCGGCTTCTTCACGGATGTGGAACGCATCAGTTTCCATTGGCCGCTACCGGGATATCTGGCCCTGCTGGTCTGCGTGCCGTTGCTGCTGGAGCGCTGGCCGCGTTTCTGGCGCCGCAGCGTCTGGGTGCTGGCGGCACTCGGCCTGACGGTGGCGATGGGTTACTACGTGGTGGCCTCGATGCCGTCACAGCGTGAGCAGCTGGCGGGCAGCAAGCACTATCCGCGCAACTTTGCCGGTTGGCGGCCGCTTGCCGATGCCGTGCGCGATGAACTGGCGCAGATGCCGGCCGATACCGAAGTGCTGGCCGGCAGTTTCAAGGTGGGCGCGGAGCTGGGCTTCCAACTGGGGGATGCGTCCATCAAGGTCCTGCCGCATGAGCTCAATGATCGCCATGGCCGCACCGCGCAGCTGGCGCTGTGGCAACTGCTCAGTGATGGCAGCCGTTCTGCGCCGCAGCTGCTGGTGCTGGCGCCGGGAGAGCTGCGTTATCGCGACTTGCTTACCTACTACCACCAGGTATGCGAGCGGGTCGGGCCGTTGCCGCCGCCGCGCGTGGTTTCCATCGATCACGGCTACCAGCGCTTCCTGCTGTTCCGGCTGCCGGCCGAAAAGCAGCCTGGTCCCTGTGTGGCACCGGCGATGGCGTGGATCAACACGCCACTGCCGCAAGCGCGGTTGGACGGGGTGGTCGAGGTGCAGGGATGGGCCTTCAAGGATGGGGTGGGATTGCGGGGTGTCGAGGTGCTGGTGGACGGACAGGTGCTGGCCACGGCCGATTACGGCGCTGAACAGGACGTCACCGGCTACTGGAAAATCTCCACCGATCCGAACCATCCCAACGCCGGTTTCAGCGCCCGCCTCGACACCACCACACTGTCTCCCGGCCAGCACTGGCTCGGGCTGCGTCTGCATGGAACCGATGGCAGTGTGGAATCGTGGGTCGAGCAGCCGTTCGAGGTTCCGGCACGCTGATTTTGCAGGGGCAGGCCGGCCACGATTTTATCCGGTCGGATCCACTGTCCGCTGGCAGCCATGCCGCCAGCCGGTGAATGCGCCGGTTGCGGGGGCTGGCCGTCAGGGCAGGATGAAGCCGGCCTGGCGCAGCAACCGCGCGGTGGCGATCAACGGCAGGCCGACCAGCGCGGTGGGGTCGGTGTTGTGGATCGCCTCGAACAGGGTGATGCCCAGACCCTCGCACTTGAAGCTGCCTGCGCAATCCAGCGGTTGTTCGATGGCCACATAGCGCTCGATTTCACTCCTCGCCAGGGTACGGAACTGCACGGTGGTGAGGTCCAGCGCATGCAGCCGCATTTGGCCGTTGGCAATGCAGAGCGCGGTGTGGAAGCGGACGGCCCTGCCGGACATGGCGGCAAGCTGGGCGACGGCTGCATCATGGCTGCCCGGCTTGCCCAGCGGCACGCCGTCCAGTTCCGCGACCTGGTCCGAACCGATCGCCCAGCTGCCGGGGTGTTGCGCGGCGACCACCCCGGCCTTGGCTGCGGCCAGGCGCTCGGCCAGCTGCGGCGGCGGCTCGTCCGCACGGGGCCATTCGTCCACCTGCGGCGCCACGCAGTCAAATGGAATGCCCAGCCGGCCCAGCAATCCGGCGCGATATCGGGAGGAAGAGGCGAGAAACAGCGTTTGCATGCGAAAATGGCCGTCCAGGAGCGCGGGCAGTGTGGCGCCGCGCCGCTCTGGAAAGCAAACTTAGCTGGCCGCTTGTTTGACAGTGGCCGGGCGTATCCTTAACATTCTGCAGCTTATGTCCGCGAACGTGCCCGAATTGCTGGATGCTTGGCGGATGGTCGCAGCACGCAGGTGCTTTGACGGCCAGGTGCCTTTGTCCGATATGACCCGACTGCAGGGTCTGGTTGCCGATACCGAAGGCCAGTGCAGCTATGCATTGGAGTTCGGTCGCGACGACGACATGCAGGTGGCCTATGTCGAACTGACCGTTGATACCGAGCTGCCGCTGGTCTGCCAGCGCAGTCTGCAGCGTTTTTTGCTGCCGGTGTCGCTTAAGCAGCGGCTGGGGCTGATCCGCGACGAGGCCGAGGAATCGGCATTGCCGCCGGAATACGAGGCGCTGCTGGTGCCGGAAGACGGCAACCTGCGGCCCCTGGAGCTGGTAGAGGATGAATTGGTGCTGGCGGTACCCGTGGTGCCGCTGTCACCGGGAAGCGAAGCGGTCGAGAAGGACTGGTTTGCGACTGAAGAAGAATTGAACAAGGCCAACCCGTTCGCGGCGTTGGCGGCGCTGAAGAAACAATAGCGGCCGGTTGTCGTCGGCGGTCGCGGCGAAAGCGAGAGTAGTGCTGGACGCTGGCGTCCCGTGCAATTAAACGACGAAGTAAACGAAACCGAGTTTGGAGCAACCCCATGGCTGTGCAGAAATCCCGTGTCACCCCGTCCCGCCGCGGCATGCGTCGTGCCCACGACGCCCTGAGCGCCAAGCAGCTGTCCACCGATCCGACCACCGGTGAAGTGCACCTGCGCCACCACATCACCGCCGACGGTTTCTACCGTGGCAAGAAGGTGATCACGACCAAGTCCTCGGTCGTCGAAGAAGATTGATTCGTGATGGCCGCCACGCTTGCGTGACGGCTGTTGCACCGATTCTTCCGGGACCGCCTTCGGGCGGTTTCGTGCGCAACAGGAAACAGCATGAGCAAGCGGATCTACTCGAGGATCGCGGGCACCGGTAGTCATTTGCCCGAGAAAGTGTTGACCAATGACGATCTGGCCAAGATCGTCGACACGACCGACGAGTGGATCCAGTCGCGAACGGGTATCCGTGAGCGGCATGTGGCTGCCGACGGCGAAACCACCGGTGATCTGGGCTACCAGGCCGCGTTGCGTGCGCTGGAGGCGGCCGGTATCGAGGCCTCCGAGCTGGACATGGTCATCGTCGGCACGACCACGCCGGACCTGATCTTCCCGTCCACCGCCTGCCTGATCCAGGCGCGTCTGGGCGCGACCGGGGCGGCGGCATTCGATGTCAACGCGGCCTGCTCGGGCTTCCTGTTCGCGTTGAGCACCGCCGACAAATTCATCCGCAGCGGCGACGCCAGGCATGTACTGGTGATCGGTGCGGAAACCCTGACCCGTATCGTCGACTGGAACGACCGCACCACCTGCGTGCTGTTCGGCGATGGTGCCGGCGCCGTCGTGCTCAAGGCCGACGAGGAAACCGGCATCCTCAGCACCCATCTGCATGCCGATGGCAGCAAGAAGGAGCTGCTGTGGCATCCGGCGGGTGTGTCCACCGGCTTCGACCAGCCGGGCAAGTTGACCATGAAGGGCAACGACGTCTTCAAGTACGCCGTCAAGGCGCTGGACTCGGTGGTCGACGAGGCCTTGCAGGCCAATGGGCTGGACAAGTCCGATCTGGACTGGCTGATCCCGCACCAGGCCAACCTGCGCATCATCGAGGCCACCGCCAGGCGTCTGGAAATGCCGATGGAGCAGGTGGTGGTGACCGTGCACAAGCATGGCAACACCTCCGCCGGGTCGGTGCCGCTGGCGCTGGACGAGGCGATCCGTTCCGGTCGTGTCGAGCGTGGCCAGTTGTTGCTGCTGGAAGCGTTCGGTGGCGGCTTCACCTGGGGCTCGGCGCTGCTGCGCTACTGATCGGCTCCTGCATATCGTGTTGCAGTCGGGCAGCCCTGTGGCTGCCCGATGTCGTTTGGAGCCTTGCGTTGGGTCGGCTGCATGCGGCCGATGCGGTGGCAGTCATCTGCGCCGTGGGCTGGCCGTGTAGCTGTGTGATGGCGCCTAGGTCCGCAGGCACCAGTGCCAGGGTTCGTAGACGATGCCGTGCGGGTTGTCGCGCGGGTAGCTCAGGTGGAAATTGAACGCGCCGGCATGCTGTTGCAGCCATGCGAAGGCGGCGCTGTGCTCGAAGGATTCCTCGGCCGGCGGCTTACCGGGCGTGCCGATATCCAGTGCGTTGCCGCCGTGGTGTTCGCTGTAGCCGGGCGCGGCATTGACGGTGAGGATCTGTTCCAGCGCAAGGCCGCGCGACAGTTTCCGTTCGAAGATGGCGGTCTGGTAGGCGTGGCTGCGATAGCCGGAGATGGCTTCGAGCGCGACGCCATGCCGTGCCGCGGCCTGCTGCATGCGCTGCCATCCGCGTGCG
This sequence comes from Stenotrophomonas sp. UBA2302, assembly GCA_002345545.1. Classification (GTDB taxonomy): domain Bacteria; phylum Pseudomonadota; class Gammaproteobacteria; order Xanthomonadales; family Xanthomonadaceae; genus Stenotrophomonas. The sequence continues at coordinate 58,331 of DDVW01000036.1, read as the reverse complement.
GCGGTGCGGGTGAGCCACAGCGGGCGGCGATAGCGGTCGAAACCGGCCAGCAACAGGTGCGCCGGCTCGGCGATCAGTGGCAGGCCGGTCTGCGCGGCATAGCCTTCGCTGTCCAGGCCCAGTTGCTCCAGCCACTGCTGCAGTGCGTCCAGCGGCAGTTCGCCTGCCGGCGGCGGGATGCGGGAGGCCTGTGACTGCAGGGCATGCAGGGCGGCCAGTGCCGGCTCGATACCGGGCTCTTCCGGCAGGCGGCTGACCAGTGGCATCAGGCCGCTGCGCAGTTGCGCGGCCAGATAGCAGCCGTCACGTTTGCGTCGCAACACGTGCGAAGCGCGGGCGAGGATGCGGGCATCGTGGTTGCTGCGCGCACGCAGCAGGCTGCCGGGCCAGATTTCGATCTCCGGCGTGTTGATCAGGACATGGGGAGTGTTGCGCATGCCGCAGCTTAGGCCGGGCCGGGCGCGCCGGCCAGCTGCCGGAGTGCATCCAGCAGTGCGTGTGGATGTTCGGGACTGATCAGCACGGTTGAGCCGTCGCGCAGCGGCAGGACCAGCACGCGACTGCTGTCGGTGACCAGACAGAACACCTTGCTGCCGCCGCGCATGCGGAAATGGCCGGCCTTGAAGCCGGGCAGGCTGTAACCGTTGGTCCTGAGGGCGGGCTGCAGCGAGGTGTGCTCGGCCAGATCGACGATGCGCGCCTGCTCCAGCTTCAACGCGCTGATGGCGGCGGTACGGGTGTAGAAGGTGGAGCGGATGGTCAGGCCGGTGGTATCGAGCGTGATCCGCTGCCGCCGGTAGGCCGCAGTGACGATTGCACCGGTCAACAGCACCAGTGCGGGTCCCAGCCCGGTGCTGGCCGTGCCCAGCCGGCCGCTGCCGTGTGCATTGAGGGTCAGCAGCAGTGGCAGCAGGAGCGCAGCGCCGAGGATCACCCACAGGAACAGCAGGGGCCTGCCGCTGCTGGGGGCTATCGCGAAGTCTTCTGGCAGGGAAGTGGGCATGGGGGGGGCGGTCAGGCTTCGCGCTTGAAGATCAGGGTCGGCGAGGAATAGCCCGGCATCGAATGCACCACGTTCACCAGCTCCCAGCCCAGTCGCCCGTGCTTGTCCAACTGCTCCTGCAGGTCCTCGGGTTTGAACGTGCCCCACATGCCGGTATCGGCTTTGACGACGAGGTACTTCCACTGCGTGCTCATGGTTCTTCTTCCCCGGGTTCGCGTTTGGGTTTTGGCAGCCGCCCGGCCTTGCGCAGGGCATCGCGGATCACGTATTCGATCTGTGCGTTGAGGCTGCGCAGTTCGTCATCGGCCCAGCGCTGGGCAGCTGCCAGGACGTCGGCGTTGATGCGCAGCGGATAGGCCTTCTTCTCACTCACTGCCGCGGTGCTCCATCGCCGCCGCGGCGCAGGAGCAGCACCAGCGAGATGCCCAGTGCATTGACGGCGACCACCAGCGCGATCACCACCGCGTAGGTGATGGTGCGGCTGTCGCCGGCCAGGTACAGGCCGGTGGCACCGAGGAACATGCACAGGGCGATCAGTGCCCAGCGCAGCCCCACTCCGCGGGCGTGCGCGGTACCGGGGCGCCCGCTCCACACCGCGATCAGCAGGGCGGGGATGCCGGTGGCGGCGATGATCAGCGGGGCGGCAACATTCATACCGCCGTCCTCAGTACAGGGAGCCGGCATTGACCACCGGCTGGGTGCCACGGTCCGAGCACAGCACGGTGAGCAGGTTGCCGACCATCTGCGCCTTGCGCTCTTCATCGAGCTCGACCACGGCATTTTTCTGCAGTTCCAGCAGCGCCATTTCGACCATGCCGACCGCACCGGCGACGATCTGCGTGCGCGCGGCGATCACCGCGCTGGCCTGCTGGCGCTGCAGCATCGCCTGGGCGATTTCCGGGGCGTAGGCGAGGTGGCTGATGCGGGCGTCGAGCACCTGCACGCCGGCATCGGCCAAGCGCTCGGCCAGTTCGTCCTTCAGGTGCTGGGAGATCTCGGCGGCATGGCTGCGCAGCGCCAGTTGGCCTTCGGTGTGCTGGTCGTAGGGATAGCTTGTGGCCATCGCGCGCAGCGCCGATTCGGACTGGATATGCACGAAGCTTTCGTAGTCGTCGACGTTGTAGACCGCCTCGGAGGCGTCCACGACCTGCCAGACGATGACCGCGGCGATCTCGATCTGCGAGCCGTCCAGCTCGTTGACCTTGAGCTTGCCGCTTTCGAAATTGCGCACGCGCTGGCTGACCTTGCGCTTGGTGAAGAACGGGTTGTTCCAGCGCAGGCCGTTGTCCTTGACCGTGCCCACGTACTTGCCGAACAGGCTCAGTACCGCGGCCTGGTTGGGCTGGACCATGTACAGGCCGCAGCTGAGGAAGATGCCGAGGGTGACCAGCACAATGCCGGCCAGAACCAGCGGCCCGCTGCCGTCAGCGCCGTTCTTGGTGAGGACGATCGCGGCGATGACAGCGGCTGCGCCGGCCAGCATCAGCACCAGCGTGCCGAGCAGGGTGGGAATACCGGATAGCGAACCGATCGACTTCTCTTTCATGGCACATCTTCCGTAGTGGTTGGTTGGAAAGATATCAAATTGATATCAACATGCAAGAGGGTCTGGAAGGCGCTCCCGTCGCCTGCCGCCCGGCCCGCGTCCGCCGCAGGAAAGTGCCGGATATGCGGAACCGGCATGGCGGGGCGGGTGCGCATCCCCGGCAGTCGCCGGCTTGCCTAGAATGTGCATCCTCTTTCGCGCCCGCCCGGAACTGCCTGATGATCACCCTCGGTACCCCGCTGTCCCCATCCGCCACCCGCGTCCTGCTGCTCGGCTCGGGCGAACTGGGCAAGGAAGTGGCCATCGAGCTGCAGCGGTTCGGGGTCGAAGTCATCGCCGCCGACCGCTACGCCAACGCGCCGGCCATGCAGGTGGCGCACCGCAGCCATGTCATCGACATGCTCGATCCGGACGCGCTGGCGGCACTGATCGCGCTGGAGCAGCCGCATCTGGTGGTGCCGGAGATCGAGGCCATCCACACCGAAACCCTGGTGCGGCTGGAAGCCGAGCAGGGCCTGCGGGTGATCCCGACCGCCCGCGCCGCGCGCCTGACCATGGACCGCGAAGGCATCCGCCGGCTGGCCGCCGAAACCCTGGGCCTGCCGACCTCACCCTATCGTTTTGTCGATACCGAAGCCGAATACCGCGACGCGGTGGCCGCGATCGGCCTGCCGTGCGTGGTCAAGCCACTGATGTCGTCCTCGGGCAAGGGCCAGAGCACGCTGCGCAGCGAAGCCGACATCGGCCCGGCCTGGGAGTACGCGCAGACCGGTGGTCGTGCCGGCGCCGGGCGCTGCATCGTCGAGGGCTTCATCGATTTCGACTACGAGATCACCCTGCTGACCGTGCGCCACGCCGGTGGTACCGCGTTCTGCGATCCGGTCGGCCACTTGCAGAAGGATGGCGACTACCGCGAGAGCTGGCAGCCGCAGGCGATGTCGACCATCGCACTGGAGCGCGCGCAGGCAGTGGCGCGTGCGATCACCGACGACCTCGGCGGCTGGGGGGTATTCGGCGTCGAGCTGTTCGTGAAGAAGGATGAGGTGTGGTTCAGCGAGGTGTCACCGCGTCCGCACGACACCGGCCTGGTGACGCTGGTGTCGCAGGAGCTGAGCGAGTTCGCGCTGCACGCGCGCGCCATTCTCGGCCTGCCGATTCCACTGATCCGCCACCACGGCCCGTCGGCCTCGTGCGCAATGCTGGCGCAGGGCCATGGCGTGCCGTTCTTCAGCAACGTGGCCGAAGCGCTGATCCACCCGGATTCGGCGTTGCGCCTGTTCGGCAAGCCGGTGGTGGAAGGCCAGCGCCGGGTTGGCGTGACGCTGGCGCGCGCGACCGATGTGGGACAGGCGCGGGCGATCGCGCGGGATGCGGCAGCAGCGATCGGCATCGAGTTGCGCTGACGGCGGCGGAGATGTTTCACGCCCTGTCCGCAGGCGGGGCGTGAAAACGAGCAGGCATCAAGCGGTAACGTCGCAGCCGCGTTGATATGTGCAGACAGGGCAAAACGGCAGACGCCAGCGCACCGCTGCGGCCGTCGTTTTCGTCATTGCGTAGAGGGAGCGCGGAATGCGCATCAGAGCACTTTGGGGTGCCGGTGGCTGCTTTGCAGCGATGCTGGTGGGCCGTGATGGATTCGAACCATCGACCAAAAGATTAAAAGTTTCTGGGACTTTGCTTAAAAGACAGCAACTTACCCGCAATTATTTTCCCAGCACCTGCCCTGTAAGTCATTGCTCTACTAGGGAGGCGCTGACGGTTTTCCCAAAGGTTTGTTGTTGGCCAACGCCTGGCGTGGTGGGCAGGGGCCCCATCTGATGGGTGTACGGGGGGCCGCGGCTGGCAGCTTGGGATTGCGGTAGTGCGAGTGGCAAAGCGGGAGAGGGCGACTCCCACCGCCTTATATGGAATTTTTAGGAGCGCCATCGGGATACGGTGATAAAGGTAATGCCATCACCTGAATGGCTTGGAAATTCAGCAAATACAATCACTTAGATTGAAAAGATGATGGTAATTAAATGGTGATATGAAGGTGATCGGGTTACCTTTTTGGGAGGTAATCTTTTCCATCGAAGTCAGCCAGTTGAATCAATGGCTTAGCTGTCGATTACCTTTTCCGTTACCTCGAATCACCATTGAAGGTAACTTGCATTTTCTTTTTGAATTCAATTGGTTAGGCCTCATCTTGGCGGCTTGGTTACCGATCACCTTGTTCCGGTGCCTGCCCTAAAAATTCAGGGGCGGGCTGTGAGCCGCTAAGAACCGATGGGCCATCGCCAGAACCGTCCTTGGATGCAGGGATTCGCAGGTGCCGCCGACTTACCGCCCCACGCCTGCGAGACCTGCAGCAGCGCGGGTAGGGCGCTGCTTTAGGCTGCTGCAGGTGTGCAGGAAATCCGGGGGGTTAAGCCCGCAGGCGTGGCGGGGAGACGACTGCGCGCGCCGAGGTCTGGACACAAAAAAGCCGCCCGGAGGCGGCTTCTGTTGTGACAGCGATGAATGACAGGCTCAGCCGTTGGCCTCGCACGACGTGCGCGGCGGTGGGACGGGGTGGATGGTGGTTCGGGGGAGGCTGAAGCTTACAGCGAGGCGTGGAGCGCTCAGGTTGACCAGCGACCCGGCCTCTTGGGGAGTATCCGGGCACGACGCTAGGCGGCGCGCCGTTGCTGACCCCAGCAGCCTCGCATCCTTGCGAAGCCCGGCGGGGGAAATAGGCCTAGGCTGTGGAAGCCGGCGCCGCCGGTGCTGGTGGTTGAACTATCGGTCCCGCTGATCAACAAAGAAATCAGGGGTCGCCGCGCCAGCGTGTGGGAAAATCCCTACTGCGAAATTTCCTCCGCCGGCCGAAACCGCACGACTTCCTCGCCGAGCCAGTCATTCACGCGCAGCATGCGCTCCTGCATCGGAGCCAGTTCGTTGGCCTGCCAGACCGCGGATGCCTTGGCGATATCACCGAAGCCACCAGCATTGACGGGCACCACGCCCAGCAGCTGCGGTGGGATGCGCAGCGATGCCAGGACGTCATCGCGAGTGATGTTTTTGATCCCGGTGAATTCATCCTTCGCTGCCACCTCACTGATCGGGATCAGCTGCAGGCCATCCTTCTTCCCGTTGGGCGAGTGGAGGAACAGGTTGCGGAAGTTGCCAGGGCCGCGCGCCCCTTTGAGCGCCTCCCGCAGATTGTTGACGTCGGTATCGTCAACAGATGGGTCGGACAGGTAGAGGATGAAACCCGCGTGCGAGCCGTTGTTGTAATACTTGCGGCGGAACAGGGTGGCGCTTTCATTGAGCAGGGCCGACTGCAGCGCGGCCAGCCATTCCGGCAACCCGTAGATTTCCTGGTCGACATCCGCCTCCCGCAGCTGGAACACGCTGTCACGCTCGAACTCGTGGTCGTCGCGGTATCCGTTCACCTGCCAGAAGCGGCCCGGCTCAACCCCGCGGCGGACATACTTGGCCAGCGGCGGGACCAGCGCGTAAGCAGAGCCAAGGCGCGAGCGCCGGCGTTCAAGGTACGCCATGCCGAAATGCACCCAGTCGGTGGCGAACTGTTCGAAGGCCTCGCGGGACAGCAGGCGGTGCGGAATGAAGCTGCGCACCAGCATGTTGCGCTTGAACAGCAGGCCGGACTTCAAATAACCCGACGCGCGCGCCGCGCGTGCCAGGCCATCGAGCGACACCGGCGGCTCGTACCAGCGGCCGTTATCCCAGCACTCCAAGAAATCGAGGATGCCGCGCGAGTCGAGGACCGGCGTCGGCTCGCCGAATGTGAACGCTTCCACGCGCGATGGCGGGGCAACGGTATCGGACATCACCACATCTCCAATTTGCTGCCACTGGATTGGGCATGCGGCCCTTCCAGCGGCTCGTTTTGCAACGCGTGGAGCAGCGCCCACGCAATATCGGCATGCCCGGTTTCTTCACTCCGGCCTGCCTTGTATGTCATCTGCCGCCCGCTGGCGGTCATGGTTTTCTTGATCGACATCAGCGACTGCGGAATATCGAGCCAGCCAGCATCCCATTCGATGCGGCCATTGCTGATTACGTCAAACGCCTTCAGTACCAGCCGTGTTTTCACCTCGGGCGAATAGCTGAACGTGACAAGGCCCGGAAAGAACGTGCGCACGATCTGCGCAACGCCGGTGCCCATTCCAGTCGCGTCGATGCCGATGTAGGTCACCCAGTACCGCAGGGTGATCTTGCGGATTGCCTCGGCCTGCGCAGCGAAGTCCTGCCCCCGGAACTGGTGCCGTTCGAGCACCCGGAACTTTCCACCCGGCTCGGATGGTGGGGCCAGAACGACCAACCCTGCGCTGTCCCCGGTTTCGGCAGGGTCATATCCAACCCACACCGGTCTTTCACCAAAAGGCCGGCGGGCGAAGGGTCTGAAGTCGTGGGCCCAGGTGACCATGCTGTCCACGCCCAAGGGCTGCAGCATGGCAAGGGGGAAAACGCTGTCACTGTCATCCACAAACCCGCACATCAGCAGGTTGGCAAACGCGTCCGGGCTGTACTCCTCCCGCAGATCATCAATATCGAACAGGTCGCAGCCGCGTCGGGCCGCATCCATTATCGTCACAATCTGGCGCCACACCCGATCCTCGCAGGCGCGCCCGCCCGCCAGCGAATCGTGGGAAACATCAATCTGGACGCGCTTGTCCTTCGGCTTGCCGCGGTTACGGCGCTCGCCGGTCCACCAGGTATAGGCCTGGTGTGCCATCGATGAGGGCGTGCTGAAGTAGGTTTTCCGCCACTTCTTGTGCATCGCCATGCCGCTGGCGACCTTGTTCAGTTCATCAAACCCATGCGTCCAGAAGAATTCGTCGAAGTAGAAGTTCCCGTGGTAGCCCTGCGCCGTGCGCGCATTGGTGCCAAGGAAGAACAACTCCGCGCCGTTGGCCAGGACGATGCTGTCGCCACCCTTCAGCTCCTTGTCCAGCACCTCACGCACGAAAGACTGCATATAGCCGCGGAACAGGAACGCCTGGCTTTTGGATGCCGACAGGAAAATCTGATTTCGCCCGGTGGTCAGGGCATCAATCAAGGCCTCGCGTGCGAAGTAATAGGTGGCACCGATCTGGCGTGACTTCAGGATTGCGCGGGTGCGCTGGCTCCCGGCCCGGTACCAGTCGCGCTGGTAGTCAAAACAGCCGTCCAGGAACGCCCCGGTGAGACGCTCGATATCGTCTTCGCTGAAGTCGTTGCGCTTGGCCGGCTTCTTCGGCCCGGCATTGCGCTTGGCAATTTCCGGGTTGAGGTCGGTTTCAGTGCCGCCACCCTGGTATCGCTGGATACGTGCCTGCCGCTCCAGTTGCCGGTGCAGCAGGTCGATTTCTTTGTAATCGCCGCCGGTCTTTTCCGGCTTCATGATCAGCATCACCAGCCGTGCTTCCAGTGCACCGCCGATGCGTTCCACGTTATCAGCGCGGTCCCACTCGTCACGCGCCTTCCAGCTGTGTATGGTTTTCTCGTTCTCCCCGGTGGCCTCTGCGATCTCACAGACACGCCACCCCATCCAATACAGGAACTTAGCCTGCCGGCGGGTATCCATCGGGAGTTGTTCAACGGCGCTATTCACCCAGCAAGCGTGACCGCCGAACCCTCTTTCATAAACGCCGCCGACTTGTAACAGCCGCCTTTACAAGCGCCGCGCGTTGCTTGGTTTTCACCGTCTGCCGACCATGGGTTCATCGGGTTTTCACCCGCATCAACCACCCAGCAGAGGGCAGCATGTCGGCCAAGACCATCAAGAAATTCCGCTCCAAGTTCTTTCGCGTTGCCGTGGAAGGTGACACCACCGATGGGCGCGTTATCGACGGGAAGTTGCTGCGTGAAATGGCCGACAGCTACAACCCTGTCACCTATGGCGCGCGTATCTGGATGGAGCACTTCCGCAGTTTGCTGCCGGACAGCCCGTTCCGCGCCTATGGCGACGTGACAGCGCTGAAGGTCGATGACGTGACGATCAACGGTGAAAAGAAGCTCGGCCTGTTCGCGCAGATCGAGCCGACCGATGACCTGGTCAATATCGTCAACGTGCTCAAGCAAAAGGTATTCACGTCGATGGAGATCGACCCCAAGTTCGCCGGCACGGGGAAAGCCTATCTGACCGGCCTGGGAGTGACTGATACGCCTGCGAGCTTGGGTACCGATCGGCTGGCGTTCTCGGCACAGCACCCCGAAGCAAAGCTGTTTTCCGAGCGCAAACAGAAGCCGGAGAACCTGTTCTCGGCCGCGCAGGAAGTCGCGCTGGAGTTCGAGGAGGTGGCCGATGAAGAAGGTGCCACCGCAAGGTTGTTCGCGGCACTGGCCGGCCTCGCCGAACGGTTCACCGGTGTACAGAAGCCCGCCGAGCAAGCGCCCGCCGCAACCGGCGACCTCGCTGAAGTTGGTCGCGTGCTGGCTCAGATCGGCACCCACATGAGCCAGCAGGACGAACGCTACAACCAGCTGCAGCGCGAGTATCGCGAGCAGAGCACAGCAATGCAGTCACTGCGTGCGGATTTCAACGCCCTCAAGGAACAACTGGGTGACATCCCCGCCGGCGACCAGCGGCAGCGACCGGTCACTTCTGGCAACAGCGGCACCGGTGACCTGACCGACTGCTGACTGCATCTCGACGCACCGCCCCACAAATTCCCGCCTTCCGGAGATTCACCCAATGCGTAATTCCACCCGGCTCAAGTACAACGCGTACATGGAGCAGATCGCCAAGCTGTCGGGCGTGTCCAGCGTCACCGCGCAGTTCACCGTTGATCCCAGTGTCCAGCAACGGCTGGAGCAGCGGCAGCAGGAGAACAGCGAATTCCTGAGCCGCATCAACGTCATCGGCGTTGATGAGCTGAAGGGCGAGAAGGTGGGCGTTGGTGTATCCAGCACCATCGCCGGCCGTACCGACACCAGCGGCGCCGGCGTGCGCACGCCGCGCGATGTCTCGGGCCTGGACAGCCAGGGGTACGAGTGCCACCAGACCGACTTCGACACCGCGATCCGCTACGCCCTGCTGGATGCATGGGGCGGCCACAACGACTTCCAGGCCAAGCTGCGCGACGCCATCCTCAAGCGGCAGGCACTTGACCGCCTGATGATCGGCTTTCACGGCACGTCGGCCGCCGCGACGACCAATCGCATCACCAGCCCGAATCTGGAAGACGTCAATATCGGCTGGCTGCAGCAGTACCGCGCCAATGCACCGCAGCGGGTGATGGATGGCGGCGCTGACCCCGACAAGGTGGTCATCGGGGCCGGTGGCGACTACGCGTCCCTCGACGCGCTGGTCTATGACGCGATCAGCAGCCTGATTGACCCGTGGCACCGTCATGATCCGGGCCTGGTCGTCGTGCTGGGCCGTGATCTGCTGCACGACAAGTTCTTCCCCATGGTCAACAAGGACCAGCCCTCCACTGAGAAGCTGGCGACTGACGTGATCCTGTCGCAGAAGCGCATGGGCGGCCTGCAGGTTGCCGAAGTGCCCTACATTCCGGCTGGCACGCTGATGGTGACCTCGCTGTCCAACCTGTCGCTGTACTACCAGAACGGTGGCCGCCGCCGTTACATGAAGGAAGCGCCGGAGAAGAACCGGATCGAGAACTACGAGTCGTCCAACGACGCCTACGTGGTCGAGGACTACGGCATGGGCTGCGTGGTCGAAAACATCGAACTCACGGCGTAATCGACATGGCCGACAGCCCCGCCAAGCGCCACTTCGCCCGAGTTCTCGCGGCGAAGGAGGCGGCACAGAAGGAACCCGGCGCGCTGATGGATGGCGCCGGCATCTACGAGCAGCACATGATGCTGCTGCAGGATCACCGCGCCCGCCTGAAGAACATCCAGTCGGATGAGGGAAAAGCCGAGTTCAAGCGCCAGGTGTTGCCGGAATACCGGGCCTATATGGCTGGTGTTCTGGAGGCAGACAGCGGCGCGCAGGACACCGTGGTTTCCACTGTCATGGTGTGGCTGATTGACGCTGGCCTCTACGACTCCGCGCTCGATGTTGCCGCCTACATGCTGCGCCACAAACTGCCGCTGCCGGACCAGTTCAGGCGCACCACCGGCTGCGCTGTGGCCGAGGAAATCGCCGAGGCTGCATTGCTGGCACAGCAGACTGGCGGGGAGTTCGACACCGCGTTGCTGGCCCGGGTCAGTGAGTTGACCGCCAGCGAGGACATGCCTGACGAAGTGCGCGCCAAGCTTTACCTGGCCGCCGGTCGCGCAGTGGTGCGCGGCGCATCCGATGACTCCCCGCTACCGCTTGCGGTTGCCGAGCAGTGTGTTGCCGACTTGCGCCGCGCGATCGAGCTGAATCCGTTCTGCGGCGGCAAGAAGGATCTGGAGCGCGCCGAACGCTGGCTCAAGAAGGCCACGCCTACCACCGACCAGGGCGACACGCCCAGCACTGACACGCCGCAGCCTGACAAGGCAGACGGTTAACCGAGCGTCCCCGCGACCCCGCCGGCTCGGGGCTGATCCGAAGGGTTTCTCTCCCCCTGACGTGACGCCCCGACCACCGGCGCTTGCGGGCTATGCAATGCCGAATTTCGCGGGCGTGGTTGTCCTAAGCTTTCCGCGCCCGCGAGGTTCGGCCCCATCGAAGAAGGCCAGATGAGCGGTTTTGTCGCAAACGGAGGCACAACGCAGCAGACAGCAGAGGTTACCAGCGGCCCCTTCTGGCCGGCTGTTGACCCTGTGACGCTGCGGAAAGAGCTGCGCATCGATGGCGCAGTAACCAATGAGCGCCTGCGCGCGGCAATTGTCGCGGCGGTCATCGCGGTCAATGACGAACTGGACCGCTGGCGCAGCGGTCAGGAAGTGGCAGGCCATACAACCCTTGCAGACGTGCCGGCACCGGTTGTTGACGGCCGGTCGCGGCAGGTTGCGCTCTATCAGCGGGCGGTGGCCTGCGCCACGGCAGCCGAGGTCACCGAGCGGTATCGCAGCTATGACGCCAGCGGCACCGGCGATCGCAAGGCCGACGCTCTCACGCCGAGCATCGATGAGCTGCGCCGCGACCTGCGCTGGGCCATCCGCGACTTCCTGTGCGTCGCCCGCGTCACGGTGGAGCTGATCTGATGGCTGACTTCGCCATCGCCCAGCAGGGCGACACGCTCGCCGTCATCTGCTGGCGGCGCTACGGCCGCACCGAAGGGGTGGTTGAACACGTACTGGAAGCCAACCCCGGCCTGGCACTCGCCGGCCCGGTCCTGCCCCATGGAACCCGCGTCACGTTGCCCGAGCTGCCCCCGGCCGCCGCATCGTCCGCCCAACTGATTCATCTCTGGCAATGACCGAACAGCACACCGGAACCCTTTCGCTGCTGCAGTCCCTCTGGGCGAAGCTGCAGTTCATTCCCGCTCCGGCGGTGATCGTTACCGCTGCCGCGGGCATCACGATGCAGGATGTGGCCACTGCCCTGGCCGTGGTCCTGCTGCTGGTGCAGATCGCCTCCGGCATCACCGCCAACTGGGACCGCTGGTCGCGCATCCCCGGCAACATTGCCCGCTGGTCACGCAAGGTGCTGTCCCGTGACCGCACCTGACGTTACCCGGACGCCTGGCGGCAAGGGCACCCTGATGGCACCGTTGGCCGCGTTGGCGGTGTTGGCCGGTGCCCTCAGTGTTGCCGAGGCCGACCGCTCGCTGCCCTACAAAGATTCCGCCGGCATCTGGACCGCCTGCCGTGGCGTCACCGGTCCGGCGGTAGTGCCAGGCAAGCGCTACAGCGCCCGGGAGTGCGAACTGCTGAACAATGCGGCCATGCACAAGCACGTGGACGGCATTGCCAAGTGCATCAAGCGCCCGCTGCAATGGTACGAGTGGGTGGCCTGGGGACACTTCACCTACAACGTGGGCGTGGCCGGCTTCTGCAACAGCACCGCCGCGCGCCACCTGCGCGCCGGTAACAACGAAGCCGCCTGCGCGCAGATCCCTGCCTGGCGGTTCATCACCGTCAACGGCGTCAAGCGCGATTGCCGCGATCGCGGCTGGAACTGCTACGGCATCGTCACACGCCGCGACTGGGAGATGAGCATGTGCCGGGGGCAGATACCGGCGAGCAACTACCCCGACATCGAAGCTTGGCTGAAGGAGCCCGCATGAGGGCCATCATCGCGTTGTCTATCGCCCTGGCCCTGTCGCTGTTCGCTAACGTCGTGGCCATGTACCTGATCGGCAGCATCAGCGCCTCCAGCGCGGCCAAGGTCGTGCAGGCCCGCCAAACCGGCGCCATCGACGCGCTGAAAGGCCGCGCCGACCAGATCAACCGGGTGGCGCTGGCCGCCGACCGGGACGGCCTCAAGCTGCAGGCTGAGCTTCGCAGCGTTGATGAGGAAGCCGCCCGCCGCCTGCAGAACTACCAGGCATTCGTTTCTGGACTGCCGCCACTGCCGCAGGGCTGCGGCCCTGGCAAAGCGCGCGTGGATGCCCTCAACCACCTGACCGGAGCAGACCCATGATCCTGATCGCCATTCTGATTGCCTGCCTGATTCTGGCCATCCTCGACCTGGTGCGTGCGATCACCGGCGTGCCCGTCCGGCATACCTGGGCGAAGCTGGCCTTGGTGCTGGCCCTGGTGCTGACGGCCGCCTGCGGTCGCAGCGTCCCGCAGCGTCCAGAGCCGGTGCCCGCACAGTGCGACTCGCTATGTTTCGCGCCGTGCAACACCCAGCTGCCGAAGTGGACGCCGGCAAACCCCGACGATCCGGCAGCGTGGGACACGCTCGGCCCGCAGGTCATCAAGCCCGGACAGCTGCAGCTGCAGCAGTGCGAGCTTCGCCGGCAAGCGTGCGACACCTGTATCCAGCGCCTGCGCGTGGCGGGTGTGCTGCTGTGAAGAAGCCCGAAGGCCTGCGGGCGCACCTGACCGAAGCCCTGCCGTGGCTGCGCGACAACCCAGACCGGCTGCTGGTGTTCATCGATGAAGGCGGCATCGTCTCCACCGAGGAAGCTGGCTTGTCTTTCGAGTGGCGGTACACCCTCAACCTGATCTTCACCGACCTGGCCGAGCATCCGGTCGATATCGTCGTGCCGATGCTGGAATGGCTGCGTGAGAACCAGTCCGAGTTGATGGGCAACCCCGAGCGCCGCAACGACATCCGCTTCGAGGCCGACGTGCTGGCCGGCGACAAGATCGACCTGTCCATCAAGCTGCCGCTGACCGAGCGCGTAGGAGTCCACCTGCAGGACGGAAAACCCGTGGTCGAGAACTACGCCGAGCCCAGGTGGGAAGACGCTTTCCCGAATGGCTGACCTCAGCGAGCTGCAAACATGGGTGGGGCAACTGCTGGCCCGAACCACCGCGGCATCGCGGCTGCGCCTTGCGCGCCTGGTCGCCACGGATCTGAGGCGCAGCACTTACCGCCGTATCGCCCAGCAGCGCAACCCGGATGGATCCCCCTACGAGCCCCGGCGGCAGCCGCTGCGCGCAAAATCCGGGCGCCTGCGCCGGGAGGCAATGTTCCAACGTCTGCGGCAGGGGAGCCACATGCGTGCCAAGTCCGATGCCAGTGCCGCCGCGGTGGAGTTCACCGGCCGCGCCAGCCGTATCGCGCGCGTCCACCAGGAAGGTTTGGTGGATCGTGTCTCACCGGGTGGGCCGCGTGCCGTCTATGCACGGCGTGAACTTCTGGGCTTCACCCGCGCCGACGTGGAGCTGATAAAACGGCAGGTACTTGAGCACCTGGCTGGTTCCGGCTTGTAACAGCGTGCGTTACAAGCGCGACACGTTGTCCACGCGCGCGTGTGACGCCGAACATGGAGGCCTATCCCTGCAGGTTCGCTCATGCGCCTTTTTACCGCCGTCGATCTGTCGCGCCTGCCCGCACTCGACCTGATCGAGACGCTGGATTACGAGGCCATCGTTGCGCGCCTGCTCGATGACCTGCGCGCCCGCGATCCGGTGTTCGACGCCCTGGTCGAATCCGACCCGGCATTCAAACAGATCGAAGTGGACGCCTACGCCGAGCTGCTGGTGCGCCAGCGCATCAACGAGGCCACTCGATCGGTAATGCTGGCCTACGCCACCGACACCGCCCTGGATCACATCGCCGCAGGCTACAACGTACAGCGCCTGCTGATCACGCCTGCAGATCCACGCGCCTATCCGCCTGTTCCGGCGGTCTACGAATCCGATGCTGACCTGCGCCGTCGCGTGCTGCTTTCGTTTGAAGGCTTCAGCACGGCCGGCCCGGAAGGTGCCTACCTGTTCCACGCGCTGTCTGCTCATCCGGACGTGCGCGATGCCAGCGCATATAGTCCGACTCCGGGTGTCGTGGTGGTCACGGTCCAGTCGCGTAGCGGCAATGGCGAGCCATCGCCGGCCGTCATCGCCGCCGTGGATGCCGCACTGTCAGCCGATAACGTGCGCCCCCTGACCGATCAGGTACAGGTGAGGCCCGCAGAGGTCATCGAATACACCATCGATGCGCTGCTGGAGCTTTGGCCGGGGCCGGATTCTGACATCGTGCTGGCTGCGGTGAACGCGAACCTGGACAGCCTGATCGACCAGCAGCAGCGTCTCGGCTACGAGATCGCCATCAGCGCCCAAGTCGCCGCTCTGCATGTCCCCGGCGTGCGCAAGGTGCATCTGCGGTCACCGGTTACCGATATGCCCATGCTGCCCACGCAAGTCGGCTGGTGCATCGGTCGCAACGTTGACATCGCCGAAGCCGTATGACGCTGCTGCCTCCCAATGCAACGGTCATGGAGCGAGCGCGGGCCGAGGTAGCCGCGCAGCTGGCAAACCTGCCGGTGCGCATCGGCGACCTGAAGAACCCGGACGCTTGCCCGGTCGAGTGGCTGCCATGGCTTGCCTGGGAGCGCAGCGTCGACGTGTGGTCACCGCGCTGGCCAGAACACCAGAAGCGGGCAGCGATCCGGGCTAGCCTCGAGATCCACAAGCGCAAAGGCACGGTTGCGGCTGTGAAGATGGCGCTGGCCACGCTGGATTGGGATGCGCGCTTGATCGAGTGGCACCAGACCACCCCGATGGGTGCGCCGTACACATTCGCGGTGGAACTCACGCTCGATCGCCGAGGCTTTGCGCCCGAACTCTACGAC
The DNA here is from genome assembly GCA_002345545.1 of Stenotrophomonas sp. UBA2302. GTDB lineage: Bacteria > Pseudomonadota > Gammaproteobacteria > Xanthomonadales > Xanthomonadaceae > Stenotrophomonas. Next base: position 42,730 of record DDVW01000036.1, on the reverse strand, counting down.
GACGTCGCGAGGTTGGTGAATGCCGCCAAGAACCTGCGCAGCCACCTCACCCGCGTCAGCGTCGTGCATCGCCAGCGGGCGCAGATTCGCATTGCCAGCGCAGTGCTCATTACCGAAAGCATCACGGTATTGCCTCATCAGCAGACCGCAATCAATTCAAGGGCCGCAGTGCTGCCCGGCGCGGGGCTGGTCGCTCGCGAAATAGTTTCACTACACCCGCAGGGGCATTGATGGATACCTACTTCACCCTGATTACCGCCAAAGGGCGGCCCAAACTAGCAGCATCACTGGTACCTGGCGGCACCCCGCTCGACCTGACAACGATGGCCTTCGGCGATGGTGGCGGCGCTGCTGTCACGCCGGTGGAGAACCGGGAGACACTGGTGAACGAAGTTCACCGGCAGCCGGTCAACAGCGTGGAGCGCGACCCCGACAACGCGGGCTGGATCATCGTGCGATGCGTGCTGCCTCCCGAGATTGGCGGCTGGACCGCACGTGAAGTCGGGCTGTATGACGCAGCCGGCGACATGGTCGCCTATGGCAACTTTCCGACCAGCTACAAGCCAAAACTGGCCGAGGGGTCCGGCAAGGAATTGATCGTCGATATCTATCTGGAAGTCGGCTCAAGCGCGCAAGTCACGCTGCAGATCAATCCCAGCATCGTTACCGCAACGCAGGCCTGGGTTCTGCAGCATATAGACCAGGCGAAACAGCAAATCGAACAGGCCGAGCGCAATCACCGCGCCCGCCGCTTCTACTACTCCATCCTGTGAGGGCGAAATGGCATCTGGAAAGCTGGGCAAGGCCGCGCTGGTCGCGGCAACTGACACTGATCTCTACACCGTACCTGTGAACACCGTCACCACGGCAACGGTCCACTTCTGCAACCGCACGGCCGGTCCGATTGCTGTCCGTGCCGCTGTCCGCACCGGCGGCCTGGTCGATGCCGATTACGTCTACTACGACATCGAGGTCCCCGCCAATGACGTGCGCGGCTACGAGGGCCTGGTGATGGGCGCCGGTGAAACGCTGGTCGTGCGCGCTGCGGCGGCCGGCATCAGCGCCCGCGCCATGGGCTTCGAGGAGGTGGCGTAATGGGCAGCTATGGCGGTCAGGGCGGCGCAAGCAGTAGCGCGTCACGCCGCAAGATCATGACGTTCACATCGAGCCGTTTGTGGCAGCTTCCGGCTTGGGCGCGCGGCGGCATCGCGGAACTGTGGGGCTGCGGAGCGGGCGGAAATTCTGGCGCGGCTAACGTTCGTGGGGCTACCGGCGCAATTGCCACCGGGTTCCGATTTGCCGTGCCGATCACTGCAACGAACATGTCCATCACCATCGGGGCGGGACCAAAGATCGGTGGTCCGGGTGGCGATACGATTATCGCCATTGATGGCGCCGAGTTCGTGCGACTTGGCGGCGGCGATCTCATCGCACCTGGGATCCCCAGGTTCGGGGGAGTGTCTATGCTCCCGACTGGTGGAAAGGCCAACAATGGTGCAGTCAATCAGGACACCATTCTGGAGGTGGTCCTCGCAGCCCATAGGGGCGTTGCATTGGCAAGCCATGTCAATTCAGGGCTTTATACGAACCCGAATGCGACGGTGCCAAACGCTGAGCTTGGATGCTCCTTCTTTGGCGCCGGCAATGTCGGATATGGATTCGGCGGGAGCACCTTGGTTCCAGCCGGCAATGGCTACGTCGCGATCGAGCTGATTGAGGGAGGTTCCGCATGATTGAGCGTGTCTATGCTTCCGTGGTCGGCGGCATCGTCTCCAACGTTTTCATCGGAGGGGGCCAGCAAGACGATATCGACGTAACGTTGGCCGATCCGCGTCCTGCGCCAGGGTGGAAGTATGCCGGCGGCGCATTTTCCCCGCCGCCGCCGGTGGAGTCGCCGCAGGAGCCTGATGCCGCACTTCGGATCGTCACAAACCTCGCGTTCGACCTGCGCTTCACCAAGGAGGAGCGAGTCGATATCGAAATGGCTTCGCTGGACGATCCAACCGCACCCTATGAAATGCGCAGGCAGGCAGCCGACATCCGTGTGGCGCTGCAGCGGGCCAACAAAGCATCCTGGAGCGATCTGGACGATCCCGTTACACGCGCCAACGTGCAGCAGTTTGAGCAGTACGGCCTAATCGGCGAAGGGCGGGCAGCCGAAATCCTCGACACGCCCGTCGATGAAAGCGAGCGGCCGTGAAGCGTTACCTGGTCAATCTGCTGATCGCCCTCGACCAGTTCGGCAACGCGCTGTTCGCGGGCGACCCTGACGAAACCATCAGCAGCCGCGCCGGCAAGGCCGCGCGGCGCGGCCGGCGCTGGGGGTGCATCCTGTGTCGGCTGCTGCACCTGTTTGATCGCAATCACTGCGAAAAATCCATTGAATTGGACCGTGGCCGCCCCACGCGCTGACTTGTAAACGCGGCTGTTACACGTGCAGCCGCGTGATTCTCACGCGCGCGAGTCCGATCATGGACACATGGACTCGCTCAATGAAAGCCAGCGCAGAATTTCCAATGTGATCCGCATCGGCACCGTATCTGCCGTGGATTACGCCGCCGGGCTGTGCCGCGTGCAGTCCGACGAAAACGAAACCGACTGGCTGCCCTGGTTCACCCCGCGTGCGGGGGAAACCATCGAATGGTCCGCGCCAAGTGTTGGCGAACAGGTCATGGTGCTGTGCCCCGAGGGCGTGATGAACGGTGGCGTGGTCCTGCGCGGCATCTACAGCAATGCCTTCCCGCCCCCGGCATCTGGCGCTGCCATGCACCTGGTGCGCTACTCAGACGGCGCGGTCATCTGCTACGACACCGACGCCCACGCGCTCACCGCGACGCTGCCAAACGGCGGCACCTCCACTGTCAACGCCGATGGCGGCATCACGCTTAATGGTCCGCTGACGGTAAATGGCGACACCACCATCAACGGCGAAGCGGCCGTGTCCAAGAGCCTCACTGCTCAAACCGACGTGATTGGCGGCGGGAAAAGCCTGGCAGGCCACACCCACAGTGGCGTGACCACTGGACCGGGCGTAAGCGGGCCGCCGGCATGATCGGCACGCATGCTGCCACCGGAAAGCGGCTGGTTGGTATGGCGCACCTTGCCCAGTCCATTGCCGACATTCTGACCACGCCAGTGGGTACGCGCCTGATGCGGCACGACTACGGCTCAATGCTGCCCGAACTGATCGACCAGCCCTTCAACGGCACCACCAAGCTGCGCATGTTCGGCGCGGTCGCCGTGGCCCTGCAGCGCTGGGAGCCACGCATCACATTGACCCGCATCGGCATTGAGGCGGGCAACTCTCCGGGCAGCCTGGCTTTGCAGATCGAAGGCCAGCTGACCGCATCGCCCAAGGCCAGCGAATACACCCGGCTGTCCATCCCCTTGAACTTCCGAGCCTGACGGAGCACCCATGGCCCAAGACTTCCACCACGGCGTCCGCGTTGTTGAAATCAACACCGGTACCCGCCCGATCCGTACCGTTGCCACTGCCATCATCGGCATTGTCTGCACCGCTCCCGATGCCGACGATGCCGCTTTTCCGCTCGATCGCCCCGCACTGATCACCAACTTTGTCGACGCCATCTCCAAGGCCGGCACCAGCGGGACCTTGGCGCCGACGTTGCGCGCCATTGCGGACCAGGCCGAACCCATCACGGTGGTTGTCCGTGTGGAACCGGGTTCAACCGATGCGGAAACCACCTCCGCGGTGATCGGCACGGCCACCGGCGGCCGCTACACCGGCCTGCAGGCATTGCTTGCCGCCGAAGCTGTGCTGGGCGTCAAACCGCGCATCCTCGCCGCACCGGGTCTGGATACCGAGCCCGTGGCCCAGGCGTTGGGGGTGATCGGTGGCAAGCTGCGCGCCATGGCCTACGTGTCCACAGGGGCCAGCGGCACCAAGGAGGACGCCGTGCTGTATCGCGAAGAGTTCGGCGCCCGCGAGCTGATGCTGATCTGGCCCGACTTCACCGCATGGGATACGACGACCAATGCCGAAGTGCCGGCGTTTGCAGCTGCACGAGCGGTTGGCCTGCGCGCCAAGATCGATGAACAGCAGGGCTGGCATAAGACGCTGTCCAACGTCGCCGTCGCTGGTGTCACCGGCATCACGCAGGATGTCCACTTTGACCTGCAGAATCCGGCCACCGATGCCGGCTACCTGAACTCCAATGACGTCACCACGCTGGTGCGCGCCAATGGCTACCGCTTCTGGGGCAACCGCACCTGCAGCGATGAACCGCTATTCGCGTTCGAGTCGGCCACCCGCACCGCACACATCCTGGCCGACACCATTGCCGATTCGCTGATGTGGGCCGTGGACAAGCCGCTGCACCCGCAGCTGATCCGCGACATCGTCGAGAGCATCAACGCCAAGTTCCGCGAGCTGAAGAACCACGGCTACATCATCGACGCGACCGCCTGGTACGACGACACGGCCAACACCAAGGACACGCTGAAGGACGGCAAGCTGGTCATTGACTACGACTACACCCCGGTCCCGCCTGCCGAAAACATCATGCTGCGGCAGCGCATCACTGACCGCTACTTCGCCAACTTCGCCGCGCAGATTGCCGGCTGATCGCCGCGCTGACAGCCGCCCACCACACCGGAGAAATTCACGATGGCACTGCCACGCAAGCTGAAACACTTCAACCTGTTCAACGATGGCGAGAGCTATCTCGGGCAGGTCAACGAAATCACCCTGCCCAAGCTGTCCCGCAAGATGGAGGACTACCAGGGCGGCGGCATGAGCGGCCCGGTAAAGATCGACCATGGCCAGGAGGCCATCGAGCTGGAATGGAAGTGCGGCGGCATCATGCGCGGCGTCCTCAACCAGTACGGCATCACCACCCACAACGGCGTGATGCTGCGCTTTGCCGGGGCTTACCAGAGCGAGGATTCCGAGCGCGTGGACGCCTGGGAAATCGTCATCCGCGGCCGGCACCAGGAAATCGACCCCGGCAAGGGCAAGAAGGGCGATGACACCGAGTTCTCGGTGAAGACCGTCTGCAGCTACTACAAGCTGATCCAGAACGGTCAGACGGTCATGGAATTCGACTTCGTGAACATGGTCGAGATCGTCAACGGCACTGACCGACTTGCCGCCGCCCGCGCTGCCATCGGCGGCTGATGACCATCGGTGCCGGCAGAGATGCCGGCACCGCCTCACTGAACCGGAGTTACCCCATGAACACGAAGACCGCCACCATCACGCTCGAAGAGCCCATCGTTCGCGGAGACCAGAAGATCGAATCGCTGGCACTGCGCAAACCGACCGCAGGCGAGCTGCGCGGCATCAAGCTGGCCGATCTGCTGCAATCCGACGTCGGTGCCGTGCTAACGGTGTTGCCGCGCATCAGCAACCCGACCCTTACCCCGCAGGAGGCCGCCAATCTTGACACCGTGGATCTGGCCGCCGTGGCCGGAGAGGTGATCGGTTTTTTCATGACCAAGACGCAGCGGGCGGCGCTGTCGTCGTAACCGAAACAGTGGAGGACGCCATGGCGGATATTGCCTTGGTGTTCGGCTGGCCGCCCAGCGTCATGGACCCGATGGCGCTGGAAGAACTGATGGGATGGCGGGAACGTGCCCGCCTGCGAAACGGATCTGAAGAATGCTAGTCTGGCCGCGTGCTGAATCTCATCGCCACCGTGGTATCCATCGCGCTGATCGCTGCCATTTTTCTGGCGGCGCTTGGCGTCTTGGCGTGGGCGTTCAACCTGCTGGCCGCGATGTTCGCCGCGCCGGCATCGGATTCGGGGATTGCCAGGACACTGGCGCACGTCACCGCGGAACAGGCCACGGCGGATGCCGAGCTGACCACCGCGCGCAGGCGCACCGCACCCGAGCACTGATTGCGCTGCCCATCGGGGGCGCTCATGACTGATCGCCTCCGCCTGCAGGTGCTGCTGGATGCCGTTGACAAGGTATCCGGCCCGCTCAAGACCATCCTGTCCGGTGCCAATGGCGCCGCTGGCGCCCTGAAGGCCACCAGCGGCGAGCTGGCGGGCATGAAGCGGATGGCTGGCGATATCAGCAACTACCAGAAGATGCGCGCAGAGCTGCGCGGCATCACCCGTAATCTGGAAGAAGCCCGCACCCGTACCGCCAGTGCCACCGCAACGGCCGAGCAGATGCGCACCAGCCACCATGCCTTGGCTGGCGAGGTGAAGGCCGCCCGCGCCGTGATGAAGCTGCACAGCGGCGAATTGGCCAACGCCAAGAAGCCCAGCGCTGCCCTAACTGCCGCCTATAACGAGCAGAAGGCAAAGCTGGCCGAGCTGGAGCAGCGCTACAGCAGGTCCTCCACCAGCCTGCGCACTGCCAACAAGGCCGTGCGCGAGGGCGAGCAGGCCACCACAAAGCTCACCCAGCGTGAGCAGGCCCTGGCTGGGCAACTGGAGCAGACCCGCGCCAGGCTGGACAGGGCCGGCGTGAGCACTGCGCAGATGGCGGGCAGGCAGCGCTCACTGCGCGGCGAAGTGGCGCAGACCACCACGCGGCTGGAACAGCAGCGCAAGCAACTGGAACGTCTGCAGGTTATCCAGCAGCGCGCCAAGGCCATGCACGGCGCGGGTATGACGGCCACCATGCACGGTGCTGGCTTCATGCTGGCCGGCCAGCGTGCATTGCGGGGAGCGGCCGCACCGGTGGGTTCAGCCATGGAGTTCGAGTCCGGCATGGCCGATGTTCGCAAGGTGGTCGACTTCGACACCCCCGAGCAGTTCAAGCTGATGGGGGCAGACATTCAAAATCTGTCCCTGCGGCTGCCGATGACCGCGGTAGAAATCAGCAAGCTGGTCGCCGCTGCCGGGCAGGCCAACATCCCCCGGCAAGAGTTGCTGCGCTTCGCCGAGGACGCGGCCAAAATGGGGGTTGCCTTTGATAGCACCGCTGATGAGGCGGGCCAGACAATGGCTACCTGGCGCACCGCCTTCCGGTTGAATCAGGAAGGCGTGGTGGAGCTTGCCGACAAGATCAATTACCTGGGCAACACCGGCCCGGCCAACGTCAACCAGATTTCAGCGGTGGTGAACCGCATCGGTGCGCTGGGTGAAGTGGCTGGGTTGTCCACCGGCCCCCTCGCGGCGCTGGGCGCAACCGTGGCTGGCATGGGCATCCAGGAAGAGGTGGCGGCCACCGGCATCAAGAACATGCTGCTGACCCTGTCCGCCGGTAGTGGCGCTACCAAGGCTCAGAGGCAGGCGTTTGAGTCGCTTGGCCTGTCGGCAGAGGGCATGGCCAAAACCATGCAGCAAGATGCGGCTGGCGCCATCACCCTGGTACTGGAGCGTCTGCGTGACCTGCCTGAAGCCGAGCGCACCGGGCGGCTCAACAAGCTGTTTGGCCGCGAGTCGATCGGCGCCATTGCGCCCCTGCTGACCAACCTTGAGCTTCTGGAAGAAAACCTGCGCAAGGTGGGCGAGGGCGCCATCTACGCGGCCAGCATGCAGGATGAATATCTCGCCCGCGTAGCCACCAGCGAAAACGCCCTGCAGCTGCTGAAGAACTCGGCCAATGTGCTGGCGGTGACCATCGGTGAAACCCTGCTGCCAGAGTTCAAGGTGCTCGCCGAACGCACCGGCGTTGTCATCAAGCGAGTGGTGGAGTGGATGCGTGCTCACCCTCAACTGACTGCGGCATTGGCCAAGTCGGCCATCGCAGGTGCCGCCATGGTCGCCGTGCTGGGTGGCTTGCTGACTGCGGGCGGATTGGCAGCCATGGGTTTCTCGCAGATCTACAAAGCCGTGGGCCTGCTCACCAACAGCGGTGGGCTGGCTGGCGTTAAGCGTGTCTTCGGCCAGCTGACACGCTTCATCCCGACTATCGCCAACGGTGCACGCATGCTGTTGCCGGTGCTGGGCGGCATCAGCTGGCCAGTGCTCGCCATCGGTGCGGCCGTGGCCGTCGTGGCTGCACTGGTGTGGAAATACTGGGAGCCGATCAAGGCCTTCATGGTGGGCGTGTGGGATGGCCTGTCGCTGTCTGCCGGCATCGCGCTGACTTCCATCATGGATGCGCTGGCGCCGTTGATGCCGGCTTGGGAAACGCTCTCCGGGTGGATCGGCACCGCATGGGATTGGTTCACCAAGCTACTGGCGCCGGTGCAGTCCACTGGGCAGGAACTGGAGAATGCCGCCTCCTACGGGCGCATGTTCGGTGAATTTCTGCTGTTCAACCTGCACCTGATCATCGGTGTGGTGGGGGCGGTGGTGAAAGTGTTTTCCTTTTTGGGATCGACAATCGGGAACACCTTCGCTGCCGTTGCCACGGCATTTGGGATCGCTTGGGATTTCATCACCGGCAAGCTGGATTTCCGCGCGGCCTTGAGCGCGTTGCTAACCAATCTGGCGCAATTCAACGGCAGCATTCTGGGAAGCATCACCGAGCTGTTTGGCCCGTTGCCAGCAAAGTTCTTGCAGTTCGGCGTGGACATGATTGCCGGTCTCGTAAGCGGCATTCTGTCCAGTATTCCGCTTGTAGGCGGAGCGCTGGCCCAAGTCGTCGAAGCTGGCGCCGGCCGGTTCAAGAAGCTGCTGGGAATCAACAGCCCATCACGGGTGTTTATGGAGTTCGGCGGCTTCACGATGCAGGGCTTCGCGCAGGGGCTGGACCGCAATGGCGATGCGCCGCTGCAGGCCATTGCCGGGGTTGGCCAGCGGGTGCGCATGGCAGGCGCCGGCATGGCCATGGCGGCCGTGGCCGCGCCCGCCATGGTGGCCGGCGGTGCAAGCGCCGCCAGTGCGACCACACCGAGCCACTACGAAATCAACATCAATGGCACCGGGCTGGATCCGCAGGCCATTGCCCGCGCCGTTGCTGCCGAGCTGGACCGCCGTGACAACGCCCGCCGCGCTGCAGGCCGTTCGCGCCTGAGCGATATCGACTGAGCCACCACCATGATGATGACCCTGGGAACCTTCGTTTTTGCGCTGCCAACGCTGGCTTACCAGCAGTTCCAGCGGCAGATGGCCTGGCGCCATGCCAGCAGCGAGCGGATCACCGCGCGGCCAGCCAACCAGTTCCTCGGGCCGGGGGAGGAGTCGATCGAGCTGTCCGGCCTGGTCTCCCCGGAAATCACGGGGACGCCGGCGTCGCTGGACGTGCTGCGCGAGATGGCCGACGACGGTGAGCCCATGCCGCTGGTGGAAGGTACGGGCAAGGTCTATGGCGCTTACGTCATCCTGGCGGTCAACACCACCAGCACGCTGTTTTTCAGCGACGGTGCGGCCCGCCGGATCGACTTCACCCTGTCCCTGCGGCGCGTGGATGCGCCCGTGCAGGCACGCGCATGAGCGGCCACGCAACGCCGGCCTGGCGGGTGGTGATGGATGGCCAGGACCTCACCCAGCGCATTTCCCCAAGGCTGCTGTCGCTGACGCTGACCGAGTGCCGGGGGCAGGATGCCGACCAGCTGGATCTGGTGATCCACGACCATGACGGGGCCATGGCGCTTCCCCGCCGCGGCGTTGAGCTGACCGTGGCGCTTGGCACGCGTCAGCGGGGGCTGGTGCACAAGGGCGTATTCCGCGTGGATGAAGTAGAGCACTCGGGCGCGCCGGACGTGATTTCCATCCGTGCCCGCAGCGCAGACTTCACCCAGGCCATGCGCCTGCGGCGCTCCCGCAGCTGGCATGGGCAGACCCTGGGCGCCATCGTTTCCGGCATTGCCGGAGAGCATCAGCTGCAGGCGAAGATTGATCCGGACCTCGCCCCCATCCTGATCAAACATCTGGACCAAGCCGACGAAAGCGACGTGCATCTGCTCTCCCAGCTGGCCAGGCGCCATGACGCGACGATGGCCATCAAAGACCAGACCCTGCTGTTCCTGAAAATCGGGGGCGGCAAGCCGCTGGACATGCGCTCACCGGCCGCGCTCACGCTCCAGCGCAGCGATGGCGACCAGCACCGGTACGTGGCCGCCGATCGCGAAAGCTACTCAGGCGTGCGCGCGTACTGGACCGACAAGGCCGGCGCGAAGCGGAAATCGGTGCTGGCCGGCGATGGCGAAAGCCCGAAGCGTATGCGCGAAACCTTCGACACCGAGAAGGTGGCAATGGAGCACGCCCAGGCGGAGTGGAAGCGGCTGCAGCGCGGCGAGGCCACGCTGTCCTACACGCTGGCGATCGGCCGCGCCGACGTCACGCCAGAACAGCACGTCACGATGCGCGGATTCAAGCCGGAGATCGACGAAACCACCTGGCTGCTGACCAAGGTTACCCACACCATCACCGGCGACGCGGGGTTCAGCACGGCGCTGGAAATGGAGACGCTGGGCGGTACGGCTGAGGGTGACGATTCGCCGGGCACGGAGCCGGCGTAAAAACACCGCGGCCGACATTGGTAGCCGCGGTGATAAAGCCCCCCGTCAGGAACGTGAGTTGCGGCGGGCCGAAAGCGCGTTTATTTCGAGGTGGGCGATCTGGTCCTCGATCTGCTCGATCTTGGCAGTGATGATCTTGATCCTGCGTTTCGCGTTCTTGATGTGCTCTTTCCACTCCGGCGGGCAAGTCAGCCATAGCCCTGCCGGAATGGTGGCAAGCACCATCAGCATGGCCAGCAGCTCGCCCATGCTTGCGGTCGGGGGAAAGTGGCGAGCGAAGTAGGACATCGCTGCCAGCAAGCAAAACGACAGCACACCCGATACAGCGGCATTGCGGAAACGCGTCCGATTCAACAGGTCCCTAAGGCGCTCCCTGGCCTCTTTGAGTTCTTCCAGGGTTTCCTCTTCAGGCGCCGGTTGACTGGCGAGGTTGAGGACGAGATTTTTAACCTCCGCATCGCCGTTGAAGACGGCGCCGATGCTGGCATTTTTAATTTTGCTGGTAACTCTACTTTCGTTGTCTTCCATTACTTCTCTACTGCCTTCACTGATTTGAGTAAAAAAAAGCCCGCGTGCGCGGGCTTCGGAAGTCGAGGCTGGAGCTGATGCTATTTCCTTCTGGAAGGCATCTCGATGGTGAAATCCTCAAGCTTGACCTTTCCGGTTGTGCTGATGTTCTGGCCGATTTCACTATCTCGGATTGTCACTCTGGCTTTCACGCCACGCGGCGATGAAGCCGTGGTGCTGATCCCAAGTACAGACAGCGCCGCCCGCTGAAGTTCTTCCGAAGCATTACGATAAGCGGCAAGAAGCGCGGTTTCTTTAGGGGTCAGTCCGTCACGCCGCGCCCCCGTAAGCACGTAGACCACGTCAACGCCAAGCAGGGCCGCACCCGCGAAATACTCGCCGCCAGGGATCTGCTCTTCCTGTTCGTAGCGCGTCTGCTGCCGCTTCCCGGATCCACACGCTTCCGCGAAGGAAGTCTGGTTCATGTCCAGACGCTGGCGCTCTTCCTTCAACCTCGAACCAATTCCCATCCTGCCTCCACGAATAGACCAATAAGAACGTTGACAGGGGGCTAATTAGTCCCCATGCTTTCACGCGAATTCACGCGATGAGACGCGCATGTCTACCACTTCAATTTCCAGCGGGAAGCAGAAAACGCCCCCACTGCGCACTGCGGAGGAAGCCCGGCAGTGGCTCAACGACCAAGGCATCACCGCTACCCAGTTCGCGCGGGACAACAAGCTCAGCATCGATGCGGTCAAGGAGGTGCTCAACGGCCGCAGCAAGGCGAACTTCGGTAAATCCCACGCCGCCGCTGTCGCACTTGGGATGAAGCCTAACCCTCGAATTGCCGCGTTGTCACGCAAAGCAACGCGGGGCCGATGATTCGATGGTGGCCCTCGTTCCGCGTCGCAAGGTTGTCTTCAGCTGTCCGTTTTGCCGGTCACCGTTGATCAAGCGCACCAGCCACCTCGCTCACCGCTACCTGCGGCACGACGTGTTTGTGTGCGACAACCCGGTGTGCGCGGCCAGCTTCAGCGCCCATACGGAAATCACCCATCTGGCCAGCCCGACCGGCATTCCCAACGCACTGGATTGCGAGCTGCCGGAAACTCCGCACCTGCTCCGCATCCAGTCGCAGGCGGCCTACCGCGCTGAACGGCAGAGTGCGCAGATGGATCTGCTGGACGGCACCTGCGCGGAGTCCAGCCAGTGAAGCGGCCGACCGACAAGCCATACCACTGTGCCTGGGCGTCGGCCCAAGCTCCTCGCTTGGTTCAAGGGCCGGTACTGAGTGACAAGCCCGTCAGCCCTGCCCAGAAGGAACGCGAGGCCGAGCAGCTGCGTGCGGCGGTGGAGGCGCACCTGGCCAATGGTGGGCAGGTGCAGGTCATCAGCACGCCTATCGTGCCGAAGCTACGGGGGCGTGCATGAGCACGGACTCCCCCTGTTTCGTCAGTTCAATCGGCAGTGGCTTGTCGGCAAAACTCAGGAGTCGGCATCAAGCCAGCCGTTCCCTGATAGGGGTTGCCATCGCAAAAAGTGGCGACAACATCACGCCCCATCCGGCCATTGAAATCGATCGTTGCTCCCTCCAGCAACGCTGCGGTGGAGTTGCCTGCGCTCAGAATTTCTGTGACGGCAGCTCCTGGCACCTGAAGGTGAAGGATATTCCGCTTCTGGGAATCGGTACTTTCAGCCCGCAGGATGAAAACCAGATCGTGGCCCTGTGGCAGCAGCCCCTTCTTGCTCATCTTTTCCAGCACGGAATGCGCATCACCGGCAAAGCCGTAGAACAGTGCGGCTTCGTCCCAGCCCGATCCGTTCAGTGTCAGGACAAGCCGCGGCGGCGTGGCAAAGGGCTGGCGATCAATGGCCCCGATGGATCGGTGGAGCTTCTGAATAGCAGCGTCATTCTTTGCCTCATCGTTCGTATCAGCAGCGCCCTGACTGCCTGCGGTGGCTGCGTCAGTGGACTTTTGCTCAGGTGGTTTTCCGCCACAGGCTGCCAAGGTGGCAACGATCAACAACAGCAGAACGCGCTTCATCTCCATCATATTTCCTTCGCTCCATTGCGTTTTAAAAACCACAAAGCAACGCATATTGACACGCGCCACGGATGGAGAGAAGCTTTCCCCGTCGCCGCACAATCGGCGACCGGGTTTGACAGCCCGAACCACAAGGCGCACCAGCGCCCATCCGCAGATGCCGGCGCTTTTTTGTTGCCCGGCGCTGCGCCGGGTGCATGCCAGCCAGTTCAATGGCGGGCGGTGCGCGGGAGCCGCAAGGCTCGCCGGTCCTTGTGCCGGTCTGTCAACCGCGTACCGTCCGCCACCTCGTTTGACAGCGAGAGGGCGGATTCCAACTCACACAAGGAATCCACCATGTCCCACGACCCCCAAGTTACGCCCGCGCTCGCATTTCAGCCCGGCGAAGCCACGTTCATTGCCCCGCTCGGGCACACCCTGCAGCTTGAAATCGGCACGGACTACATCGCGGCATTCGTCCGCGTGGACGGCGCCGATCCTCGCCAGCCGCTGGTCACGCTCTACACCTACCGCCCGGCGCGCTGCGCGCAGATCAACCGCGTGCCGGTGCTTGTGCTGGGGCACTCCTACCTGCCGCTGCCGGCCGACGCCTACGCGGCCGCTGTCGCGTTCCTGTGTGCCCATGGCGCCTACCGCAGCCTGGAGGGCATCGCCGCATGATCACGACCCTCGCCATCCTGTTGATCGTCCCCGCCACCGGCGGCGCGTTGGCGCTGCACCTGTGGCAGACCCGGCCTGTGCCGGCCCGTCATACCGGGCTGGCCGTGGGCCAGATTCCGCAGCGCCGCAGGCGCCGCGCGCAGGCCGTACGCCGGGAGGTTCGGGCATGAAGCTGGATATCGTCATTCCCGTGGACACTGCCGCGCTGCCCCACATCACAGACGGCCACCTAGCCGCGCTGTGGCAAGTGGCGCAGGCCAACCCGGCGCCGATCGAGGACCGCGCTGCCGGCCAGGTGGCCGAGGCCATTGGCCGCGAAATCATCCGCCGCTTCCTGCTCACCACGCCGCCGTTGCTCTGGAACCACCAGGGCGGCCATGCGGACTGGGCCAAGTTGCACCCGCAGCAGGGTGGTGCGGAATGAGCACCGCCATCGAGCTGGAAACCGTGGCGAAGGACGTGCAGGTCCGCGTGACGCGTAACCGGGACTGCTGCTTTCTGGCCTGCGTGAGCCTGAAGGCCGAGCCCTACGTGCCGATGGCTGTGCTGGCGCAGTACCCCGAAACGATCCGCAGGGCCAGCAACGGTGCGGTGCAGTTCGGCACGGTGCTGTTCTTCCTTGCCGCTGGCCAGGCTGAGCTGCTGTTCGCCTGGTTGCAGGAGGATGCCCAGTGAAATTCGTCCCCCCGCTGCTCGATGAGCAGGCAATCAATGCCCCTGACTACGACCGCCTGTGGCGTGCCCAGCAGGCCACCGAGCTGCTGTCGCGCCTGACTGATGAGGTTGCAGACGCGGCAGGCATCACGCACGACCAAACCGCTGCCATTGCCGAGTACATCAGCGAGGACATGCGCGACGTGTTGAACCGGTCCACGCCGGTTGAAGAACTGATTTAACGCCGCCCACAGGCTGGGCGGTGCGCCAACACTGCCCACGCCTGCGCACCACCAGGAGAGAGAGCCATGCAACACCCCACCCAGCGGAAGGCGACGGTCTGACCCATGCAGGAAGATGTTCGCCAACAAGTGCTGCAGCGCCTGCAGGCCGATTACGGCCTGAAGGAACGCCCCGGTACCGAGTACATGCGCGGCGGGCGCTGCCCGTCCTGCAGCAAGAAGGAGCTGTATACCAACCACCTGAAGCCGTGGGTGATCCGCTGTGGCCGGCAGGCCAAGTGCGGCCGCGAGCTCCACGTCAAAGATCTGTACGAGGATCTGTTCGACGACTGGGGCAAACGCTTCCCTCAGACCGACAGCAACCCTCACGCGGCGGCCGAGGCCTACTTGCAGCATTCCCGCGGCTTCGAGCTGGCCAAGGTGCGTGGCCTGTTCACCCAGGCTGACTACTACAGCCCGCAGATCAAGGCCGGCAGCGCCACCGTGCGCTTCGCCCTGGAGCGCGGCATGTGGTGGGAGCGGCTGATCGACCGGCCGCACCGCTTCGGCAAGATGAAGGCCCGCTTCGCACCGGGGCAGAGCTTTGCCGGTACCTGGTGGGCAGCGCCGCAAGTGGCCGAGCAGCTGGCCAGCTGTACCGAGCTGTGGATTGTGGAGGGCATCTTCGACGCGATCGCGCATATGCACCACGGCCATGTGGCGGTGTCCGCCATGTCGTCCAACCAGTTCCCGGCCGATTCGCTGCGGGCGTTGGCGAAGCTGCGGGCGGGCAACCTGCCCACGCTGGTATGGGCGCCGGACAACGAGCCCAGCGCCCGCGACTACCTGCGCAAGCATGTGGCCCGCGCCAAGGCCATGGGGTTCACCTGCAAGGCGGCGCTGATCACCCAGCCGGCAGAGCGCAAGGTGGACTGGAACGACCTGCACCTGCGGGCGCTGGCCCATGGCGACCACGTGGACCAGCTGCAGCAGTGGCAGGACGATATCGCCGAGGCCCGTTACCAGGGCGATCTGGTGCTGGCCCGATCGGCCATGGAGCGCGGCCTGCTGATCTACAACCACGACAACCGGCGCGAGTTCCATCTGGAATATCGCTCCCGGCTGTACTGGTTCGAGTTCGACGCCAACCGCTTCGAAAAGCTCAAGGCCGACCACGTCAAGAACAACGGCGATGAGGAGCTGGACGACAAGCTGCCGGAGCTGCAGCGCGGTGCGGCCTTCGTGCGCGAAATCGCCAACTGCTACCCGGAGGCGCTGTATTTCCAGCGCAACGAGGTGACGGATGAGAGCTGGTATTTCTTCCGCGTCGACTTCCCGCACGATGCGCCCAGCGTAAAGGGCACCTTTACCGCCTCGCAGACGCTCAATGCCCCCAGCTTCCGCGATCGGCTGGCCAGCTTCGCGCCAGGTGCGGTGTTCGACGGCACCGCCAGCGAGCTGATCCACGTCATGAAGGACCAGCTCTACAACATCAAGAAGGTCGAAACGATCGACTACGTGGGCTACTCCAAGGAGCACCGTGCCTATGTGCTGGGTGATATTGCCGTGCGCGATGGCGAGCTGGTGCATGCCAACGAGGAGGATTACTTCGAGTTCGACAAGCTGCGGCTGAAAACCACTCAGAAGTCCATCCGCATGGAGATCCAGCGCGATGACGACAACTACCGCAGCGACTGGCTCCCCTGGCTGTGGACCTGCTTTGGCACCCACGGCATGGTGGCGCTCACGTTCTGGTTCGGCTCGCTGTTCGCCGAACAGATCCGGGCGGCACACAAGAGCTTCCCCTTCCTGGAGGCCACCGGCGAGGCCGGTGCCGGCAAGACCACGCTGCTGACGTTCCTGTGGAAGCTGCTCGGGCGCAGCGACTACGAGGGCTTCGACCCGTCCAAGTCATCCAAGGCCGGCCGCGCCCGCGCCATGGGGCAGACCTCCGGCATGCCGACGGTGCTGCTGGAGGCCGATCGCAACGAGCCGGACAAGGCGCACGCCAAGACCTTCGAGTGGGACGAGCTGAAGGACTTCTTCGGCGGTGGCACGCTGGCCACGCGCGGTGTCCGCAACGGCGGCAACGACACCTACGAGCCGCCGTTCCGCGGCACGATCGTCATCAGCCAGAACGCCTCCGTGGATGCCAGCGAGGCGATCCTGACCCGTATCGTGAAGCTGCACTTCAAGCGCCCGGAAGTGACGACGGAGAGCCGGATAGCGGCCGACAACCTCAACCAGCTGCAGGTGGAGCAGCTGAGCTATTTCCTGGTCAAGGCCATCAAGGCCGAGGGCAGGGTGATGGAGACCTTCGCCGAGCGTGCCCGGCACTGGGAGGCCGCGCTGCGCGAGCGCAAGGAGATTCGCATCGAGCGCGTCATCAAGAACCACGCGCAGATGCTGGCCCTGCTGGACTGCCTGCGGCTGGTGGTGGACATGCCCGCGGCGATGGTGAGCGATACCCAGATTGCCCTGGCCAACATGGCCGAGGAGCGGCAGCGGGCGATCAGCGCCGACCACCCGGCGGTAACCCAGTTCTGGGAGGTCTATGAATACCTGGAGGGCCTGCAGAACGGCCGCGTGGTCAACCACTCCCGCGAGCCCAGCCGCATCGCCATCAACCTCAACGAGTTCTATGCCAAGGCGGCGCAGTATTCGCAGAAGCTGGCCGAGATCAACGACATGCGGCAGCTGCTGCGCAATTCGCGCCGGCACAAGTTCGTTGACGCCAGCATTTCCGTGAATAGCGCGATCCGCGCCGGCGACCTGACCAAATCCGCGACAGTCAAATGTTGGGTGTTCAACACCTGACAAAAACCGGTGCGCGAGCACCAAAACAGCGGGCCCGGCGGGCGGTGCGCCAACACCAACCCCAAGGGCCTTCCCAGCAAAGCTCAGGAGATGAGAGCCATGCAACAGATGAGCGGGGATGCCCCCAACACCGTTACACCTTCACCGGTACCGACCACCGGACCCGGTGTGGAACTTACCACGATCACCCCGAATCACCGCCAAACCCCGCAGGCACGCGCGGTGGTGACCATGACCGTCACCCATGACCAGGTGACCATCCATGCCCAACTGGCCATGGGCCGGGAAACGAGCGTCATGCAGCGGTGGGAACGCCGCCGCGGCCGGGGCAAGGGCTGGTGGAGGGTGGAGGGAATCGCCTCGATGGGCGCAGCGGGTGCCGCGGTGAGCCCCGAGCTGGCCGCCTGGCTGGACCGCATGGCCTTCCCGCATGAGGTGGCCAACATGCTGCCGCGGGCCGCCTCTTCCGCCTGCGGCGCCGTCATCGATGCCGCTGCCCAGGAACTGGAGGTGGCCCGGTGAACCTCGATCGCATCATTGAACTGTGCCGCGCCGCCCGTGCGGCCGGCACGCCGGGACCGATGTCGACCGGCGAAGCGCTGACCGTTGCCCTGGTATTGAACCGCCACGACTGGCTGATCGATGAGGGCTACACCATCGCCCAGGCACTGGACCGGATCGACGCCGACAGCATCCCGCTCCTGCGTGATGCCGAGCGGGCAATGCAGAGCGAGGGCCACTGTGCCGAGTCGGACGTGCAGCAGTACCTGATTGCCTGCCGCAACTGGGGGAAAGCGAATGCATAAGTTCGAGATCCGCCACGCCGGTATGTTCTCTGGCCTGGGCGCCGGTGCCCGTGGCTTTAACCAGGCACGCCCGGACATCGGCACTGCACAGGCCACCTATCGCTGCATCGGCGGCATCGATGTGGACCCGGCCGCCATTGCTGATTTCAACCGCATCGCCGGCGTGCCCGGCACGGTGATGGATCTATTCGACCTTGAGCAGTACCGCGCGTTCTGGGGTTGCGAGCCGCCAACCGGATGGCGCGAGGCCACCACCACCGACATCCACCGAGCGTTCGGTGGCGAGCGGCCGCACGTCATGTTCCTGTCCGCCCCGTGCAAGGGCTTCTCGGGCCTGATGGCCGAGAGCAAGAGCCGCACGGACAAGTACCAAGCGCTCAACCGCCTGACGCTGCGCGGGATCTGGCTGATGCTGGAAGCCTACCGGGATGACCCGGTGGAAATTGTGCTGTTCGAGAACGTGCCGCGCATCGCTTCGCGCGGCCGGCACCTGCTGGACCAGATTGGTGCGCTGCTGCGGGCCTACGGTTACGTGGTGGCCGAAACCACGCACGACTGCGGCGAACTGGGCGGCTTGGCGCAGAGCAGGAAGCGGTTCCTGCTGGTGGCGCGTCACGCCGAGAAGGTGCCGCCGTTTCTGTACGAACCGGTGAAGCGGCCACTGCAGGCCGTTGGCTCGGTGCTGGGCCGTATGCCGTTGGCCGGCGACGTGGAGCGCGCCGGGCCGATGCACCGCGTGCCGGCGCTGCAGTGGAAAACGTGGGTCCGTCTGGCGTTCGTGGAGGCCGGGAGCGACTGGCGCAGCCTCAACCGGCTGGCAGTGGAAGACGGCGTTCTGCGCGACTACCTGATCGTTCCCGAATACCGTCGCGGCTATCTGGGCGTGCATAGCTGGGATGACACGACCGGCACCGTTGCCGGGGAAAGTCTGCCCAGCAACGGTGCCTTCAGCGTGGCTGACCCGCGCGCCGCCGCTGGCGCAGCGCAGTACCAGCAGTACGGCGTGCTCGGCATGGACGACACCGCGGGCGCGGTGATCGGCGTGAAGTCCCCGGGCCAGGGCACGTTCTCGGTCGCCGACCCTCGCGCTTCCAGCGGATTCGAGGGCGCCGGCAAGTACCGCGTGACCGGTTTCGGCGAGGCCGCCGGCACAGTCATCGCGCGGAGCGACACCGGCCAGGGCGCGTTCGCCGTGGCTGATCCTCGCCCCGCAAGCCAGCGCCAGAAGGGCGACGCGTACCTAACCAACGGCCACTACGGCGTGGTGGGCTGGGACAGCAGCAGCGGCGCCGTGAGCGCGGCCGCCGGCCACGACAACGGCCGCTGGTCCGTGGCTGACCCGCGCCTGCCCGGCGCGCGCGACAATCTGGTGTGCGTGATCCGCAGCCTAGACGGAACGTGGCACCGGCCATTCACCACCTTGGAGCTGGCGGCCCTGCAGTCGCTGGTCGAACCGGAGGAAAAGCTCGAGCTTGATGGCCTATCCGACCAGGCGTGGCGCGAGCGCATCGGCAACGCCGTGCCGCCGGCGGCCGCGCGCGCCATCGCCGAGGAAATCGGCCGCACGCTTCTGCTGTCGTGGACCGGGCAGACCTTCGCGCTGGGGAGCACCCCAATCTGGGTGCGTGACGTGGCTGTCGCCATGACCATGCCGGAGGTCGCCCAGTGACCCAACGCCAACTGGAACGCCTACCCGCGGCGATGAACTGCAAGAACGGCCATGTGGCCAGGCTGATGGAGGACGGGCGCCGCGCGTCCGCCGGCGGTGGCCACTATGTCGAATGCCCGTGCTGTCGAACGCAAAAGTACGCCGAGCCAGCCGCCGCCACACGCGAATGGCGGCGGATCAATGGTATCCGTGCCCGCCGTCCTGCCCCGGCTCCTTCCAACGTGCTGCAGCTGGGCCTGCGGCTCACTGGAGGGAACCGTGGCTGATGGACACGTACAGCGAGGAATACCGGAGCCAGTGCGAAGCCAGGACGTGGCTGCGGGCGGGATACACCGACCGCAAGGCTGTGGACGCCCTGGTGGCCAGAATCACCGCAGTACGCGGGCCGGAAGCGGCCGGACAACTGCGCGAGGAGATGCGACGGCAGTGGCAGTGCCGGCGGGGCTGGCTGCAGGGCACACCGGGGGCGTCCTGACGTTCCCGGTGCTGCAGCGGATCGTGCGGCCGCTTGGCGGCCTGCCACGGGCTGCCACGGTGGTGCGGTGGGCCAAGAAGAACCACGTGCGGCTGCTGGATGATGGTGCCGGCGGGGTGTTCACCACTGTTGACGCCCTCAATGCGGCGCTTGGACTTGGGGCCGGCATGAAGGATGGGGGCGCAGAGGACAGGCTGGAGGATCAGATCTGATGGGGAGAAGGCGAAAGTTCAATCCGGATATCCCCGGGCATATTGACCAGCGGGCACTGCCCGCTGGCATCTACTGGGACATGGGCAGGTGGTACATCCTTGTGGACCAGCCCGAAGGCCGGCCGAAGAAGAAAACCGTGGCCAGTCCGCTCGCAAAGCTGTCAGACCTTCATGCGTTGGTGGAGGAGGCGTTGACCGGGGTGGAGCGCGGCACGCTGCAGCACATGGCCGACGCGTTCAAGAAGTCCACCGAATACCGCGACCTCAAGCCTGGGACACGCAAGGGCTACGACACACAGGCTGAAACGGCATGCGGCTGGATACTCAGGGATGGATCCACGCTCGGGCAGTTGCAGGTGCGGCGCTTCACCGTTCCCACCATCCAGAGGCTGGTGGAGACCATCGCCGCCGGCCGAGAGGCCAGCGGCCAGCAGCCGGCGGTACCGGCGACCCCCAGCAAGGCCAACCACGTGCTGCGCTACCTGCGGAGGCTCTTCAGCTGGGGCATCCGCCACGGCTACTGCAAGGAGAACCCCTGCAAAGGCGTGCGTGAGGCAAAGGAGGTGGGCGCCTTCAAGATGCCGGCGCCGGAGGCCCAGGAGGCGGTACTGGCTTTTGCACGAGTGTGTGCGGCAAGGAAGGCGCACACGCGCGGCAGCCTCTCGCCCTACATGCCGGCAGTGATGGTGCTGGCCTATGCGGTGAGGCTGCGGGGGATCGAGGTCAATACGCTGACCGATGCCCACATCACCAAGGAAGGCATCATCAGCAACCGGACCAAGGGCTCGATCGACAACCTGACGGAATGGAACCAGGACCTGCGCGATGCAGTGACCTGGCTACAGGCTTATCGCGCCGAACGGATGGCGGAGAAGGAGCGGCCGGTACCGATCCGGGCGGAAGATCGCGAGCTGCTGGTTACCGAGTCGGGAACGCCGCTCACCAAGTCCGCCCTGGATAGCGCCTGGCAACGGCTGATCAGGGCAGCGATCAAGGAAGGGGTGATCACCAAGGAGCAGCGTTTCTCACTGCACGGCCTCAAGCACCGCGGCATCACAGATTCGGAGGATGAAGCCGATGGTGGCCACCGCACACTGGCCATGCGGCAGCGGTACCGGCACGGCCTGGACCGAGTGAAACCAGCCCAGAGACCGTAGTTTTTTCCCAACTGTTTTCCCAATCGGGCACAAAAAAGGCACTTGGCGCGAGCTAAGTGCCTGTTTTATTGGTGGGCCGTGATGGATTCGAACCATCGACCAAAAGATTAAAAGTCTTCTGCTCTACCGACTGAGCTAACGGCCCATGCAACATCCGGCGATTTGCCGGGTGCGCATTCTAACGCAAAAATCCGAATCTTCACCTTGTTTCGAGAAATTGCCGGAAAAGCACGTACGACATTCAGCGGATGAGGGTGACGGGACATGAGCAGGGCAGGCGTCTGCCGCTGTCCCTGTCGCCGCGCTGGAGGCCACGGGGGCGCGGGTGGACATGTGCTTGTCTGGCGTGCGGCTCGGATCGGGCAGCGTCATGATCCATCAGGCACCGGTTGGCAGTGTCCGGCGGCGGCTCTACCATCGTCGGCTGAATCCGGGGGGGCGGGAAAACTTTGAGCGAGCAAATCACGCAGCTGCTGCACCGCTGGCAACAGGGAGACCTGCAGGCGCGCGAGCATCTGTTCGAGGCGCTGTATGCCGACCTGATGCTCATCGCCCGCAATCGCCTGGTCAATCACACGGGCGGGACATTGCAGCCGGCCGTGCTGGTCAACGAATCCCTGCTCCGCCTGCTGGGAACGGACGTCGATTACAACGACCGCACCCATTTCATCGCGGTGGCGGCGCTGAAAATGCGCTCGGTGCTGGTGGATCACCTGCGCGCGCGGGGGGCGGACAAACGCGGTGGCAATGCCGAGCAGCTGACCCTTTCGCATGCCGAAAACGCGGTGGATGAGGCGGGCATCGGCTATGACGTGCTGGCCCTGCATCAGGCCTTGAACCGGCTTTCCGAACTGGAGCCGCGTGCGGCGAGCACCATCGAACTGACGTATTTCGGTGGCATGAGCCGCGATGAGATCGCCCTGGTACTGGGAATCTCCGCACCGACGGTGGATCGTGACCTGCGCTTTGCCCGGGCTTGGCTGAACCGGCAACTGCTCTGATGCCCACCGGCGAAGACACGGGGGCAGACGCCGGTCGCTGGGCGCGGGTGCGTGGGCTGTTCGATGAAGTCTGCGATCTGCCGCGTGAGCAATGGCGGCCAGCGTTGGCACAGCGTTGCCAGGACGCCGACGTTGTGGAGGAAGTGTTCGAGCTGTTGCGCGCGCAGACCGTTGGCCTGAGCAAGGTGGCCACCCGGCTGGATGTGGCCCTGGCACAGGCGATGACCCCGGAGTTCGGCGTGGGTGACCGGCTCGGTCCCTGGCGGCTGACCCGGCGTATTGCCCGGGGCGGCATGGGCACCGTGTTCAAGGCGGAACGGGCGGACGGGGTCTACCAGCGCACGGTTGCGATCAAGCTGCTGCATGGCCTGCCGGGCACCACCGAGGTCGATCGCCTTGCTGCCGAGCGCCAGGTGCTGGCGGACCTGCAGTTGCCGCATGTGGCGCGCCTGTACGACGGCGGCACCACGCCGGAAGGGCATCCCTATCTGGTGATGGAGTACATCGACGGCGAGTCGCTGGACAGGTATTGCGCGGCACACAATCTGGATCTGTTCCAGCGTCTGCACCTGTTTCTGGAAATCGCCGCGATCGTGCAGGCCGCACACGAGCGGCTGGTGCTGCACTGCGACCTCAAGCCCAGCAACGTGCTGGTGATGGCCGATGGACAGCCGGTGCTGCTGGATTTCGGCTTGGCGCGGGTGCTCAACGATGCCCGCACGAAGCAGGATTCGGGCTACTGCACGCCGACCTATGCCAGCCCGGAGCTGATGCGCGGCGCGGCGGTGGTCGCGGCCAGTGATGTCTACAGCCTCGGAGTGATGCTGGTCGAACTGCTCACCACGCGCAGTTGCGTGCGTACGGAGCAGGATATCGATGTGCCTGTGGCGCTGCCCAGCCAGCATGCGCCCGGACAGCTGCGCTGGAAGAGGTTGCTGGCGGGGGATCTGGATGCGATCGCCGCGCGCGCCTGTGCGCTTGAGGTGGATCGGCGTTACCGCTCGGTGGAAGCACTCATCGCCGACGTGCGCCGCTACCTGGAACACCAGCCGATCGCCACCCGCGAAAAGGAGCGGTTGCATGTGCTGCGCAAGGGGCTGCGTCGCAACTGGCGGGCCACTGCGCTGGGAGTGGGGGCGTTGTCGGTGCTTGTCGCGTTTGTCAGCAGTCTGGTGCATACCCGGCAGCAGGCACGCGAGGATGCGGCCATCGCCCGGCAGATGACGGACTTCATGATCGGTGTCTTTGAAACCGCCGATCCGTTCCTGCGTACCGAGCGCGGCGATGAGGAGCTGACCTCGCGGCAACTGCTCGACCGGGCCGCGCTGCGGGTGTCGCGGGATCTGGAGGACGCACCGGCGCAACTGGCGCGCATGCGTGCGACCCTTGGCGTGGCCTACCAGAACTCGGGCGCTTCGGCCCAGGCCGAACATCTGTTGCAGCAGGCTTATGAGGGCTTCCTGCAGGAGGGAGGGAGCCGTCTCGGCGATGCGGCCGCTGTGCTGGCAAGCCTTTCCATCCAGAAAACAAGTGACGGCAATGGCGTGGTCGGTCTGGAGATGGCCGAACGCGGGTGGGCGCTGCTTGACCGGAATAAAACGTCGGAGACCCATGCGCGGCTGCAGGTGGCCAAGGCGCTGGCGCATACAAACCAGCAGCAGTTCGACAACGCCGAGGCGGCGTTCGAGCGCGCGGTGCGGCTGTACGAGGCGCTTCCGGGCAAGGATGTGGACGTCGCCCTGCATGACCTGGCGTACCAGCGCGGGCTGATGTACCTGCGCCGGGGCCGGCTGGAATCGGCCGAAGCCGAGTTCCGCAAGGTGCTGGCCGGCCTGCATGGCCGCCGTACCAGCCTGGCGCTGGCCTCGGAAGTCCGCTTGACGCAGATCCTGCGTGAACAGGGCAAGTTCGACCGTGCCTTGCCGCTGGCACGCTCGGGGCTGCGCCATGCCATCGATCTTTACGGCGCGGAAAGCAGTTTTGTGCTGATCCAGCATGACGCGCTGGCCGATCTGTACCGCGATTCGGGGGACCATGTCGCCGCCGATGCGCAGTACCGGCAACGGCAGCACCTCAGTGCGCTGCTCCACGGCGAGGACTCGGTCGACTATTCGATGGGCCTGCTCAACTACGCCGGTCTACACGAGGCGCGTGGCGATATCGCGCAGGCCGAACAGATGTACCGTCAGGCGTGGGAATTGCGCAAGAAACAGCTGGGCGCCGAGTCGCCGACCAGCCTGCGTGCCGAAGTCACACTGGGAAAACTGTTGATGGGCGATGGTCGCATGGGCGAGGCCGGCCGGTTGCTGGCCCATGCGGATGCGGGACTGGAGGCGGCGTTGCCGGTGGATGCGCCGGGACGTGTGGAGGCGCGGCTGTACCGGATCCACTGGCATATCCTGCAGAACGACGTGGAACGGGCGCAGGTGCTGCTGGCCGGCCTGCCGGCGCAGATGCCGGCGGGCTTCGAACTGCCGCTGCTGAAGGTGCGTGGTGATCTGGCCGAGCGCCGCATGGAAGGAGCGGCGGCGCTGGCATTGCGTCGTACCGCGTTGCGGTTCGCCCGTTCACGCTATGGCGACGACAAGCTGGAAACCGCGTATTGCCGGCTGCAGCTGGCCGAGACGCTGCTCAGATTCGAACACCCGCAGCTGGCGCTGGAGGAATTGCAGCAGGCGGCACCGATGTTCAAGCGCCTGCTGCTGGCCGATGCACCGGACCGGCGCAGGCTGGAAGGCCTGCTGTTGCTGGCACGTCGTAGCCTGCCGACTACCCGCAGCTGAGTCGGTGGAGGGCGGTTGCCGCACCGCTCACCCCTGTTCGCGCACGATCTCGACCAGCTGCTCGCCATAGCGGGCAAGTTTGCTGCCACCGATCCCGCCGACGCGGCCCAGTGCGGCCACGCTGGTCGGGCGCTGTTCGGCGATGTTGCGCAGGGTGCTGTCGTGGAAGATCACGAAGGCCGGCACGTTCTGCTCCTTGGCCAGCGCTGCGCGCAGCCCGCGCAGGGCCTGGAACAGCGCCAGATCCTGCGGCTGCACAGGCACACCGCTGCGTGGCGTGCCACGTTCACGCTCGCGGCTGGAGGGGCTCTCGCGGCGCATCATCATCTGCCGGCGACCCTTGAGCACGTCGCGGCTGGCATCGGTCAGGCGCAGCCCGCCATGGGCTTCCGGGTCCACTTCCAGCAGGCTGGCGGCGACCAGTTGCCGGAACACGCCGCGCCAGCTGCGTGCATCCAGGTCCTTGCCGATGCCATAGGTGCTGAGTTGGTCATGGCCGAGCTGGCGCAGGCGTTCGTTGTCGCTGCCGCGCAGGATGTCGATCAGATGGCCCACACCGAAACGCTGTCCACTGCGGTAGACGCAGCTCAACGCCTTCTGTGCGGGCACGGTGGCATCCCAGGCGTCGGGTGGAGTGAGGCAGTTGTCGCAGTTGCCGCAGGGGCTCGGATAGGCTTCGCCGAAACCGGCCAGCAGCACCTGGCGGCGGCATTGCATCGATTCGCAGTAGCCGAGCAGGTGGTCGAGCTTGGCGCGCTCCAGCTGCTTGCGCTCCTCGCCGGCTTCACCCTGCTCGATCATCTGCTTGAGCAGCACCACATCGCCAAGGCCGTAGCACAGCCAGGCTTCGGCGGGCTCGCCATCACGGCCGGCGCGGCCGGTTTCCTGATAGTAGCCTTCCATTGATTTGGGCAGATCGGTATGCGCGACAAACCGCACATCGGGCTTGTCGATACCCATGCCGAAGGCGATGGTGGCGCACATCACGATGCCGTCCTCATGCAGGAAACGGCGCTGGTTGGCGGCGCGCACCTCGGCCGGCATGCCGGCGTGGTAGGGCAGGGCATTGATGCCTTCGCGGCACAGGAATTCGGCGGTTTCCTCGACCTTGCGCCGCGACATGCAGTAGATGATGCCGGCCTCGTCACGGTGGAGCTTGAGGAAATCCAGCAGCTGCCGCCTGGCATTGTCCTTCTGCACCACGGTGTAGCGGATATTGGGACGGTCGAAGGAGCTGACGAAATGGCGCGCGCTGCCCAGGTCCAGCCGCTCGGCGATCTCGCGCTGGGTCGGTGGATCGGCGGTGGCGGTCAGCGCCAGGCGCGGCACCTGCGGCCAGCGTTCGTGCAACACGGTGAGCTGGCGGTATTCGGGGCGGAAATCATGGCCCCACTGCGAGACGCAATGCGCCTCGTCGATGGCGAACAGCGCGATCCGGCTGCGCTCCAGCAGGGACAGGAAGCGTCCGGTCAGCAGCCGTTCGGGCGCCACATAGAGCAGCTCCAGTTCACCGGAAAGCAGCTCGCGCTCCACGCGCGCGGCGGTTTCCGCATCCAGCGTGGAGTTCAGGAATTCGGCGCGTACGCCCAGCTGCCGCAGCGCTTCCACCTGGTCCTGCATCAGCGCGATCAGCGGCGAGATGACAATGCCGGTGCCCTCGCGCAGCAAGGAAGGCACCTGGTAGCACAGCGACTTGCCCCCGCCGGTGGGCATCAACACCAGCGCATCGTTGCCGGCGGCAACGTGCTCGATGATGGCCTGCTGCGGGCCGCGGAAGTCGTCGTAGCCGAAAACGCGTTTCAGCAGGTCATGGGCGGGGGAAGACATGCCGCATAGGATACCCCGCGCCCCGGAACCGGCTGCCGCAAAAGTCGTGCACAACGACAGGAAAGGCCCGCATCAACACCGACGGAGCGGTGTTTGCAGTGGTATTTGCCGGGGCCAAGGCCCCGTTGGATATGGGGGCTCTGGCAGGCGGATGAAGCAGGGTCCAGGGTTCCGCGTGCGGAACCCTGGAAAACCGCAGGGCGGACGCCCGCAGGTTTACTGCAACAGCGAGCGCAGCATCCAGGCGTATTTCTCGTGGGTCTGCAGGCGCTGGGTCAGCAGGTCCTCGGTGGGAGCGTCGTCGGCGTCGTCGGCAATGTCCAGCACGTTGCGGGCGGTGCGGCATACCGCCTCATTGCCGGTCAGCAGCTGGCGCACCATCTCACGCCAGTCGGGGCTGTCGCTCAGGCCCGGTTCCTCGGCGATGGAGGTCAGTGCCGCGAATTCGCGGTAGGAGCCGGGGGCATTGAAGCCCAGGGCGCGGATGCGCTCGGCGATCCCATCCAGTGCGGTCCACTGTTCGGTGTACTGCGCCTCGAACATGGTGTGCAGCGAATTGAACATCGACCCGGTCACATTCCAGTGGAAGTTGTGGGTCTTCAGATACAGGGTGTAGGCATCGGCGAGGAAGTGCGACAGGCCATCGGCGATCTTCTTGCGCTCGCTGTCCTTGATGCCGATATCGACGCCTGCGACCGACGGTGCGGCAGCGGCCAGCTTCTGTTTGCCGCTCTTGCCCTGTTCGTTCTTGGCCTTGCTGCTCTTGTCCTTGCCGCTGGACTCGGGCATCGGCGCCGGGGTTGCCGTCTGTTTCGGCGTGTCGGCCTTGCTCTTGTCGGTGGTTTTGCTCTTGGCCATGCGCGGTTCCTCCTGATGATTGGGTTATGACGTCACAATACCCACACTTGTGTAACAACTGCCATTCAAGTTTTCACGTCTGTCCATTGATGAGCGCTATCGAAAAAGACACCGCCACGCGCCTGCGTGCCGCCCGCAAGGCCGTTGATACGGCAATGAGCCGTGACCGTGGGCGCCTGTTGGGCTCGTTGTCACGCTGGCAGGGCAAGCCGGACGATGCCGCCGCCGAACAGGCGTTCGCGCAGCTGCTGGAGCGTTCGGCCGGCCAGCGCCGGCAACGTGCCGCGCAAAAGATCGCCATCAGCATGGACGAGGCGTTGCCGATCGCGCGTGAAGCGGCGCAGATCACCGGATTGATCCGTGAACACCAGGTGGTGGTGATCGCCGGTGAAACCGGTTCGGGCAAGACCACGCAGCTGCCCAAGCTGTGCCTGGCCGCCGGGCGTGGCGAGGCCGGCATGATCGGCTGCACCCAGCCGCGCCGCATCGCCGCCCGCGCCGTGGCCACGCGCGTGGCCGAGGAACTGGGCACCGAGCTCGGTTCGGTGGTCGGTTTCCAGGTGCGTTTCACCGACAAGGTGGGCGAGGACAGCCGTATCAAGTTCATGACCGACGGCATCCTGCTGGCGGAGATCGCCTCCGACCGCTGGCTGTCGCGCTATGACACGCTGATCATCGACGAGGCGCACGAGCGCAGCCTCAACATCGACTTCCTGCTGGGCTACCTGAAGCAGCTGCTGCGCAAGCGCCCGGACCTGAAGCTGATCGTCACCTCGGCGACCATCGACACCGAACGCTTCTCGCGGCATTTCGACAACGCGCCGGTGGTGAATGTCGAAGGCCGCACCTACCCGGTGGAGGTGCGTTATCGATCCCCGGATGAAAAACCGGGGTCAGAGTCGGTTTCTGCACCGCCGGCCGATACCGGCGGGCGCGGCAGGCGTGAGGAGGGCGATGGCGATCCGGTGTCGGCGATCGTCGCGGCCATGGATGAAATCACCCGCGCCGATCCGCGTGGCGACGTGCTGGTGTTCCTGCCCGGTGAGCGCGAGATCCGCGACACCCACCAGGCGCTGGAACGACGCAAATACCGTGAAACCGAAGTGCTGCCGCTGTACGCGCGGCTGTCGGCCAAGGACCAGGACCGGGTGTTCAATCCGGGGCCGAAACGGCGCGTGGTGTTGACCACCAACGTGGCCGAGACGTCGCTGACGGTGCCACGCATCCGTTACGTCATCGATCCGGGCTTCGCTCGTATCAAGCGTTACAGCCCGCGGCAGAAACTGGACCGGCTGCATATCGAACCGGTGTCGCAGGCCAGCGCCAACCAGCGCAAGGGCCGTTGCGGCCGTATCGCCGAGGGCATCTGTTACCGGCTGTATCCGGAGGCCGATTTCCAGTCGCGCCCGGAGTTCACCGATCCGGAAATCCGCCGCTCCTCGCTGTCGGGCGTGATCCTGCGCATGCTGCAGCTGGGGTTGGGTCAGATCGATGAATTCCCGTTCCTTGAGGCGCCGGATGAACGTGCCGTGGCCGACGGCTGGCAGCAGCTGGCCGAGCTGGGCGCCATCGATGGCGAGCGCAAGCTCACCGCTATCGGCCGGCAGATGGCGCGCCTGCCGGTAGACGTGAAGCTGGCACGTATGCTGGTGGCCGCACAGAAGGGCGGCTGCCTGCGCGAGATGCTGGTGATCGCCGCGTTCCTGGGCATCCAGGACCCGCGCGAACGCCCGCCCGAGGCACGCGAAGCGGCCGACAACGCGCATGCGTTGTTTGCCGACGAGCGTTCGGAATTCATCGGCATCCTGCGCTTGTGGGAAGGCTACCGCGTCGCCCACGAAGACCTCACCCAGTCCAAGTTGCGCGACTGGTGCGGGCGGCATTTCCTCGGTTTCCTGCGCATGCGCGAATGGCGCGAACTGCACCGCCAGCTGCGGCTGCTGTGCGAGGAACTGGGTTGGGAGACCAATCCGGGTGAGGACTTCGGCAAGGCGCTGTTGTCGGCACCGGCAGCCCTGCTGGCCGGAGGCGATACCGAGGCCAGGCGCAAGGCGACCCGTGGCGAACAGCATCGGGCTGCACGGCTGGCGCGTGAGGGTAAAAAATCGGGGTCAGAGTCGGTTTCTCCCGGAGGAAAAATCGACTCTGACCCCGGTTTCTCCGACAAGGTGCGTGTCGCCGCCTATCAGGCCTTGCACCGTGCCATCCTCGCCGGCCTGCCGACGCAGGTCGGTCACCGCACCGACAAGGGCGATTTCCAGGCGCCGCGCCAGCGCCGTTTCCATCTGTTCCCCGGCTCGGTGCTGGCAAAAAAGCCACCGCCGTGGGTGCTCAGTGCCACGTTGCTGGACACCCAGCGCGTGTGGGGCCTGACCAACGCGTCCATCGAGCCGGACTGGGTGATCGCCGAGCTGCCACATCTGCTGGCCCGCAAGCACTTCGACCCGCATTGGTCGCGCGCGCAGGGACAGGTGCTGGCGTCGGAGCAGATCAGCCTGTTCGGGCTGGTGCTGGCGCCGAAAAAACCGGTGCACTACGGCAAGATCAACCCCGGTGAAGCGCATGACATCTTCGTGCGGCAGGCGCTGGTGACCGGCGAGATCAACACCCGCGCCGGCTTTGTCGCCGACAACCTGAAGGTGCTGGAACAGGCACGCGAGGAGGAAGCCAAGCTGCGTCGCGCCGGCATCGTTTCCGATGAGGACTGGCAGGCGCGCTGGTACCTGGACCGGGTGCCTTCGCATATCCACTCGGCCAACCTGCTCGATGGCTGGTGGAAGGCGCTGGCGCCGGAGCAGCGCCGCAGCCTGCTGTGGTCATTGACCGACCTGCTGCCGGGCGAAGGCAGCGAACAGGATCGCTATCCCAAATACTTCCCGCTGGGCGATGCACGTCTGGCGATGCACTACCGCTTCGAGCCCGGCGCCGAGGACGACGGCGTGACCCTGGATGTGCCGTTGCATCTGCTCAACGCGCTGGACCCGGCGCGGCTGTCCTGGCTGGCGCCGGGTTTCGTCGCAGAGAAGGCCGCCGCGCTGATCCGCAGCCTGCCCAAGGCGATGCGCCGCAACTATGTGCCGGCCCCGGATTTCGGCCGCGCGTTTTTCGAGGCGTGGGCACAGCCGTCGGCCGATGACATCCGCGGCGAACTGGCGCGATTCCTGAGCAAGACCACCGGTGCGTCCGTGGCGGCCACGGATTTCGAGGTGGATGCGCTGGAGCCGCACCTGCGCATGAACCTGCGGCTGGGCGATGACAAGGGCAGGTTGCTGGCGATGTCGCGTGATCTGGATGCGCTGCGCGCACGTTTCGGCGAACGCGCCGGCAGTGCATTTGCCGCGCGTGCGGGCAAGGCGTTGGCCGCTGAAAACCTGCGCGAATTTCCGTCCGTCGCCATCCCCGAACAGGTGCCGGGCGAGGCCGGGGTGCCGGCCTGGCCGGCGCTGGTGGATACCGGTGATGCGGCCGCGCTGCGCATCTTCGCCGATCGCAAGGAAGCCCGGCACGCGCACCCGCAGGGCGTGCGGCGGCTGCTGGAAATCGCGCTGGCCGACAAGCACAAGCAGGCGCGCAAGCAGTTGCCGGTATCGCCCAAGACCGGCCTGCTGTATGCGGCGATCGAATCACAGGAGCGCCTGCGCGGCGACCTGGTCGATGCGGCGATGAACGCGGTGCTGGCCGAAGGACTGGGCGAGATCCGTTCGCCGGACACCTTCGAGCTGCGCCGTGCCGATGGCGCCAAGCGGCTGTTCGGCGAGGCGATGGAGCGGCTGAAACTGGCCGAATCCATCCTGGGTCTGGTGGCCGAACTGAAGCCGCAGCTGGAAGCCCCGTTGATGGGCTGGGCACGCGGCAATCTCGATGACATGGAGGCGCAGTTGGCCGGGCTGGTGCACGCCGGCTTCCTGCGGCAGACGCCGGCCGATGCGCTGGCGCAGTTCCCGCGCTACCTGAAGGCGATGATCCTGCGTGCCGAGCGGGCCAAGCGTGATCCGCCGCGCGACCAGGCGCGGATGCTGGAGCTCAAGCCCTTCATCGATGCCCTGGATGACGCCCGCGCGCAAGGTCGTGCCGACCTCCCGGAGTGGTCGGCGTTGCGCTGGGATATCGAAGAGCTGCGGGTGTCACTGTTCGCGCAGGAGCTGGGCTTCCGCGCGGGCATCTCGCCGAAAAAACTGGCGCAGCGGGTAGCGGCCTTGCAGAAATAGGTGGGGGTGTCGCTGAAGTCCGTAGCGCCGGTGATGCCGGGTCGATAGCCCGGCCGGATACCAGCGGCGCCCGGCCCTGTTTCAGGAGGCCGGGCGGTGCTGTTCGATACAGCGGCGGCGCGCGGTATTCATCTGCGTGTGGGCGGCGGCATGTTCGCGGGTGATCGCCTGGCGCAGCGTGCCCATGCGCGCGCGCAGGGCCTGCGTGCGTTGCGGGTCGGCGGTGGCGGCCAACTGCTCGTTCAAGGCGGACAGCTGCTGCTGCAGGTTGCCGACCCGGTCATTGGACGGGCCATAGACCGATGCGGTGGCGGTGGCGATGCAGGAACGTTCGGCGGCACGGGCGCTTTCATCATCGCGGGCGGCGCTGGGGTCGCTGTGGGGTAAGGGAGCGTCGATCACTTCGGCACCGCTGGCGATCGCGGGCGCGGCAGTGTCGCCTGACGGCTCATCGCGCAGCTTCATCGGCTGCGCGTTGGCATCGCACGGGTGCTCGGAATAAGCGGTTTCCCCGGACTTCCCCTTGCACTTGTAAACCTGTGCGGCCGCGCTGGCGGGCAGCAGGAGCAACAACAACGTCAGCACGAATACGGGCATGGCGGTCAACGGACTCCGGAAGTCGATCAGGAAAAGGGGGATGACGGGGCAACAGGCGTCATGGCGGCATCACTTGACGCGCTGGACCTTGGCGCGGGTGTTGAGGCCATCCACCTGCAGGTACCACACGTTCATCAGCCCCGGAGTGATCCTGACCTGCGGCGCATGTTTGCGCACACCGCTGACGCTGGCAGTGTCGGTCTGTTCCCACACCTGGCCATTGTCCAGCGTGTACTGGCGGCCCTTGGCGAAGCCGCGGAACTCGCCTTCAAGCCCGGCCTGGATCGGCTCGTTCGAGCCGAATGAAAGAAAGCCGCGGTTCTTCACGATCACTTCCTGGCGGCCTTCCTCGCGGGCGCTTTCCAGCGCCGAGGTAGTGGCCTGTTCAACCTTGCCCTGCAGCCAGAGGTTGAGTGCGCGCAGCTCCCCGGCATCGAGCTTGTGCAGGCCGGCGGCGGTGAATTCCTCGGTGGACATCTGCTGTTGCAGATCGCCCTGCAGCGCGCGCTGGGCATGTACGGGCTGCAGCGGCAGCAGCGAAAGCGCGGTGGCGGCGAACAGAAGGGGCAGGCGTGGCAGCTTCATGGATGATTGTTCCCGGAGAGGGTTGGGCGCTAGTGTAGGGGCAACCGCCCGCGATTGACTGCTGTGAACCGTCCCTCCCCTTCCGGCCTGGATGCGCTGTTGCAACGCCCCTCCACCAGTGCGCTGGCCGCACCGCTGCGGCAGGCCCTGCTGGATGCCTGGCATCAGTCCGGAACCATCACCGAACCATCGCAGCCATGGCCGGTATTGGCCGATACGCTCGATGCCTTGGCGCTGCTGTCTGCCGATGAGGCGGTGATTGTGGCCGCGCTGCTGTTCGATCTGCCGGGGCTGCGCGTACGCCTGCCGGAGCTGCCGCTGGGAGCGCTTGCACCGGCGGTGAACGGTTTGCTGGAAGGCCAGGATGCTGCCGACCAGGTGTGGGCGCTGCACGCCGGCCGTGATGCCGGGCGCAACAGCGAGGGATTGCGACGGTTGCTGCTGTCGATCATCCACGACCTGCGTGTGGTGCCGATCCTGCTGGCACGGCAGTTGGCCTGCATGCGCGCGGCCAGTCGTCTGGATGACGGGCAACGGCGCGCGCTGGCGCAGCTGACCCGCGACATCCACGCGCCCTTGGCCAACCGGCTGGGTATCTGGCAGTTGAAGTGGGAGCTGGAGGATCTGGCGTTCCGCTTCCTCGAACCGGACACCTACCGGCACATCGCCCGCGAGGTCGATGAAACCCGCATGGCCCGCGAGCACTACGTGGAGGCGGTGAAAAAGAAACTGTCGGCGGCGCTGGCCGAGCAGGGCATCCGCGGCGAAGTCAGCGGCCGGCCGAAACACATCTACAGCATCTGGCGCAAGATGCAGAAAAAGCAGCTCGCCTTCGAGCAGCTGTACGACCTGCGCGCGGTGCGGGTGATGGTCGACGATGTCGGTGCCTGTTACGCCGCGCTCGGCGTGGTGCATGCGCTGTGGACGCCGATCCCGAGCGAGTTCGACGACTACATCGCCCGCCCCAAGGCCAACGATTACCGCTCGCTGCATACAGCGGTGCTCGGCCCGGAAGGGCGCACCATCGAAGTACAGATCCGCACCCATGAAATGCACGCGCAGGCCGAGCTGGGCGTGGCCGCGCACTGGAAATACAAGGAAGGCGGCAAGGGCGCGGAGAAGGCGTTCGACCGCAAGATCACCTGGATGCGGCAGCTGCTGGAGCAGGCGCAGGATGCGGCCAATCCGGAGGATCTGGCCGGTGCGCTGGATGCCGAGCTGGTGGAGGACCGCGTCTACGCACTCACTCCCAAGGGCGAGGTGCTGGACCTGCCGGCCGGTGCGACGCCGCTGGATTTCGCCTACCAGATCCACACCATGGTCGGGCACCGTTGCCGCGGCGCCAAGGTCAACGGCCGCATCGTGCCGCTGACCTACCGGCTGCGCAGTGGCGACCGCGTCGAGATCCTGACCGGCAAGGAAGCCGATCCACGCCGCGACTGGCTGCTGGCGACCAACGGCTATCTGGCCAGCAACCGCTCGCGCGAGAAGGTGCGCGGCTGGTTCCACAAGCTCGACCGGACGCGCAATGTGCAGGCCGGGCGCGAACTGCTCGACCGCGAGCTCAAGCGCCTGGGCCTGCAGCAGGCCGACCTGATGGTGGCTGCGAAGAAATTCCATGCCGACAGCGTGGATGACCTCTACATCCAGGTGGCGCTGGGCGACACCGGGCCGAGCCAGGTCAGCCGCGCGCTGCTGGAAGCCGAGC
Source organism: Stenotrophomonas sp. UBA2302 (assembly GCA_002345545.1). GTDB lineage: Bacteria > Pseudomonadota > Gammaproteobacteria > Xanthomonadales > Xanthomonadaceae > Stenotrophomonas. Next base: position 7,607 of record DDVW01000036.1, on the reverse strand, counting down.
GGGCGTTGTCGCAGCCGGCACAGCCGGTGATGCCGCGACCCACCGCGCGACGCGACGGCCTTGGCAAATCCGATTTCACCGTGCAGGGCGTAGGCAACCTGCTGGTGCAGCTGGCGCGCTGCTGCCAGCCGGTGGCCGGCGAGCCGATTGCCGGCTATCTCACCCAGACCCGTGGCGTCACCGTGCACCGGGTGGATTGTGCGGCGCTGACGCGGCTGTCGGCCGTACACCCGGAGCGGATATTGCCGGTGGAGTGGGGACGCGCCGGTTCGGGTTACGAGGTCGATGTGCTGGTGCGGGGCGTCGACCGTCGCTGGCTGCTCAAGGACATCACCAACCTGATCGCGCAGGAGGACGCCTATGTGCTCAACATCAACAGCGACAACGTGCGTGACAGCGGCAGCGTGCAATTGCGCCTGCACCTGAAGGTCAGCGATTACGGCCAGCTGTCCACCCTGCTGGGCAAGCTGGATGCGCTGCCAGGCGTGGAGGAGGCGCGGCGCCTGGGTTGATGCAGGCCTGAGCCGCTAAGCTGCGCGGATGGAATCTGTCTGGCAGCGCTGCGGGAAGTGGCTGGGTGATCTCGGCGGCAGGGGAAAACTGTACCTGCGCTGGTGGGTCGCCCGTGGCTGGCACAGCCGGCGGGCCTGGTGCTGGATCGGAGGCGCAATCGTGTTGCTGGCACTGGCCTTGAGTGTCGTGCGGCAGCCGCTGGCCGACTGGTTGTGGCCGGATACGCGGATCCAGCAGTTGCTGGAGCAGGGGGAACAGGCACTGCGTGAAGGCCGGCTCAGCGATGCCGATGGCAGTGGTGCACGGGAACGGTTCGAGGCGGCGGCGGCACTGGACCCGGATCGCCGCGACATCCAGGACGCACGGGTGCGTACAGGCGAGGCGGCGTTGCGGCAGGCCCGCCAGCAGCTGGCCGCCGGCAACCATGAAGCGGCCCGTGCTGCGCTCGGATTGGCGCGACAGCTGCAGATGCCGCAGGCAGGGATCGCCGCGCTCGCCGCCGAGCTGCAGCGTGCCGAACACCAGGCCGGTGGTATCGAACAGCTGTTGCAGCAGGCGCAGGCGGCGCAGCGGCAGGGGCGGCTGGATGACGGGCCGGACAGCGCACTGCCGCTGTACCAGCAGGTGCTGGCATTGCAGCCGGAGCAGATGCAGGCGCTGGAGGGGCGCGAGGATGCGCTTTCCGACCTGCTGCTGCATGCCCGGCGGCTCGCCGCACAAGGCCGGTTGCAGCAGGCCGCCCGGCAATTGCAGCGGGTGGAGGCGTTTGATCCCGGGCATTACGACCTGCCCGATGCCCGTGCACGGCTGAGCGCGGCGCTGGAGCAGCGTCGTCGTGCGGCACAGCGGGATCTGGCGCGAGGACGGCTGCAGGCGGCGGCGACCGGCTTGCAGGAGGTGCTGGCGGCATCACCTGCTGACGAGGCCGCGCAACTGGATCTGCAGCGCGTTGCGCGTGCGCTGGCGGCAGAAGCAGTGCGGCTGGCGCGCGACTTCCATTTCGCCGAGGCCGCGAAGGCACTGCAGCAGGCGCGCGTGCTCGCGCCGGAAATGGCGGAAATTGTTGCTGCCGAACAGGTGCTGGCGCGGGCGAAGGCCGCACAGCAGTCGATGGATTCCGTCGTGCCCGCCGCGCAGCGTGAGCAGCAGGTACGGGCACTGTTGACGAAGATGGAGCAGGCCGAGGTGCAGGGGCAGTGGCTGCTGCCGCCGGGCAACAGCGCCTATGACCACTTCAAGGCGGCGCAGGCGCTGGCGCCGCAGGATGCGCGGGTGCAGCGTGCGGCCGCACGGATTCTGCCTGCTGCCCGCAGCTGTCTGGAGGACAACCTGCGCGGCAACCGGTTGCGTGCGGCCCGCACCTGCCTGGATGCATGGCAGGCGCTGGCACCGGGGGATGCGGGACTGGCCATGGCGCGCCGCCGGCTGGCCCAGCGCTGGATCGCGGTCGGCAGCGAGCGGCTGGGCGGTGGCGATACCGGCTTCGCCGCGCAGGCCCTGCACCAGGCCCGCCAGATCGATGCGGCCACGCCGGAGATCGCCGCTTTCAGCGAGCGCCTGGACAGCGTGCAGGCACTGCGCTGATCGTTGCCGGGCCGGGACCTCAGTGCAGGAACACGCGGGCGACGCTGTCGCGGGCCGCCTCCATTGAAAAGTGCTGTGCGATGTTGTGCAGGCTGTTGCCGGACAGCCGCTCCCACAGCGTCTGGTCGGTATACAGGCGGACCACGGCCGCGGCGAAGGCGGGTGCATCGTCGGCCACCAGCACATCCATGCCGTCCTGCAGGTGCATGCCTTCCACCGCGCAGGTCGTGGCCACCACCGGCTGGCCGTGCGCCATGCTGAGGTTGATCTTGCCCTTCACCCCGGCACCAAAGCGCAGCGGCGCCACGGAAATACGGCCGCCTTCCATGTACGGCACCACGTCCGGCACATAGCCGTGGACGTGGACGCCGGGACAGATGGCGGCCAGCGCATGGAGCGGTTCGGGCACATCGGCACCGATGCAGTGGAACGCGACATCGGGCAGCTGCTGGCGGATCAGCGGGAACACCTCGCCGATGAACCACTGCATCGCGTCCAGGTTCGGCGGATGGCGGAAGCCGCCGACGAACACCAGATCGCGTCGCTGCGCCCAGTGACGGCCCTTGCCGGCGACCTCGTGCAGGTTGGAGACCAGCTCGACCGCCACCTGCGGCGCATCGGTCTGCAACTGCTGTTTTTCCGCGGCGCTGACCAGCAGGGTCACATCGGTGGCGGCCATCACCGCCAGCTCGCTGCCGCGGGTGCGTTCGGCACTGCGCAACAGGCCGGCGTCCTGCGCCAGTTCGGCGCCACGGCGCTCGCGTAGGTAGTGCAGGTCGACCGTGTCGAACACCGTGCGCGCCTGCGGTGCGAAGCGCTTCACCAGCGGCAGGCACTCGTTGGCAAGGTGGTAGCGCACCATCATCACCACCGCGAAGCGGCGGCCGTGGGCCTGCAGCCAGTTGCCGACACCCTTGAGGAACGGCGCATGCCAGACCTCCACGCCCAATGCCTGCAGGGCCTCGGTGGCGACGCCGCCATGTTCACCGCGGGTGGGGACGAACACGACATGTGCGCCGCCGGCCAGCAGCATGCGGATCAGGTTGAACTGGCGCAGCGAGGCCGAGTCGCGATCCGGTTGCGGCACGGCCTCGTCGAGGATCAGGATCTGGTGCTGATGGCGGTGCAGCAGTGCCGGTGAGGGCACGCTGCCGACCGGCAGCTGCCGGCCCAGCGCTTCATGCCATTTCCCGGCGAATACCTGCTGGTTGCGCACCTGGTACGCCTTGACCCCGCTGCCGGTATCGGTGCCGTTGCTGGTGCCTTCGTCATGCACCACGCGGCTGGCCGGCTGCACCAGCACACGACGACCCGCCTCTCGCACCTTGAAGGCGAGGTCGGTGTCCTCGTAGTAGGCCGGGGCGTAGCGTGTATCCAGACCGCCAAGCTGCTCGAACAGCGTACGGGGAATGACCAGCGCCGCGCCCGAACAGTAGTCGGTATCGCGCAGGCTGGAATAGCGGGGATCTTCGGCCGATTCGAAGCGGCCATAGCTCCAGCAGCTGGAATCGTTGAACACGATGCCGCCGGCTTCCTGCAGGCGGCCATCCGGATACAGCAGCTGCGCACCGACCAGTCCGGCCTCGGGCACGACTTGGAAGGTGTCCAGCAGGGCGTCCAGCCAGCCCGCTTGCGGCACCGTGTCATTGTTCAGCAGTACCACGTACTGCCCGCGACTCAGGCGCAGGCCGTCATTGCAGGCGGCGATGAAGCCGCCGTTCTGCGCCCGCACGTGGTAACGCAGGCCTTCGATCTGCGGCATCCACGCGCCGGTGTCGTCGCTGCTGCCGTCATCGACCACGATGATCTCGCAGGCGGTTGCCGGCGGATGCGCGGCCAGGGCGCGCAGGCAGGCCAGCGTGTGCCGGCAGTGGTTGTAGACCGGGATGACGATGCTGGCGACCGGCTGTGCGCTGGCAGGCACGGAAAACGGCGCGAAGTCCTCCGCCGCAGGCATGAACAGTGGCGCGCGCTGGGTCGCCGGTTGCCGCCGGGTGTGGACGCCGATGCGGTGCAGCGTGGCTTTCCAGCCACGGGTTCGCAGGCTGGCCAGGGCGCGGCGGATCAGGCCGGTGAGGCGTCTGAGGTGATAGCGCGCGTCGGCCAGGGACATCGGCATTGCGTTGTAACTCCACCTTAAGCAGGAAAAAGCGCATCACCGCGCCGCCATGCATGGCTGCGCTAGACTCGCCTGACCCTACATTCTCGCATCCCCGTGCCACGACGCTACGATTCCGACGAGCTGGACGATGATACCGGCGGCAACAGCCCGGCATGGCGCCGGCCACTGATCACCTGGGGGCTGGCGGCCATCGCGCTGGCATTGGGCTTCCTGATTCCCTATACCGCATACCTGAACACCCAGGTGACGCAGCGGTTCGGGGAGCTGCGCTGGCAGATTCCGACGCGCGTCTACGCCCGTCCGCTGGTGTTGAACGCGGGACTGGCGATGAACGCCAGCACGCTCAAGACCGAGCTGGCCGCTTCGGCCTACCGTGATGACGGGGCCGGTCGCAGTCCCGGCACCTACCGGCAGGAAGGTGGGCGCTTCCACATTTCCAGTCGCGGCTACATCGATGTGGATGGGCGGGTGGCCCCGCGGCGGATCACCCTGGCGCTGTCGGGCGGGCAGGTGGCCTCGCTGCGCGATGCCGGCGAGGACAAGGCGCTGAAGGCGGCGCGGCTGGATCCGGCGCGCATCGCCACGCTCTATGGCCAGAAGCAGGAGGAGCGTCGCCTGCTGCGGCTGGCCGATGCGCCTGAACTGCTGGTCACCGGCCTGCAGGCGGTGGAGGATCGCGACTTCAGCCGCCACCACGGCATCGACATCAGCGGCATCATGCGCGCGGTCTGGGTGATGGTGCGCTCCGGCGGCAAAAGCCGGCAGGGGGCAAGTACCCTGACCCAGCAGCTGGCGCGCAGCGGTCTGCTGGGAATCGGCAAGGAACAGACCCTCACCCGCAAGTTCAACGAGGTGCTGTACGCGCTGATCATGGAGGCGCGCTACGACAAGGCCACCATCCTGGAGGCCTATCTCAACCAGGTGTACCTGGGCCAGCGCGGCAGCCAGGCCATCCACGGTGTGGCCTCGGGTGCTGAGTTCTGGTTCGGGCGTGATCTGGACGCACTGAGCAGCGAGCAGGTGGCGCTGCTGATCGGTCTGGTCAAAGGGCCGTCCTACTACGACCCGCGGCGCAATCCCGAGCGCGCGCTGGATCGCCGCAACTTCGTGCTCGGCAAGCTGCATGAAAGCCGCTTGATCGATGACGCCGAATACCAGCGTGCGCTGGCTGCTCCGCTGGGCGTGCCGAAGGTGCCGGGGCTGGTAGCGGCCAACCGTTTCCCCGCCTATATCGACCTGGTACGCCGCCAGTTGGGCAACGACTACCCGGAAAGCGTGCTGCAGGGCGCCGGCCTGAACGTGTTCACCGGCATGTCGCCCTCGGCGCAGGCGTATGCCGAAGGCGCGGTCGCGCACACGATCAAGTCGCTGGAAAACAAGCGTCGGCCCGAGCTGCAGACCGGGCTGGTGGTCACCGATGTGCACAACGGTGATGTGCTGGCGGTGGTCGGCAGTCGTGACGTGGCCGAGCCCGGCTTCAACCGTGCGATCGAGGCACACCGGCCGGTCGGTTCACTGCTCAAGCCGTTCGTCTATCTGCTGGCACTGGCCCAGCCGGACCGGTTCTCGCTGGCCAGCTGGGTGGATGATTCGCCGGTGACGGTGAAGCTCGGTCGGGGCCGCAACTGGACTCCGGCCAATTCGGACAACCGCAGCCACGGCACGGTGCGGCTGATCGACGCGCTGGCCCGTTCCTACAACCAGGCCACGGTGCGGGTCGGCATGCAGGTCGGGCCGGAACGGCTGACCCAGCTGATCCACGTGCTGGCCGGGCTCAAGGCCGAGGCCAATCCGTCGGTGATCCTCGGCTCCACCGACCAGAGCCCGTACGGCATGGCGCAGCTGTACCAGTTCCTCGCCTCCGGTGGCGAGATCCAGCCGCTGCACGCGGTACGCGGCGTGGTCGATGCGCAGGGCAAGCTGCTCAAGCGCTACGACAAACGTCCGGCACCCGCCCAGGAAGGCGACTCCATCGCCGCCAACCTGATCAGCGTCGGCCTGCAGCAGGTGGTCTCCAGCGGTACCGCGTCCGGGCTCAACGCCGACGGGCTGGGCCGGCTGCATCCGGCCGGCAAGACCGGCACCTCCAACGACGGCCGCGACAGCTGGTACGCCGGCTATACCGGCGACCATCTGGCGGTGATCTGGATGGGCAACGACCAGAACGAGCAGACCGGCCTGTACGGCGCCTCGGGTGCGATGCGGGTGTGGTCGGGCATCTTCCGCAACCTGCCCAGCGCACCGTTGCGGGTGAGCAGCAAGGGACTGGACTGGCAGTACGTGGCGGCAGAGGGGAACAGCACGACCGATGAGGGCTGCCCGGGTGCGCGCCGGTTCCCGTTCGTGTCCGGTTTCACCCCGGCCTATGCACCGTGTGCGCCCGCCATCGATCCGTCGATGGCTGACGACGGCGCCGGGGGCGAAAGCGGTGGCTGGCGGCGGTGGTTCGGGCTGGATCGCAAGGAACCCGAGCCGGCCCCCGCAGCACAGACGCCTGCGCGATAATGCCGGCCATGAAATTCCTGCCTTCGCTCCGTGTCGTGGTGGCTGCTGCGGCCGCTTCCCTGCTGCTCAGTGCCTGTATCAGTGCGCCACCGGGACCGCCCCCGCTGGTCGACACCACCACCCCGGCACAACGGCTGGCGGCGGTGGAGGCGATCGCCGGTGTCGACGACACCGAGCTGTCGGTGCAGCCGCTGCGTGATCCGCAGGTGGATGACCTGCGCGAAACCGCCATCACCCGGCGTCAGGCCGGTGATCTGGCCGCCGCCGCCGAGGCGCTGAACCAGGCGCTGCTCCTGGTCGAGAACGATCCGGGCATCCTGCAGGAGCGTGCCGAAGTGGCCCTGCTGCAGGCCGACTGGGTGCGCGCGGAAACGCTGGCCAGGCGCGCGGTCGACCTTGGCTCGCGCACCGGGCCGTTGTGCCGCCGCCACTGGGCCACGATCGAGCAGGCGCGGCTGGCCCGTGCCGAAAAGGAGAACGCCGTGTCCGCGCATGCGCAGATCGAAGGCTGCACCGTGCCGGGGATCAAGCGCTACTGATCCGGGCACGGCTTCCGGGTGTCCGGAGTCCGTCACCGGCAGGCGCGTCCGTCATGTCCGATCTGGTCCACCGCAGTTGTCAGGCGCTCGATGTAGGCGGTGATCTGGCCCGCCAACTGGATGCGTTCGTGCCGCGCCCGGCGCAGCTGCGCCTGACCGGCGCCATCGCTGAAGCGTTCGAGCAGCGCGACGTGTTGCTGGCCGAGGCCGGTACCGGCACCGGCAAGACCTTCGCCTATCTGGTGCCGGCGCTGCTGTCCGGGCTGAAGACCATCGTCTCCACCGGCACCCGCGCGCTGCAGGACCAGCTCTACCACCGCGATCTGCCGCGGGTGCGCGCGGGG
>DDVW01000063.1:265-4411 GCA_002345545.1 Stenotrophomonas sp. UBA2302 | reverse complement strand
GGCGGGGGTCGCCGCCCCCAGCCAGACCGTGCCGGTACGCGCCCGTTTCGACGCCGATGCCGCGCTGGTGCCGGGCCAGCCGGTCGCGGTGACGCTGGTGCTGCCGGCGCCGAAGGATGCGCTGGCGCTGCCGCGCGGTGCGCTGGTGCGGGTGGGCCGCGACAGCGTGGTGTTCGCCGCCACGGCGGAAGGCTATCGCAAGGTCACGGTCCAGGTGCTGGGCGAATCGGCCACGCAGGTGGTGGTCCGTGGTCCGCTCACCGCCGGTAGCGTGGTGGCGGTTGCCGGTACCAGCGCGCTGAAGGCGTTGCTGGCGGCGGGGGAGTAAGCCGGTGCTCGGACGACTCGTCGAATTCTCCCTGACCCGGCGGGTGCTGGTGCTGGTGGCGGCGGCCGGGCTGGCACTGGCCGGTGCGCTGGCGTTCCTGGCGCTGCCGGTGGACGCCTATCCGGACATCGCCCCGACCCAGGTCAAGCTGATCCTGAAAGCGCCGGGGATGACCCCGGAGGAAGTGGAAAGCCGGGTCGTGGCGCCGCTGGAGCTGGAACTGCTGGGCCTGCCCAACGGCACCATGCTGCGTTCCACCGCCAAGTACGCCATCGCCGATATCACCCTGGATTTCGCTGAAGGCACTGACATCTACTGGGCACGGCAGCAGGTGGCCGAGCGTTTCGGCAATGTCGATCTGCCGGCCGGGGTTGGTGGCGGGCTGGCGCCGATCGCCACGCCGCTGTCCGATCTTTTCATGTTCACCATCGAAGGCGGCGATCTGGAGCTGTCCGAGCGGCGCGCGCTGCTGGACTGGGTGATCCGTCCGGCGTTGCGCACCATTCCCGGTGTGGCCGACGTCAACGCGCTCGGTGGCGAAGTGACCAGTTACGTGGTGGTGCCGGACCGCGCCGCGCTGTCGGCGGCCGGGCTGCATTTCCGCGATCTGGTCGAGGCGCTGGAGCGCAACAACCGCAATGACGGTTCCGGCCGCCTCGGCGATGGCGAGGAGGCGCTGGTGGTGCGTGCCGAAGGCGCGGTGCATACCCTCGAGGACCTGCGTGGCATCGTGCTGCGGGTGCAGGATGGCATCCCGCTGCGGGTCGGCGACGTCGCCGAGGTACGTGCCGATGGCATGACCCGCTATGGCGCGGTCACCCGGGATGGCGAAGGCGAGGCGGTGCAGGGCATCGTGGTCGGTCTGCGCGGGGCCGATGCCGGAGCGGTGGTGCAGGCGGTGCGCGCGCGGCTGGCCGAGCTGGCACCGCAGCTGCCGGCCGGAGTGCGGATCGAGCCGTTCTATGACCGCAGTGCGTTGATCGATCGCGCGGTGGGCACCGTCACCAAGGCGCTGCTCGAAGCCACCGTGCTGGTGGTGGTGTTGCTGCTGCTGTTCCTGGGCGAGATGCGCGCGGCGCTGGTGGTGGCCCTGACCCTGCCGTTTGCCGCATTGCTGACCTTCCTGCTGATGCGTGCGTTCGGCATGAGCGCGAACCTGATGAGTCTGGGCGGCCTGGCGATCGCCATCGGCATGCTGGTCGATGCGGCGGTGGTGGTGGTGGAAAACACCGTCAGCCGGCTTGATCCGCACGCCCCCGGTGCGCGCCTGCCACGGGTGCACCGGGTGTTTGCCGCCGTGCGCGAGGTGGCCACACCGGTGGCCTCGGGCATCGTCATCATCTGCCTGGTGTTCCTGCCGCTGCTGACCCTGGAAGGGCTGGAGGGCAAGCTGTTCGGCCCGGTCGCGTTGACCATCGTGTTCGCGCTGGCCGGCTCGCTGCTGCTGTCGCTGACGGTGATTCCGGTGCTGGCCTCGCTGCTGCTGCGTGAGCGCCCGCACGCCGAGCCATGGCTGATGCGCAAGCTCGATGGTCTGTATACGCCGCTGCTGGACGGTGCGCTGGCGCAACCGCGACGGGTCGCGGTCGCCGCCGCCATCGCGCTGGTGCTGGGGGTGACGGCATGGTTCGGGGTCGGCAAGGCGTTCCTGCCGACCATGGATGAAGGCGATCTGCTGGTGCAGCTGACCAAGCTGCCGTCGATCGGCATCGAACACAGCATCGAACAGGACCTGGCGATCGAACGCGCATTGAAGGCGCGGGTGCCGGAGATCGAACACGTGGTCGCGCGGGTGGGTTCGGACGAGCTTGGCCTGGACCCGATGGGCCTGAATGAAAGTGATGTGTTCCTGCAGCTCAAGCCCAAGTCGCAATGGCGCAGGTCCGACAAGCAATGGCTGGCCGACCAGATCCGCACCGTGCTGGAAGATTTCCCGGGCATCGAATTCGGCTTCACCCAGCCGATTGAAATGCGGGTCAGCGAGATGCTCACCGGCAGCCGCGGCGACGTGGCGGTCAAGGTGTTCGGGCCGGACCTGGCCACCGTGAACCAGCTCGGTACCCGCATTGCCGAGGTGCTGGAAGGCATCCCCGGCGCGCAGGACGTGCTGGCGCAGACGGGCGAGGGCGTGGAATACCTGCGGCTGCGGATCGATGCGCAGGCCGCCGGCCGCGCCGGGCTGGCGGTGGCCGATGTGCAGGACGAGCTGCGCGCGCAGATCGAAGGCCTGCCGGCCGGCACGGTAATCACCCCGGAACGGCGGATTCCCGTGCTGGTGCGTGGCGATGGCGGCGTGCAGCAGGACCCGGCGCGCTTCGAGCGCTTGCTGCTGGCACGCGGTGATGGCCCCGGCGAGGTGCCGCTGGCGGCGCTGGCGGACATCGAGCGCAGTACCGGTCCGGTGGCGGTGCGTCGCGAGAACGGTTCGCGCTTCGCGCTGGTGCAGAGCAATGTCGATGGCCGCGATCTGGTCGGCTTCGTCGAGGAAGCGCGCGCCAGCGTGGCGCAGGACGTGGTGCTGCCGGAGGGCTACCGCATCGTCTGGGGCGGCCAGTTCGAGAACCAGCAGCGTGCCGCCGCCCGTCTGGGCATGGTCATCCCGGTGGCTATCGGCCTGATCTTCCTGGTGCTGTTCTCCACCTTCGGCTCGATGCGGCAGGCGCTGCTGGTGCTGGGCAACGTGCCGTTCGCGATGGTCGGTGGCGTGCTCGCGCTGTGGCTGACCGGACAGTACCTGTCGGTACCGGCCTCGATCGGTTTCATCGCCCTGCTGGGGATCGCCGTACTCAATGGACTGGTGCTGGTCGAACACTTCAACCAGTTGGCCGCCACCGGCATGGGCATGCCGGCAGTGGTGCGCGAGGGCGCAAGGCGGCGCCTGCGCCCGGTGCTGATGACCGCCAGCATCACCGCCTTCGGCCTGGTGCCGCTGCTGTTCGCCAGCGGTCCCGGTTCGGAAATCCAGCGTCCGCTGGCAATCGTGGTGATCGGCGGGCTGCTCAGCTCGACCGCGCTGACCCTGTTGCTGCTGCCGGTCCTGTTCCGCCGCTTTGGAGCACGTTGATGGAACTGCGTCGTCTGAATCTGGTTTTTCCCCCGGTGCTGGAGGATGCGGTGATCACCGCCCTGCTCGAGATGCCCGATCTGCCGGGTTTCACCACGCTGCGTGGCGAAGGCCATGGCAGCGGCTTCGAGCAGGCCAGTGCCAAAGAGTGTGTGCGTGGCCGCGTCGCCCGCAGCATGGCGTGGCTGGTGCTGCCTGCCGGGCGCGTGGACGAAGTGCTGGACGGCCTGCGCCGTCAGCTTCCCCACCCGGAAGTCACCTGGTGGTGCGAGGTTGTCGAACATTTCGGGAGGCTGGCATGAAGCGTCTGCCGCTGTTGCTGGCGCTGGCAGGCGGCCTTGTGGCCCCCGGCGCGGTCCTTGCCAGCCCGGATGATGCCGGCTACCTGCCGCCCGAAACGCTGGTGCTGCAGGCCATCGCCGCGCATCCGCAGGTGCTGGCCGCGCGCGCCGGCACCGCGCGCGCCGATGCCCAGTCGCGCGGTCTTGCCGCCGGCCCGCATGAGCTGACCTTCAGCGTGATGTCGCAGCAGCGGCGCGTGCGCAACGGGCCGCAGTTCCATGAATATGAAGGCCAGCTCACCCGGGGCGTGCGCTTGCCGGGCAAGGCGCGGCTGGACCGGGAAATCGGCCGGCTCGGCAGCGAGGTTGCCGGCCTGCAACTGGCTGATGCCGAACACCAGGCCGCGCGCCTGCTGCTGGCGCAATGGATGGACTGGCTGCGCGCCGAAGGCGGGCTGGCGCAGGCGCAGGCG
>DDVW01000063.1:0-131 GCA_002345545.1 Stenotrophomonas sp. UBA2302 | reverse complement strand
CTGGCGCAGGCGCAGGCGCAGCACGAACTGGTGCGGCGCGATCGTGATGCGATCCAGCGCCGGGTACGTGCGGGCGATGCCGCGCTGCGCGAGCTGGACAGTGCCGATGCCGCCGTGGCCCAGGCGCAGGC
>DDVW01000012.1 GCA_002345545.1 Stenotrophomonas sp. UBA2302 | reverse complement strand
TCCCGGTCCCACGGCGGCGCGGCAGCCGTGCCACGCAACGGGCCGCCGCGCGCCAGCACCGCCTGCACATCGGCGGCGGCAATGCTGTCGGCCGCCGCCAGCGCGGCCAGGCGCCAGCACACGTTTTCCAGTTCACGCACATTGCCCGGCCACGGATGCGCTCGCAGCACCGCCAGCGCGGGCGCCGACAGCCGCTTGCAGGGCGTATCCAGCCGGCGCGCGGCATTGGCGAGGAAGGTTTCGGCCAGCTGCGCGACATCCTCCGGGCGCTCGCGCAGCGGCGGCAGCCACAGTCGCACCATGTCCAGCCGGTGCAGCAGATCGGCACGGAAACGTCCCTGTTCGACCAGCGCCTCGAGATTCTGGTGGGTGGCGGCGACCACGCGCACATCGACGCGGATCAGCTCGCGCCCGCCGACGCGGAAGAACTCGCCCTCGGCCAGCACCCGCAGCAGCCGCGTCTGCAGCGGCAGCGGCATGTCGCCGATCTCGTCGAGGAACAGCGTGCCGCCATCGGCCTGCTCGAACCGGCCGACATGGCGCTTGCTGGCGCCGGTGAATGCTCCGGCCTCGTGGCCGAACAGCTCGCTCTCCAGCAGCTCGGCCGGAATGGCGGCGGTGTTGAGCGCGACGAACGGCCCCTTGGCGCGCGGCGATTCGCGATGCAGCGCGTTGGCCACCAGTTCCTTGCCGGTGCCGGTTTCGCCATTGATCAGCACCGACAGCGGCACCTGGGCAAGACGGCCGATGGCACGGAACAGCTCGCGCATGGCCGGCGCCTCGCCGACCAGCTGCGGCGGGCCGGCATCGGTCGGCGCCGCGGCGGCCACGGACGCAAGCGGATCACGCGCCGGCAGCGCGCGCCGCGCCAGCTCCACCGCATCGTCCAGATCGAACGGTTTGGACAGGAACTCGTGCGCGCCGCCACGGAACGCCCCGGCCGTGCTGGCGACATCGGTATAGGCCGACATCACGATCACCGGCAGTTGCGGGTGCGCGGCCTTGAGCTTGTCCAGCAGCACCAGGCCGTCGTCGCCGGGCATGCGCACATCGGTGAACAGCAGGTCGGGAACCGGGCGCACGGCCAGCGCCGCCAGCACCGCCGCGGCGCTGTCGAACCCCTCCACGGCATAACCGGCTTCGCGCAGCGCGGTGGTCAATACGAAGCGCACCGAACGGTCGTCATCGACCACCCAGATCGTGGCGGCGGTGTTCGGCTCAGGCATCGGCGGTTTCCTGTGAGGTTTCGATGGCCGGCAGCGGCAGCAGCAGGGTGAACACCGTATGTCCGCTGCGCGAACGGTAGTTGAGCGTGCCGCGATGTTCGCGGGCGACCTGCTGCGCCAGCGCCAGGCCCAGCCCGGTGCCTTCGGCGCGACCGCTGACCAGCGGCAGGAACAGGTGTTCGGCCAGCTCGTCGGGCACGCCGCGGCCGTCATCGACCACTTCCAGCCGCAGCGCCAGCGGATGGACCTGTTCGACGATGCGCAGGCCATGCTCGACCCGCGTGCGCAGGGTGATGCTGCTGGCACCGGACTGGATCGCGTTGCGCACCAGGTTCAGCAGCGCCTGGGTCAGGCGGTCGGCATCGCCCGGAAATTCGGGAATGCTGGGGTCGTAGTCACGCAGCAGCCGTACCGACCAGCCGGCCTCGTTCTCGGCCAGCCGCAGCACCCGCTCCAGCGCGGCGTGGATATTGAGCGGCGTATGCGGACGGTGCGGCGTCGGCGACAGCAGCTGTTCGAGCAGGGTGTTGAGCCGCTCGATTTCCGCACCGATCAGGTCGATCAGCTCGCTTTCGTCGGCATCGCGGCCATGCGCGCGGCGGGCCAGCAGCTGCGCCGCGCCCTTCAGCCCGGCCAATGGATTGCGCAGCTCGTGCGCCAGCCCCTTCAGCGCCGCGCTGAACGCCCCCGGCAGCACCTGGGCCGGATCGGCACCCTGGAACTCGTCCACCGGATGCGCTTCCAGCAGCCAGCCGCCGGTATCGATCACGCTCAACCAGCCATCGGCAAAGCGCGGCGGCTCGCCCGGCAGCGCCAGCACCAGCCGTGGCAGATGCATCGCTTCGGCGTCGGCCTGATTCAACTGTCCGGCGAGACGTTCGCCCTGCGCTTCCAGCGACACCAGCGGCTGCCCGAGCAGCCGCCGTACGCTGACCCCGAGCCAACGGCAGAACGCCGGATTGGCCCCCTGGATGCAGCCATCGGCATCGCTCCAGACCAGCGGGGTGGCCAGCAGCTCCAGCGGAGGGGAAAAATCGGCGTCGGTCATTGCACCAATATAGTGCAAAGCCGGCCGTTCCCGGTTCCCGCCATCGCCACGGCTGCAGGATGCGGGCATCACCAACACCTGCGGTTGCCGGGTGGATGTCGCCGCCACCGCGGCGGCCGTGGAAAGCCGCGGCTGCGGCGGAGCAGCCGGTGCGCTGCTCTCCCCGTTCGACCGGCCCTGCCCCTGCACCCGCGGGACGGGCGAGGGGCAGGCCTTGCCACCGTTACACCTCGTAGGCCGACTCGCCATGGGTGGTCACGTCCAGCCCGGTGCGCTCGGCATCCTCGCTGACCCGCAGGCCGACCAGCGCGCGCACCACCACCAGGATCACCGCGGTCACCGCCGCCGACCACAGCACGGTGAAGCCGACGCTGACCGCCTGCACCCACAGCTGATGGCCGATATCCAGATCCGCCCGGGTGCCGCCCAGCGACTGCGCGCTGAACACGCCGGTGAGGAGTGCGCCGACGATGCCGCCCACGCCATGCACGCCGAACACGTCGGCGGTGTCATCGGCCTTGAGCAGACGCTTCAGGCCGGTCACACCCCACACGCAGACCATGCCGGTGACGAAACCAATGACGATCGCGCCGAGCGGACCGACCGTGCCGCAGGCCGGGGTCACGCCGACCAGACCGGCCACCGCACCCGACGCCGCCCCCAGTGCCGAGGGATGGCCACGGGTCACCGCTTCGACCAGTGTCCAGCCCAGCACCGCCGCGGCGGTGGCCAGCACGGTGTTGAGGAAGGCCAGCGCCGCCACGGTGTCGGCGGCGGCGGCCGAGCCGGCGTTGAAGCCGAACCAGCCCACCCACAGCAGCATCGCGCCGATCCAGGTCAGCGGCAGGTTGTGCGGCTTCAACGCGGTCTGGCCATAACCAATCCGCTTGCCGACGAACCACGCTGCCACCAGCCCGGCGACGCCGGCATTGATGTGCACCACGGTGCCACCGGCAAAATCGATCGCGCCCATCTCACCCAGATAGCCACCGCCCCAGACGATGTGCGCCATCGGGATATAGCTCAGGGTGAACCACAGCGCCGAGAACAGCAGCACCGCGCGGAAGCGGATGCGCTCGGCGAAGGCGCCGACGATCAGCGCGGTGGTGATGCCGGCGAAGGTCGACTGGAAGGCGACGAACAGGAAATCCGGCAGCCCGGCGATCGGCGTGTTGCCGACCGAATCGGGGGTGAAGCCCTTGAGAAAGGCGAACTCGCTGAACGAGCCGAAGAACGCGTTGCCGGCACTGAATACCGCGCTGTAGCCGTAGGCCACCCACAGCAGCAGCACCAGCGAGAACACCACCAGCACCTGGCTCAGCACCGAGAGCACATTCTTGGCGCGCACCAGGCCGCCATAGAACAGCGCCAGGCCGGGCACCACCATCATCAGCACCAGCAAGGTGGCGGTGAGCATCCACGCCACGTCGCCCTTGTCGAAACCGGGTGTGGCAGCAGGCGGTGCCTGCGCTTCCTGTGCCCAAGCACTGCTCGAGAACATGCCCAGCAGCAGCACGGTGAGCATGAAAGACAGGCACAGGCCGCCGAGCCGGGCGTTCAACCCGGTGAAAAATTCCGTTCGCATTGTCGACTCCGGTTGTGGGGGGAAACCTGCCAGCGACCCGTTGCCCCTGGCGGTCGCTGCCGCCGGAGGACGGGGCGGTGCGGGTTCTTACAGCGCGTCGGCGCCTGTTTCGCCGGTGCGGATACGCACCACCTGCTCAAGCCGGGTGACGAAGATCTTGCCGTCACCGATCTTGCCGGTGCCGGCAGCACCCTGCAGGACTTCCATCACCGCCTCCAGGTTGTCGTCGGTGACGGCGGTTTCGATACGGATCTTGGGCAGGAAATCGACGACATATTCGGCACCGCGGTACAGCTCGGTGTGGCCCTTCTGCCGTCCGAAGCCCTTGACCTCGGTGACGGTGATGCCGGAGACGCCAGCGGCGCCCAGCGCTTCACGCACTTCGTCGAGCTTGAATGGACGGATGATCGCGGAGATTAATTTCATGCGCATGTCCCGATGTGGAGGAGACCGGCCTGCGGCGGCGGGCCGGCGTGGTGTCTTCCAGCGGCCGGTGGACGGCCGCTGGCTGTTGCTCCGGACGCGGCATGGAGCTGGCTGCTGCCAGCGCGGTTGCCGCTGGCCACACCCACGCGGCGGGAGGAATGGCCCCTGCCGTGCACCCGGATTCTCTTGCCCCTGCAGCTGCGTTGCCGGCGGCGGCATCGCCCTTGTGCTCCCCGGCAACAAGGGCGGCGGCGATGACGCGGATGGGAGGGGGAGGTTCCACGCCACCGCCGCCAAATGAACGCCACAAACTGCAGCGGGTGTTGCCGGCGGCCAGCACCCCGCACTGGCCGCCGTTGCCTCAGCTGGCGTAGTACAGCTGGTATTCCAGCGGATGCGTGGCCGAGCGGAACTGGGTGACTTCCTTCATCTTCAGCGCGATGTAGGCGTCGATGAAGTCATCGCTCATCACCCCGCCGGCCTTGAGGAACTCGCGATCGCGGTCCAGTGCCTCCAGCGCCTGGTCCAGCGAGGAGCAGACCTGCGGGATCAGCTTCTCTTCTTCCGGCGGCAGGTCGTACAGGTCCTTGTCACTCGGCGCGCCCGGATCGATCTGGTTACGGATGCCGTCCAGGCCGGCCATCATCAGCGCGGTGAAGGTCAGGTAGCCGGACTGCAGCGCGTCCGGGAAACGCATTTCAACGCGACGCGCCTTCGGGTTGGACACCCACGGAATGCGGCACGAAGCCGAGCGGTTGCTGGCCGAGTAGGCCAGCATCACCGGCGCCTCGAAACCCGGCACCAGGCGCTTGTAGCTGTTGGTGCCGGCATTGCTGAAGGCGTTGATCGCACGGGCGTGCTTGAAGATACCGCCGATGTACCACAACGCCATCTGGCTCAGGCCGCCATAGCCGTCACCGGTGAACAGGTTGGTGCCGCCCTTGGCCAGCGACTGGTGCACGTGCATGCCGCTGCCGTTGTCGCCGACCATCGGCTTGGGCATGAAGGTCACCGTCTTGCCGTCGCGGTGGGCGACGTTGCGGATGACGTACTTGGTCCGCATCAGCTCATCGGCCTTGTTCACCAGCGAGTTGAACTTCATGCCGATCTCGCACTGGCCGGCATTGGCCACCTCATGGTGGTGCACTTCGATCTCGATGCCGACGCGCTGCAGCACCTTGCACATCTCCGCACGCAGGTCGTGCAGCGAATCGGTCGGCGCGACCGGGAAGTAGCCGCCCTTCACCGTCGGCCGGTAGCCGCTGTTGGCGCCGTCGTACTTCTTGCCGGTGTTCCACGCCGCTTCTTCCGATTCGATCTTGAAGAAGGTGTTGCCCATCTCGTTGGCGAAGCGGACCGAGTCGAAGATGAAGAACTCCGGTTCCGGGCCGAAGAACGCCTGGTCGGCGATGCCGGAGGCTTTCAGGTAGGCCTCGGCGCGCTTGGCGATGCCGCGCGGGCAGCGGGCATAGCCCTGCATGGTGGCCGGGTCGAGCACGTCGCAGGTCAGCACCAGGGTCGGATCGGCATAGAACGGATCCAGATAGGCGGTTTCGGCGTCCGGCAGCAGCACCATGTCCGACTCGGCGATGCCGCGCCAGCCCGCGATCGAACTGCCGTCGAACATCTTGCCCTCCTCGAACAGCGACGGTTCGATGACCGACGCCGGGAAGGTCACGTGCTGCTCGATGCCGCGCATATCGGTGAACCGCAGGTCGATGAATTCGACCTGGTTGTCTTTGATCAGCTTCTCAATCTGTTCCAGGGACATCGGGAAAAACCTCGCAGGGAGTGACAGGGCTATTAAAGCAACTAGCGTGCCAAGTGCGAAAACTCCACAACCTGTTGTTTTCAAAGGAGGATGCCGATCCGGGGTCGCGACTGTTTGCACCTTGATGGTGCAAACACAGGGTCAGGCACCATGCAGGTGCAAACGCCGCGATGCACTATGCTGTGCCGGCCTTTTTCTCCGCACTCCCCCATGTCCGACCTGTTTTCCGCCCTGCTGCTGGGCATCCTCGAAGGCCTCACCGAATTCCTCCCCATCTCCAGCACCGGCCACCTGCTGATCTCCCAGCACTGGCTCGGCGCCCGCTCGGACTTTTTCAACATCGTCATCCAGGCCGGCGCGATCCTGGCGGTGACCCTGGCCTTCCGGCAGCGGCTGTGGTCGCTGGCCACCGGGCTGGACCAGCGCGAGAACCGCGACTACGTGATGAAGCTGGCGGTGGCCTTTCTGGTCACCGCACTGGTCGGGCTGCCGGTGCGGCTGGCCGGCTGGCAGCTGCCGGAAACCGTCACCCCGATCGCCTGGGCGGTGCTGATCGGCGGCGTCTGGATGCTGGTGGCCGAACGCCTCGCCTCGCGCCTGCCCGATTGCGAGACGGTGACCTGGAAGGTCGCCATTGCCGTCGGCCTGGCCCAGGTGGTGGCCGGCGTGTTCCCGGGCACCTCGCGCTCGGCGGCAGCCATTTTCCTGGCCATGCTGCTGGGCCTGACGCGCCGCGCGGCGGCAACCGAATTCGTGTTTCTGGTTGGCATTCCCACCATGTTCGCCGCCAGTGGCTACGCGTTCCTGGAACTTGCCAGAAACGGCCAGCTCGGCAGTGAAAGCTGGACCGATGTCGCAGTGGCCTTCACCGCTGCCGTGATCACCGGTTTCATCGTGGTGAAGTGGCTGCTGGGTTACATCAAGCGCCGTTCCTTCACGGGCTTTGCGCTATACCGCATCGCGCTGGGCATCGGGCTGCTCCTGCTGTTGCCTGCTGGAAACTGAATACGCAGGCCGCCGCCAACCCCGGCGGACACCCCCGTCCGTTTACCGTGCCACCTCTTTCCAAAGCTCCCAAGGAGTTCACCATGAAGCGCATCCTCCTGCTGGCCCTTCCTTTCGCCCTGATGACCGCCTGCAGCAATCCGCCGGCTGTCAGCGATGAAGCGGCGACGGCGCCGGCCGCCAACGCCGCGGCGGCAGCCAACATCGAGGGTGCCCTGCTGGGTACCAACCACTGGACGCTGGAAACCGCGACCGACGCCAGCGGCAAGCGCATCGACGGCCTGTTCGTGCGTGCCGACAAGCCGGTCACGCTGGACATCAGCAACGGCCGCATCGCCGTCGGCAACACCTGCAACCACCTCGGCGGCAGCTACACGCTGGAAGGCGGCACACTGGAAGTGGGCAGCATGATATCCACGCAGATGGCCTGCGCCGAACCGGGCGTGATGGCGCTGGACAGGCTGGTCAGCGAACGTCTGCAGGGCAAGCTCGAGGTGCGCGCACTGGACGCCACCGGCCTGACCCTGGTCGCCGCCAACGGCGATGTGCTGGGCTTCCGCGGCGAACCGACCGCCGAAACCCGCTACGGCGGTGAGGGCGAGACCGTGTTCATGGAGGTCGACGCGCAGACCAGGCCGTGCCCGCATCCGCTGATGAAGGACGCCACCTGCCTGCAGGTGCGCGAAGTGAAATACGACGACCAAGGCCTGGAACAGGGCAAGCGCGGCGAGTGGGAGAACTTCTACGGCGACATCGAGGGTTACAGCCACCAGCCGGGCGTGCGCAACGTGCTGCGGCTGAAGCGTTACGAGGTCAAGAACCCGCCGGCCGACGCCTCCTCGCACGCCTATGTGCTGGACATGGTGGTCGGTTCGGAACAGGTCAAGCAGTAAGCGGCCACAGCCACCGATACGGAAAGGGCGCCTTGCGGCGCCCTTTTCTTTGGTTCATCTCCCAATTCC
>DDVW01000039.1:74582-83466 GCA_002345545.1 Stenotrophomonas sp. UBA2302 | reverse complement strand
GAGCCAGAGCCAGAGCCAGAGCCGGAGCCGGAGCCGGAGCCGGAGCCAGTACCTCCCCTGCAGACGCTGGAGGGGATGTACCGCGGCTTCGCGTCCAGCTTCAGCAGCGGAAGTGCGGCTTATGGGGGTAGCGCGCACCTGGTTTTCGATAGTGCGTCCGGAACCTTCTCCGCCCGTATCTCTCCGATGCAGTGGGAGGGGGCCGCTTTCGAGGTCGCGCAGGGCCAGTACGTGTCGGACAACGAATTCGGTGCCAGCACCGGCGATGGCAGCCTGCAGGTGGCTGCCGATCCGGCGGCGCTGTGCGATTGCGACTACCTCAGTTGGGGCCGCTGGGAGGCGACAGTGCCGGCCCATGGCACCGAGTATTCGGCCGAGCACGGCTACTGGGTGGTCGGCAATCTCACTTCCAGCGCAGAGTTGCCCACCGACATCGTCGCCAGCTATAGCGGCCGTGCGATCGGTGCGGTGAGCGATGGCGTGTCCGATGTCCGCACCGTCACCGGCGACTTTTCCGCAACCGTGGATTTCGCCAGTGGCACCGGCAGCCTGCAGATCAGCAACTTCGATGGCCGCTCATTTGGCGACAGCGATCTGGACATCAACGCGATGGGGCCGGAGGGTGTTTTTTCCGGAGGGCTGATGGGCGATCCGGGCAGCGAACTCCATGGCAGCTACAGTGCCGGCTTCGCCAGCGATGGCGAGGACAAGGCGGCGGGAATGCTGGGCACCTTCGATGTGCAGGATGACGGCTGGTCGGCCAGTGGCATCTTCGGCGGCAGCAAGGAACCTCCTCGGCTATGACGGCCGTGGCAGACGTGCGGCCGCTGCGTCCGGGCAAGGCGAAGCTGTTCTTCGCCGGTCTGCTGGTCCTGCTGCTGGCGCTGACGGCGGATGTGTTCCTGCGCGACGGGCTGGCACGGCTGTCGGATCTGCTGTTCGACGCCTTCCAGCGCGCCGCGCCGCGTGCCGCGACCCTCGATCCCGGGGTGCTGGTGGTGGATATCGATGAGGCCTCGCTGCAGCGGATCGGGCAATGGCCGTGGCCGCGCGACCAGATCGGTCAACTGGTCGATACCGCCGGTGAACTGGGCGCGGCGGCCATCGCCTTCGACATGGTGTTCACCGAGCCGGACCGCACGTCGCTCGGGCTGCAGCTGCAGCGCCTGCGCGCGCAGGGAATGGATATCCGTGTGCCGCAGGAGGCGGTGCTGGACAACGACCGGCTGTTTGCCCAGGCCATCGCGCGCAATCCGGTGGTGGTGGGGGTGGCGCCTTCGAATGAGGTTGAGCGCCTGTTGCCGCCGCCGCTGGCGGGTATGGCGTTTGCCGGCAGTGATCCGGTCCGCTACCTGCCGGGTGTCGGTGGTGGCCTTTCCAACCTGCCGATGCTGACCGCAGCGGCCAGCGGTATCGGCAGCTTTTCCTTTCCCCCGGCACACGACAACATCATCCGCACCATGCCGCTGGTGGCCTCGGCAACGGGCCGGCTGTATCCGGGCCTGGGCGTGGAGGCGCTGCGCGTGGCGCAGGGCGCGTCGGGCCTGATGCTGCGTTCCAGTGACGCCAGCGGCGAGAGTGGCGCCGGGCCGCTGGCCTTGCTGTCGTTGAAGGTGGGCATGCTGGAGCTGCCGGCCGTCGCCGACGGGCATTTCCGCCTGCATTACTCCGGCATACCGCACATGACGGTGATTCCCGCCTGGCAACTGTTGCAGGACGATGCCGGCACGCTGGCCGACAAGCTCGAAGGCCGCATCGTGCTGGTCGGCACCTCGGCCATCGGGCTGCGTGACATCGTCGCCACGCCACTGGCCGCCGCCGTGCCGGGCGTCAACGTGCATGCCGAGTTGATCGACCAGGCCATGAACCAGCAGTTCCTGCTGCGTCCGGACTGGGCACGGGGTGCCGAGGTGCTGCTCGCCATCGTGAGCACGCTAGTCCTGCTGCTGGTGCTCGGCAGCGGTCGCGGATTGCTGTCGGCGCTGGCGCTGCTGGTGCTGGGCGGAGTGTCGCTGGGAGGCGCGTGGTGGTCGTATCGCCAGCACAGCCTGCTGCTGGATCCGTTGCCGGCGCTGCTGTGTCAGCTGACGGTATTTGTGACGATGATGCCGGCGCTGCTGTTCTTCGGGAACCGGGAAAAGCGCTTCGTGCGCTCGGCCTTCGGCCGCTATCTTTCGCCGGCTCTGGTGGAGCGGCTCTCGCACGATGCCAGCGCGTTGCAGCTGGGCGGCGAGAACCGTGAGATCAGTGTGCTGTTCTCCGATATCCGTGGTTTCACCACGCTGTCGGAAACGCTGGCACCCGATGCGCTCACCGCGCTGCTCAACCGCTATCTGACGCCGATGAGCGATGTGCTGCTGGCGCATGAGGCCACCATCGACAAGTACATCGGCGATGCGATCATGGCGTTCTGGAATGCGCCGGTGGATATCGCCGGGCACCCGCGCAAGGCCTGCCTGGCGGCACTGGGCATGGCCGCAGCGGTGGATGCGTTGAACCGCGAGCGCGGCAGCGCGCTGAAGATCGGGGTCGGCGTGCATCTGGGCGATGCCTGTGTCGGCAACCTCGGCTCCCAGCAGCGTTTCTCCTATTCGGCCATTGGTGACACCGTCAATCTGGCCTCGCGGGTGGAGAGCCTGACCAAGTTCTATGGCGTGACGCTGATGGTCACCGAGGCGGTTAGGGCACAGGCGGCCGATCTGGCGTTCGTCGAAGCCGATCGCGTACGCGTGGTCGGCCGCAGCGAGCCGGTGCTGCTGCATGTGCTGCTGGGGGATGCGCAGCTGGCGGGCGAAGCGGGCTTCGGCGAAATCGCGCGGCAGCACGCGCAGATGCTGGAAGCCTACCGCGCCGCCGACTTCGCTGCGGCGCAGCGGATACTCGAGGTGCTGTGCCGGGAGCCGGCCGCGGCGCCGTTGTCCGGCCTGCATGCGCTGTACGCGCAGCGCCTTGAAGCGTTGTGCAGGAACCCGCCTGCGCACTGGGACGGCATCTTCACGGCCACCTCCAAGTGATGACAGACTCCATGCCAGCTCCGGATTGCATACGCAGATGACTGCCTTCGAGTTGCTTCAGATTTTCCTGTTGCTGATCGTCGGCCATGCGCTGGCGGACTACCCGTTGCAGGGAGAGTTTCTGGCCCGGGCCAAGAACCGCTTCGCGCCGGTGCCGGGGGTGCCGTGGTACCAGGCGTTGGGCGCGCACGCGCTGATCCATGGCGGGGTTGTCGGGGTGATCACCGGCAGCCTGCTGCTGGGCGCGCTGGAGGTTGCCAGCCACATGCTGATCGATGACCGCAAGTGCGCCGGCCGCATCAGCTACAACACCGACCAGCTGCTGCACGTGCTGTGCAAACTGCTGTGGGTGGCGGCGCTGCTGCTGTGGGGACGTCTGCCCTGAAGCGACTCAGTCTTCGAACTCGGGCATGAATTCGCCGCGGTGCCAGGCCTTGATGCCCTCCAGGCCGCCGGCCTTGTCGAGAAAGCGGCGGGTGTAGTCGTAGCCGGCCTGTTCCTGGGCGCGGCCCAGCTTGAAGCTCAGCAGGCCCATGCCCGGCACCGCCGGCGGTTTGAGCAGCAGGTCGCTGCCCAGGCCGGTGCCGCGCAGCATGCGGCCGGAGGTGATTTGCATCGAACGCGCCGCCACCGCGCCGATCCGCGGGAAGTCATCGCCCTTGCGCTGGCCTCGCAGCAGCTGCCAGGCCAGTGCCAGTCGCGAGGGCACGCGCTCGTAGGCACTGCTGACCCGCCATTCGTTGCCGGGCGACAGCATCGACACCAGGTTCGGACCACTCTTGATCGCGCGCATCACCGAGATCGGCACGTTGTTCATCACACCGCCATCCACCAGCACCTGCCCCTCGGCGTTGATCCACGGCGGCAACGCCACCGGAATGGCGGTGGAAATGCGCAGCGCCTCGCGTACCCGGCCGTGGCGGATCACTTCCAGCTCGTTGGTGGACAGGTTGGCGCCCACGGCGAAACAGCCCAGTGGCAGGTCCTCCATCCGCGAATCGCCCAGCTGTTCCTGCATGCAGGTATCCAGGTGGCGGTGATCGAGCAGGCTGTACCAGGGCAGGGTGAAGCGTCCCAGTGCCTTGCTGTGCAGGAAGAACTGTTCGTAATCGGCCATCATCGCCGGCGCATCAATACCGCTGGCGTAGGCATGGGCCACCACCGCGCCGATCGAGGTGCCGCCGATAATGTCCACCGGCACGCCGGCTTCGTTCAACGCACGCAACGTGCCGATATGGCCGGCACCCAGTGCACCACCACCGCCCAGCACCATGCCCAGCGCGGTGCCGGCAAGCAGGCGCGCCACGCGGCTGAAATCGCGGGGCTGGTCCAGGGTCAGGTGGTGATGCAGGTGCAGCGCGCGTTGTTGCAGCCAGTGCTGGCTGTGGGCGATGCGCTCGCCGCTCCGCTCCCGCCACAGCAGCAGGCCGACTTGGCGCGGGCGGAACAGCGGCAGCGCATAGGCTTCCAGCGGCGTCAGCGGCACCACGCCCTCATCGGCTTCGGCCAGCCGCCCGCACAGCAGCAGCTGGTCGCACTGGCGTAGGGCGACCCGGTCCCAGATGGCGTGACCGTCACCGGCAAGCAACAGCAGTTTGTGCCCACGCTGTTCCTGCGTGGCCAGCCATTGCGACAGCGCGCGTTCGTCGGCGTCCTGCAGTCCGGCGGGCAGGTCGCGGGCACGCAGCAAGGTGGCAGGGGTGCCGTTCTCCCGCAAGGCTTGCAGCAGGTCGTGCACCAGCGACCCGGGTATCGGCGCCTGCCCCGCGGGGCACAGGCCGATCGCATCGGCGATCCGTGGGGCCATCGCGGCCGCACTGGCAGTCGTGGCCGCCAAGCGGCGGCCCAGCGTGCGCAGGATCGACTGGATGAAGCCGGGCTGCGCGGCCGCCAGCCGGTCGAAGCTCTCGCGGCTGAGCTCCAGCACTTCCGAATCGCGGCTGGCCACCACATCGGCGGTACGGGTCAGGTTGCCGAAGAACGCGATCTCGCCGACCGGCTCGCCCGCGCCGATCTCGGCCACCAGGTGGCGGCCATCGCGCAACACCTCGAAGCGGCCACGCAGCACGTAATAGACATGGTCGGCGGCGTCGCCTTGGCGGACCAGGTGCTCGCCCTTGCGCAGTTCCAGCCGGCGCATCTGTGACAGGACGCTGTCACGCTGCTCCTGTGTAAGGCCGGCCAGAAGTTCCGGTGAGGCGGCGGTGGCGATATCCACGTGTGTACTCATGGCAAGGGGGACGTTTTGCGCGGAAGTTGCGTCGACAGGGGGCATCGCTGCGTGAACGACGATGTGTGCGATCCCCGGCCCGTTGACCTCCACATGAACAGGCACTGGCCATGGTGGGCTGCCGGTGGAGTTACGTCCATAGCCGGTCGCGGCAGGTGGAAATGCCGATGTCCGGAGCCTCGATCCTCCGCGCAGCGGCAAGCACCTCTCCGCCGGCAGGCCCGCAGCGCACCGCAGGGTTCAGCCGGGGCGTGTAGATTATCGGGCTTTGTGGCCTGTCCACGCCGCCGCATTCCGTTGTGCCGATGACCCCCGCGATCAGTCCCTACACCGCCTCCCTGCGCCTGTCCGTTGCCCCGATGATGGACTGGACAGATTGTTAAAAAATTACTTGGTGTATCAATGGGCTAGGTGTTTTATTGTAAGGCCGGTAGCACTCTTGTGACCACGTGACATGGCTGGTGGGCTTGGTTGTTGATACTTTCCTTACACAATTGGCCTACAATTCAACCGAAAATTGCTGTCGACATTACTTGTCGATTCGTTCAACCAGTCGAGAACTCAATGAGCCTCCACCCCTATAGCAACCGACACGCCGTGCAGTCAGCGATGTTGGTTGTAGGTTTTCATGAAGAGATTGATTTGGGCGACGGCATGGTCGAAAAAGCAAATGTTGCTTATGACGCCATCAGATCTGTGTTGCCGAGTCGCAACCCGGTGCAGATGATCACCGTACAAGTGGGTGCTTCAGTGCCGACGGTCAATGACATGGCAGTTGGGGGGTGGGAGTTTACACAACCATTCGATAAGTTGCCGGCCAAGGGGCCGCCAGTCCGTCGCTCTGCAGTTGTTCATGAAAAGAGGTTGGCGATCCAAGAGAACGAGTACAACAGATGGGCTGATTTTCAGCAGTTCGTGAGTACAGTACTGGAAGGACTGGAGAGCTATGCCTTTGCAGGTAGGCGTTTAAGCTCGGTAGCGCTCGGCTACATTGATAGCTTTGTGTGGAAAGACAATCCTAGCCTTATTGAGGCTGCCAACATTTTTTCTCGTGACACTGAGTATCTGCCGGCAAATGTTTTCAAGGTCGGTAGTCGATTGTTTCATTCAAATCATGGGTTCTTTGTGGATCCTGAGGATGCTGCCGTCGATGCACTTCTTGAGAACGTAAATGTTGCACGAACTCAAGATGCGGAAACTGGACAGCACAATTTTGTTATTACGACCGAGCATCGATTGGGGTCGAAAAAGCCGCTGTATGGTGCAGATGCAAAGGAATTTGTTCTTCTGCAGCTTGAGGCCCTTCATCAGAGGAACAAGGCGGTATTGGGTAGTTTGCTGAATGAAGATGTGCAGCAGATGATCAAGCTTGGAGGCAAGTGATCATGAGCAATTTGGTGCGGCGTACAGAAACCTCCGCTAGCGTGTTCCCTGGCACGGGGCTCCTGGCAACGATGATGCTTACTTCGGGAGCACTTGGAAGCGCAGGCGACGTTGCGGCTCGCACTGCAATTGCTCCTATGGTTGTGGTCAATTCAAATGCTAGTTCTCTAGGTCTTTCGGAGTTGGTTGGGCTGTCACTGCAGACCCGTCCATCATTCCTGAGTGCAGATGAGGCAAATGCAAGGACTTGGGGCTCAATCAGTCCGGCAGAAGCGGCGCTTCATGAAGAAGTAGACTCATATGCAGAACTATCTCAGAACTGGGATGGATACGGCGGCAACTCACCGTCAGAGCATGTAATTGCTTCGCTGCGCAGCTTCTTGGCAATCCTGCCGACGGGAATAGACATCCCCAAAGTGACACTAGCTTCATCGGGATTGCCGTCCCTGTACTGGGACTCCGAGAATTTCTTTGCAGACCTGGAATTCGGAGGGGATGCAGAGGTATCACTTTTCGCTCGTGCGAAATCAACAGGTTCCCAAGCTTTCTTCGAATTTGGAAATGTAAATGATGCGGCGCGAGAAATATCTCGCCTATTGAGGACTGAGACAATCTAATCTGTATGTCGATGAACCCATGCATGGCGTTTTTCGAAGCGAATAGAGATAACAGAGACAAGGTCAAAAGTCTGATTGAATGCGGCCTTGGAAATGACTGGTTCGCAGCTGGTCTCTCTGCGTCACCTCATTCGCCGAGCCCGATTTCATTGCAAGAAGTAATAGTTCGTCAGGTCCACACACCACTGCATTGGGATTCTGAAAATGCCGAGGTCAAGCTTGGATTTTACGACGACTTGACGCGAGCGGGGCTTTCCGTTAATCGTCTAAGCCATGCTCTATCCTCTGACCTGTCCGATAATTCAGAACAGCGGGCGGAAGAGAGAGGTCGGTCTGCGCTTGGTTTCATCATCACTGACGTTGAACATGTTTGCGCACTCCTGACAGCAGATGGTCAGCCATCTGGTGCGGTCTTCGATACTGCAAATGAAGATGACATATCTCACGCTGATGTTTGCGCTACTCGGGGCAAGACGCGCCTCGAGACTCGAGGTCTTCGCTACCAGCTTTTCGAAGGGTTGAAGGATCGTTTCCGTAAGGGACGGATAATCGATTAGTTAGCAATTCCACAGCATCGGAATGTGTTTGTTAGCTGCCCTTGCCTGTTGGACTTCTTTCATGAAGCTTTCTTAACCTTGCGCCACAGCTTTGTAGCCTCGTTGCGCTGGTTGTCGATGTAGGCGGCGAGGACGTCGGCGGAGACTAGCCAGGGGGATTTCTGGCTGCCGAGGCGGAACACAGGCACGGGCAGGGCCTGGCGTGCGGCGCGCTTGCTGGCTTCCTCCGGCTTCATGCCGAAGTGGTGGCAGCACTTGTCGAGGGGGATGTGGCCGGTGCCGAACTCGGCCAGCAGCAGGAAGACGGTGGTAGTGCTCATGCGCTGGCTCCTGTGCGGCTGGTGGGGGCCTTGTCTTCGTCGGTGAGCATGTAGCGGCAGCGCTTGCCTTCGCCGGTGGCGATGATGCGCATGCAGTGGGTGTCGCTGACGTCGCGGCTGCCGCACTGGGCGACAAGCTCGCCGCTTGCCCAGCCGATCCGGATTTCGACGCGGTGCAGGTCGAGCAGGGCATAGAGCCGCGATCCGATGTCGCCGGGGGTTTCCAGGGTGAGGGTGCGGCGCTGTTTGTTGGCTTGCTGCAGCACTTCGTAGCCGGCGGGCGATTCGATGTAGAGCTGACCGAGCTTGCCCTTCCACACGAGCCACAGCTTTGCATCGCGCGCGCGCAACAGTGCGTCGAGGTCGTGCAGGAAGTCTTGCGCGGTCCACGCGGCGGCGACCAGCTCCAGCTTTTCGCGCTTGCTCATGGGCACCTGCGTGCCGGCGGCGAGGGCCTGGCGCTGGCGGTTTTCGCGCTGCCGGGCGTGGCGATCTTTGCGGCGCTTGCGGGCCGCTGCGAGTTGTTTGGCGAGGCTCATGCAGCCCTCCTTTCGTAGTGCAATGCGGTGTCGAGGTTGGCGCGGGCGAGGGCGGCGATGGGCGCGGGGCTCACGCTGTTGCCGACCATGCGCACGGCGGCGCTGGTGGTCAGCGGGGTGCCGTTGGCGGTGCGGTCGATGATGTAGTCGGGCGGGAAGCCCTGGGCGGTGAACAGCTCGCGGGGCTTGAGCATGCGCAGGCGGATATCGGTGATGACGTGCGG
>DDVW01000039.1:0-74460 GCA_002345545.1 Stenotrophomonas sp. UBA2302 | reverse complement strand
GCGAATCCGCCGTTGGCTTGCTCGAGGAAGGCGGAGATCAGCGCGCAATCTGCCTTCGCGGTGAACGTGTAGTGCGGCTGATTCGCCGGGCGCGGTTCCGTCTGTCCGGCGCGGCCACCGACGCCGGCCAACACCGGCGCCACTACCGCAAAGTGCCCACCCTTCACCCCGGCACACTGCGTGCGCAGCGGCTCCATCCCCGACCAGGTGCGGCCGCCGTTACCGGCGTTGGCGAACTCGGTGAGGAAGAAGGGTTCTGCCGCGTCGATGACGTGGCGCTTCAGGCCCTTGGCGATACGGCGCAGGGTGGCGTCGGCCAGCGGGCGCGGGCGGTTGAAGATGGAGCGGCCCAGGTCGCTGAAGTCGAGGCTGTCGGCGGCGGTGACCAGCGGCTTCATGCCGGGGGCGTTGCCGTGCGTCTGCTCGGGCCAGTTGATGGGCTGGCCATCGCGGCGGGCCAGCAGGAACAGCCGCTCGCGGCTGGTGCCGGCGCCGTAGTGATGGGCGGCAAGCTTGCGCCACTCCACGGCGTAGCCCAGCGATTCCAGCGCGTGCACGAACTGCTTCCAAGTGCGACCGCTGTGGCGCTTGTCGGGCACCAGCTGCTGGTGCTCAACCGGCACACGCTCGCCCGGTGCGGCGACGCTGCCGTCCATGCGCAGCACGCGGCCGGTGGTCTTGCAGCGCTTGGCTACCAGCGGCCCCCAGGTGAGGATTTGCCAGACGTTCTCCATGCTGATGATGCGCGGCACGGTGTCGCTGCCGGTGCGCTTGTCGGCTTGCAGCAGCTGGCCCACCCACTTGAGCACCACCCACGACAGCCCACGTATCTTGCGGCTGCGCGGCTGGCCGCCCTTGGCCTGGCTGAAATGCGTGCAGTCGGGCGAGGCGTGGAACCAGCCGACTTTGCGGCCGGCGACGTCCACGCGCGGATCCGCGTGCCAGATGTCGTCGCGCTCGTGCTGCGTGAGCGGGTGGTTGGCGGCGTGCATGCCGATGGCTTGCTTGTCGTGGTTGTAGGCCAGCGCGGGATCGATGCCCAGGGCCTGCTTCAGGCCCTCACTGGCACCGCCGCCGCCGGCGAAGAGATCCACGACGATCTCGCCCGGGCGCAGCTGCGAGCGCTGCGGCAGCGGGAAGTTGAAGCGCAGGGAGCCGTCAGCCATGGGTTGGCTCCTGCGGGCTGTCCGCGTCCAGATAGCGCAGCTTCCACGTGGGGTGCAGCTTGATGGCGCGAGGCTGGCTGTCCAGCTCGACTTTCAAGTGGCCGCTCGTCGTCGCCGAGATGATCGTCCCAAGCTCCGGCCTGCCATCGCCGGCGTACTCGACACGACCGCCGCGCTTGGCAGGCACGCCGTAGGTTTTACGCACCCACTCCATTCCGACAGCCATCACTCCACCCCCTGCGGGGGAACGGCACGGAGAGCAATGGCGACCAGCTCGATGGCTTCGGCGCCGCTGATCTTCACGTCGTGCGGATTCTTTGCCAGCACGTCAGCTACGAACTCGCCCGCCCAGCCGCGTTCTGACAGAAAGTCAGCCACGAGCGCCGTGGCGAGCTTCGTGTGGTCGCTCATGCGGCGTTCCTCTTGGGGTTGGTGATCGGCCGGCGGCCGGGCCAGGTGGTGATGGGTGCGTCGAAGTTGTGGGGCAGGACTTCGGGTTTTTTGCCGGTGCGGCGCATCCACTGCTCGACGGTTTCCACGCTGCTGGTGGGGCGGGCTGAGGGCGGGATGACGGCGGCAAGGCCGTGGGTGGCGGCGCGCTGGCGGGCGCTGTCGGCCTGGGCAGGAGTGAGGCGCTGCACGCGGGTGCGCACGGCCGGTTGCAGCAGGTTTTCCGTGGCCAGGGCGAAGTGCATGCCGCCGGGCGCGCGGAATTTACGTATGACGCCGCGGCTCAGCATGGTGTTGAGCGTGGCGTCGAGCTGCTTGTGGTCGGCATGTTTGCCGAGCAGGCAGCGCAGCTGCTGTCGGGTGAGGCCGGCGGGTTCGGGGGCGAGCAGTTGCTTGACCGCGCTCACCTGGCGGCTGCGGAGGTGGACGGCGCTCATGCGTCGCAGCCTTTGCCGATTTCGCCGGGGCGGCCATCGGCGGTGGCGGTGAAGTTGCGCCAGTGCACCCAGCCGCGCTGCGGGCAGTGGAAGCCCCAGTCGCGCAGCACCGGCGAGGTGATGAAGAGTGTCCAGCAGGGCTGCGGACCGTAGGGGAACAGGTCGATCAGTTCGACGCGGTGCGCAGCTCGCGGGCCGCTCAGCTTGAGGCCGCCGTGTACGCGGATGGTGCGGCGGTGGATGCCGCCGGCGTCAATGGTGTGCTCGATGTAGATGCCGCGCAGCAGCAGCGATGCCCGCGCCCAGGGGTGGTCGTGCAGGGCGCGCTCGTCGTCGCTGCGCAGGAACTTGTGCAGGTAGACGTTGGGCAGGCGCTGGCTGAACCACACGGCGAAGCGCTGCCAGCGGGTGCGGCGGCTCTCTTTGATGTGCCGGTACCAGCCGCGCCACGGCGTGATGTACCAGCGCAGCAGGTACGCGCCAGCGGGGTCGTCGGCGCCGACGATGTAGTCGGGCGGGCGGCGGCCGGCGATGCGAGTGATGAGGAAGGTGGAGAGGGTGTGGATCACGCTCATGCCCTCGCCAGCTCGTGGTCACGCGGGACGCGGAAGCCGGCAGCGTTGCGGTGGCCGCCACCGCCGTAGCTCTGCGCGATGACGGAAACGTCTATGCCGTCATCGCGCGAGCGCAGGGAGAAAACGCGGTGCGTTGCGGTGTCCCAGTAGCAGGCGGCGAAGGGTTCGCCTTCGGCCATGAGCCCGCCGGCGTCGCTGGTGAGCGTGTGCGGGAGGCTGGCTACGTCGACGGTGTGGCCGGCGATGGTCATGGGGCGGCGACAGACGGCGACCAGCTCGGCCACGTCTTTGTGGTGCTTGCGCTCGATGGCTTCGCCTTGCTTGCGCAGCTCGGCCGGGTCCATCTGTGCGAGCATGTCCCACGTCTCGAAACTGTAGCGGTGGCTGAAAACGGTGGCTTGAATCTCGCGGGTACCGGCGAGGGCGAAGCGCCACAGGTCGCGGTCCTCAACGTGGTTGACCAGGGCCGGGCGCGGGGTGGTGGGGTGGAAGAAATCCCACGCGATGCCGGCGCCGCTGCGGTGCATGTCGAAGTAGGCGTAGACGATGGCTTTGTTGATGCCTTCGCAGATGTCCTGGTATGCGCAGCTCTGCACATATCCCCAGCTTTTTGGGGTCCTCCAGCTGGCTGCATCCATGCGGATCACGGTGAGGTGTTCCATGCCGGTGCGTGGTTCTGCGGGCAGCTCGTCGGCGGCGCTCTTGTGGTGATCCAGTACGAGGATGGAGCGTGCTTTCTGCTGCACTTCCAGCATCTGCGCGGGCTTGTAGCAGAAGTCCACGAGGATCACGTCGCGGCCGGTGGTGTCGGGCATGGGCGCGCCGTAGGCGGCGGCGTGGAACTCTGCGGGCATGGCCTTGTGCACGGCCCAGGCGGCGGTGAAGCCGTCTGCGCAGTTGGCGTGGTAGATGAC
Organism: Stenotrophomonas sp. UBA2302; assembly: GCA_002345545.1. GTDB lineage: Bacteria > Pseudomonadota > Gammaproteobacteria > Xanthomonadales > Xanthomonadaceae > Stenotrophomonas. Next base: position 70,918 of record DDVW01000039.1, on the reverse strand, counting down.
CAGCGGGAGTTGGTTGTTGGTGTTCATTTCATCTCCCGGATCGAGTGCGAGGAGATGACTGCGATAGAGAGGAGCACCGTGAACATTGCGGCGAGAAAGCGCGCATCATCACTCCATTCGGCGGGATTCCAGATCCAAAGCACGAAGGAGATCAGCAGGTAGATCGCGGCCAGACCGAGTAGTTCTAGCGCGGCAGTGATGGCGACGTTGGTTATTTTCGATTTCATTCGGATGCCTCCCGTGCGGCGGCTTCTGCGGCGAGGGCGGCGTAGGCGGTGCGGTCGAGGTGGTCGTCGGCGTGGTAGTTGCCGGCGGCGCCGCGGCTCATTTTCAGCAGCTCCATGAACTGCCAGCCCTGGGATTCGGTGATGTCGGTTCCGAACATGGCGTTGAACGCGGCGACGGTGCGGGCCATGGAGCGTTCGCCGGTGGGCTGGTCACGCAATACGGCGCGCTGGGCGATGTCGTCAGCGGCGGCGGTGAGGATCTGCGGGGCGGTGGCGGGCGTCATGCGCTCACCACCTGGGCCGCTTTCAGCAGCGCCCGGTTGAGCACGTAGTAGTTGCCGCGTGCGGCGATGCTGGGGTGTGCGTTGTTGGTGAGCACCAGGCAGTCGTAGCTGGGGTAGGGGCGGCTGCCGTCCCAGTCGTCGACGATGCGTTCCATGTCGAAGTGCTGGCGCAGCTGTTCGGCGTGCTGCGTTTTGCCGCTGCCCTTGGGGCCGTAGATGATGACGGAGCGCTTCATGCCATAGCCCTCCCGTGGATGAGCCAGAACAGGTCTTTGATCTCTGTCGGGACGGCGGGGAGCTTCTGTGCAGCGTTGAAGGCGCGATCGATGATGATGCGTGCGCGCGACTGGTCGCCATCGCCGAGACCGAAGGGGGTGCTCCTGTCTTCGAGCAACCGGTCGATCAGTTCTTGCCTGTCGGTTTCGCGCAGCTCGCAAACGATGTCGTCGATTGCAACATCCACGTTGACGGATACGTAACTCATGCGGCCACCGCCTTTTCACCAGCGGCGATGGTGAGCTGCTGGGCCATGCCGATGCCGCGCGGGGTGAGCTTCACTTCGCACGGAAGATCGGGATCGTCGAAGTTGCACAGGCCGGCTTCGTCAAGCCAATTGATGGCGCGGCGGGTGAAGACTTCCACTTGCACGGCGGTGCTGGTTTTCACCTGCGCGGGGGTGCTGACGAAGCCGCCGCGCGTGCGGCGCAGGGTGTGTCCCTGGGAAGCGAAGGCGGCGAGCAGGGCGCGCCGAGCGACGGGTTTGAGTGTAGTCATGGTGGTCCTCAGGCGGCCAGGGCGGCGACGGCGCGCTCGCGGGCGCTGCGCAGCTGGTGGATGGGTATGCGGTGCTGGCTGGTGGGGTGGGTCCAGCGGGATTCGGCCAGTGCACGGTTGGGCGTGGGCTCGGTGGCCATGGCGCAGCGCGAGCACTGGATATGGAACATGGCCGGGCACGGCTGGCCGAGGCGGTGGCCCAGCGGGGCGCCGCGTGTTTCGACCAGATGCGGGTGGTGGCCGGTGCCGCACAGGGGCACGGAATCCGGCAGCGGGCGGGATATCTGGATCATGCTCAGGCCCTCGCGATGGACAGCAGTGGCAGGACAAAGACAACGCCGAGGAACACGGCAGACGCGGCGACGAACACCAGCGTTTCCAGCAGCGGGATGGGGTCAACCGGTGGCGGGGTGGTGGGCGTATCGCGGCGCTTCATTTGGCACCGCCGGTGAGCGTGTCTGCTTCGATTCCCTCAGCCACGGCAAGCATCTTTTCGATGCCCGCGCGGATGGCCGGCCACTCGCTTGCTTCGATGCAGAGCGCGCCGTCTGCGATATCGCGGCCGGTGGGCTGGCTGACGGTGACGAAAGCTCCGGCGCCGATGTCGCAGAGGCCGATGACAGTCATGCTTTCGCTCAGCAGGTGGCCGTCGTCGGGGATGATGCGCAGCTCGGTGAGGATGGTCTTCATGCGGCACCGCCCGGCGGGGTGGGCTGCGGGCGCTTGCGGTTGAGGCAGAGCTGCAGCAGCTCGCCCACCACCTGCGTGCCCTGTTCGCCGTGGCGCTGGGCGTGGCGGATGCGGGCGAAGGCCTGGGCATCGCTCACACCGGCGCGTGTGGCGAACTTGCGGGCGCTCTGGAAGGTGTCGAGGGTGAAGATTTCGGCGCTCATGCCGCCACCCCGATATCGGCGTTGTTCTTGAGGATTTCCGGGCCGGCGGACTGGGTGCAGCGCTCGATGGCGGCGTAGCGGTCACGCTCGGCTTCGATGTAGCGCTCGCACAGCTCGCGGGTGATGTCTGCCTGCACCATTTCCATGCCGCCGCGCGTGGCCACGCGGTGGTGGTGGTCGCGGGTGTCCTGGATCACCTGATTCATGCGCAGGTCGGCAGCCAGCAGCTCACTCAGTGCGAGTGCGTCGAGCTCTTCGACGGTGGCGGCCGGGTCGATGCTGCGGAAGTCCGCGATGGCGTTGTGGGTGTGCACCGCTCCGCGCGGGGTGCCGCAGCGGTCGGTGTAGCGGATCAGCCAGATGCGGGTGTTCATGCGCGGGCCTCCGCGCAGCAATGTGCGGTGGCTATTTCTGAGCCGGCACTGGTGCAGCCAAGCACGGGCAATGCTGCTCCAACGCCCTGCGGGTCGCGGCCTCGCGGCTTGCTATGCTCGTTGTGATTGTCAGGACAGCCATGATGGCCACCAGCAAAAACAAGCCGATCAATCTGGCGTTGTACGTGAGCATCCTGGAGCTGGCGGAGAGCCAGCGCCTTGCGAAGCTCGATGACCTGGAGGCTGGAAGCTCCGAACGCCGGGCCGCTTTCGAGCTGATCGAATCGGGCTTCCTCTCCGATGCACGGGTGACCGCTGGCGGCCTGCCTTTTTTCGTCGACCGCATTCGCTTGACTCCTGAGGGCGCTGTCGCCCTGGTTGACTGGACGGACCACCTGCACAGGCGAAGCTGGAGAGGCAGGCTGGGTGCTGCCGCCATCCAGGTGATGTTGGTTCTTGCCGGCGCGCTCGCCAATGCCCTGACGGGCTTCATCGGCTGAGGGGCTGTGCTCGATGCCTTCGAGCGCTGCGTTGATGCGGCGTTCGGTGGCGGCGTTCAGCAGCAGCGCAAGTAGATTCAGCGCGATGGCCACGGCGGCAAGCGCCAAGGTGGCCCATTGGAAACTCGATATGTCCTGCATGGCGCTCTCCGGAAGAAGGAGGGCGCCGGCGGGTCGCTACGGCCTGGTGAGTGGCCTGCTGCCGGTGGGGAGTCCGGCAGGGTGACGACCCGCCGGTCGCCCACCGGCTGGGGTGCCGGCGGGGAGAGATTAGGACTAGCTAATTAGCCTGTCAATAGAAGTGGCTAATTAGATGTTAGGAATAGTTAACCGTTCAGCCCAGACCTCAGTCAAAAAAAGCCAGCCGGGGAAGCGGGCGGGGAAGTTGGGCAGCTGGCCGTCAGAAGCAGACGGGCTGCCCGAGTCGGGCGCGCTCGTAGCGCTCCCGTAGGATCTCGGCGTGCGTTGCCGCTGTCGTCATGCTGTTCGCGTGCCGGATGACCGTGGCGATGCTGGCGCCTATCTTGATTGCATCGGGCCGGTCTTGCGCGGCGGCGAGAACTTGCAGGGCCAGGTCGTGCAGCTCTTGAACGCGGGACATGCGCTCGCGTCCGGTCATCATGTAGCCGTTGCCGAACAGGTCGGCGGCGGTGGCGTCAAAGTCGCGGCGCAGCTGGTCGTAGGGCATGGCGATCACCGGGGATGGCGGATGGCTCATGCTCGCCTTACGCCAGCCCTGGCGGCATCGGTGCAGGCCGCAGGGGCGTGTAGGAAAGCACCCACAAAAAACCCCGCCGGAGCGGGGTCATGCTGCAATTCTAGGCTGGTAGTGCCTATCGAAGTCTGAAAGTCGTATGGCACTAGCGACCTGTCCGAGCAGACTTACTTCATGCGTAGCCAATTCAGGGTTGATTCGATCATCAACGATATAGAGCGACTGCAGCTCTGCCTGCTGATCTCGCATAACTTGGAGGGCCTTCCTCATACGTGAGCTTGTTGCTTGGGTAGCGGGAGCAATCGCATCGACGTACTGATTCCCCCACTTAAACATGAAGGTGACTTCGTCGCCTGTTGTCAGCCTAACTTTGGGAGCTATAACAATCGGCTGGTCCGGCGCTTTTCCCCTCATCAGACGCTCCACCTCGTCTGCTAGAGAAAGGTCCGAATCGCTACTGCTGAAGTGTTCACGTTCCCAGTCCAGAATTCGGCTGCTGAACAGCTGCATCCTTTGGCCAAGCATGGGCAGTTGATCCAGCCGCGCCATACCCACCACTTCTCCACTATCGTCCAGCGTCAGTCCTACTGCTTCTGCGATATTGGCGATCCCGCGGATCGTTCGGCCATCGCTCAGGGGGTATCCGAGCCCGCGCAACTGAAAGAGAGTCAGGCCATCGTCAGTGAGATGGTAGTGCTCACCTTCTTGAGTAATGTAGAAGTCAAAAGGGCTCCCATTCGGCAGACGCACAGGGCTGCTCACATAGAGCGCATCATGCTGCTCCAAATAGCGGCAGTGCCACCCAAGGTGGCTCATCAAATTTTGACAATTGATGTTCATGGCTAGAGCCCGAATAGATCGTTGGCGAATGGCGCTGTCATTGGGAAATTGTCGCCATCGTACACCCGCGCATGTCGCTGAAAACGCAAAATCCATCCGTTGACGGAGCGCTCATCAAGCTGACTCAGGACCTGCTTTGCCACATGTGATAGCCCATCTTCTCGCTCGTCACCCAATTGAATATGAGGTCCGAATATCTCTAGGCCGTCCTCGATGTGGGATCGCTTGGTTGCAGGCATTACTTCGAGTGCAAAGACCCGAAGCCGTCGCCCTCCCTTGGAAAACATCAGGCTATATTTTTGATAGGGTCCGTATCGTCGGTTTTGGACCTCGCCATGGAACTGGAGGCCTGGGATTACAATACGATTTTCGTCCAAGAGCACAGCTGTTGCGTACAGTGCTCCGGCATGGTTCTCCCTAGATACCCACGCGACCTCTTCGCCAATATATTTCGCGCGGCGGCACAGCGCACGACTTTCGTCTAGCCACATCGCATCAATCCTTGATTCCCCTGATCAGATCGTAACCCAACAGCGCCGCTGGCTCATCTTTCCCGCATGCCGCCTACGCACATACAGTCCGCCCGTTCCCTAATCCAGGGTACTCGCCAATGACCGTGATCGGGTGCTTCAGTTAAACCGCTCGATCCTGTTCCGCAGGCTCACAGCCGCCGCAGCTCCAGGCCGATGGATCACGGGACGACGACGGTACAGCCCGCGGCCGGAGTCTCGGTCACCACCTGTGTGCCATCACTTGCCGGGCAGCGGTAAAGGGTCTTCTGCGGAGCAGCTGCGGGCTGGGATGCCCACGCGCGCCATCCAGTTGCTCCCTGCGCGGCCGGCTGCGCAGCTGCTGTCGCCTGTGGTGCTTGCTGTTGTGGTGCTGCCTGGTACTGGGGTTGAGGGGTGCTTGCTGCTGGTGCTGCCGCGTGTTGCGGAGCAGCTTGGGCTTGCCCGTCCTCGAACACGTAGATGGCGAGGCCAGCGCCCTTCTTCTGGAAGACGCCGCTGCTCACACCCAATCCGTAGGCGGTGTTGCCGTAGCCCCACGCCTGGCCGGAGCCAACCGAACCGATTTGCTGGTCGCCCATACCTCCGATCAGGATGCCGTTGGCGCCCAGATCAGCGGCCTCTTCTTTGAGCCGCTCCATGACCTTGTTGGTCTTCCCCTGATCGGTGACCGCCCAGGAGTTGCGGCTGCCGGCGTCCAAGAGCGCCACCTTCTCGTACCGGGCCGGCGGATCTAGGTAGATCTTGACCTGTGAAGGATCAATTGGAGGGCGCTGTGTACCAACCAGCACGCTTGATGAGGCACAGCCGGTAAGAGCCAGTACCGCCAGAATTGAGATCGTCTTGATGTTCATCCATTTCCCCCTTGTGAAACCGCATCCAGCGGAGACATCCCCCGCCCCTAGTTAAACCGTTCGATTCTGTTGCGCAGGTAGACCTTGCCGCCGATGATCGTCCCCTCTGGCATCGGGAACGGCTCGCCGTAGCTCTTGTTCTCGCTGGCGACGTGAATCACGCCGCGGTCGAGAAGGCGCTTGATCTGGTGCCCGTTGCCCATGTTGATAAGGTAGAGGCCATCGGAGTCATAGGAGGTGATGCCGGTGTCCACGACAACCGTATCTCCCGGCTGGATCACCGGCACCATCGAATCTCCGCGGCCAGTCAGCAGCACCAGCCTCCCTGGTGGCGGCAGGAACCCAACGATCGACCGGATGTAGCTAGGCGTGAAGTCCATTGCCCTGATCACCTCCGGATAGTCGTCGTTGACCACCTCTCCCCCCATCCCAGCCTCCGCGTCCAGTTGCTCGACGCGAACATAGTCGGATGCGGTCGCTGGGGGTGAGACTGATTTCGGCACCTGCGCGAGGTCTGCATCGCCGCCTTGGCGAAGCATCTCCCCCTTGCCAGTCGCGAGCCAATCCTGATCCACGCCCAATGCACTTGCAGCAGCAAGCAGGTTTTCACCGCGCAGGAATTTGGCTTTTCCGGAGAACCATCCATTGACGCTTGGCGGCTTGATGCCAACACGGCGTGCCAGCTCGGCTTGATTGATGCCAGCGTGGGCAATGGCGAGGGTGAGGCGATCTGCGAGAGTAGACATTAGCTAAGGCTAACTATTGTTTGGTTAGGACTGGCTATTGACTAGAAGGTTAGCTAGTCCTAATATTTCGTCATGGATAAGCCAACCGATAGCGAAGTTATTGACCGGCTCGGTGGGACTGCCGCAGTCGCCCGGCTCTGTAACGTCCGTCCGCCATCTGTCACTGCATGGCGTACGAATGGGATTCCGCCTGCTCGTCGCCAGTTCCTCGAACTTCTCCGCCCTGAGGCATTCGGGGCTGCACCAGAGAGCGAGGCGGCCTGAATGTCCAATCCCGCTTACAAGCCCGTTTTCCTGCGTGCCATTGGCGCACCCGAAGCGGATACCGGTGTGGTGCTGCTGGCGCTTGATGTGGCCGGGAGGAACCGGGCCGATGCGCTGCGTCTCAGCCTGTCGCTTGAGGAGGCCGAGGCAATCGCCATGGCGTTGATTGGTGATGCTGCAATTCAGCGGCACCGGCAGGCGATTCAGCGGCACCGCTTGATATGTGACCAGTCCGATATGTCGTCCGAAATTCCCAGTTCCGATGGATCGCCACAAGAGGGCCAGTCGGTCGCTCCGATGGCCAGGTCGTCCACCGCGTGCTGTGGGGAGAGGTAAGTGCCCATGAGCTTCTCTTCCTCGAAATATGGCCGCCACCTGTCCCCTTCGCGCTTGATGCGAAAGGTTCCAGCCCGCGTCCTGAAACTGAAGTACTCGCTCATGCCTGCCTCCGGTAGTGGTGTTGTGGTCGCACACGCATCGTACCGGCAGGCGGGCGCCCTGATATGTGGGGTGGCCTGAGATGGATAAGCCGATCAGGGTGCCGGTAGTCGCTTTTAGCGATGAGGCAATCGCCGATGCACTGCGCAGCTGCGCGGGGGCGGAAATCAATCCGGTACCGAGCCAACAACCGGAAACGAACCCCCGTTCAGTCTGCGAAGCGTGTGGTACCAGCCTGCAGAAAACGAGGCCGGGGCGTCTTTCGCGAGCTCTCCGGCGAGCCGTCCGGCTGCTGTCGAAAGTGCTTCCTTCAGCGCGGGGGAGCTCTCGATGATCGCGCGGAGCATGATTTCCAGTGCGGCTGTCTGCCCCTGCATGAAGTGCAGGGTGTCGTGTCCTTCGTGTGAGTCCATGCCCGTCTCCAGTAGTGGTGTTGTGGTCGCACACGCATCCTACCGGCAGGCGGGCGCCCGCCAAATCCAGCCCCTGGCTGATGACCTGAGCAATGCCGACATCGGCGTGCTGCTCGATGACCCGCTTATCGAGGGCGCCGCCGGCTTTGAGCCGTGCCTGACCAGCGATCAGTGGTCCTCCCTTCTTCAGCAGCGCCGCGCCGCCGGCCGGCCGCTGCATCTTGCCGAGGTTCGCTGAGATGCGTGGATCACACACTGCGCAGGCCCTCCGCTTTGCGCTCGCCGCTTTGCTGCTGGGCGTGGGCATTGGGCTGCTGATCTCCGGCGGCCTGGCGCGGATGGAAGAAGACCGCGACGACAGCGCCCGGGCCGGTGAGTACGTGGAACCGGCGAAGCACGGTGAAGCGGAGCGGGGCGGGTTGGTTGTTCATGCCTCGGCATGCTCCCCGCTGCGGGGGCTTTGCGCATGAAGGGCGTCCGTCAGTTTCTGCCGCCCCGGCAGCAGGTGGTCTATGCGCACACGCGCCGGATGCTGGATGCGACGGCAAGCAACTACACGACGTTCGCAATGGACGTGGCCGAGCGTTACCTGTCGATGGTGGCGCCGGACGTGCGGCAGGTGAAGCTGCGCACAGGCGAGGGCGTGGATCTCATCAAGGCGATGGAGAACAACGCCCAGGTGCTGCGCCGCTACATGGACGGCACGGTGAAGACGCTGCCGGCGGACCTGGAAGATGCGTGGGTGATGGCGCTGCCGGAGCCGTTCCGCGGTGACTGCGAGCGCGACCTCGCACGCCGGCGCGGGATGCTGGCGGTGCAGATGCCGGCAGACGATGAAACGGCGCAGGCGGTGGGCCTTGCCCGGCTTGCGCATGAGTTCGGCGAGCTGATGTCGGCGCTTGCGCCAGCCCTTGCGGACGGAAAGCTGGATGCGACAGACCTGCCGTATGCGCGGCGCATCCTCGATGAATCGGACGACCTGATCAGCGCCGTGGTGGCCTTGCGTCGCCAGGTGCAGGCGCTGGTGCCCAACAGTGGAGTGATGGCATGAGGCGCAAGCTGACCCACGCCGTAAGGGCGCTGATTCGCCGCCGCTGGAAGCCGGCGGACATGCCGGCGTGCCGGGCGCAGATGGCCGCCGCTGCTGCGGCACTGGGCGATGACACGCCGGGTGTGCAGGGCGCGGATGCGCTGGCCTTGCGCGAGCAGCTGCGCGTGGATGCGGCGCGGCAGCGGCAGGGCGAGTTGGCCATCGGCGGTGATGCATGAGCGAGCCGGGCAAAATTGATGTGGAGCGGATAAAGGCCGAGCACGACATTTCCGTTGTGATCGGGCGCTATGTGCCGCTGCGCAAAGCGGGTGCCGAGTTTGAAGCGTGCTGCCCGTTTCATGAGGAGCGCACGCCGAGTTTTACGGTCAACCCGAGGAAGGGCTTCTATCACTGCTTCGGCTGTGGTGCGCATGGCGACGTAATCGGGTTCCTGCGGGCGATGACTGGTTGCACGTTCGTCGAGGCGTGCGATCAGCTGGGTGCGCAGCGTTTCGCGGATGCGCGGGAAGGTGTGCGGCAGCAGCTGGAAGCGCCGCTCGATGTGAAGTGGGTACCGCTGATGCCGGTGCCGGATGATGCGCCGGAGTTGATGGCCGGTAATGGCTGGACGGTGCCGCTGTGGAACCCGAAGCGAGGGAAAACCACGCGGATGAAGCCGGTGCGCGTAGATGGTTACCGCGATGCCGCAGGCCGGTTGTTGGGGTATGTGCTGCGGGCTGATATCAAGGATCGCGACACCGGCGAGATGAAGAAGTGGACGCCGCAGGTGACCTGGTGCGTTGGACCGGATGGAAAACGGGCGTGGTGCTTGCAGCACTTCCCCGAGCCCCGCCCGCTGTATGGGCTGGATGCGCTTGAAGCGAAGCCCGGAGCGCCGGTTTTGCTGCCGGAGGGTGAAAAATGCCGCGCGGCTGGCGCTGGCGCGTTCCCGCAATACGCGGTGGTGGCCTGGCCGGGTGGCAGCAATGGCGTGGGCAAGGTGGATTGGTCGGCGCTGAGGGATCGCGATGTTGTGCTGTGGCCGGATGCGGACGCTGCCGGCATGAAGGCGATGCTCGGCTGGCGCAATGACGCCGGCGAGTATCGACCCGGCGTTGCGCAGCTGCTGGCGCGCGTGGGTGTGCGGTCGCTGCGATTGATTGATCCGCAGGGTATGCCCAAGGGCTGGGATATTGCCGATGCGCTTGCTGATGGATGGACGCCGCGGCAGTTGGCGACATGGGCTGCTAACCGCGTTGCTGACGTCACGGTGCAGCGAGGATGAGCATGGCAGCAAAGCGCAGCATCACGGTGATTGACGGCGGGCGTGGAACCATGCCGCCCGGTGGCGGTGAGAAAGACGAGTCCTGGCGTGACCAGCTGACCCGCAACCGCGATCACATCGTTGAAGGGACGCTGCACAACCTGATGCTCATCATGGAAAACGATGAGCGGCTGGCCGGGCTGTGGTGGCTGAACGATTCGAGCAACCAGGTAGTGCTTGCACGTGAGCCGGTATGGCAGGGCGGAAACCGGCATGAGTTCATAGATTCGGACACGTATGAGCTTGCGGCGTGGTTGCAGCATCCGGACAGATACCGGATGAAATGCAGCGACGACATGGTGCTGAAGGCTGTAATCGCGGTGGCGCGGCGGTATCGACGGCATCCGATCAGGGAGTACCTGACGGCGGTGGAGTGGGATGGTACGCCTCGCGTGGAGCGCATGCTGATCGAGCTGTTCGGTGCCGAGGATTCGGATTACAGCCGGCGCGCAGCGCAGTGTTTCATGGTGAGCGCCGTGGCGCGCGTGTTGTGGGAGGATCCCAAGACACCAGCGCTTGGTGCGCAGGTGGACTTCATGCTGGTGCTGGAAGGCGAGCAGGGCAAGCGCAAGTCGAGTGCGCTGCGTGCCATCTTCGGCAGCGAATGGTTCGTGGAAACCAGCGAGTCGCCCAGCGGCAACGATTTCTATCAGGTGATCCAGGGCGCGTGGGGTGTGGAGATCGGCGAGATGGATTCGTTCTCCAAGGCCGACGTCACCAGCGTCAAAACAGCCATCACGCGGCGCGTGGATAAATTCCGGGCGCCGTATGAGCGGGTGCCGCGGTCGTATCGGCGCGAGTGTGTTTTCGCGGGCACGACGAATGAGCATCAATACCTGCGCGATCCGACCGGTGGCCGGCGCTTTCTGCCGGTGCGCACCGATGGTGAGGTGCTGATCGATCGCATTACTGCCGAGCGTGACCAGCTGTGGGCGGAAGCAGTGCGGATGTTCCGCGATGGCTTCCAGTGGTGGGATCTGCCTGCCGATGCAGCTGAAAAGCAGGCCGAGCGGTACGTGGGCGATAGTTGGGAGGGCAGGGTGGAGGCGTGGCTTGAGATGCGCGCAGCGCAGGAGCGCTATCCGTCACGGCTCAAGTTCATCGCCGGCAGCGAGGTGGAGTGGACGACGACTGATGAGGTGTTGTCGCATGCCCTCGGGCTGGATGTCGGCAAGCATGGCAAGCCCGAGCAGATGCGCGTGGCGGCGATCTTGAAGACGCTGGGGCGCGTGAACCACCGGAAACGATGGCCAGGCGGTGGGCGCGAGCCGCGGTGGTTCAAGGCTGAGGTGGATATCGACGGGTGGCTGTCGAGCGAGCAGCGGGCCATTGCCGAGCCACCATCTTTAGATCCTGTGCACGACACGTGGGGGGACGATGACTAGCAGCGTCCACACCTTGGGGCGGTTGTCCGCACCTGTCCAGACCACTGTCCAGACCTGCGGCCTTACGCCGCAAGGCTTGCCACACCGTCCAGACCTTTCGCGGGCGCGCACGTGTGGAGTGAGGCCGGATTTCAAATTCTTCAACTACTCAAACAGGTGTGGACAGTGTGGACAGTGTGGACAGCCCAATGGTGCCAATGGTTTCGGGTGTCCAGACCTTGGGACAGAGGTGCGGACGGTGAGGACGGCAGGTGGTGGTGGTGTTCCACGGGAATCCGGGCTGCTGGCTGGGCTGGTTGGTTCGATGGCCGGGCGAGGCGGCCGGGTTCGCGGGTCCTCCTGGAGAGGGGGCGTCACGGGTAATTCGGACCCCGGTAAAGCGCTAGTCACAGGGGTTTTCAAGGGGGGTTATGTTGATGCGTGACTTGGCCTCGCCCGTAACCCAAGCCCAGTTCGGCGACCTGGTCGGCATCACCCAGCCGGCAGTGAGCGAACTGGTCCGCCGCAAGATCCTGCCGGATGGCGCCAGCGCCGACGAATGGTTGCTGGCCTACTGCGACCACCTGCGCGAAATGGCCGCCGGCCGCGGCGGAGAGAGCGGCGCAGAGCTGGTGGCCGAACGCGCCCGCCTGGCGCGCGAGCAGGCCGACAAGATCGCGATGCAGAACGCCGTCACGCGCGGAGAGCTGGCGCCGGCCTACGTGCTTGAAGAAGTGCTCGCCCGTGCCGGTGCCCGCGCTGCCCGTCTGCTCGAGACAATCCCCGGCACCCTGCGCCGCCGACTGCCGCAGCTGACCAGCGACGACGTGCAGGTCGTCATGTCGATCGTTGCCAAGGCGCGGAACCTCGCGGCAAGCATGAAGCTCAGCGACGTGGATGCCGAAGACGATGCCGTCGACGAACTGCCGGCAGTCGAGGACGAAGCCGCATGAGCCTGCTCAACGGCGTCGATCCTTCGCAACTGCAGGCCGTTGAACGGCACCTGGTCCGCGGCCTCGCCGCCTTCGCCGCACAGGAGCCGATCACGCTCGAGTCGTGGGCGCGCGAGAACTTCTACCTCTCCGCCGAATCCAGCTACGTCGAGCAGTCGTGGACGCCTTGGCCGTTCCAGCGCGCCATGATGGCGGTGATGAGCAACGACGATGTGCGCTTCGTCGACATCAAGAAATCCGCCCGCGTCGGCTACACCAAGATCCTGCTCGCCTTCATCGGCTACAACGCCGAACACCGCCGCCGCAATCAGGCCCTGTGGCAGCCCACCGACGATGACGCCGAGGACTTCGTCAAGTCCGAGCTGGAGCCCATGCTGCGCGACGTGGAGATCATGCGCAGCGTGTTCCCGTCCTACCTGCAGCGGCACAAGGACAACACCCTCCAGCAGAAGAAATTCATCGGCTCCATGCTGCGCGTGCGCGGTGGCAAGGCCGCAAAGAACTACCGCCGCATCTCCATCGACGTGGCCATGCTCGATGAGCTGGACGCCTTCGACAACGACGTGGAGAAGGAAGGCGCGCCCGACTTCCTCGCCGGCAAGCGCCTGGAAGGTGCCACCTTCCCCAAGCTGATCGCCGGCAGCACGCCCAAGCTCAAAGGTTTCAGCCTGATCGATCGCCGCTTCGACCAAGCCGATGAGCGCTTCACCTTCCACGTTGCGTGCCCGCAGTGCACCGATCTGCACCCGCTCACATGGGGCGGCAAGGACGAGTCCCACGGGTTCAAGTTCGAGCGCGACGACGCCGGTGTACTGCTGGGCGTCTACCACCTGTGCCCGCACTGCACCTTCCCGATGCACCAGGGCGACTACCTCTACGTCGCCGAGGCCGGCGTATGGGTCAACCAGCGCGGCGACATCTGGCTCACGAATGAAGGCCGCTTCACCACGCCCACCGGAGAGCCGCTCACCGCGCCCGCGCACGTCGGCCTGCACGTCTGGACGGCCTACAGCCCGACCGTCTCCTGGCTGTCGATCGCGCAGGACTTCTTCGCCGCCTACGCCAAGCAGCAGGAAGGCGACGACGCGCTGATGAAGGCTTTCACCAACACCACGCGCGGCGAAGCGTGGGAGGGCGAGATCGAGCGCACAGACGCAGACGAGCTGCAAGCCCGGGCCGAGCCCTATCCACTTCGCCACATGCCGCGCGATTGCCTGCTGCTGCTGTGTGGCGGCGATACGCAGGGCGACCGGCTGGAGTTTGGTGTGTGGGGGTATGGCCGCGGTGGGCAGATGTGGCCGATTGATCACCGTGTCTTCTTCGGCAACCCAGCCCAGCAGAAGGTATGGGATGAAGCCGAAGATTTCCTGCGCACTGCCGAATACACCCACGCTTGCGGCCGGAACCAGCGCATCTATGCAACTGGTATCGACTCCGGCGGCCTTGCCACCGATGCCGTCTATGCCTTCGCGCACAAGCTCAAGGGGCTGCGGGTATTCGCAATCAAGGGCGCCAGCGGCCAGGAGCGCTCTATCGACAACGGCAACACACGCGTCGGCTACAAGTGGAACGGCAAGAGCGAACGCAACGGCCCCGTGCTGTGGCACGTCGGTACCAATCTCGCAAAAGACCGATTCCAGTCCCGCCTCGAAGTTGCAACACCTGGTCCCGGATACGTGCACTTTTCCAGCGAGCTGAGCAAGGAGTGGTTCAAGCAGATGGCCGCCGAAGTGCGTGCCACGCGCCGTACCAAGTCAGGCACCGAATCCCGCTGGACGCCCATCCGCAAGCGCAACGAAGTCAAGGACTGCTGCACCTATGCCATATGGCTGGAAGAGCGCCTCGACCTCTGGTCACCGCGCAAAGCGAAATGGTGGGATCAGCTCGAGCAGCAGGTGCAGCCCGATGACGACCTGTTCAGCGCGCCGGCCCCCGTGGATTCCCGTGAAACACAACCCGCCCGCCCGGCCGCGCCGGTGGCGAGCGATTCCCATGAAACATCAACTACCGCGCAGCGGTCACCTGACCGCCATGAGGATTCCCGAGAAACACAGCACGACGACTTCGGATCCAGCCGTTGGAGCAGCCGCCTATGAGTAATTCGCGTGATATTGATGCGGTCGACCACCTGCGCCGCCTGGTGGTTCGGGGCATCGTTGAACAGACAGGGTTGAATGAAGAGCACGCCATGCCGTACGCAACCGCCGTGGTGATGGTGTTGCAGACAGAGTTCGGTGGCGAGCGAATCCACATTCCGAAGCCGCCTTCATCCACTGCACCAAATGATCGGCAGTTGCGCATTCAATCAGATCTGGAGGCGGGTGTTTCAGTCAACCAGGTGCGACTCCGGCACGGCGTATCGCGCGCAACTTTGCACCGAATGTTCCCGGGCGGGTTGCCAAAAAAGATCGCATAGCGACATATGTCTCACGCTTCTGGCACAGCGTGAGACAACTATTTCTTAAGTGCTTGATTATCATAGTTAAAAAATCATGGATGTCTCACGTTTCTGGTAACGGTTGAGACAGTCGCGTCTTCAAGCTATGCACCATGAAGACCGCCGCACAAACCATGCTCGATACCTACATCGCCGCCGAACAGGCGGTGCTGTCAGGCCAGTCGTGGCGCATGGGGGAGCGGCAACTCACTCGTGCCGATCTGGTCGAGATTCGCGCGGGCCGTCGTGAGTGGGAGGCCCGTGTTGCCGCCGAAGCTCGCGGGGGCAATCGCATGTCAGTTGCGTTGGCTGATTTCAGGTGCCGTGAATGAACCGGCTCGATTCCGCCATCGCAGCCATCTCGCCCGGCTGGGGCGCCAGGCGCGCCCATGCCCGCGCAAAAATCGCGGCGTACAGCTCGGCCTACGACGCGGCCAACCTCACGCGCCTGCGGGAGTCTGCCCGGGACTACGGCTCCGGTAACACCGTGGTAGCCAGCGGCTCTGTCCGAATCCGTACGCAGGCCCGCCACCTTGACCGCAACCACGATATCGTGGTCAACGGCTTCAACCAGATGGTGCAGAACGTCATCGGCCGCGATGGCATCGGCATCGAGCCGCAGCCGCGCGATGCCAACGGCAACATCGTGGAATCGCTGGTCGATCAGATCACGCCGTTGCTGCGGGATTTCTGGAAGCGCCCGGAAGTCAGCTGGTGCCATGACTTCGGTTCTGCACAGCGACTCATGGCCCGCACTCTGTTCCGCGATGGCGAGTGCCTGTATCAGGACTTGATCGGCCCGGTGCCGTATCTCGATCACGGCACCACCGTGCCCTACAGCATCGAGATGATCGAGCCGGATCTGATGCCGCTCGATCTCAACGATTCCGCTCGCAACATCATTCAGGGCGTCGAGCGCAACGCGTGGGGCCGACCCATCGCCTACCACCTGTACAAGCAGCACCCAGGCGACCCGAATGTGTTGCTGCCGCAGATCAAGCGTGTCAGTGCCGATTTCGTCCACCACGCCAAAATGGTCGATCGCATCGGTCAGGTGCGTGGCGTCAGCCTGTTGGCATCGGTGCTCACTCGTCTGGATGACCTGAAGGACTACGAAGAATCCGAGCGCGTGGCCGCGAAGATCGCCGCGTCCATGGCCGCCTTCATCATCAAGGGTGACCCGCAAAGCTACGGCGAGAACGAGAACAGGCCAAGCGGCCGCCGCATGCGGTTCCAGCCGGGCATGGTGTTCGATGACCTGGTGCAGGGCGAAAGCGTCGGCACGGTCGACACCAACCGACCAAACCCGAATCTTGAAACCTATCGCAATGGTCAGCTGCGCGCCGTTGCTGGCGGAATGCGTATCTCGTTCTCGTCGCTGGCCAAGAACTACAACGGCACTTATTCCGCGCAGCGGCAGGAGCTGGTGGAGCAGTACGGCGCCTACGGCGTGCTGGCCTATGAGGTCATCTCGCAGATCGTGCGGCCCATCTACGAACGATTCATCCAGGCTGCTATTGCATCCGGCGAGCTGGTTATTCCGGCGAACGTCTCCCGCAGCGCGGTAGCTGATGCCATGTTCATGCCGCCGGTGATGCCGTGGATCAACCCGGTTCACGAAGCTACCGGCCTGCGCATGATGATCCGCGCCGGTATCCGCTCGCTCACCTCGGTGATCAGTGAACGCGGTGGCCGTATGTACGACACCCTGGAAGAAATCCGCAACGAGCGGGCCTGGGCCAACGAGTTGGGCATCACGCTCGACAGCGATCCCGGGCAGGTCAGCGATTCCGGCGTTGCCCAAGCGCAGGCGCCTAAGTCGGCCATCCCTGAAGTCTCTGAGGACACCCAATGAACCTTGCCTATAGCCGGCTGCACGCCGGCATCGCCCTGGTGTTGGCAGCCACTTTCGCCTTCGACAACCTGGATCTCGAAACCATCGCGCCAGAATCCAAGGGCAAGTCCGTTCTGGCGCTGAACACCACCACCGGTGGCGAGGCCGAGCTGCTGATCTATGGCCCCATCGGCGACTACTTCTGGGGTGATGGCGTCACGGCAATGAGCGTGGTGGAGCAGCTGGCCGGCACCACCGCCAGCGTCATCAATGTGCGCATCAACTCCGATGGCGGTGTGGTCACCGATGGCCTCGCCATCTACAACGCGCTGAAGCAGCACCCGGCCACCATCAACGTCACCGTCGATGGCGTAGCCGCCAGCATCGCCAGCCTGATCGCAATGGCCGGCACCAGGCGCCGTATGCATGCCAACACCATGATGATGGTGCATGGCCCGCAGGGCGGGGGCTGGGGATTCGCCGGCGACCTGCGTGATCGCGCCGATGCAATCGACGTCTACGGCCGCTCGATGCTGGAGAGCTATTCGGCCCGCGCAAAGAACCCCGCCGACATCGAAACGATGCTCAACGACCGCAAAGACCACTGGCTCACCGCCGCCGATGCGGTCGCCATGGGTCTGGCGGATGAAGTCATTCCCGACGTGCAGCCCGAAGTGGCAGATAGCGTCGCCGCGGCCGCACTGCTGTCCTACGTCTCGGCCATCTCCAGCACTCAGGGCGAGGTGCATGCAGCACTTCGCCAACATATTCAGGCGACCACCACGGCGTCTGCTTTTGCCTCGCTTCGCGAGGGACACCAGCGGGCCATCGTTGCCCAACTTGAGGACTCCAGCATGAAACAGCAGTGCCAACTGATCATGGCGCAGGCGGGCACCGCTCCGACTGCTGCGCCCACCCCCGCCCCGGTAGTTGCCGCGGCTCCCGTTCCCGCACCGGCGCTGAACGCCCCCGTCTCACCGCCCGCCCAGCCGGTTGCCGCTGCGGCCACGGTGAACGATGTACTCGCCGCAATGTCGGTGCGTGCGCAGTCCATCCGGAACGTCTTCGCCGGTTTCCGTGATGTTGCCGGCGTCACCGCGCTGGAGAACGATTGCCTGGCTGACCACACCATTACGGCCGAGGCGGCTCAGGGCAAGCTGCTGGCCAAGCTCGCTGCCGGGGGCCAGCCGCTGAACGGTGGCTTCAACCAGCAGATCACCGATGTCGTGCCGGAGGAAGACAACCAGCGTCGCGCACAGGTCAACGCACTGCTGGCCCGCGCCGGCGTGCTCACCGGCGATGCCGCCGTTCAGGCGCGTGATGGCAATCCCTATGTCAACACCACGCTGCTGGGCCTTGCCGAACAGTCGCTGATTCGTGCCGGCGTCAACACCCGCAGCATGGATCGCGAAGAAGTCGCCCGCCGAGTTCTGGCCGTGCAAACCACCAGCGATTTCCCGGTGCTGCTGGAAAACACCCTGCACAAGATTCTGATCGGTGCCTACAACCTGCAGGCATTCACCTGGAATCGCTTCTGCACCACCGGCACCCTGTCGGATTACCGCCCGCACAACCGTTACCACCTGTCCTCGTTCTCTGATCTCAAGCCAGTGAACGAAGCGGGTGAGTACGAAAACGGCGTGCTGGGTGACGGCGAGAAGGAAACGATCAAGGGCGCGCGCAAGGGCCGCATCCTGCAGATCACTCCGGAAGTTCTGGTCAATGATGACCTGGGCTCCTTCGTCCGCATCACCACCGCGCTGGGGCAGGCCGCCGGCCGCACCATCGAAAAGGACGTCTACGCGCTGCTGGCGATGAACGGTGGCCTCGGCCCGCTGATGAGCGACGGCAAGACCCTGTTCCATGCCGACCACAACAACATCGCCGCCGTGGGTGCCGCGCCCAGTGTCGATGCGTTCGATGCCATGCGCCAGCTGATCGCTATGCAGATGGACCCGGGCGGCAACGATTACCTGGACATCACCCTGTCGCGCTTCCTCGGCACGGTTGCGATGCAGGGCAAGGCTGCGCTGGTCAACAACGCCGAGTACAACCCGGACGTCAGCAACAAGTTCCAGCTGCCCAACACCTCGCGCAACACCTTCACCGACATTGTCACCTCGCCGCGGCTGGGCACCGGCAAGGCTTGGTACGGCTTCGCCGATCCGAGCATCGAACCGGTCATCGAAGTTGCGTTCCTCAACGGCGTGCAGACCCCGGTGCTGGAACAGGAAACCAATTTCCGCACCGATGGCCTCAGCTGGAAGGTGGTCCACAAGTACGGCGTTGGTGCGGTGGGTTGGCGGGGCGCCGCCCGCAACCCGGGCGAGTAATCGAACAAGCCGGCGGCACAGCGCCGCCGGCCGTAGGTTGTCATCTCAGAAACGCCAATCGAGGAAACCGTCATGGCGAAAAACTACAAATTCCCCGGTGCCGTGATTGATATCACCGCCGCAGCCAACCTCACCAGCGGCCAGGCCGTCATCGTCGGCACCCTGCTTGCCGTTGCACTGGTGGACATTCCCAGCGGCGGCAAGGGGAGCGCGCAGATCGAAGGCGTGTTCGAGCTGCCCAAGCTGAACACCGCCGTCGTCACCGAAGGTGCCGCTCTGCATTGGGACGTCTCCGCTGGCCAGTTCATCGTTGCCGCCTCCGCAGCTGGCGACCTCGAGAACTGCGCTATCGCGATTGCTGCTTCCGGCAATGGTGCGACTACGGTGCTGGCCAAGCTCGCGCCGGGCGCCGGCGCAATCAAGGCCTGACCAACGCCCACCACCGCACACATATGCCCGGGTGGCGTGTGCGGTGGTGGGGCTTCCGGAGCATCCAGGGGGACCCATCGTGAGGCTGGAAGAGCTGACCGACATGGCAAACACCACGCACAACGTCGCGCCCATCGTCGCCAAGGTGTCCACCTACGGCGGCAGCGCCGGCGCCGTGCTGTTCGGGCTGACTGCAAACGACATCGCAGCCTTCGCCGGTGTAGCCATCGGACTGGCTGGCCTTGCGATGACGCTGTTCTACAAGCACCGCGAAGACCGCCGTTCCGCGCAGCGGCACGACGCGGAAATGAAGCGGCTGAAGCGGGAGACCGATCACCATGTCTGATCGCAGCGCCGCCTCTCCGGTTCGCATCGCCGCCGCCGGCCTGGTGCTCAGCGCCGCCGCGTTCGCCGGCTGGGTTGCCAAGGAAGGCGATGGCCCCACTGCCGTGCGTGCCGATGGCCAGGTGGTCCACAAGCCCTACATCCCGACCAAGGGCGACGTGCCGACCATCGGCCACGGCTCCACCCGCTACGAAGACGGCACCCTGGTGCGGCTGACCGATGCGCCCATCACCCGCGCCCGTGCGCAGCAGCTCGCCCGCAACCTGCACGGCGAAGAAGAGGCGCGCTTCAAGGCGTCCATTCCCGGCGTGTTGCTCACGCAGGGCGAGTACGACCTGTACATCGATTTCATCGGCCAGTACGGCATCGGCAACTGGCGCAGCAGCTCCATGCGCCGCCGCCTGCTGGAAACCACAGCAGCAACCCCGGCACAGCTGCCGGGCCTGTATCGCGCCGCCTGCGATGCGCTGCTGGCTTGGAAGAAGCAGGGCGGTCGCGACTGCTCGCAGCCGCAGAACTGGGGGCCGAAGGGCTGCAAGGGCGTGTGGACCCGTCAACAGGAACGCCACGCCAAGTGCCTGGCAGAGCAGGTGGCGCAATGACCGCCCTGCATCTGCTCCCCGATGACGTATCGCGCTGCGCCGGCCGCATCGGTGGCCTTGGGCCGGACGATGAAGTCTGCGAGCGCCGTGGCGAGTGTCTGCGCTATCTCGCGCTGCTGGCATGGCCGGCGGGTGTCTCTATCCCGCTGCGCATCCCGGTGCATACCGCGCTGTGCCGCGATGGGCGCGACTGGATGATCGGAGGCCGGGCATGATCCGCGCCCTGCTCATCGCCATCGCCCTGCTGGGCCTGCTGTGCATCTGGCAGCGCGCCAGCGTGTCCAACGCGCACCGCGCCGCCGACAACGCCGCCGCCGCACGCGACCGTGCCGAGGGCGAGCGCGACAACGCCTTCGCCGAGCTTGCCCAGGCGCAGGCCGTCATCACCACCGAGCGCGCCAACGCGGCCAAAGCCGCCGCCGTGGCCGCGCAATTTGAGAAGGACAAAGCCGATGCGCAAGCCGCTTCTGATCGCCTTGTTGCTGACCTGCGCGCTGGCAACCAGCGCCTGCACACGCGCTGGCAAGCGGCCATCGCCACCGGCGAACTGTCCGCAGCCGCCGCAGCCGCATCCATCGCTGATGGTGGCGCCGCAGACCGAATCGAAAGTGCGGGCCGAATTGTTGGCGCCGCTGCCGCCTGCGACGCGCAAGTGAGAGCGCTGCAGGCCTTCGCGCTGGTGTGCAGCGGAGGTGCCCGGTGAGCCTGATCAAGATCGCCGTCGATGCGGACAACATGCTGGGCCGCCAGTTCACCGAGCTGGAGCGGCAGAATCTCGGCTTCGCCGTCATGCAGGCCTGCAACGCCACCGCATACGAAATCCGGCAGACCTGGGCGGCCACCGCCCCGCGCGTGTTCGATCGCCCCACCGCGATGACCCTGCGTGCGGCGCAGTACAAAAAGGCCACGCGGCAGAAGCTGTATGCCGAAGTTTTCCTGCGCGACGAAGCCTACAAAGGCAATCCGCCCGCACGGTATTTGCTGTCGGAAGTGGAGGGCGGTGAGCGCCGCAAGAAGGGTTTTGAAGTGCTGCTGCAGCAGAAGGGCGCCATGCCGCCGGGGTGGTTTGCCGTGGCCGGCAAGGGTGCGCCGCTGGATCGCCACGGCAACGTGCGCGCCAGCGCCGTGAGCAAGATTCTCTCGCAGATGGGCGCGCGGCAGGACAAGTACCAGAACCAGACCGAAGCAAGCATCAAGCGTCGTGGCAAGCGTACTCGCGGTGGCGATTACTTCACCCTGCAGCAGAAGCGTGGCCGCCTGCTGCCCGGCATCTATGAGCGCATTTCGTTCGGCTTTGGCTCGGCGGTGCGCAGCATCTTTATTTTCACGCGCAAGGCCAACTACAAGGCGCGCTACAACATCTTTGGCCTCGCGCAGAGGGCATGGGACAAGCTCATGCCGTTCCACTTCAACCGCGAGTTGCAGAAGGCGCTCGATTCCTCAAAATACAGGGGCAAGCGATGAGCCAGAAAGCCTTCCTGCGCGCATTCGACCAGGCCGCCATCGGCAGCTTCAAAGCCGCCGGCCTGGCCGATGCCGCGCAGTACACCGCGCCGAAGGGAGCCGCTGCCATTGCGTGTGACGTGATGGTCAATCGCGGCACGCAGGTGTGGGGCGATGACCCATCGCCGGTGGCGCTGGGGGAGATCAGCATCGACTTCCAGCGCGCCCAGGTGGTGCCGGAAAAGGG
Organism: Stenotrophomonas sp. UBA2302; assembly: GCA_002345545.1. GTDB lineage: Bacteria > Pseudomonadota > Gammaproteobacteria > Xanthomonadales > Xanthomonadaceae > Stenotrophomonas. The sequence continues at coordinate 48,746 of DDVW01000039.1, read as the reverse complement.
CGGCATTGTCGTGGTGGACGGCGACACCTACCGCCTCACCGACAAGCTCCGTGACGACGCATCGCTTTCGCGCTGGTTGGTGGTGCCGCATGGCTGAGCTCACGCCCCGCCGCAAGCTGCTCGATGCCTTCGTGCTCAACCTCAAGCGCATCGACGGCACCGGCCCTTATCGCACAACGGTTGGCACAGTGGCCACGCTCGAGCCGGGCCAGCTGGATCCCGAGCGCGTGGAGGACGGCCTGGCCGTCTACATCGAGCGGCAGGAGCGCGCCACCGATGCCGCCGTGCAGCGCACCCACCGGCTCACCACCGTGGCCATCGTCGTCAAGCGCAAGGGCGGGGTGTCTGCCGAAGGATCGCTCGACGCCGTGGTCGATGACATCGAGCGGGCGATGGATGGCCGGCAACCCACGTGGCCGGCCGGCTTCGGCCAGCCCCTCTATCAGTCGATGGAACCCCTGCGCGCCCCGGCCGGTGCCGACTGGATCGGCGCTTTGATTCGCTACACCACAAGCATCCCCGTTTTGACCCGTTAACCGCCGCCCCGCGGCACCACTGGAGATCCAAACAATGAAAGACCACAGCTACCTGGGCAGCGGCAAACTCAAGATTCGTGAGTTAGGCGCCGCCGCACCCTTCGAGGAAGTGGGCAACTGCTCCGCGCTCACGCTCTCACCGCAGGAAGAAAAGAAGAGCCAGGTCGACTTCACCAACCCGGGCGGCGGCAACCGCAACGAAGTGTCGCGCTTCACCGGCGTGGAGTGCGCGTACACGTTCCATGACTTCGCCGCGGAGAACTTCGCCCGCGCCCTGCGCTCGTCCGTCACCGCGGTGGCCGCCGGCAACGTCACCGACGAAGACGTGGTGGCGTACAAGGGCGGCTTCACCCCGCTGGCCAATGTCGCTACCGGAATCACCGCGGTGAAGGGTGCCAGCGGCGCCACCACCTACACCGTCGGTGACGATTACGAGTTCCGTGATGGTGGCATCTTCATCCCCGCCGGCAGCAGCATCCCCGCACCGGTGGCCGGCGCGGCCAATATCAAGGTCACGTATGCCAACGCCGCGCAGAAGCGCGTGGAAGCTTTCACGCAGTCGGCAAAGCAGTACGAGATGCTGTTCGTCGGCCTCAACGAGGCGCAGAGCGGTAAGCGTGTGAAAGTGCATGCCTACAAAGTCAGCGGCGGCCTGCTGGCCAGCATGGGCCTGATCGGCGAGGACTACGGCGCGGGCGAAGTCACCGGCGGCCTGATGGCCGACACCACGAAGGGCACCGGCCTGTCGCAGTACTTCACCGTCACCCTCGAGGACGTCGTATGACGTCCACCGCCGCCGCGGACATCGACGTGCTGGCTCCGGCCGGCACGTCGGTGGAGTTCGCCGGGCGGCAGGTGGAAATCCTGCCGATTACTGCCGGCCGCATTCCCTCGCTCATCCGCACCGCACGGCCGGTGATCCAGGCGCTGATCGAAAACAACGTGCTCACCGGCGAAGGCGACGAGCTGGACATCGACGTGATGCAAATCGTCAACCTGATGGCCGATCACGGCGAGGAATTCTTCGCTGCGTTGTCGATCGCCACCGGCGTAAGCGTGGCCGATGTCGAGGCCGCAAACCTCGATGACGTTGTTCGGCTCACGCAGACCTGCCTACGGGTGAACCGCGATTTTTTTACGAAGAACGTCGTGCCGCTCCTGGCCGGCATGGCGCGGCAGTTGCCTGGGGTTGGAGCGACGCCCTCCAACTCCTGATCGAGCAGGGGCACAGCTTCGGCGAGATCAAGCAGTACACGCTCGGCCAGCTTCGGGCATTTACCGAAGCGGCCGAGCGCAGCCGGCGCAGGCGGCTGGCAGATGACGCAGTAACGGCGCGCGTGACGCAGTACGAAAACAAAGACTTCGCGGCATACCTCAAAGGGCTGGAAATCTGATGGCAAACAACCCCAACCTGCGCGTTCGCATCTCTGCCGACCTTGCCGACATCAAGCAGGGCTTGGCGGTACTGCGTGGCGACCTCAACAAGCTGAAGAACGAAGCCGCCCGTTCCGGGCCGGACACGCGCGGCTGGGTAGCCGGGCTGAAGGCCGCCCGCGCGCAGCTGGTGGGCTTCGTTGCGGCCTACGCATCACTGCGCACGATTGGCTCGCTCGCCAAGGTTTCGGACGAAGCGGCCGGCATCACCGGCCGCCTGCGCCTGGCGACGAAATCGCAGGAGGAATTCAACGCCGCGCAGGATGAAACCTTCGACATTGCCCAGCGCACGCAGGCCAGCTGGAAGGAGACGGTGAGCCTGTACAACAAGGTCTCCCAGTCCGCCGACCAGGTGGGCTTGAGCCAGCAGAAGCAGCTGGAGCTGACCGAGGCCGTGTCCATGGCGCTGGCCATCTCCGGCAGCACCGGCGAGGAAGCGGCCGGCGTGATGCGCCAGTTCGGCCAAGCGCTCGGCAGCGCCCGCGTGCAGGCCGAGGAATTCAACTCCATCAATGAAGGTGGTGGGCGCATTGTGTTGGCGCTTGCCAAGCATCTCGGCATTGCAAAAGGTGAAGTAAAGGCATACGTCAATGCCGGCAAGGTCAGCAATCGAGATATGGCACAGGCGCTGATCAAGGACTTTGGTGAGATGGAGGCGGAGTACGCGAAGATGCCAAAGAGCATCGGAGGCGCATTCACGCAAATCCGCAACTCCTTCGTGCGCTTCATGTACGACCAGAACGAAGCCACCGGCGCATCGCAGGGTTTCGTTGCCATCCTGCGTGACATCGCGGAAGAACTTCCGAATTTCTTCGCACCGATTCTGGAGGTAATGCAGCAGATCGCAGGAAACCTTCGCGATGGCGAGGAGGCGGCGGATGGATTCGGAAAAAAGGCCAGTTGGCTGATTGATATTGGCCGTGGGTTGGCTGGCGTATTGCGAGTTGTGGCCGCCCTCGCTGTTGCTGTGAAAAACGCGGTGGAGATCGTCACCGTTGCGTTGACCGCGCTGGGCATGGCCGGCCTCACCGTTGCCGAAACCATCGGCAAGTACCTCGGCGGTGCGTTCGGCAACATCGCCCGCAGCTGGAAAACACTTCAGGATGATGGCCCCGTGGCCGCGGTGAAAGCCTATGCCGCAGGCGTAGGCCAGGTGATGGATGGCCTCGCCGTGCAGCGGCAGAAGATGGTCGACCACTTCAAAAATGCCAGCGACATGATCCGCAGCGATGCGCAGGATCTGACGCGCGGTGTCACCGCGCTGTTCGCGCAGGTGGAAGCCACCGCCGCCCGCGTGCGCGGCAAGGCCTCCACGCAAGCCGGCGATGGCACAGGCGGCACGGGAGGCACCGGCGCCGCCGGCAAGGCTGTGGCCGCCTCCAATGCGCTGCTGCGCGACTCCGTTACCCGCGCCCTGGCCGAGCTGGACCGCCTGTATGCCGAGAATGAAATCGGCATGCGCGAATACTTCGCCACGCGCATGGAGCTGCAGCAGCAGTCCATCGACCTGCAGATCGCTCAGGCGCAGGCGGAGCTTGCCGTCACAAAGGAAGCTGGCAAGCGGCAGAAGCTGGAAGAGCAGATCATCATCCTGCAGCGCGATCGCGCCGACATCGCAACCAAAGCCGCGCGGGAGCAGAAGAAGGCCGAGGAGGAGCTCGCAAAGGCGCTGGGCGATGTGCACCTCAAGCTTATGGAGATGGACGGCCGCACCGGGGCAGCAGAGCGCGCAAAGCTGGAAGCCGAGTATCAGCAGCTCTTCAAACAGCTGGATGCGGCCAGCGATGAAGCCGGCCGGAAAATGGTGGAGAACCTGATCGACCGGCTGGTGGCCAAAGCACAGGGCGATGAATTGAAGCTGGCGGGCGAGAACATCGCCAGTGCACTGCAAGGCAAGGAAGCCAGCATCGGTGCCCAGGTGGCCGGTGGCATGCTGGGCTACAGCGAGGGCGAGCGACAGGTGGCTGCTGCGCGGGCAAAGGCCATTGTTGATCTGCAGGCGCTGCGTGTAGCCGCCAACGCCGCGCTGGCCGACATGAAAGAGGGAACGCCCGAGCATGCGGCCGTACTCGCCGGCATCGACGCCATCGACGTGCAGATCGCCACCATCACCGCATCGCAGCAGGTGTTCAAACAGAAAATGGAGGACATCGCCACTTCCTCCTTCGGCGATTTCCTCGGTGACCTTGCAACCGGCGCCAAGAACTTCAAAGACGCCTTCGCGGACATGGTCAAGAGCTTCGTGGCAGGCGTCGCGCGGATGATTGCGCAGGAGCTGGCGCTGCGTGCCATCCAGTCACTTCTCAGCGGTATCGGGGGAGCCCCTGCGGGTGGTGGAAAGTCGGCCGCAACGCTGAAGAAATTCCACAGCGGTGGGCTTGTTGGCCGCGGCGGCATGCGCGTGTCCATGCCGCTCAGCCCCCTGCTGTTCGGCCACGCCCCGCGCTACCACAGCGGCGGCATCGCCGGCCTCAAGCCGGACGAAGTGCCGGCCATCCTGCAGACCGGTGAGCGCGTGCTGTCGCGACGCCAGACGGCCATGTACGACGCCACCATCGCCGCCGGCTCCAATGCTGGGCGCGTCACTACGCCGGTGGTCGCCATCGGTGATGACGCGGTGGCCAATGCCCTGGCCGGTGCAGCCGGTGAGGACGTGGTGCTTACCCATGTGCGCAACAACTGGGAGGGCCTGGCGCGTGGCGGCTGATCCCGTGCTGTGGCCCTTTGCCGGCTCCGGTGAGGTGAGCTGGCAGCCGGAGTGGCTCACCGAAGTGCTGCGGCCCAGTGCCGGGCTGGTGCAGCACCGGCAGCTGCGCGATGAGCCGCGTGTGCGGGTGACGTTCGAGGGTATTGCCACCGGGCAGCGCCGGCGCTGGCTGGAGAATCTGCTGGAGCGCAACGGCGCCGGGCGCTGGCATGTGCCGCTGCAGGGCGCTGGCTACACGCTGGCCGCCCCGCTGGCTGCCGGTGCGGCAGGTGTACCGGGTAGCACCGCCGGCACGCTTCTGCGCACGGGCGGGCGCGTTGCGCTTCTGCCGGAGGACGCGCGCAAGGCAGAGCTGTTCACCGTGGCCGATGTGCAGCCGGGTGGCATCGTGCTGGACGGCAACACCGCGCACACGCACCTGCCCGGCACGCGCGTTCTGCCGGTGTTCGAGGGCCGGCTGGGTGCCATCCCCACGCTGCAGCGCTTCACCGGTGATGCGCTGCCGTGGGCGGCGGATTTCGAGCTTGCCGAACCGCTGCCGATCACCGCCTCGGCAAGCCCGGTGCTGTACCGCACGTACCCGGTGCTGGACCTGCCGCTGGATTGGTCCAGCGACCCGAGCTGGCAGCCGTACCGCGACATGCTGATCGAGGACAACGACACCGGCCCGGTGTGGGCAACCGCGCTGCTCGCGCAATCGCAGGCGGCCATCAAGTACCAGTGCACGGCTGAGGACGCCGAGGAAGTGCAGCAGCTGCTGGGGCAGCTGTGGGCAATGGCGGGCAGGGCAAACCCGGTGTGGGTGCACACGCGCGGCCACGATCTGGTGCTTTCCGCCGGCATGAGCGCAGGTACCACGTTCATGGACGTGCAGTGGGCGGGTCTGGGCGTCGGCCCGCGCCCGCCGGGCCGGCGTGACCTGCGCATCGCCCTGCGTAACGGGACGGTGCTGCATCGCCGGGTGACGGCCGTCACCGCGCCCAGCAGCAACGTGGAGCGGCTCACGCTGGATTCGGCACTGGGCACGGCCATCACCCCGGCGGACGTGCTGCAGCTGTCGTGGATGTCGCTGTGCACGCAAGCCGCCGACGTGGCGCGCATCAACTGGTGGAAGCATGACGTTGCGCAGGTCGAGCTGTCATTCCAGGCGGTGCCGTATGAGCATTAAGGGAGGCCCGCATGTTCGGCGCGCGTGAGATAGCCCGGTTCTTCGGCCAGCCTATCCACCTGTTCCGCTTCACGCTGGGGCCGCTGGTGTGGCGTTTCACCACGGCCAGCACGCCGGTGACGCTCGGTGCCGAGGTTTTCATCCCTGCCGGTATCAGCCGGAGCGCCGTGCGCGAGACCGCCGAACGCACCAAGAACCAGCTCACCATCACCATGCCCTATGCGCTGGACCCGGCCGCGCATGACCCGCCGTCGACGCAGTCGTTCGGCGACATCTGGCGACCGTTCCCGCCGTCTGAGCGTGTGTTCGTCACCTGCATGGCGATGCATCGCGGCGACACGGATGCAGCTGTCGAGTGGATGGGCCACGTTGTGCAACCCGAATTCACCGACACGCAGCTCAAGCTGACGTGCGACCCCACCATCGCGCGCCGACGCGCCAAGGGTGGTGGCCGGCGCGTGCAGCGCGGCTGCGAGGTGGCGGTGTATTCGCAAGGCCTGGGGCAGTGCAACCTGCTGAAAGAAGCCTTCGCTATTCCGGCCACGGCCACGGCCGTGAGCGGGCTGTCCGTCACCGCTGCCGAGCTGGCCGCCGCGGCGCTCGCGCTGGATGGTGGCTTCATCGAATGGACGCTGCCGAGCGGGCTGGTGGAGCGGCGCACGATCATGTCGCACGCCGGCAGCGTCATCACGCTGGACTACGGCGCCTTCGCGCTGGCCCCGGCGCTGGAATTCATCGCGTACCCCGGTTGCCCACATACCTGGGATGCCTGCGTGGCACGCGGCAACACCGACAACTACGGCGGCTGCCTGCATCTGCCGGTAAAAAATCCATGGAGTGGCAATCCCCCGTGATGACGAAAGAATCCCTCCGCCGCTGGTGGCATATCACGCGCTGGCGCCTGCGTTACCTCCTGCTGGATACCGATGCTGGCCGTCGCTGCATCTTGGGCGTTGCCGGGTTGGCGTGGGTGTGGTCGCTTGTCGAGCTGGTGGTGCTGATGCGCACCGCTGCAGCGGATGCACCGCAGCAGGCGTTCTGGGTGCAGGTGGTGTGGTTCGTTGTTTCCGTGCTGGTGAGCATGGCGCTCACGCCCAAGCAGCCGGATGCCGCCGACCAGGTGGTGGAGGCGCCCCGGCTGAAAGACGGCAGCGGCGTGCGCATGGTGTTCGGTGAAGTGTGGATCACCGATTCGGACATCATCGGCTGGAAGAAGATGGGCACAAAGACCATCCGCGGCAAGAAGAGCGGATTCAACGGTCGCCCGATCATCGGCTACTGGTACAAGCAGCTTTTCCACTTCCTGCTGTGCCGCGGCCCGGTGGACGCGGTGCTCGAGTTCCGCGGTGGTGACAAGACCGCGTGGAAGGGCGAGCTCACCGCCACCGGCGAAGTGCAGATCAACCAGCGCGAACTATGGGGCGGCCAGGGTACCGGCGGCGAGGGTGGCATCGAAGGGCCGATGCAGTTCCTTTTCGGCGATGACGCGCAGATGCCCAGCAGCTACCTGGCCAGCAACTTGGATCCGAAACAGCCCGCCTACCGCGGCCTGCTCACCGCGCTCTACAAGGGCGGCCTATGGGGCGCGTTCTCCCCGTACCCGAAGGCCGCATCGTTCAAAGTGCGGCGGATTCTTGAGGGCTGGGAGCGGGACGATGGGGCGTGGTATCCGGAGAAGGCGGAGGTGTCGTTGGGTCCCCGCATCAATTATGACGCCGCCGATTGGCGTTATCTCGTCACCGCGCCCGCGCAGAAGGATTGGGAAGAGCCTTCTCTTGCAGATTTTGATGACAGCGCCTGGGCTGTCGGAAAGGGGGGGTTCGGATCGGGCGGTCCGGGTGGTGGTTTGGGTGTGGGTACATACATCCCGGCTGGCATAGTCGGAAAAGGCATCTGGATCAGGCGCAAGTTCCGCGCTGCCGCCGGGGTACCCATCCGGTTTGATGTGTGGCACGATGACGGGGCTTGGCTCTGGCTTAACGGGTCTCCGTTGGAGCTAGAGCCAACGGGGGATTACTACCATCACTTGGCTATTGCCGAAGGTGGCGTCGTCAAGGCGAACAGCGTAGTTGCCATGAAAGTTCTGGACGGCGTTCCCGGTGGCGGCCCCTCACACATCTATGCGGGGTTGGACATAGTCCAAGATGACATGGGCATGCAGTGGGCAATGAACCCCGCCCACATGCTCTATCAGAGCATCACCGACAGCTGGATGGGCGCGGAGCCCGAAGCCTCTATCAATGACGCCAGCTTCCGCGCTGCTGCCGATACGCTCTACGCCGAAGGCTTCGGCCTGTGCACAGAGTGGGATTCGACGACGGAATCGGTGGAGCAATTCCAGCAGCGCATCTGCAATGTGATCGGCGCGAATCTCTCGCGTAGCCCCGTGGACGGGCTGTGGTATCTGGATCTGATTCGCGGCGGCTACGACACCAGCACGCTTCCGGTGCTTACCGACGACGACATCATCGAGTACAGCGAACAGCCCGGCACACTGCAAGACGCGGTGAACCAGGTCATCGTTGAGTGGCGTGATCCGGTGCGGCGCGAGGATCGCTCGACCTCGCCGGTGCAATCCCTCGGCGGTATCCAGGCCGTGGGTGCAGTTGTCGGCGAAGTAGCTACGCACCGCGAAATTCCCGAAGAAACACTGGCGCTGCGCGTCGGTGGCAGCATTCTGCAGTCGAAGGCGCGCCCGCTGCGCCGGATCGCGACGAAGACCACGCGCATCGCGCATGCGTGGCGGCCGGGGCAGGTGATCGAGCTGCAGTCGGCGAAGCGCGGCATCGCCAGCATGTACTGCCGTATCGGTGATGCGGATCGCGGCACCCTGCGTTCTGGCGCGATCGCGCTCACGCTGCTGCAGGACACCTTCGGACTGCCGGAGTCGGTATATGTTTTGCCCGATCCGGGCACGGATCCCGGCGATGACGACGTGCCGAAGCCGGTGGATGCATCCGCTGTGCAGGAGATGCCCTACGCGCTTCTGGCTGCACTCCAACCGCCGGGCGAGCTTGCAGCACTGGCGGCCGATGCCGGCTTCCTGTTCGCTGTGGCCACGCCGATCGGTAGCGAGGTCGACTACAGCCTGCACGTCGACGCTGGCGCCGGTTTCGATGAGCAAGCCGAGTCGGACTGGAGCGCCACCGCGCTCACTGCCGCGGCTGCGGGTCACCTGGAAGCCGTCATCGGCATCACCGCCGCGCGTGGTCTGGAAGATGCATCGATCGGCGCGATGGTGTTGTGGGGCAATGAAATCTGCCGGCTGGATTCCGTGGACCTTATCGCCGGCACGGTCACTCTGGGCCGCGGCTGTGCGGACACCGTGCCTGCTGAGCACGCCGCTGGCGAGCGGTTGTGGGTGATCGATGACTCCATCGCGGTCGATGCCACACGCTACAGCGACGGCACCACGGTAGCGGCCAAACTGCTGCCGCGCACGTCCAGCCAGCGGCTTGAGCTGTCGGCTGCCGTCGCTGCCACCGTGGCATTCGCAAGCCGCGCCGCCCGGCCGTATCCGCCGGCCGCGGTCACGCTCAACGGCGGCACCGCGCCGCTGGAAGTTTTCGAGACCGCGGACGTGGCGTGGCTGCATCGCGATCGCATCGCATCGGCCGAGCAGCTGGTCGACCAGTCCGCGGCCAGCATCGGCCCCGAAGCCGGCACCACGTACACCGTGCGCTGGTACCTGGGCGGCGTGCTCGATCACACCGTCACCGGCGTCACCGGCACCACAGCAAGCCACGCACCCGCTGCCGATGGGCTGCTGCGCGTGGAAGTGGATGCCGTGCGCGATGGCCTTGTGAGCTGGCAGAAGCAAGTCATCGAGTGCGATTACCGCGTAACCCCCTACAGCGACTACGTCGACCAAGCCGGCGACGTCTATGCCGACCAGAACGGCGACACTTACCTCGGATAGCACAATGGCCACAAAACGCTTTGACGCAAACCCCCAACTCGCAGCCTTGGCCGGTACGGAAGTAATCCCGGCCACGTCGGTGGCTGGTGGTACCGACGCCGCAAGCAACCCGGTCGCTGCGGGCACCGATATTAAAATCCCAGTGCGGCAGATGCTTGGCATGAAAGTGCACGCCGTTGCGATCGTCGGTGGTGTGGCCACGGTTGATTGCGGCGCTGGATTGCACCGGAATCACACCATCCTGCTTGATTCGAGCGCGACGCTGGAGCTGTCGAATCTTGCGCCCGCTGGGTATGCGACGGAGGGTGAAATCCGCATCGCCCAAGACGCAACAGGCGCTCGTACACTCGCGCTGCCTGCATCCTTCAAACCGCTCGGGGGCAGCGACACGGCTGTGAAAAGTGCTGCCAACGGCGTGACGGTTCTGTCGTTCAAAACCTTCAACGGCGGCACGACGGTTGAATATGCGATGCAGGAGAGCGCGTGATGCTGCGGCGAGTGATGATGGCTGGCAATTCGGCTAGTCCGGGAACTGATCCGTACTGGTCGAGCGTGGTTGCCTTACTCCACTGTGACGGGGCTAACGGCAGTACGACGTTCACCGACGAGACCGGCAAAACGTGGACGGCGTTTCGCGACGCGCGAATAGACACGTCGCAATCCAAGTTCGGCGGAGCGTCTGGCCGGCTCCAAGGCAGCCCCAGCAACCCCAGTAGGGTTAGTTCGCCGTACTCTCCCGACTGGAACTTCGGGGTTGGAGATTTCACCGTCGAGTTGTGGGTGAGGTTCGCCACCTTCGCCTCGACTTGCACGATGGTCGGCAATTACAAGGGTGCAACAGGGTTAAGCGGATGGACTTTTCAACGTCGATCCGAATCGGGCGGCCTGATTCAGTTCAGCCACGGTGACTCCGTGCTTATCACGCGCCCTTGGATGCCCTCCGACGGCGTGTGGCACCACGTTGCTGTCACTCGTCAGGGAGTTAACCTGCGCATATTCATCGACGGCGTGCAGCAAGGAGCGACGGCCACCGACTCTACGGACATCATTGGGTCGGACAACCCTATGCTGCTGGGCGCTCTTATGTACAATTCGGCGTATCAGCAAGTCCTCGACGGCTGGGTGGACGAAGTTCGGATCACGAAAGGCGTTGCGCGCTACACCAGCAACTTCACTCCGCCGGCAGCGCCGTTTCCTGCGGGCTGATCGCAGCGCAGGCCAGCAGCAGCCAGCGGGGAGCATGCGTGGCGCGCCGTCAGCGAAGGCGCGCCGCGCTCATACTGCTGGTACGGTTAATTCTGCGGTGTCGCGCGGCCGCAGCAGTAGCACTGCCGGTAGTCGGGGAGCTGCCGGCCGCGGTAGCGCTTGCCGGGCCGGTGGAAGCCCAGGGGGCCGCTGCAGTGCTGGCAAGCCTCGACTGTGCCGGCTTGCCAGCGGTACATGCGCAGTGCCGGGTAGCCCACGGCGATCAGCAGCGCACCGGTGCCGGCGTAGAGCACGTAATCCGTCATGCTGCCCAGGTGCTCCGCGCCGAACGCCGCGGCCCAGAGATGCATCGCCGCGAGCGCGACGAACATGCCGCCGAGGATGAGCACTGGCGCCCGGGCGACGCGGAAGAAAAATGGCAATCCGAATTGCATGCTGCTCTCCTGTTGGTTTTGCTCAAGACTCGTCGCTGTCTGTCTCGCTGGATGAGACGGGAGAGGGCCGGCGTGCGTCTGCAGGCTGCCTGTGCTGCAGGTTTTCCGGCCGCAGGTTCGTGTAGCGCTTCAGTGTCGCCCAGCTTTCGTGCAGCGTGAAAAGTGACACCTCATGGATGCCGTAGCCGGCTTCGAAAAGTCGGCTGGTAGCTTCGTGCCGCAGGTCGTGGAATCGCAGGTCGTCGATTTCGAGGACGTGGCACGCACGGGTGAACGCGGCACCGATAGACTTCGGGTTGTACGGGAAGATCAGCGGATCCAGCTTCTTGTCGTCATCCGGCAGTGGCCGGCGCGGCTGGGCCTGGATGATGGCCAGCGCCTCGGGCGTGAGCTTGAAGGTCTTGTCGTTGCCCAGCTTCTTTGTCGGGTGCTTCACGTCGCGCAGCCGGCAGGTGGACGTGGCGGCATCAAGATCATCCCAGCGTAGCCGCGTGATCTCTTCCTGCCGCCTGGCGCTGTGGATGGCGAAGTTCATCACGTCCAGCATAGGAATCTGTGATCGCACGTCGCGGCTGCTGAAAAAGGTGGTCAGCATCTTCAGCTCGGCGGGCGTTGGCCTGCGGTCGCGCTCTTTGGCTTTGCCGATGACGCGGTTCTGCCGCAGATAGTCTCCCGCGTCATCTATCTCCTGCAGCGGTACCGGCACGCCCAGCGCCACGCGAGCGGCTCGCATCACCTGCCGCAGCCAGATCAAGTCATTTGCGGCGGTGGCCGGGCCGGCACCCTGCTGCCGTCGCCCCTGGATGTACGCGATGAAGTCGGCGCGGCTGGTGCGGTCCACTCGCTTGTCGGCAATGGCGCCAGCACCAATGCGGGCGAGGTCGGTTTTCTTCGTGCGCGCCCAGGGATTGTCGATCGCCATCTGGGCGGAGTACCAGTCGATCATCTGTGCGAAAGTCATGCGGGTGCCGACGACCTCGCCGCGCGCCCGCTGGCCGGCCAGCTCTGCTTCACGACGGGTCATCCATTCTTTCGCCAGCGCCCGGGTCGGGAAGGTTGCCGTCTCGCGGTGGACGATCTTCCCCTCGGCCTTGAGCCTGATCGTCGCTGTGTAAGATGTGGCGCCTGATGCCCGGCGGCGTGCGAGGATTGATCCCATGGTGCTACAAGTCCGTTTTTGTAGCCCCGAATGTAGCACCGCAGCGGCGGCAATGCCCCGAAACCCCCGGAAATACGCACATAATGCAGCAGCCCGAAAACCAAGCCATTCCAGCCGATAAGCCGCACCAGCCTTATGTTCTGGAGGGTTTGAGGCTATCGGTTGCCCCGATGATGGATTGGACAGATCGCCACTGCCGGGTTTTCCATCGCCTGCTGGCGCCTGGAGCACGGCTGTATACGGAGATGGTGCATGCCAACGCGGTGATCCACGGCGACCGCGAGCGCTTGCTGGGGTTCGACGCCGGCGAGCGGCCGCTGGCGCTGCAGCTGGGCGGCAGTGAACCGGCATTGCTGGCGCAGGCCGCCCGCATCGCCGCCGACTGGGGCTATGACGAGATCAACCTCAACTGCGGCTGTCCTTCCGATCGGGTGCAGGCCGGACGCTTCGGTGCCTGCCTGATGCGCGAGCCGGCGCTGGTAGCCGACTGCGTGGCGGCCATGGTGGCGGCGGTGAATATTCCGGTCACGGTGAAGTGCCGGCTCGGCGTCGACGAAGACAACGATTACGACGTGTTTGCCGCTTTCGTCGACCGTCAGGTGGAAGCGGGCGCGGCGATGATCGTCGTACATGCGCGCAACGCCTGGCTCAAGGGCCTGTCGCCGAAGGAGAACCGGGAAATCCCGCCGCTGCGCTATGACTGGGCGTACCGCTTGAAGCGCGAGCGCCCGGCCGTGCCGGTGGTGCTCAATGGCGGCATTGCCACGGTCGAGGCGGCACAGGCGCACAGGGCGCAGGTGGACGGGGTGATGCTGGGGCGCGCGGCCTATCACGACCCGTACGTGCTGCATCTGCTGGACGTGGCGCAGACCGGCAGGGCGCCGCGTTCACGCGAAGAGCTGCTGCGGGCCTTCCGTCCCTATGTCGAGGCGCAGCTGGAGCGCGGTCTGGCGCTCAAGCACCTCACCCGGCATGTGCTTGGGCTGTTCCATGCGCAGCCGGGCGGGCGTGGATTCCGCCAGATATTGAGCGAAGGCGCACACCGGCCCGGAGCCGATTGGACGTTGATCGAACAGGCCTTGCAGCTGACCCGGGAGCACAGTGCCCGGGTGATGTGATCCGGTGAGCCGGCCGGCGGTAAATGTCCAGCCATCTTGCTGAACAGGAAGGATCGGAACGGGGTAGAGTTCAGACCGGATTCACCCCCGAAAATCAAGAATTTACCTCGATTTCGTGAGGTCTTTGGAAAAATCTCGAGGCCGGGTATTCACGGATTTTGAACGTTTCGTTGCAGTCCGATAGGATCACTTCATGCTTCCGGTCATCCGTCATGTTTTCCCCTTCGCCGTTGTCGCAGCCCTGGTGGTTGCCGGTCCGGCTGTGGCGACGGCCCAGGCGCAGGAAGCGCGTCCGGAAATGCGCGACCGCCACGACATGGCTTCCCGCGATGCCGTGCCACGTGATGGCCGGTCGCTGTCGGACGCGGTGCGCCGCGTGCAGCGCGAAACCGGCGGCCGCATCCTCGGCGCCGAGCGGGTGCCGTACGATGGTCGCGCCATCAATCGCGTCAAATACATGGATGATCGCGGACGGGTACGTTATATGGACGATCCTTCGCCATCGGCCCAGCGCCGGTCGCGCATGGCGGAGTCGCCACCACGCGGCGATAACCCCTGAACAGCGATAGTCGCCCCGTAATCCGCAGACAAACGCCGGTGCTGACCGGCCAAAGCAAGTAGGAGAGTTCATGCGTATCCTTCTGGTCGAAGACGAAGCCCCGCTGCGGGAAACCCTGGCGGCCCGCCTCAAGCGCGAAGGCTTTGCGGTGGATGCGGCACAGGATGGCGAAGAGGGCCTGTACATGGGCCGTGAGGTGCCGTTCGACGTGGGCATCATTGATCTGGGCCTGCCGAAGATGTCGGGCATGGAGCTGATCAAGGCGCTGCGTGACGAAGGCAAGAAATTCCCGATCCTGATCCTGACCGCGCGTTCGAGCTGGCAGGACAAGGTCGAAGGCCTGAAGCAGGGCGCCGACGACTATCTGGTCAAGCCGTTCCATGTCGAGGAGCTGCTGGCCCGTGTCAACGCGCTGCTGCGCCGCGCCGCCGGCTGGTCCAAGCCGACCCTGGAATGCGGCCCGGTGGCGCTGGATCTGGCCGCGCAGACTGTCAGTGTCGGCGGCAGCAATGTCGACCTGACCAGCTACGAGTACAAGGTGCTGGAATATCTGATGATGCATGCCGGCGAGCTGGTCTCCAAGGCAGACCTGACCGAGCACATCTACCAGCAGGATTTCGACCGCGACTCCAACGTGCTGGAGGTGTTCATCGGTCGCCTGCGCAAGAAACTGGATCCGGATGGCGAGCTGAAGCCGATCGAAACCGTGCGCGGCCGCGGCTACCGGTTCGCGATTCCGCGCAACGAGGGCTGAGCCCGGTCGGGCGCAACGTGGTATGACGGGCCGTCAGTGGCTATTGAAGCGTTGGCGGCCGCGTTCTTTGCAGGCGCGCCAGCTGCTGTCCGCTTCGCTGGGGCTGATCGCCTTCCTGGCCTTGGCCGGTTATGCTCTGGATACCGCCTTCGCGGATACCGCCCGCGCCAACCTGCGCGAGCGGTTGAAAAACTACGCCACCGCCTATGCCGGTGGCATCGACTTCACCCGCGACGGTTCGCTGTATATCCGTGAGCAGCCGCCGGACCCGCGCTTCGATGTGCCCGGCAGTGGCCTCTACCTGCAGGTGGTGATGACGGGCGACCACGGCAATTCGATGTCCGCCGAAGGACCGATCCTGCCCGATGTCAGCGGCCACCTGCTCGATCCCCGCCAGGAAGTGTTTGAAGGGCCGCTGCCGATCACCCAGATCGACGGCTCGCCCGGCTCGGTCTACCGCTACGGCCTGGGACTGGTGTGGGGCGGTGACGGCATGCCGGAAGCGGAGTTTCCCTACACCATCTACGTACTGGAAGACTCGCGCGCGCTGGGCGCGCAGCTGCGCGTGTTCCGCAGCGCGGTGTGGTTCTGGCTGGGCGTCACCGGCCTGATCCTGCTGCTGCTGCAGACCTTCGTGCTGCAGTGGAGCCTGCGTCCGCTCAAGCGCGTGATCAACGAACTGACCCGGGTGCAGCGCGGCCAGCGCGAGCGCATGAGCGAAATGCATCCGCGCGAGCTGGAACCGTTGACCGAAAGCATCAATGCCTTCATCGAAAGCGAGCGCGAGAACCTGGAGCGGCAGCGCAACACGCTGGCCGATCTTGCCCACAGTCTGAAGACGCCGATTGCGGTGCTGCGCACCCAGCTTGACAGCGGCGCCGATGATGCCGCGTTGCGCGAGGAACTGGATGTGCAGCTGCAGCGCATGAACAACCTGGTGTCCTACCAGCTGGCACGTGCGGCGTCCTCCGGCCACAAGCTGTTCTCCGCGCCGGTGTCGATCGAGGCTACCGCTGAGGACATCGTGCCGGGGCTGGAGAAGATCTATGCCAGCAAGGGCGTGCTGTGCGAATTCGATATCGCCCCGGGGGTCTGCTTCTACGGCGAGCCGGGCGATTTGCAGGAGCTGCTCGGCAACCTGCTGGAGAACGCGTTCAAGTGGGCGCGTCGCGGCGTGCTTCTGACCGCCAAACCGATCGCCGCCGCGCCGGGCCGCCGTGCCGGCCTGCTGCTGGCGGTGGACGATGACGGCCCCGGCATCGCCGAGGAAAACATCGCCAAGGTGCTGCAACGGGGCGTGCGTGGCGATGAGCGGGTCCAGGGCCATGGCATCGGTCTGTCGATCGTGCAGGACCTGATCAAGGACTATCGTGGCGAACTGCAGGTCAAGCGCTCGAGTGAGCTGGGCGGCGCGCGTTTCGAGGTGACACTGCCGCCCGGGCTGTGATGCTGTCGGCTGCGCAGCTCTGATGCGTGTACTTCCGCAGCGCTTGCCGCCACACACTCTGCCGCGGACGATCTGCCGCATTCTTGGTGCAAAGAGCGGTGGCATGACGCCCTGCGATGTTGGGTGGCCGCTGCAGACCGCAGAAGAAATCGCCGCGACTGTGCGCGGCGATGGAAAGCGGTAAAGCTGCGCAGCGATCAGAACGCGGGCTGCAGGCGCAGGCCGTCATCGCCGACGTGGTTCAGTTTTCCGACCAGTTCCGAATGCTGCCGCATGCGGCCCAGCTCACGCATGATGCGCACATCCTCGTGGCGCAGTTCGCGGCGTGAGGAGACGGCCTGCTTGTAGTCCAGCACTTCGGGGTAATGCCGGGCCATCTCCAGCGCCTGCGCCACTTCATCAACGCTGTCGGCATCGGAGCTGATCCGTGCGCGGCTGTTGAAGGCTTTCATCCACCGCTCGAAGCCGGCGGTACGGTCGAACATGTTGGCCATGAACCAGATCACGAACAGGATCGAGATCCACGAGCCGAGCACGACCACCACCCGGGTGAAGGTGATATGGAAATCATCGCGCCACAGATAGTTGGTGATCAGACCCAGGATCAGCAGCGACGAGGCCTGCCAGAGCACGATCGAAGTCATCAGCCATTGGCACTTGGCCTTGGCCAGCAGCGCGACCTCCTCGCGGATCTGTTCGTCGCTGAGGTTCTTCCAGTGCGCGACCTGCTTTTCAAACGGGCTGCGATACAGCTCGTTGTCCTGCAACAGCAATCCCAAACCCTTGAACAACGCAATCATGTTGAGCTCCTTGCAGTAACGTTCTGGAACGAACGACGGAGGCGGCGTGGAACAGTCAGGCGCCTCCAGTTCTAGCACTTTCCCGCCGCTTGGCAATGGGGAGGTTGCGAGGATGCGGCCGCGCCGCCGGCAACCGGTGCCAGCGCCATGCCGATTTTTTTGCGGTGCGTCATCGGGCAAGTCTCTGAAAGGCAGGTCGCAGCGGCAGGCCTGTGCTGCGCTTGCACATGTCATGTCAGCGTCGCGCGGTGGTGCAGCCGGAATCCTGGCCGGCGCGGGCCGGCATCGATTCGCGTGGCGTCGACGTTAGGATTGGCGCCATGAACGTTCTTTCCCGCCGTGTTTCCGATGCCGCCACCGCGCAGATCCGGCGCTGGGTGCTCGATGCCTTCCCGCGTGAGCCCGCGGGTGTGGACTATGACGCGCCAACCGGTGACCCGGGCTGGTTCGGCCCGGACAGTGTCACCTGGTGCATCCATTCCGATTTTCCCGGCATGCTCGCCGGCGGCCTGTGTGCGTTGATGCTGCAGCTGCTGCACCCGCGTGCGCTGGCAGGCGTATATGAACACTCGAACTTCCGCGAGGATCTGCTCGGCCGCCTGCGCCGTACCACCGGTTTCGTCGCCACCACCACTTATGCACCGAAGGCTGCGGTGGAGCAGGTGATCGAGCGGGTCCGCGCCATCCATGTGCGGGTCGCAGGCACCCTGCCCGATGGTCGCCGCTATGCAGCGGATGATCCGGAACTGCTGACCTGGGTGCATGTCACCGAGGCCTTCGGTTTTCTGCAGGGCTGCCGGCGTTACTGCCGCGAGGTGCCGGTGGCGATCGCCGACCGCTACTACGAGGAATACCGGTGCGTGGCCGAAGCCCTGGGAGCACGTGACGTGCCCGCCAGTGAGGCGCAGGTGCGGGACTATTTCCAGGCACTGCAGCCGCAACTGCGGATGGATGCGCGCTCGCGCGAGGTGCTGGAGGTGCTCGGCAACGCGCGTCTGCCGGTTCCGCTGCCGGGGATGTCACGCGATCTGTTCCTGTCCGCCGGTGCGGCGCTGCTGCCTGACTGGGCCACGCAGATGCTTGGCCGCAGCCGTGGCCAGCAGTTGCAGTCCACCGTGGCCGCGCGCGTGCTGCGCAGCGTGGCGCCGCTGTTCCGCATAGCGCTGAGTGACGGCATCTGTGCCCATGCCTGCCGCCGTGTCGGCCGCGAGCCGGCCGCACTGATGGCGTGGCCGCCACTGCGCTGAGTACCCACCGACTGCCGGTGGTGTGTCTATCGATACTGTCTGCAGCCAGCGCCGCACCCCTGTGCCGTGTATCGCAGCAGGTCGCCTGCGAGGTCTGGCACCGGTTGCGGCGTGGAATCGGGGGCGTGCCCGGGGAGGATATGCAGATGAAAACCGCCGAGTCTCGCGTGCCGCCGCACTGCAACAGCTCTTCCCGCAGCGGGCCTGTTTGCTGCATGCTGTGGCGCCGCGCATGGCGTTGTGCGTGCGGTCGGGGATGAGTGCGGGAGTGTGTGCCGCTTCCCGGAAACACCGCCGATGACGGCCGACAGCCATCGTTCGCTGCCGTCCCGCCCAACCACGACCACCAGACCATGCATCGGCGAGCAATGACGGGGAAAGAGGGGAGCTCCAGGGCATGAATCCATCACCGCGGCTGATTGCGGTCTCCGGTGTGTTGATCGCGCTGTTGTTGCTGGCGACGCTGGTGCTGATGCTGTGGAACGACCGCAGCAGTCGTGTGCAGGCGGCGCAAAGGCAGAGTATGGCGCTGGTGACCGGCAGTGACCGTCTGCTGCGCGCCGAGCTGAGCACGATGGAGCGGGCCCTGCGTGGTGCTGCCCGTGATGGCCGCGAGTTCTATCGGCAGGTGCCGGAACAGGCGCCGTTGCTGCTGGCCGCCAGCCTGCGCGGCACGCTCGAGCGCAACGCCGATCTGCGTTCGATCACGCTGGTGGATGATGCGGGGCGGCCGCTGTCGGCGGGGCGTGGCGATCCCGCGCTGGCGCAATGGGCGCAGCCACAGAATCGGGTGCTGGCCGGCGAGCTGTACGTCGGCAAGGTGGAGCGGGATGTTGCCGGTGACAGCCTGCTGCTGGCCGTGCCGGTGCAGCCGGGGCAATGGCTGCTGGCGCGTCTGCGGCTGTTGGTGTTCCAGCGCGTGGTCAGCGGCCTGGACACCGGCAGCATGGGCGTGGTGTCGATCGCCAGCCGGCGCGGCGAACTGCTGGCGCACAGCCTGGACCCGATGGCGGTGCAGCGGCCCCTGCCGCGTCCGATCAGCCAGGTGCCGGTGCTGGAGCGGGCACGCGCGTTGGGCGTGGCGGCCAGTCCGCTGGACGGCGTGCGCCGTATCGGTGCGGTGGACGCGCCGCGCGATTACCCGCTGATCCTGTTCGCCGGGCTGTCCTATGACGAGGTGATGGCACCGTGGTACCGCTATCTGTATGTCGCCATCGGCATCTATCTGCTGTATCTGGGCGGATTCGCGTTTCTGTTCAGCAGCGTGCGTCGCGGCACGATACGCCAGCAGCGGCTGGCCCAGGAGGTGCGCGCCGGTGCAGCCGAGCTGGCGCTGGCCTACCAGGTCGGCAAGGTCGGCACCTGGTCGCTTGATGCTGCCGGCCGGGTGCTGGCCTGGTCGGCGTTGACCCGGCGCATGCTGGCGTTGCCGGCGCGGCATGCCGCGCTGGAGGACTTCTACGCGTGGGTGCACGTGGAGGACCGTGCCGAGCTGCGGGAGCAGGTCCGGCAGACACTGGAATCGGGGCAGCCATTGAATGCGCTGTTCCGGCTGATGTTGCGCGACGGATCGTTGCGCTGGCTGTCGGCGCGCGGTGAGCGTGTCCATGGCCTGGAGGCCGGCCCACGCATCGCCGGCGCGATCACCGATATCAGCGAGCGGGTGCGCAGCGAGGCCCGCGTACAGCAGGCCGAGCACCAGTTCCGGCTGGTGTTCGACCGCAACCCGGCCCCGTTCTGGATCTTCGATGTGGAAACGCTGTGCTTCCTCGAAGTGAACCGGGCGGCGATTGAACAATACGGTTACAGCCGCGCGGAGTTCCTCGCCATGACCCTGCTCGACATCCGTCCGGCGGAGGGCGGGGAGGAGATCCGGCGCATGCTCGATGATGCCGGTGCCGGACGGCCGTCGGCCGCGCAGCTGTACCGGCGGCGCGACGGCCGCACCTTCGAAGTGGTGGGGCATCTGGCGCTGCTGGAATTCAATGCCCGTCCGGCCTGCCTGATGCTGGCCGAGAACGTCAGCCAGCGGCTGGCCTACGAGCGCGATCTGGCCTGGCGCGCCAGCCATCATCCGGGCACCGGGTTGTTGACGGTCGAGGCACTGGCCGAGCGTCTGGATGGAGGCCGGGGCGGCTACACCATCATCCACGTGCAGCTGCGTGGCCTGCAGATGGTGACCGACACACTGGGCCGCGAAGCCGGCGAGGAAGTGCTGCAGGCGATGGTGGCGCGGCTGGCGGTGCTGGGCCTGCACTACGGCCTGCTGGCCTACCAGCCGGCCGAAGACTTCGTGCTGGCGGTGACCGGCATCCATGATCCGCAGCGGGTGCTGGAGGTGGTGCGCGAGACGGTGGCCGCACCGGTGCGCGGGCGCGACTCCCTCCACCAGCTGGAGCCCCGTATCGGCGTGGCCAGCTGTCCGCTGGATGGGGAGCTGTCCGACCAGGTGCTGGGCCGGGCCGCGCAGGCGGCGCACGCCGCGCGCGAGAACGGTGTGGTGGTGCTGCGCTTCGACCACACCCTGGCACAACGCCATGCCGACCGCCTGCAGCTGGTAGGACGCATCCACATGGCCATCGAGCGCGACGAGTTCGAGCTGCATTTCCAGCCGATCCGCCATGCCGCCGACGGTTCGGTGGCGATGCTGGAGGCGTTGCTGCGCTGGCGCCAGGCCGATGGCAGCTTCATCCCGCCCTCGGACTTCATCCAGCTGTGCGAGGACACCGGGCAGATCATCGCGCTCGGGCGCTGGGTGATCCGCGCTGCCGCCCGTGCCGCGCGGGTGCTGGCCGACAACGGCTGGGAAGCCCTGCCGGTGGCGGTGAACGTATCGGCAGTGCAGCTGTTCAACAGCGACCTGGTGGACGAGTTCGGCAGTGCTGCCGCCGCCTGCGGGCTGCCGCCGGGCGCGCTGCAGATGGAGCTGACCGAGAGCAGCCTGATGCGCAACCCGGTCCAGGCCATGCAGGTACTGGAAAACCTGCATGCCAACGGCATCACGGTGGCGCTGGATGATTTCGGCACCGGCTTTTCCAGCATGTCGTATCTGCAGCACCTGCCGCTGGACCTGCTGAAGATCGACCGCGCCTTTGTCGCCGATGTCGAGCGTAATCCGCGCAATGCGGCCATCTGCCGGGCGCTGCTGTCGCTGGGCCACAGCATGGGCCTGGCGGTGATCGCCGAGGGTGTGGAAACCCGCGGCCAGTACGACTGGCTGGTGGCTCATGGTTGTGACCATGTGCAGGGCTGGCTGATGGGCCGTCCGCTGCCGCTGGACGAACTGCTGCCGGTGCTGGGCGGGCCGTACCCGCGGGACTGAACCGGGCGAGGCTCAACCGGCGGCGGTATCCGGGGCGAGCTGCCCGGCCAGATAGTCGATGAAGCTGCGGACCTTGGGGGCGAGGTGGCTGCGGCTGGCATAGAGGGCGTGGATGCCGATCGGCGGCATTTCCCAGTCCGCAAGGACCGGCACCAGCTGTCCGCGGGCCAGCGCCTGCCCAACGATGAAGTCCGGCTGGGCGACGATACCCATGCCGGCGATGGCCGCTTCGCGCAGCACCTCACCGTTGTTGGCGCGCATGCGCGGCGCCAGGTCGATGTTCACTTCACCCTGTTTGCCCTGCAGCTGCCAGCTGTCACCGCCGGCGGCATAGCTGTAGTGCAGGCAGTCGTGTCCGGACAGCGCCTGCGGCGTGGCCGGGGTGCCGCGCCGGGCCAGATAGGAGGGGGCGGCGCAGAGCATGATCCGCGCCTGCGCCAGCGGGCGGGCGATCAGCGAAGGCGGCAACTGGCGGGTGATGCGGATGACCAGGTCGAAACCTTCCTCGACCATGTCCACCTGCCGGTCGGACAGTGACAGCTCCAGTTCCACTTCCGGGTACTGGCTGGCATAGCCGGGCAGCAGCGCGGCCAGCCGGGCGATGCCATAGCTGACCGGGGCGTTGATCCGCAGCCGCCCGGAAGGCTGCAGCGCCTGTGCGCCGACCGAGGCTTCCAGTGCGTCGAATTCGGCCAGCAGTTCCACGCAGCGCTGGTAGTAGGCCGCGCCGGTGCTGGTGGGGCTCACGCGCCGGGTGGTGCGGTTGAGCAGGCGTGTGGACAGGCGCTTTTCCAGCGCGGCGATCTGCCGGGTGACGCTGACGGTGGACAGGTCCAGCGCGGTTGCGGCGGCACTGAAACCGTTGCGCTCGACCACCGCGACAAACACGCGCATGGCCTCGATGGTGTCCATTATTTCTGCCTCCGTAATAAATCCTTGATATGCAGGTTATTTTTTGCGCTGCTCCTGCGCAATAAGCTGGTGACCATCTTCCCTCAGTGAGCTCCCATGACCCCGCGTCTGCCTTCCCTGTTCATTTCGCATGGCTCGCCGCTGACCGCGCTGCAGCCGGGTCAGCTGGGGGTGCGGCTGGCGGCGCTGGCGGCGGCGCTGCCGCGTCCGCGTGCGATCGTGGTGGCTTCGGCGCACTGGCTGCAGCAGGGGCCGATGGTCGCGGCCACGGCGCAGCCGGAAACGATCCACGATTTCAGCGGATTTCCACCGGAACTGTACCGGCTGCGGTATCCGGCGCCGGGTGCGCCGCAACTGGCCGCGGACATCGCCGCGCGGTTGTCGGCGGCGGGGCTGGAACCACGGCTCGATCCGCAGCGCGGGCTCGACCATGGCGCATGGGTGCCGTTGCGCCTGCTGTACCCGCAGGCCGACATCCCGGTGCTGCAGGTGTCGGTGCAGCCAGCGCTGGGGCCGGCGCACCAGCTGGCGCTGGGGCGTGCATTGGCGCCATTGCGGCAGGACGGGGTGCTGCTGGTCGGTTCGGGCAGCATCACCCACAACCTGCACGACTGGCGCAACTACGACCAGGCCTGCGAGGCACCGTATGTGCGGCCGTTCACCGGCTGGATCGAACAGAAGCTGCAGGCCGATGATGTGCCGGCGCTGCTGGACTACCGTCGCCAGGCACCGTTCGCCGAACAGGCCCATCCCACCGACGAGCACCTGTTGCCGCTGCATTTCGCGATGGGCGCGGCCGGCACGGAGCGGCTCGGTGCGCAGCGCATCGATGCCGGCATCGACATGGGCTTCCTGGCGATGGACATCTACCGCTTCGATGGCGGCCGGTGAGCAGGAAGCGGATGCGAGGGGGCCCGGAACGCGCCGGTGTGCCCGGCCGCCAGCATCCGCACAGCGGCTGCACCGGTGGCGGTGGCCAGCTGTGGTAATTTCCGTAGCCTGATTCATCCGTCGCTGCCTGCGCCGGCAGCCTGCTGTCGTAGTGGTGATTCCGTGGAACGGACATGCACACGATCGAAGTCGCGCTGGCGATGCTGGTGGCCGTTGTCGCCAGTGGCTACCTGGTAAGAATCCTGCCTTTCTCNNCGCGGCCACGCGCTGGACCCGGACATGTTTTTCCTGCTGTTCCTGCCGCCACTGCTGTTCCTGGATGGCTGGCGCATCCCCAAGCAGGGCCTGTTCCGTGACAAGGGCGCGATCCTGGAGCTGGCCTTCGGCCTGGTGGTGTTCACCGTGGTCGGGGCCGGGCTGCTGATCCACTGGATGATCCCGTCGATGCCGCTGGCGGTGGCGTTCGCGCTGGCGGCGATCATCTCGCCGACCGATCCGGTGGCGGTCGGGGCGATCGCCTCGCGCGTGCCGATGCCCAAGCGACTGATGCACATCCTCGAGGGCGAGTCGCTGTTGAACGACGCCTCGGGCCTGGTGTGTTTCAGCTTCGCGGTGGCGGCGGTGATGACCGGCACATTCTCGCTGGCACAGGCTTCACTGAGTTTTTTATGGCTGGCGATCGCAGGGCTGGCGATCGGCGTGGCGGTGACCTGGGGCGTGTCCACATTCCAGCGGTGGCTGTGGCGCAGCTTCGGCGAGGAACCGGGCACGGCCCTGCTGGTCAACCTGCTGATCCCGTTCGCCGCCTATCTGCTGGCCGAGGAATTCAACGCTTCGGGCATCCTCGCGGCGGTGGCGGCGGGCATCACCATGAGCTATGTTGAGCTGAGCGGTCGCATCACCGGCAGCATGCGTGTGCAGCGTACGGCGGTGTGGAACACGGTGCAGTTCAGCTTCAACGGCATCATCTTCGTGCTGCTGGGCGAACAGCTGCCGGGCATCGTCGAGCGCGCGGTGGACAGCATGCAGCGCAGCGGCCATCACCATCCGTGGTGGCTGCTGGTATATGTGCTGGCGATCAACGCCACGCTGGTGGTATTGCGGCTGGCGTGGGTGTGGCTGTCGCTGCGCTGGAACCTGCTCAAGGCCCGCTGGCGCGGCGAGCAGGGTCCACGCATGCCGACACGCGTGGTGCTGGCGATGTCGGTGGCCGGCGTGCGCGGTGCCATCACCCTGGCCGGCGTGCTGACGCTGCCACTGATGGTGCCGGGGGGGGATGCGTTTCCGGCTCGTGATCTGGTGATCTTCTTGGCCGCGGCGGTGATCCTGGTATCGCTGGTCAGCGCCAGCCTGATGCTGCCACGCCTGCTGCGGGGGCTGGAGCTGCCGCGCGATGACAGCGGCCGGCGCGAGGAGGAGCTGGCACGCAAGCTGTCGTCCAAGAGCGCGCTGGCGGCGGTGGAAAAGGCACGCCAGCAACTGGTGGAAGGCCAGCCGGTGACCAGTGTGCAGCTCTACAACGATGCCGCGGCGCGGGTGAGCCTGCTGTACCGGCGCAATCTGGAAAAGGGCCAGGGGCCGGATGGCGACCCGGAAAAATTCAGGCGCATGGAGCAGGTCTATCGCAGCCTGCGTGCGGCCGGGCTCAGTGCCGAGCGCGAGGAGCTGTTCCGGCTGACCCGGCGCGGGCAGATCTCCGACGAGCTCGCGCGCAAGCTGATCCGCAATCTGGACCTGCTGGAAAGCCGGAAGCGCGATTAAAGCAGGCGCGAGTGAAGCGCAACGGGCAACGGGCAACCGCAGAAACAGTCGCTGCTTCCACGTGTTTCCCGTTGCCCCCATCCGTCACTTGCTTTCGAGGAAATACGGTTCCACCGTGCCGTTGATCTTCAGCGTCATCGGATTGCCACGACGGTCGCGGGCCTTGCCGGCCTGCACGCGGATCCAGCCTTCGCTGACCGAGTATTCCTCCACGTCATCGCGCTCGATGCCGTTGAAACGCACGCCGACACCGCGCTGCAGTGCTTCGGCATTGTGGAACGGACTGTGCGGGTTGACCGCCAGATGATCGGGAGGGGTATCGCTCATATCGGTATTTCACTGAAGGCCACCGTGGCCCTCTTCGGGGCGCAAGGATAACCGCTGTGACGGCGCCAGGCTTTCGCTGCCACGCCGCGGGCGGCAGAATGCGCGCCAGACCTGTAGTGGAAACCGACCCATGCCTGACAACAGCGCCGATTACGAAGATTCCGATGAGCTGCACCCGGATTTCGGCGAAGACGACCATCCGGCGCGGATCTGGAACCTGCTGTGGCTGATCAATCCCGGCGACGAGGACGCGGCGCTGCAGCAGTTCGATGCCTGGCGCGAAGCCCGCGGCGGTGCCGAAGAGGACTGCAGCGACGAGCAGTGGCTGTGGGACCTGAAGGACGCCATCGACTGGCGCTCCGGCTTCTACGTGGACTGGAAGGACACCGACTCCTTCGTCGCGGCGATGGAGGAGCTGGCCACGCGCTGGAACCTGCGCATCGACTGGGGCGGCGATCTGGATGATGAGGAGTTCACCGACGGGCTGGATGTGCCGGCGCTGATGGGCATCGCCTACGACAAGCTGCGCGAGCACGGCTATTCGCTGTGGAACTGGAGCACCGACGGCGATGCCTACGCCGGCTGGATCGCGCTCAGCCGTGATGACGAGGCGATGCTGGCGCTGTGCTCGCTGCTGGGGGTGGAAGTACGGCCGGGCAGCGACCCGTTCTAAGCAGGGTTTGCAGGAGCGGCATCAGCCGCGACGCCGACATCAGGGAAGCAGTTCGCAGGTCGGAGATCCGGTGGAACACGGTGTTCGCGGCATCAGCCGCTTCTGCAATCCGCCGGCCACTCAGGGCTGGTACTGCGTCCGCGCGTTGGCGATGACCTGGCGCAGCAGGGCGCGGTCGGTATGCCGGGAAATCGCCTTCGCGCCCAACGCGACGGCCCGGGCATGCAGGGAGGCCGGCACGTCGTAATGCGCGCCGCTGGGACGGTTCTGGAACGCCCGTCGCGGAATCCCGAGCTGCTGTGCCAGCGCATGCAGCTCGGGCAGGGTGTCGGCCATCAGATGCGCCCAGCGCTCGCCGCGCCACGGGTGGACCGCATCGTCGATATAGACCGTCACGAGCGTGCCGAGGCTCAGGCCTTGGGCGCGGCGTCGCTGCTGGCGTCGGCGGCCGGCACTTCCGTTTCCGCAGCGGTTGCGGTGTCGTCAGTGCCGGTTGCGTCCGCGTCCTCGGCGGCGGTTTCCGCGTCGTCGCCCTCGAACTCGGCGACCAGGGCGGCCAGATACTCGTCGGCGGTCTTGCCCTCGTCGGCGGCCAGGTCGTCGATCATCTGCTGCAGGGCTTCGGAGTATTCCAGGGTGACCTTGCGGCCTTCCTTCTCCTGCACGTTGGCCAGGTGCTTGAGCATGGCCAGCATCGGCACCGGGTTGTCGGCGTTGCCCATGGTCTGGCCGCCGATGGCCAGCAGCCACTCGTTGCCCTGCAGGCCGATGGCGGCCACCACCTGGCCTTCTTCATTGACCAGCACGGCGTGGTTCTGCACCGGCTGCTGGGCGTTCAGGCGGGCGAACGGACGGCGCGGGGCCTGCTTCTTGCGCTGGTCGCGCTTGGCTTTGGAAAGCTTGGACATGGGCTTTGGAATAGAAGGAAAACGGTGCCCATTGTAGGCCTCAGTCGGCAACCGTGACCGGGTCGCCGCCACTCGCGGCCGGTGCGGCGGGGGCTGCCGGGGCCGGCAGCGGCAGGGTGCCGGTTTCGTTCAGGGCCGCGGCCTCGGCCTCGCTGGTCATCACCACGATGCTGATGCGGCGGTTGATCGGGTTCTGCGGGTTGGCCTTGTCGAACAGCACCGAGGAGGACAGCCCGACCACGCGCGCGACCTTGGCCTCGTCCATGCCCGCTTCCAGCAGCGTGCGCCGCGCCGCATTGGCGCGGTCGGCGCTCAGCTCCCAGTTGCTGTAGCCCAACCGGGTGGAATAGGCGGTGGTGTCGGTGTGGCCGGTCAGGCTGATGCGGTTGGGCACCTGGCTGATGAAGTGCGACAGCTCCTGCAGGATCGCCTGCGTGTACGGCATCAACCGTGCGCTGCCGAGGTCGAACATCGGCCGGTTCTGCTGGTCCACGATCTGGATGCGCAGGCCTTCGGGAGTGATGTCCAGCAGCAGCTGGTCCTTGAACGGCTCCAGCGCCTGGCTCTGGCTGATGGCTTCCTGCAGCTCCTGCTTCAACGCTTCCAGCCGCTGTTTCTCGCGCTCGCGTTCCTGCACCGGGGTCGGCACGGCTTCCTTCTGGTTCTGGAAGGGGTCGTTGCTGTTGCCGCGCGATACATCGGT
The DNA here is from genome assembly GCA_002345545.1 of Stenotrophomonas sp. UBA2302. GTDB lineage: Bacteria > Pseudomonadota > Gammaproteobacteria > Xanthomonadales > Xanthomonadaceae > Stenotrophomonas. Next base: position 20,761 of record DDVW01000039.1, on the reverse strand, counting down.
GGCGCCGCCGAGCTTGATCATCGAGGTGCTGGCGCCACCCGGACCGGCCATGCCCGGTGCCGGCGTGGCGCTGCTGCCGGACAGCGGGCTGGGATTGCGGAAGTATTCGGAAATGGCCGCGCGCTCGGGCTTGCTGGTGGCGGCCATCAGCCACAGCACCAGGAAGAAGGCCATCATCGCGGTGACGAAGTCGGCGTAGGCCACTTTCCACGCGCCGCCGTGGTGGCCGCCGCGCTTGACCTTCCTGACCCGGCGGATCACCACCGTGGGTTTGCTTTCGCTCATCGCGGGCGCCTTACTTGACCGACTTCAGGTGCTGCTCGAACTCGCTGAAACCCGGACGCAGCGCCGAGGGCACCGTCTTGCGGGCGAACTCCAGCGCGATCTTCGGGTTGTAGCCGCGCAGGCAGGACAGCAGCGCGGTCTTGACCGATTCGTAGATGCGCGCGTCCTGCTCGGCGCGCGCCTCCACCGCCGCCGCCAGCGGGCCGACGAAACCGTAGCCGAGCAGGATGCCGAGGAAGGTGCCCACCAGCGCGCCGGCGACGTGGCCGCCGACTTCCTGGATGTCGCCGCCGATCGAACCCATGGTGATGACGATGCCCAGCACCGCGGCAACGATGCCGAAACCGGGCAGGCCGTCGGCGACCTTGTTCAGCACGTGCGCCGGTGCCAGCACTTCCTCGTGGTGCTTCTCCAGCTCCAGTTCCAGCAAAGCTTCCAGTTCGTGCGGCTCGATGTTGGAGCCGATCATCAGCCGCAGGCAGTCGGTGATGAAGTCCATCAGGTGGTGATCGGCCTGGATCTTCGGGTAGCTGGCGAACACCGGGCTTTCGGCCGGATTCTCCACATGCTCTTCCAGCGCCATGAAGCCTTCCTTGCGCGCCTTGTTGAGCAGCTCGTAGAGCAGGCTCAGCACGTCCAGATAGTCCTGGCGGCGGTACTGCGGGCCCTTGAACGTGCCCACGACCGCGGCCAGGGTCTGTTTGACCAGCTTGAGCGGCGTGCCGACCAGGAACGCGCCCAGCGCCGCGCCGCCGATGATCACCAGCTCATAGGGCTGCCACAGCGCCCCCAGGCGCCCGTGCGCCCCGACATAACCGCCGAGCACGGCAACGATGACAACCAGCAGGCCGACGAGAATGAGCATGGGAGCAGACGCGGGAAGGGGATGTCCCGTTGTCGGCCGCCCGCGTGGAATCTGTAGCGGCGGCGCACGCTGCGCAACCGGCAGCCCCGGATCGGGGACCTGCCGGCAATTGCCTTGAGGTCGGCGGCTTGCCCGGCGCCTGCGCCCGCAGTGCTGGACCCTGGCCCGGTCAGGACGCCTCCCGGCTATGCCGCCGGCTGCGCCTCGGCGCCGCCACGCTGCAGCGGATCCGGGTAGGGCTGGCTGTTTTCCACGAAATCCAGCGACACCGAGTTCAGGCAATGCCGGTCGAAGGTCGGCGGCGGGCCGTCGGGAAAGACGTGGCCCAGATGGCTGTCGCAGCGGGCGCAGACGACCTCGGTGCGCACCATGCCGTGGCTGGTGTCGCGGATTCCGCGCACATGCGCCGGATCGAACGGGGCGAAGAAGCTGGGCCAGCCGGTACCGGAGTCGAACTTGGTACTGGAGCGGTACAGCGGCAGCCCGCACAGCCGGCAGCAGTAGACGCCCTCGCGCTTGTTGTCGAGGAACACGCCGCAGAACGGCGCCTCGGTGCCGTGCTGCAACAGCACGCGTGCCTCGTCCGCATCCAGGCCGGCGATGAGGTTGGCGCGCTGCAGCGTGTCGGGAGGTGTGAGGTCAAAGGCGGACATGGGCGATCTCCGGTGAACGGAAGCCCATGGTAGGCCGCCGTCGAACTGCGACCAACCGGCGGTGTTCATGTCGCTGTTGGCCGGGCGCAGGCATGCTGGCGGTGTCATCGCTGGAATCCACCATGAAACGGACGTGGCCCGCCACCCTGCTGCCCGCATTGCTGGTGCTGTTGTCACCGACCACGGCCCAAGCGCAGCTCAAACCAGCGGCCGCGCCTACCGCGACCCGCGCGGTGCGCTTGCCGCCACCTTCCCGCTCCCATGCCGATGACAACAGCCAGGCGGCGGCCAATGCGCGGCTGCAGGAGCGCCTGCGGCAACCGGCACTGCACAGCGAGCCGGCTGCCAGGCCCAAGCCGGTGCCAAAAGCGCAGGCCCGCCCGGTGTATGACGGCAAGGGGCGGGCGCTGCAGGGCATGCAGCAGGCCGGCCCGGACCGGGTGCTGGATACCCGCACCGGGCGCTACCACCGCACCGTGCCCAGCGGAGATGGCCAGCGCATCGTCGATTGAACGCGCGGCGTGGCTGGTATGCGCAGGCAGGCGCCCGGACTTCCGGCGTCTGCCGCGTCTATTCGCCGATCGGCAGGCTCAAGGTCTCCTTGACCTCTTCCATCACGATGTAGCTCTTGGATTCACGCACATGCGGCAACGTCAGCAGGGTGCTGCCGAGCAGCTTGCGGTAGGACGCCATCTCGTTGATGCGGGCCTTGAGCAGATAGTCGAAATCGCCGGAGACGAGGTGGCATTCCAGCACGTTGGGCAGCTTCAACGCGGCGCGGCGGAACTCCTCGAAGATGTCGCCGGATTTGTAGGCCAGGCTGATTTCCACGAACACCAGCAGGCCGGCCTTCACCAGGGACGGCTCCAGCCGCGCGTAGTAGCCGGTGATCACGCCTTCGCGCTCCAGCCGGCGCACCCGCTCGGTGCACGGCGTGGTCGACAGACCGACGCGCTCGCCCAGTTCGGTGAAGGAAATGCGCCCCTCCTGCTGCAGGATGCGCAGGATGTTGCGGTCGATCTTGTCCAGTTCGCGGCTGCGGGGAGGCATGGGACTCTGGTTTGCGGGGTTGTTTCGAGAGATTACCCCGCATGTGACTCATAAGACAGAAAAAACAACTGACATGTGCCGAATATACTTCGTGGATTACAGGGTCTGCCGCGTAGATGGCAGGAAATGATCGGGTCAGGAGAGAGAGATGCGTGTTCTGGTGCTTGGCAGCGGTGTGATCGGCACGACCAGTGCCTGGTATCTGCGGCAGGCCGGCTTTGATGTCACCGTGGTGGACCGCCAGCCGGGCCCGTCACTGGAAACCAGTTTCGCCAATGCCGGCCAGCTGTCGTTCGGCTACACCTCGCCGTGGGCCGCGCCGGGCATACCGTTCAAGGCGATCAAGTGGCTGTTCGAGGAACATGCGCCGCTGGCGATCCGCCCGACCGCCGATCTCAACCAGTACCGCTGGATGCTGCAGATGCTGCGCAACTGCACCTCGGCCCGTTACGCGGTGAACAAGGCGCGCATGGTGCGCATGTCCGATTACAGCCGCGACTGCATCAACGCGCTGCGCGCTGAAACCGGCATCGATTACGAAGGCCGTCTGCTCGGCACCACCCAGCTGTTCCGCACCCAGCAGCAGCTCGACGCCGCCGCGCAGGATATCGAGGTGCTGCGCGAATACGGCGTGCCGTATGAAGTGCTGGACCGCCAGGGCATCGCCCGGGTCGAACCGGCGCTGGCCGGCAAGACCGACATGCTGGTCGGCGCGCTGCGCCTGCCCGAGGACCAGACCGGCGACTGCGAGCTGTTCACCCGCAAGCTGGCCGCGCTGGCCGCCGCCAACGGTGTCGAATTCCGCTACGGGCACACCATCGATGCGATCCAGCGTGATGGCGACCGCATCACCGGAGTGCGCATCAACGGCCAGCTGGAAACCGCAGACCATTACGTGCTGGCGCTGGGCAGTTACTCGACGCCGCTGCTGGCGCCGCTGGGCCTGCACCTGCCGGTGTATCCGCTGAAAGGTTATTCGCTGACGCTGCCGATCACCGACGCGGCGATGGCGCCGACCTCGACCATCCTGGACGAGAGCTACAAGATCGCCGTCACCCGTTTCCAGGACCGCATCCGCGTCGGTGGCATGGCCGAAATCGCCGGTTTCGACCTGTCGCTGGATCCGCGCCGGCGTGCCACGCTGGAGAAGGTGGTCAACGATCTGTATCCGCAAGGCGGCGACCTGTCGCGTGCCGAGTTCTGGACCGGCCTGCGCCCGGCCACCCCGGACGGCACCCCGGTGATCGGCGCAACCCCGTATCGCAACCTGTTCCTCAACACCGGCCACGGCACCCTGGGCTGGACCATGGCCGCCGGCTCCGGCCGCTACCTGGCCGATCTGATCAGCGGCAAGCAGCCGCAGATCAGCAGCGAAGGTCTGGACATCTTCCGCTACCGCAAGGGGCGCCACTGATGCGCCCGGCACAGGCACTGATCGACCTGCAGGCGCTGCGCCACAACTACCGGCTGGCCAGACAGCTGGGTGGCGGCAAGGCGCTGGCGATCATCAAGGCCGATGCCTACGGCCACGGTGCGGTGGCCTGCGCACGCGCGCTGCAGGACGAGGCCGACGGCTTCGGCGTGGCCTGCATCGAGGAGGCGCTGGAACTGCGCGCGGCCGGTATCCGTGGGCCGATCCTGCTGATGGAGGGCTTCTTCGACGCCGCCGAACTGCCGCTGATCGTCGAGCACGATTTGTGGACGGTGGTGGCAACGCCGTGGCAGCTCGAAGCGGTGGAGGCGTTCAGGACCGATGCCACGCTGCGTATCTGGTTGAAACTGGACAGCGGCATGCACCGGCTTGGGCTGTCGCCGGAGGAATTCCGCGACGCGCATGCGCGTCTGGAGGCGTTGCCGAATGTCGGCCCGCTGGTGTTGATGAGCCATCTGGCGCGGGCCGATGAACTGGACAGCAACCGCACCCGCGAGCAGCTTGAAGTGTTCAATCGCGCCATCGACGGCCTGGCCGGCGAAACCAGCCTGTGCAATTCACCGGCGCTGCTGGGCTGGCCGCAGGTACGCAGCGACTGGGTACGCCCCGGTCTGATGCTGTACGGCGCCGACCCGCTGTATCCGCAGCCGAGCCCGCACGCGGCGCAGCTGCGCCCGGTGATGACGTTGCAGTCGCGGGTGATCGCGGTGCGCGAACTGGCCGCCGGCGAGCCGCTCGGCTATGGCGCACGCTTCATCGCCGAACGGCCGACCCGCGTCGGCGTGGTGGCGATGGGCTATGCCGATGGCTATCCGCAGTTCGCGCCGAACGGCACCCCGGTGCTGATCGACGGCGTGCCCGGGCAGTTGATCGGCCGGGTGTCGATGGACATGCTCACCGTGGACCTCACCGCGCATCCGCAGGCTGGCCTCGGCAGCATCGTGCAGCTGTGGGGCAACGCACCGACGATTTCCGAGCTGGCGCCGCGTTGCAATACCAGTGCCTACCGGCTGCCGTGCAGCCTCAAGCGCACCCCGCGCGTGTATCTGCCCGGATAAGCGCGGGCGTGCAGGAACAGGAAGGGCCGCATTGCGGCCCTTTCCTTTTACCTCTGCGATCGGGGATTACAGCCCGGCGGTGCTGCGATCGGTGCGCAGTTCGCGGCGCAGCCACTCATCGAGCAGCTGCTTTTCATAGCGCAGCGGGTCGGTATCGGACGGACGCGGGTTGCCATGCAGATAACCGCTGTCCACCAGCTTGCGCTCGCCCTGGTCGATGACCTGGCCGTCGGCGCCGGTGAGGGTGAACTGCAGGCTGATCCGCGGCGGATAGATGTCGCGCATGAAGCGCACATCGTCCAGTCGCGGGCCGCGCCACGGCTCGTAATCGCCGGCACGCTTGATGTCGGTGATGGTCACCTCCAGCGTCTGTCCCGCCGGCAGCTGCTTGTCGGCCTGCTTGCGCAGGTGCTCGGCCAGCTTCACTACCCAGTTGCCGCGTTCGGCCTCCCAGCGGTTGCGGCTCTGGCGCAGTTCGGAGAACTCGCCCGGGTCGGTCCATTGCACCTGCACCGGACCTTCAGCAGGCAGCGCGCGCGGGGCGTCGGCCGCGGTGACGGTCCGGGGCCCGGCCCAGGCGGCACCGGTGGCCAGCAGGCCGGCCAACAGGAGTGGGGTAAGGGCGGTGGTTCTCATGGGCGTTCTCCTTGAGCATGCGTGTATCGAGTGTGGGGCCGCGGTGGGGGCAGGGCAATGGATTGCATGCGTACGGCGCATACAGGTTGCGCGCGATTCATCATCACGTTGCGTGGATTGCCGCCGGCACAGACTGATTCCGCCTGCCGCATCCCGGTACTCCCCCCGCACCGCCATGCTTTCCGCCGACCATCCCTCGTCACTCCCGTTGTCACCGTTTGCCAGCACCGGCCTGGAGGGCTCGCAGTTCTACCAGGAGGTGATCGAAGCGGCGGGCGTCGGTTTCTGTGTGCTGGAGGTGATCTTCGATGCGGGCGTGCCGGTGGACCTGCTCTACTGCAAGGTCAACAGTGCCTTCGGCCGCATCACCGGACTGGAGGATGTCACCGGCCGGCGGGTAAGCGAGCTGATTCCCGATCTGGAGGCGTACTGGCTGCGTGTCTTCGCCCGTGTGGTCGAGGAGGGCGGCGCCGTCCAGTTCGAGCGGCAGGTGCCGCAGCTGGGGCGGTTCTATTCGGTGGAGGCGGTGCGGCTGGGAGATGCGCGGCTGCACCGGTTGGGCGTGCTGTTCTTCGACATCTCCAGACGCAAGCAGATGGATGCGGAGCGGGCCGAGAGCGAAACGCGCTTCAGCGCCCTGGCCGATGGCCTGCCGGTACCGGTGTGGGTGCTGGACGAACAGGGCCAGCTGCGCTTCAGCAACAGCGCGTTCGCCAGGTTTTTCGGCACTGCTCCCGGGCATCATGTCGAGCCGCACTGGTGGCGGAGCCTGCTGCATCCCGACGAGCATGCGGCGTTCGAACACGGGCTGGACAAGGCGTTGGCCGAAGCCGGCGAGCTGCATCGGGAGGTGCGCGCGCAACGTCACGACGGGCAGTGGCGTTGGCTGGAGATGAATGCTGTACCCCGGTTTTCAGCGGACGGACGCTTCATCGGCCTGAGCGGCAACAGCACCGACGTCACCGGCCGGCATGAGGTCGAGCGCGCGCGCGCGATGCTGCTGGAGGCCGAGCGGGATGTTCGCGATGCCGCCGAACACATGGCGCACCTGAAGGACGACTTCCTCGCCACGCTGTCGCATGAGCTGCGCACGCCGTTGACCACGATCCTGGGCTGGAGCGAACTGTTGCTGCAGCGCATGGAGGCCGATGACCCGATGCGGCGGGGCATGGAGGTGATCGCCAGCAGCGCGCGGGTGCAACAGCGGCTGATGTCGGACATGCTCGATCTGGGCAGCCTGCTGCTGGGCAAGGTGCGTTTGGAGCTGGAAGTGCTGGACCTGGCCGCGCTGGTGCGGCAGGGCGTGGAGGCGCGGCGTGCGGCAGCTGAAGCCAAGCCGCTGGAACTGCGGCTGCATGTGCCCGAAGCTCCCTGTCCGGTGTTGGGCGATGCCACGCGTTTGCGGCAGGTGCTGGAAAACCTGCTGGCCAATGCGATCAAGTTCACGCCGGCCGGTGGCCACGTCGAGGTGGCGCTGCTGCATGGGCAGGGGCAGTTCCTGATCGAAGTGCGTGACAACGGCGACGGCATCGTGCCGGAATTCTTCGGCCGCTTGTTCAACCATTTCAGCCAGGCCGACAGCACCTCCACCCGCCGCCATGGCGGGCTCGGGCTGGGGCTGGCCATCGTCCAGCAACTGACCGGACTGCACGGCGGCGATGTGTCGGCGGCCAGTGCCGGACCCGGCAAGGGGGCGGTATTCAGGGTGCGCCTGCCGGCGTATCAGCGGCGTGTCATTCCGTTTCCACGGCAGTCGTTTCCCGACAGCAGTGGTGACGGAACCGCGCCTGATGACGGACTCGCCTCGCCGCCGTCGTAGGGTGTGGGCCGGGAGAATGACATTGCCCGCACGGGTATCCGCGGTTGTCTGATCGCCTGCAGAGAAGCAAGACTGATGTACGGCGCAGGATGCCGGGCAGGTGCTCTCTCTCCCGGCCGCTGCAATGAGGATGGTCGAAATACGGGGCTCCTCGCCATGCCGGCTGGCACCCTGGAGCGGGGATTCCGTTGCCCGCCAAGGGGATGGCTGGCAGCCGCGTGCCAGTGGCGCGATTTTGCGCGGCATTCACACGGGATGTGCGTAGTGTGGTTTCCATCACCGAGGATGCCGTGATGATCCAGTACGCACCCCATGTCTATTCCGACCCCTTGCGCATTGCACTGCTGGAAGCGCTGCTTGGCCAGCTGGCCGAGCGCGAGCGGGTGGTTCTGGTCCTGCAGAGCGGCAACCGGGTGGCGGGAACGGTGAGCGCACGCCCGAGCCTACAGCATTTTTTCGACCACAACGAACAGTCCGGGGTGAATGCCACGGTGCGGCTGGACGACCTGGGCCGCTGTTCGCAACAGCATGTGGTGTGGCTGGACAGCATCTGCGAGGTGTTGCGGGTGCCCGGTGATACGGCCTGAAAACCGGCGTCGGGCGGGATCGCTAGAATAGGCGGTCCGTTATTCTCTGCCGGTTGATGATGGCTACCCCGCACGATGCTCCCCTGGAAACCCTTTTCCTTCCGTTTTCCAGCGGCAATCTGCGCTGGCCGCAGGGGCCGGTGCTGTTCCTGCGCGCGCGTGATGGCTGGCCGCTGCGCGAGCACGCCGCCAGCGATCAATTGATATGTGAGCAGAGCTTCCGCCCCTTCGCTGCGGCGCTGGAGCGCAGTGGCTGGCAGGTGCATGACGAGGCCCAGGTGCAGGCCGATGCCACCCGCTACGCGCTGGTGCTGGTGTTGCCGCCGCGACAGCGTGACGAGGCCCGCGCGCTGTTCGCCCGCGCCGTGGAATTGCTGGCGCCCGGCGGCATCGTCGTGGCCTGCCAGTCCAACAACGAGGGCGCGCGCTCGGGTGAAAGCGACCTGCAGCAGCTGGCCGGCCTCGGCGGCAAGCTGACCAAGAACCACTGCCGTGCCTACTGGACCGCGCCGGCCCAGGGGAATCACGACGAGGCGCTGCGCCAGCGCTGGGCCGCGCTGGATGCGCCGCGCACCATCCTCGATGGCCGCTTCCACAGCCGCCCCGGTGTATTCGCCTGGGACCGCATCGACCCGGCCTCGGCGCTGCTGGTCGAGCAGCTGCCGGCCGATCTGGCCGGCCATGGCGCCGATCTGGGCGCCGGCTGGGGTTACCTGTCGGCCGAGGTGCTGGCACGTTGCCCGAAGGTGACAGCGCTGGACCTGTACGAAGCCGAATCGCGCGCGCTGGAACTGGCCCGCCGCAACCTGGCCGGCAGCAATGCCAGGCTGGATTTCCGCTGGCATGACGTCACCGCCGGCATCGACGGCCGCTACGACTTCATCGTCTCCAATCCCCCGTTCCACACGCCCGCACGCGAGGACCGGCCCGACATCGGCCAGCGCTTCATCGCCGTGGCCGCGCAGGCGCTGCGTCCGGGCGGCAAGCTGTTCATGGTCGCCAACCGCCACCTGCCGTACGAGCAGATCCTCAATGACAGCTTCGGTCAGGTGCACGTGGCCGCCGAGCGCGACGGCTTCAAGGTCATCGTCGGCACCCGTGGAGGCCGCGCATGAAGCTGGTCAAACACATCGCCAACCTCGGCTACGGCAGCCGCAAGCAGGTGCAGGGGATGTTCCGCGAAGGCCGCATCACCGATGCCGAGGGCGAGGTGCTGTATGCCGACGACAAGGTGGAGCACTCCGTCATCCGCATCGACGGCGAGCCGCTGGACCCGCCGCCGGGGCTGACCCTGATGCTGCACAAACCGGCCGGCTACACCTGTTCGACCAAGGACATCGGCCGGTTGATCTACGACCTGCTTCCCGACCGTTTCCGCGACCGTGATCCGGTGCTGTCCAGCGTCGGCCGGCTGGATCGCGACACCTCCGGACTGCTGTTGATGACCGATGACGGCCAGCTGCTGCATCGCATCGTCTCGCCCAGGTCGAAGCTGGACAAGGTCTACGAGGCGCATCTGGCCGAAGACCTGCGCGGTGACGAGGCTGCGCGCTTTGCCAGCGGCGAACTGCTGCTGGAGTCGGACGACAAGCCGCTGTTGCCGGCCGAGCTGGAAGTGCTGGGCCCGCGCCACGCGCGGCTGACCCTGCACGAAGGCCGCTACCACCAGGTGCGGCGCATGTTCGCCGCGGTCGGCAACCATGTGCAGACGCTGCACCGCTGCAAGGTCGGTGGGCTGGAGCTGGGCGATCTGGGCGAAGGCCAGTGGCGGCAGCTCGATGCCGGCGACCTGGCCACGCTGTTTGGAGAAACGCACTGATGGAAATGGCGGTCCTGGGCAGGCGTCCGCACGCGGTGATCTTCGACATGGACGGGCTGATGCTGGCAGCGAGCGCGCCTTGTTGGGCTGCCTGGAGCATGTCGCGCGGCAACAGGGCTGCACGGTGTCGCGCGAGCTGCTGCTGTCGCTGATCGGCTCCTCCGACGCGGCCACGCGCCAGCGCCTGGGCGACGCGCTGGGCATGGAGCGCACCGATGCGCTGCTGGCCGCCTCCTATGCGCGCTACGACGGCATCGTCGAGGCGGGGGTGCCGCACCGGCCGGGCATCGTCGAGCTGCTGGAACTGCTGGTCGAACACGCGGTGCCACGCGCGGTGGCCACTGCCACCCGCCAGCCGCTGGCCTCGCGCAAGCTCGAAGCGGCCGGGCTGCTGCACTATTTCAACGCGGTGGCGACCAGCAGCGAGGTCGCCCATTCCAAGCCGGCGCCGGATATCTACCTGCTGGCCGCGCGCAAGCTGGATGTCGATCCGTCCCACTGCCTGGCGCTGGAGGACTCGCCCACCGGCGTGCGTGCGGCGCTGGCCGCGGGCATGACCACGGTGCAGGTTCCCGACCTGCTGGCGCCGGATGCAGGCGTGCGGGCGCTGGGGCATCGCATCGTCGGCTCGCTGCATGAGGTGCGGCGACAGCTGTTGCCGTGGCTGGATACCGCGCCGGTACTGCAGGCCGAATGACGGCCCGGGCTTCAATCCAATAGAAACGGCGCGACTCTTTCACATCGCGCCGTCCCAGGAGCTGTCGCTCGCCGAAGCCGCAGGTCAGTCGTCGGCCAGCAGCCGGTTCCAACCGTCCACGCCGAGCCTGTCGAGCGTGGCGATGTTGCGCTCGACGATCACGTCCGGGTCCGGGAACGCGGCCACCGCCCGTTCCACGCTGTCCTCGCGCAGCAGGTGCAGGGTCGGATACGGCGAGCGGTTGGTGTAGTTGGACACGTCATCGGCCGCCGAGCCGGCGAACTGGTAATCCGGGTGGAAACTGGCCACCTGCAGGATGCCCTGCAGGTCCAGCGCCTCCACCGCCGCGTCGGCGTTGTCGAGGAAGTCGTTGTAGTCGAGGAAATCGGTCAGCACGTCCGGGTGGATGATCAGCGTGGTATCGATCTGCTCGGCCGGGGTGTCGCGCAGCCGCAGCAGTTCCTCGGCCAGTTCTTCCAGCAGCGCCTCGGGCGTGGAGGCGTCGCTGAGCACGAAGCGCACCTGCTCCTTGACGTACACCGCCTTGGCGAACGGGCACAGGTTCAGGCCGATCACCGCCTTCTCCACCCAGCGGCGGGTGACGGCGATCGGGTCGGTGGCGTCCGCCATGGTCGTGGACTCAGTCACGGAAGTTCTCGAACTGCAGCGGCACTTCGAACTCGGTCTTCTTCAGCAGCGCGATCACGTCCTGCAGGTCGTCGCGCTTCTTGCCGGTCACGCGCAGCTTGTCGCCGTTGATCTGGGTGTCGATCTTGAGCTTGGCCTCCTTGATCTTCGCGGCGATCTGCTTGGCCAGCTTCTGCTCGATGCCCTGCTTGACAGTGACCTGCTGGCGCGCGCCGCCCAGGTTGGTGTCGATGTCGCCGAATTCCAGGCAGCGGAAATCGATCTGCCGTGCGCCCAGGCGCTGCTTGAGGATGTCGCCCATCTGCTTGAGCTGGAAATCGGTCGGTGCGGTCAGCTTGATCAGCTTCTCGTCTTCCAGCACGTATTTGGCATCCACGCCCTTGAAGTCGAAGCGGGTGGACAGCTCGCGGTTGGCCTGGTCGATGGCGTTGGTCAGCTCGTGCTTGTCGACTTCGGAGACGACGTCAAAGGAAGGCATGGGCCTGCTCCCGGCAATGAAAACGGGCTCCATTCTAGGCGATAGGCGCCGCAGGCAGCGGGGCGCCTGCGGCTGCGCCGGGGTGCTGTGCAGGTGATGGCCCGGGGGCAACGGGCGCGCTGCGGCCGGGTGTGACGGGCGGGAAAGCCGCCGGGCCGGCGCGTGATCCCGCCTGAACATGCAATGCCCGAGCGGGTGCCTTGCGCTGGGCGAGGGCGGATAATCGCGCCATGTCTCCGAGCAAATCCCCCGCGCGCGCCATCGCCTGGATGCTGGCTGCCGTCGCCTTCTTCTCGCTGATGGATGCCGGCATGAAGATGCTGTCGGCCAGCTACCCCACCTTGCAGGTCACCATGCTGCGTGGCGCGGCGTCGTTGCCGTTCGTGCTGGTGTGGGTGCTGGCCACCGCCGGGCCGCGGTCGATCATTCCGGTGCGCTGGGGCCTGCACCTGCTGCGCGGCGTGCTGGGCATGGTGATGATCGGCTGCTTCGTCTACGCGCTGCGTACGCTGCCGCTGTCCACCGCCTACACCATCTATTTCGTCTCGCCGCTGCTGGTGGCCGCGCTGTCGGTGCCGCTGCTGGGCGAACACGTGGGCCCGCGGCGCTGGGTGGCGATCGGCATCGGTCTGGTCGGGGTGCTGGTGGTGTTGCGCCCCGGCGTGGACGGCATCATCTCGCTGCCTGGGCTGATGGTGCTGGTGGCGGCGCTGGCCTACGCCATCGCCTCGGTGACGGTGAGCCTGCTGACCCGCACCGACACCTCGCAGTCGATGGTGGTGTGGTTCCTGCTGATCATGGCCGTCGGTGCCGGGCTGCTGGCGTGGCCGCAGTGGCAGCCGCTGCAGTGGAAGCATGCCGCGCTGATCGCCGGCATGGGTCTGGCCGGGGCGTTGGGGCAGATCGCGCTGACGCGGGCGTTCCAACTGGGCCAAGCCTCGCTGGTCGCGCCGCTGGAATACACCGGGCTGGTCTGGGTGATCGGCCTGGACCTGCTGCTGTGGGGCGTGCTGCCGGACCGGCTGACCTGGCTGGGCGGGGCGATCATCGTCGCCAGCGGCCTGTACCTGCTGCATCGCGAGCGGGTGCAGCACGCGCGCCGCAGCGGCACGGTGGATCATCCCTGAGGCCCGGGCAGCGTCGCTGACGATTGCTTAGAACCAAAAGGAATAACATTCCCGGTGCTGGCACGCGCGCCGATGGCCCGTCGCTGCTAGGCTGCACGCCCGTTCCAACCCGCCCCGGATTGCCCTGGCAGTGATCGCGTTCCAGAACCTGCACAAGTCCTATCCCGTCGATGGTCGCGCGATCACCGCGCTGCATCCGCTCGACCTGCAGATCCACGCCGGCGAGGTGTTCGGCATCATCGGCCACTCCGGCGCCGGCAAATCGACCCTGATCCGCCTGATCAACCGGCTCGAAGAACCCAGCGGCGGCCGCGTGCTGATCGACGGCCAGGACGCCACCGCGCTGGATACCGACGGCCTGCGCGCGTTGCGCCGCCGGATCGGCATGATCTTCCAGCACTTCAACCTGCTCTCGGCGCGCACCGTGGCCGGCAACGTGGCGTTTCCGCTGGAACTGGCCGGCACGCCGCGCGCCGAGATCGACGCGCGCGTGGCCGAACTGCTGCGCACCGTCGGGTTGGAGGCGCATGCGGGCAAGTACCCGGCGCAGCTGTCCGGTGGCCAGAAGCAGCGTGTGGGCATCGCCCGCGCACTGGCGACGCGGCCGCAGATCCTGCTGTGCGACGAGGCCACCAGCGCGCTGGACCCGCAGACCACCGCCTCGGTGCTGGCGCTGCTGGGCAAAATCAACCGCGAGCTGGGCCTGACCATCGTGCTGATCACCCACGAGATGGACGTGATCCGCCGTGTCTGCGACCGCGTGGCGGTGCTCGATGCCGGCCATCTGGTGGAGATGGGCCCGGTGACCGGGGTGTTCCTGCATCCGCAACACCCGACCACGCGCCGCTTCGTGTCCGAATCCGAGCATGTCGACGAAGGCGAACAGCGCCGTGATTTCGCCGCGGTCAACGGCCGTATCCTGCGCCTGACCTTCATCGGCAGTGACACCTACGAGCCGCTGCTGGGCCGCATCGCCCGCGATACCGGGGTGGACTACAACATCCTGTCCGGGCGCATCGACCGGATCAAGGACACCCCCTACGGCCAGCTTACCGTCGCGCTGGCGGGGGGCGACGAGAACGCCGCCCAGGCCGCCTTCGAGGCCGCGGGCGTGCATGTGGAGGTAGTGCGTCAATGAGCATCGCAGCCGCGACCGGCTTCTTCCGCCATCTGGATGCCGGCAAATGGGCCGACATCGGCCAGGCCACGATCGATACCCTGCTGATGCTGGCCGGGTCGTTGCCATTGACGATGATCATCGGCCTGCCGTTGGGGGTGCTGCTGTTCCTGGCCGGCTCGCCGCAGCTGCGCCGCCGGCCGCTGCTGTATGGCGTGACCGCGCTGGTGGTGAATATGTTGCGCTCGGTGCCCTTCATCATCCTGATGGTGGTGCTGATTCCCGTCACGCTGGCCATCATGGGCACCTCGCTGGGCGTGCGCGGCGCGATCCTGCCGCTGGTCATCGGTGCGGCGCCGTTCTATGCGCGGCTGGTGGAAACCGCATTGCGCGAAGTCGATCGCGGCGTGATCGAAGCCAGCCAGGCGATGGGCGCGACCACATCGCAACTGGTGTTCAAGGTGCTGCTGCCCGAGGCCCGGCCCGGCCTGATTGCCGGGGCGACGGTCACCACCATCGCGCTGGTCGGTTTCACCGCGATGGGGGGCTTCATCGGCTCCGGCGGGCTGGGCGATCTGGCCTTCCGCGACGGCTACCAGCGCTCGCACACCGACGTGGCACTGGTCACCGTGGTGCTGCTGCTGGTGCTGGTGCAGCTGCTGCAGATGCTCGGCGACCGCCTGGTCGCGCACTACAGCCGCAAATAGCATTCCGGCGGGCCGCGCCATAGCCGGGCGGCCTGTTACGGTATGCCGTCCATCCTTCCCCACAGGATCCCGATCCCCATGAACAAGCTGTTCGCGCTTCCCCTGTTCGCCACCATGCTCGCGCTGTCGGCCTGCGGCAAACCCGCCGCCGATGACTCCAAGCTGGTGGTGGCCGCCACCGCCGTGCCGCATGCGGAGATCCTGCAGGTGGTCAAGCCGATTCTGGAAAAGCAAGGCGTCACGCTGGATGTGCGCGTGTTCAACGACTACGTGCAGCCCAACGACCAGCTGGTGCAGAAGCAGGTCGATGCCAACTACTTCCAGACCGAGCCGTACCTGGACGCCTACAACCGTGATCGCAAGGCCGGCCTGGTCACCGTCGTCGGCGTGCACATCGAGCCGTTCGGCGCCTATTCGCGCCGCTTCAAGTCGCTGGCCGAGCTGCCGGTGGGTGCCGATGTGGTCATTCCCAACGACCCCAGCAACAACAGCCGCGCGCTGATCCTGCTCGACACCGCCGGCGTGATCAAACTCAAGGATCCGTCCAACGCGCTGTCCACCCAGCGCGACATCGTGGATAACCCCAAGCAGCTCAAATTCCGCGAGCTGGACTCGGCGATGCTGCCGCGCGTGCTCGACCAGGTCGATCTGGCGCTGATCAACACCAACTATGCGCTCGATGCCGGGCTGAACCCGACCCAGGACGCGCTGGCGATCGAAAGCAGCGAGTCGCCGTATGTGAACTTCCTGGTGTCGCGTGCCGACAACAGGGACGACGCCCGCGTTCAGAAGCTGGCCAAGGCGCTCACCGGCCCGGAAGTGAAGGCCTTCATCGAACAGAAGTACCAGGGCGCGGTGTTGCCGGCGTTCTGACCGGTATCCATCTCTGCGCGATGCCGCCGGGCGCATACGCTGGGCCGGCGGGTGTGGGCTGGTGACGTGGCGTCGCCGACAGGTGCGCAGTACGCTGGTGCCCCGGTCCAAGGAAGCTGCCGATGGGCTTGCTGCATCTGACAGGTCGACGCCTGGCGCACTATCTGGCGCAGCCGCGCCGCCACCAGAGCCGGCCGCCGACTGGTGATCCGGCACTGCTGGCGCGCACGCTGCAGCGCGGCGATGTGTTGCTGGTGGAGGGCAACAGCCGCTTCGCCACCGCGATCAAGTTCCTGACCCAGTCCACCTGGTCGCACGCCGCGCTGTATATCGGCGAGGAGCCGCTGCACCCGGGCGGTACGCAGCAGCCGATGCTGATCGATGTGGATGTGGAGCGTGGTGTGCAACGGATTCCGCTGGTCGCGTATTCCTGCCAGCACACGCGCATCTGCCGGCCGCAGGGACTGTCGGCGGAGGTGGTGGAGCAGCTGGTGGATTTCATGCGCTCGCGGCTGGGCTACAGCTACGACCTGAAGAACGTGTTCGATCTGGCGCGCTATCTGGTCCAGCCGCCGGTGCCTGCCCACATGCGCCGGCGGATGATCGCACTGGGCAGTGGCGAGCCGACCAAGGCGATCTGTTCCACGCTGCTGGCGCAGGCGTTCGAATCGATCCGCTACCCCATCCTGCCGGAGATCGAGGCGGTGCAGGCCTATGCCGGTGGCCGCGAGCAGCGGCAGGAAATCCTGCACATCCGCAACTACAGCCTGTACACACCGCGCGACTTCGACGTGTCGCCGTTCTTCGACATCATCAAGCCGCGCGTGCGTGCCGGATTCGACTACCGCGCGCTGCGCTGGAGCAAGGATGCCGGCCCGTGACAGCTGCGGCCCAGCGCCAGCACACAGCCCGTAAAACGCCACAGGCACGGACCGTGGACGATCCGTGCCTGTGGGAGTGACAGCCGTTCTGTTATCGGGAAATCAGAAGCGGGCGCCGATGCCGAAGCCGACGGTCCACGGGTCCAGCTTCAGTTCGCCGGCGTTGCTGCCAGCCACGCGCAGCTCCGGACGGGCGTGCATGTAGCGCGCATCGGCGCGGGCGAACCAGGTCGAGTTGATGTTCATGTCCACACCGACGGTGCCGATCGCGCCCTTGGCGGTCTCGATGCCGACATGGTTGCCGCTGTCGCTGAGGCCATCGATCTTCTCGTTGCTGAAGTTCGATTCGTAATAGCCCAGGCCCACGAACGGACGGAACACGTTGTCGGCAGCGCCGAAATGGTACTGCGCGCTCAGCGCCACCGGCTGCTGTTCGACGGTGCCGGCCTTGGCACCGCCTGCGGTACGCACGCGGTGGTTGAACTTGTCGGCGGCACCCCACAGCTCCACGGCGAAATTGTCGTTGATGTAGTAGCTGGCGCTCAGGGTCGGGGCCGGGCCGCCATCGAACTTGTCGATGCCCTCGGCCGGATCGCTCTTGGGCTGCAGCAGGCTCACGCCACCCACCACGGCGAAGCGCTTGCCGGACGCACTGTCAGCGGCAGCGTCCTGCGCGAATGCGGTGGACGACATTGCCAGGGTGGCAAACGTGGCAAGGCTGAGAATCTTGATCGAACGCATGGTGTACTCCTCGTATCTCCAGAATCGGGATAACGTTGTTGTCGAGGCCCTCGTTGCGGGGCATGCGAAACCCTAGCGATGGCAACATGAATCGCTCTGTACGCAGCCGCCCGACGTTCAGGAAAAAGCCGGAAAACCCCATGAATTCCGCAGTGCGCGGAAAATTTCCATTCACGAAGTCGAGATGTGCGTGATGACCGGAACACTGCTGCGTGGTCTTGATCCGCACGTGGATGGGCAGGCACGCGTGCTGCTGCTCGGCTCGATGCCGGGCGCGGTTTCATTGCATCAGGCGCAGTACTACGCGCACCCGCGCAATCGCTTCTGGCCGCTGATGGCAACGCTGTGCGGTGTCGATGCGCAGCTGGACTACCCGCAGCGCATCGCGCGCCTGCAGCAGGCCGGTATCGGCCTGTGGGATGTGATCGGCCAATGCCGGCGCGCGGGCAGCCTGGATACGGCCATCGTGCGCGGCAGCGAAGTGGTCAATCCGTTGCCGCAGTTGATGCGGACCCTGCCGCAGCTGCAGGTGATCGCCTGCAACGGTGCGGCGGCCCATGCCGCGTTCCGGCGCTGGGTGCAGCCGGAATTGCCGCCCGCACTTGCCGGACTGCCTCTGCTCGCGCTGCCATCGACCAGCCCGGCCAATGCGGCCTGGTCGCTGCCGCGTCTGCTGGCGCAGTGGCGGCAGCTGCAGCCATGGCTGATCGGTGGCTGTGACGCGGGAAACGGCGCGGGAAGCGCCATGGCCGGGCAGGACAGTTGAGACAGGCATCAGGTCAGCCGCGGCGGCCCTTGCAGGACAGGTTCGAAGCCATTGCAGGCATGACCGGTCGTTGTCCGCGGACATACGTATGCGGATTCAGTTCGGACGGTTGGCGCTGCGCTCCGCTGAGGCCACAATAGGGGTTTCCCTCACTGTTGCTGGAGTAGTTTCATGGCCGAAATCAAGGAAGCACTTGTCCCCGATATCGGTGACTACAGCGACATCCCGGTAATCGAAATCCTGGTCGCCGTCGGCGACACGGTGAAGAAGGACCAGGGGCTGGTCACGCTGGAGTCGGACAAGGCGACGATGGAAGTGCCCTCGTCGGTGGCCGGCGTGGTCAAGGAGATCAAGGTCAAGGTCGGCGACAGCCTGTCCGAAGGCAAGGTGGTGGCGCTGATCGAAGTGGCCGAAGAGGCTGCCAAGCCCGCCGCTGCCGCCGCTCCGGCCAAGGTCGAAGCCGCTGCCGAAACCGGCGCCAAGGTCGAGCCGGTGGCCGTTGCCCCGGTGGCCGACAAACTGGCCCAGCGCGAGATCCAGCAGGACGCTGCGCTTCCGGCCGGTCGTCCGTCGACGCCGCCGGTGCAGTTCAATGCCGAGGGCGTGCTGCCGTCCAAGGTGCCGTATGCCAGCCCGGCGGTGCGCGTGTTCGCGCGCGAACTGGGCGTGGACCTGCTGCAGCTCAGCGGCAGCGAGAAGGGCGGGCGCATCACCAAGGGTGACGTGCAGAAGTTCGTCAAGGCCGTGCTCGGCGGCGGCGTGCCGGCCGCAGCCGGTGGCGCGGTGGCTGCCGGCGGTGGCCTGAACCTGTTGCCGTGGCCGAAGGTGGATTTCAGCAAGTTCGGCGAGACCGAAGTGCAGCCGCTGTCGCGCATCAAGAAGATCTCCGGCGCCAACCTGGCGCGCAACTGGGCGATGATCCCGCACGTCACCCAGTTCGATCAGGCCGACATCACCGAGCTGGAAGCCCTGCGCGTGCAGCTCAACAAGGAGAACGAGAAGGCCGGTATCAAGCTGACCATGCTCGCCTTCCTGATCAAGGCCAGCGCCGCGGCCCTGAAGAAATTCCCCGAGTTCAACGCCTCGCTCGACGCCAGCGGCGAGAACCTGACGTTGAAGAAGTACTTCCACATCGGTTTTGCCGCCGATACGCCCAACGGTCTGGTTGTGCCGGTGATCCGCGATGTGGACAAGAAGGGTGTGGTGCAGATCGCCCAGGAAACCGGCGAGCTGGCCAGGAAGGCGCGCGACGGCAAGCTCGGCCCGGCCGACATGAGCGGCGGCTGCTTCTCGATCAGTTCGCTGGGCGGCATTGGTGGTACCGCGTTCACGCCGATCGTCAATGCGCCGGAAGTGGCGATCCTCGGCGTGTCCAAGTCGTCGATCCAGCCGGTCTGGAACGGCAAGGAATTCGCGCCGAAGCTGCAGCTGCCGCTGTCGCTGAGCTACGACCACCGCGTCATCGACGGTGCGCTGGCCGCGCGCTTCACCACCTATCTGGGGCAGGTGCTGGCCGACATGCGGCGCGTGCTGCTGTGAGGCCAGTGGTTTGTGGACGCGCGCTGCTGGCGGCGCTGCTGGTGGCGGTCGCCGCACCGGCGCTGGCCCGAAGCTGCGAGCCGGCCATCGGCCAGGGCTGGCCGCCGGCCGTGGGCAACTACGGCGAGGCGGCGGTGCAGTTGCTGGGCGGGGCGGTCGAGGACGGTGTGTCGATGCTGACCCTGCCGGTGCGCGGCGAGGAATCGCAGGTGCTGCTGCGGCGTGATGCCGGCAGCGGCCAATGGCTGGTGCTGGCCGGCGTCGCCGATGAGCGCATCTACAACTGGAACAGTGGCCGCAGCCGCGGTGGCGTGAGCCTGGTGGTCGACCAGCAGCCGGATTTCGTGCAGGCACCCGTGCCCGAGGCGCTGGCGCAACGGCTGGTACAGGCCTGGACGCAGGCGCTGTCCATGCCGGAAGTGGCCGGGCAGGCGCCGGTCACCGAGGCCGAGGTGGTGTCCTTCACCGTGGGTGGCCAGCGCTACAGCGGCAAGCGCAGCAATTGCGGCCCGCTGGAGGCATTGCAGGACCAGGCGGTGTTGCTGGTCGAACTGGCCCACAGCAAAGACAAGAAGTACGAGAAGCGCTACGCCGACATCGAACGCGCGCTCGACAGGATGCATAACCGGTTCTACGGCCAAGACGCCGACTGAGCCCACGGGAGAAGACAATGGCGACGATTGAAATCAAGGTTCCGGACATCGGCGATTACGACAGCGTGCCGGTGATCGAGATCCTGGTGGCCGTGGGCGACACGGTGAAGAAGGACCAGGGGCTGGTCACGCTGGAATCGGACAAGGCGACGCTGGAGGTGCCGTCCACGGCGGCCGGCGTGGTCAAGGAGATCAAGGTCAAGCTCGACGACAAGCTGTCCGAGGGTGATGTGGTCGTGGTCCTGGAAGCCGAAGGCGCGGCCGCGGCGCCGGCTCCGGTTGCCGCCGCATCGGCCCCTGCGCCTGCCGCCGCCCCCGTGCAGCAGGCGG